>CASDPA010000001.1 GCA_949282255.1 uncultured Spirochaetales bacterium
GCACTGAAACAAGTACAAGTAAACCCTCCAATCAATTTAATTACAAAGAATTATGAGAATTGAAGGGTGTTCATGCTACAGCTTGCGCGAGATTTTGGGATAGAAAGCTAACTTTGTCAAACCGATATAAATATCCACCATTATCATCCTGACAATATATTTCATCCATCCTTACAGCCAATAATAAAGGAATGCATTTTATAACTTCGGGATATTTTTTTATTAATGAAATAAAATCAGTCTTAACATTTTTTGAACCTACAAGAGAATTCAAAATATTCAATTCAATTTTAACTTTTTCAATATTGTCATATACCTTTTCAAAACAGATATAATATCCGTAATCAGCTATACTATCCCTAAAACCTTCCATCCATTTATTAAAATCTCTTTTTCCCATAACTGCATTCTCCACATCCTCTGAATAAGCATGTTCAACACAAAAGCATTTGTCTGAATAACCAAAATATAACTTTAACTCTTTTCATCTTCAATTTATTTAACTGGACTCCCTATAATAAAATGATACGGATAACAAGTTTTATATCAACAAATTATGAAAAAGGTTGAGTAATAAATTAGTTTGAACAAAGAAGAAACATAGATATATTACAATCCTCAGTTTCTACTACTGTTGAACCTTATCACTTTTAAGTATAAAATCGCCAAACGAGGGTAATATATGGAAAACAACACTATTTCTGAAAAGACAATCAAAATACTTACAGCTCTACAAAAAAATGAAGTGACGGAAGCGGAGATTTATAGGCGTATAGCCCGTTTTGTCAAAGACGAACATAATAAGAAGGTTCTTGAAAACATCGCGTCAGAAGAGGAAAAGCATGCAGTCATCTGGTCAAAATATACAGGAAAAACCATCAAACCAAACATGAGAAAAGTAAGAAGATGGACTTTTCTCGCGCGCCTTTTAGGATTCACATTCGCCCTCAAGAAAATGGAGAGCGGAGAGGACAAGGCTACAAAGAACTATGATTTCCTTTCCTCCGAAGTACCCGAGGCCAAAGCCATCAGCGAGGATGAGGAGAGGCATGAAAACCAGCTTCTAGCAATGCTTGATGAGGAAAGGCTCCAGTATGTAGGATCCATGGTGCTGGGACTGTCGGATGCCCTTGTCGAGCTTTCAGGAACCTTGGCAGGACTCACATTTGCTCTGCAAAACACAAGGCTTATTGCACTATCAGGGCTTATCACGGGAATATCGGCGACACTCTCGATGGCTTCATCCGAATACCTTTCCGCAAAAAGCGACGGGGATGAGAACGCGAAAAAGAGTGCAACCTATACAGGGATAGCATACCTGTTCACTGTTGCAGCCATGGTGCTTCCATACCTGCTTCTCCCCTCTCATTCATTCCTTCTTGCCCTGATCATAATGCTATCTGTTGTCGTCATAATAATAGCCGGCTTCAGCTACTATATTTCGGTTGCAAAGGAGCTGTCGTTCAAGAAAAGATTCTTTGAGATGGCGGGTATATCCCTATCGGTTGCGGCAATCTCGTTCGTGATCGGAATACTGGTGAAACAATTTCTTGGGATAGACATCTGAAAAAAGGAGGAAGGCGCGACCTTCCTCTTTTTTAATCAACGGATAATGTATTTCAGAATGAATACGATACCCCGGTTCTGATGGTATGCATGAACGACAATCCTTCGCCGCTGTTGAAAGCGAAACTGTCATCCGTATAAGAAAAGGCGTTCCATCCCATCAAAAGATCGATATACCAACCGAAATGTTCTGCAACATCCAGCTGGTACCTCATGCCTCCGAGGAGGGAAAGCTCGCCGAAAAGCCCGCTTGGTTTGAAAATCCCCATGCTTCCGATTCCTCCTCCAAGAAGGAAATCACCCTTTTCTCCTCCGTTGAGCCGCCAATAGAACATAGTATCCATAAACGGAGCGGGAGCGGCGGTATCCTCGGCAAAAGCGATGGCGCAGCCTGCTGTAGTGCTCAGAGAAAAGCTGTCGGTTATTTCCAAATAGACATCGACACCTATCGGCATCGTGTTCTCATTTATGACATCGACATCAGGAATAGCTTGTCCAAAGGTAAACGCAGCACCAAATGCGGCCGCAAGGGCTTTGCCTACTGCGGAAAAAATTGATTCATGAATACCGCTGTAGCCTGTTGCGACTCCAATATAAGTCTTATTCTCACTGGTCTTATGTGTTGCGGCCGATACCGGGCAAAGGAAAACAACTACAACCAACAAGAACACCATACCCTTTTTCATATCAACCTCCACTACTCCATTTTATCATGTAAAAGCATGCATATAATGAAATTCCGGAAAAAATATTTTTTCATACTCCCTGATTGTCAGGATTATCTTACCGCATAAGGGATTACTTGGATTAAAGCAACATGAATGCAACATAATCAAATAAAAAACTACAAGATGCAACATAAAACCATGTTGAACAATAATCTTCTTTCCGCTATGTTGTATTTATTATTTTTTCTTGCAACACAACAAGGAGTATCAATGAAAAAGGTTGCCGTAATAATGGGAAGCGCATCAGATCTTCCCATAGCAGAGAAAGCCATCGAGCAGCTCGAATCCTTGAACGTACCATATGAAGTGCATGTATTCAGTGCGCACAGAACACCTTCCGAGGCCATGGGCTTTGCAAGCAAAGCGGACGATAACGGTATTGCAGCCATAATAGCGGTTGCAGGAAAGGCCGCACATCTTGCGGGGGTGCTCGCATCACATACCTCGGTTCCAGTAATTGGTATTCCGGCTCAAGGAAGCGACCTGGGAGGAATGGACGCGCTTTTGTCCACAGTCCAGATGCCACCGGGGATCCCTGTTGCCACAATGGCTATAAACGGAGGAAAGAACGCAGCTATTTTTGCAGCCCAGATCCTCTCGCTGTCCGAGCCAGGATTAAAGGAAAAACTTAAAACATTAAGGTCCGACATGACAAAAAATGTATTGGAGTCTAATAAGGCCATCGAGGAGAAATACAACAAATGACCAAAGGCGCACAGCTTTACGAGGGCAAGGCCAAAAAGGTTTATGCCACGGAGGATCCGGAAGTCTGCATAGTTTCCTACAAGGATGATGCGACTGCTTTCAACGGCCTGAAAAAAGGCACCATCAGAGGAAAGGGTGCGATAAACAACAAGCTCACAAACTACCTGATGAAGAAGCTTGAAGCGGAAGCGGGTATTCCAACCCACTACATAAACGAGCTTTCAGAAACCGATACGGAAGTGAAAAAAGTTAAGATAATTCCGCTTGAGGTGATTGTGCGCAACGTGATTGCAGGATCCCTTTCAAAAAGGCTTGGAGAACCGGAAGGAACAGAATTGGGATGTCCTGTGCTTGAATTCTGCTACAAGGATGACGAGCTCGGCGATCCGATGGTCAACGATTATCATATCCTTGCAATGGGATGGGCGACAGAGGAAGAGCTTGATGCTATCAAGGACTATGCACTCAGAATCAATACATACCTAATGAATTTCTTCAAAGGCATAGGAATCGATTTGATCGACTTCAAGCTCGAATTCGGAAAGACAGCTGATGGGACAATAGTGCTCGCCGATGAGATCAGCCCGGATACCTGTCGTTTCTGGGACTCGAAAACCCACGAAAAACTCGACAAGGACCGCTTCAGAAGGAACCTCGGGGATGTCGAGGGTGCTTACAAGGAAATGCTCAAGAGGGTGTTCGGAGAAGAGAGATGACAGGAAGTCTCCACGAAGAATGCGGCGTATTCGGCGTCGCACTCAACAACAAATGCGATGTGGCTCATCTTGCATATTACGGACTCTATGCCCTTCAGCACAGGGGTCAGGAGGGGGCTGGAATCGCAGTATGCGACGACGGCGTGATTTCCTGTCACAAGGACGTGGGACTTGTGAACGATGTGTTTTCCGCACATACACTTTCTTCCCTACCGCATGGCAAGATGGCCATCGGGCATGTCAGATACAGCACCACAGGAAAGGATCCGCGCACCAATGTCCAGCCCTTGGTGATCAACCACCTCAAAGGAAGGATGGCGATTGCGCACAACGGCAACCTCACGAACGATGCGGTGCTCAGAAGAAGCCTGGAGATGAACGGCTCCATCTTCCACACCACAAGCGACACGGAAGTGATCGCATACACGGTTACGAAGCACCGCCTGAAGGAAAGCTCCCTGGAATCCGCAGTCTCAAAGACGATGGACGAGATCAAGGGAGCTTTTTCATTGCTGATAATGTCCCCGCAAAAGCTTATTGCGGCACGCGATCCATGGGGCTTCCGCCCTCTCTCGCTTGCGTCTTTCAATGACGGGTATGTAATCAGCAGCGAAACCTGCGCATTCGATTCGATCGGCGCCAAATTCATACGCGATATAGAACCTGGGGAGATAATCACCATCAAGGATGGAAAGATATCAAGCGACAGGAGCCATTGCGGCAAGGAAAAACGAAGCCTCTGCGTATTCGAATTCATATATTTCGCCCGCCCAGATTCGATTATAGAAGGAGAAAGCGTGCAGATTGCCCGCCAGAGGGCGGGTGTGTTTTTGGCACTTGAGCATCCGGCACAGGCCGATGTCGTAATCGGAGTGCCCGACTCTGGAATCGATGCGGCGCTCGGATATGCAAAACAGTCCGGCATCCCCTACGGAGTCGGACTGATCAAGAACAAATATATTGGAAGGACATTCATACAGCCGGAGCAGACGATGAGGGAAACCGGAGTTAGGATAAAACTCAATCCGGTATCATCCACCATCAAAGGCAAAAGAGTCATACTTATAGACGATTCGATCGTACGAGGCACGACAAGCATGAGGATTGTAAAGCTTTTGAGGGATGCAGGAGCAAAAGAGGTCCATTTCCGCTCAGCAGCTCCGAAGTTCCTCTATCCCTGCTATTTCGGAACCGATATCGACTCGTCAGAGAACCTTTTTGCATACAAGCATACCGACGAGGAGATGAAGAAGATATTGGATGTGGATTCGCTTGGATTCTTGTCTGTGGACAACGTCGTAAAACTAACGCAGAACCCTTCATTAGGCTTTTGCACGGCCTGTTTCTCATCGCTATATCCATGCAAACCCGAGAACGGACATGTTAAAGACAAATATCAGAACCCCATCAAGGAGAAGGATAATGACCAGCAGTTTCTCTGAAAGCTATAAGGAAAGCGGTGTTGACATCACAGCAGGATACAAGGCTGTGGAGCTTATGAAGAAACATGTCGCACGCACAAGAACAAAGAACTCATGCGACGACATCGGAGGCTTCGGAGGTTGCACCGACATCTCCGGCGAAAGCGGGAACATTCTTGTAAGCGGCACTGACGGAGTCGGGACAAAGCTCAAGCTTGCCTTTCTTATGGACAAACACGACACGGTCGGGATCGATTGTGTGGCAATGTGCGTCAACGACATAATCTGCACAGGGGCAAAACCCCTGCTCTTTCTTGATTACATCGCTTGCGGCAAGAACAGGCCGGAAAAGATTGCATCGATAGTCAAAGGGGTCGCCGACGGCTGCGTCGAGGCAGGATGCGCGCTCGTAGGCGGCGAGACAGCGGAGATGCCTGGCTTTTATAAGGAGGAAGAATACGACCTTGCAGGTTTTTCCACAGGAATAGTTGAAAAGGAAAAGATGCTCGATAAGAGCAAGGTTGAAGATGGGGATATTCTTATCGCCCTTCCTTCAAGCGGCGTCCACTCGAACGGCTTTTCCCTCATAAGGAAGATATTTGATATAGACAACAATCCCAACGTGCTCTCATCCCCTGTCCCTGGAGAAGAAAAGACGCTTGGAGAACTGCTTCTTGCACCCACCAGAATCTATGTACGCCCTGTTCTTAAAGCATTAGAAGGCGTAAAAATCAAGAGCATCGCACATATCACAGGCGGCGGCTTTTATGAAAATATCCCGCGCGCCCTGCCCAATGGGCTCAGCGCCAAAATAGAAAAGGCTTCTGTAAGAATCCTTCCAATCTTCAAGCATATCATGAAAGAAGGCGGGATAACGGAACACGACATGTTCAATACATTCAACATGGGAATCGGAATGGTGCTTACAGTAAAAAAAGAGGATGAGAACAAAACGCTTAAGTTGCTTGAAAAAGAAGGTGCGTACAAGCTTGGAGAGGTCGTCGAATCAAACGAGGGTGTGATACTATGGTGAATGTCGCAGTCCTCGTATCAGGAGGAGGTACCAACCTTGAAGCTGTTTTAAGGGCGGAAGAAAATGGTGATATCAAGAATGCGTCAGTCAGGCTTGTCGTTTCAGACCGTGAAGGCGCATACGCCCTGATACGTGCAAAAGACCATGGAAGGAAAACTGTCCTGATAAACCGCAGGAAGCTTGGAGGAAAAGCCTTCGAGAAAGAGCTTCTGAAGATTCTAAAGGAAGAGAAAATCGAGCTTGTGGTGCTCGCAGGCTTTCTTTCAATCTTGTCAGAAGATGTGATAAACGCGTATCCGGACAGAATAATAAACGTACACCCCTCCCTGATTCCATCCTTCTGTGGCAAGGGATACTACGGGCTGAAGGTGCACGAGGCTGCTCTTGAAAAAGGGGTCAAGGTCACCGGTGCCACGGTGCACCTTGTCAACAGCATCCCCGATGGGGGACGGATACTGCTTCAGAAAGCAGTTTATGTAAAGGACGGCGATGATGCCGAGATGCTGCAAAAAAGGGTCATGGAGGAAGCCGAATGGGTTCTTCTTCCAAAAGCTCTGGAAATGATGGCCGAAATAATCGACAAGGAGAAGCATGATGCTTGATTTGAAAGAATATTTAAGGAACAACACCTACCCCGGCAGGTTCATCCTCGCAGGGTGCACAAGAGACCATAAGGCTGTGCTCGCATATGCGATAATGGGCAGAAGCGGCAACAGCAGAAACCGCATATTCACACTTGAAGACGGGGTTCTTGAAACCAAGGCCGCAGACGAGAGCAAGCTTGAAGATCCGTCGCTGATAATCTACAAGGCAAAACTCGAAGAGGGACATTTTACGATACTTACAAACGGTGATCATACGGAAACTGTAGAACAAGCGATAAAAGAAGATAAAAGCCTTGAAGAGGCTCTGGCAATAAGAGAGGCGGAACCCGACAGCCCGAACTTCACACCGCGCATCGGAGTGGTTTATGACAATGAAAAGATGAGCTATACGCTTTTCATACTTAAAAAGGAAGAAGGAAAAGACGTGCGCCTTGCATATACCTACCCCGCAATATCGGGATACGCACATGCAATCCACACCTATAAGGAGAATGCATCACCGCTTCCGCCGTTTGAAGGGAACCCTTTGATGTTTGAAATACCGGATGATGCAGAAAGCCTCAAGAATCTTCTATGGACGTCGCTTAACGAGGAAAATAAGATATCCCTTTATGTAAAGGTCGGAGACGACGAGATCATCGTGAACAAATACAAGGAGGAGGAATGATGGACATCCTTAATCTGAAATACGGCTGCAACCCGAACCAGAAACAGGCTTCAATTTCGAGACCGGACAAGCTTCCAGTGAGCATACTAAACGGAAAAGCGGGATATATAAACTTCCTCGATGCCTTGAACGGTTACCAGCTTGTCAGGGAGCTAAAGGAGGCTACCGGATCTGCCGCCGCCACATCCTTCAAACATGTCTCTCCTGCAGGAGCGGCAATCGCCGTACCACTATGCGAGAAAGAAAAGAAAATGTACTTCGTCACCGACAAGACAGAGCTCTCCGATCTTGCCACCGCCTACATAAGGGCCCGGGGCGCGGACAGGATGTCATCGTTCGGAGATTTCATCGCACTTTCGGATCCTTGTGACAGAGCGACTGCCAAGATAATCTCAAAGGAGGTATCTGACGGAGTGATTGCTCCCGGATACGATGAAGAGGCGCTCGAGATACTAAAGAAGAAGAGAAACGGGTCCTACTGCGTGATAAAAATCGATCCTGCATACAGGCCTGAAAAAGAGGAGATCAAAACCGTATACGGCATCTCCTTCCACCAGGACCACAACGATTTCATCCCTTCGGATAAAACCTTTAAAAACATTGTCACAAAGAATAAGAATCTGACAGAGGATGCGAAAAGGGACCTCATTGTAGCGCTTGTAGCATTAAAGTATACCCAATCCAATTCAGTATGCTATTCCTACCGTGGGCAGACAATAGGAGTCGGGGCAGGACAGCAGTCGAGAATCCACTGCACCCGTCTTGCGGGAGGGAAAGCCGATCTTTGGAACCTGCGCCAAAGCGATAAGGTTCTGGATCTGCCGTTTAAGGAAAAGCTTTCAAGAAACGATAAGGACAACTGCATAGAGCAATACCTTTCGGAAGACCCTGAAATAGATGTGCTTGAAAACTGGCAGGATTATTTCTCATCACGCCCCGAGCCCTTTACTAAGGAAGAAAAGAAAAAATACCTTGAGAGCATCAAAGGCATCTCTTTGGCATCCGATGCGTTCTTCCCATTCAGCGACAATATTGAAAGGGCTTTCAGATCCGGAGTCTCATTCATAAGCGAGCCGGGAGGCTCCCTCAGGGACGATCTTGTAATCGAGGCGGCAGACAGTCATGATATCGTGATGAGTTTTTCAGGCGTCCGCCTGTTCCACCACTAAGGAGGAGCCATGAACGTTCTCATACTCGGCTCTGGCGGAAGGGAATGTGCGATTTCAAGCCGTCTTTCAAAAAGCCCTGAAATCGACAAGCTGTATGTGCTGCCTGGAAACGGAGGCATAAAAAAATACGCCACATGCATCCCGGGCTCGGTCACGGATATCGGATGTGTGAAAAAGGCTGTCGAAGATTATGCTATAGACTACTGCGTGGTCACCCCGGACGATCCACTTGCAATCGGCATGGTGGATGCTCTTTCCATCCCCTGCTTTGGGCCCAAGCAAGCTGCGGCGAGAATTGAATCGAGCAAAGCCTTTGCAAAGGAATTGATGAAGAAATATTCGATTCCGACTGCTGAATATGAAGTGTTCTCCTCTTATGAGGAGGCTCTAAACTATGTGAAGTGTAGCACATTTCCTGTTGTCATCAAGGCCGACGGGCTTGCCCTCGGCAAAGGCGTCGTGATTGCCGAAACGATCGAGGAAGCGAAAAATGCCCTTAAAGAGATGATGCTCGACAAGAAATTCGGACAAAGCGGGTGCAGGGTGGTGATCGAGGAGTTTTTGGAAGGGCCGGAAGTGACGGTGCTTGCATTCACCGATGGAAAGACTATAAAGCCTATGATCTCCAGCATGGATCATAAAAGAGCATATGACGGAGATAAAGGACCCAATACGGGCGGCATGGGTTGCATAGCGCCAAACCCCTGCTACACCAAGGATATTGAGAAAGAGGCCATGGATAAGATAATCCTGCCGACAATCAAAGCGCTTGAGGATGAGGGATGTCCTTTTTCAGGATGCCTATACTTCGGGCTCATGGTCACAAAGGACGGCGTCAAGGTGATCGAATACAATTCCCGTTTCGGAGATCCCGAGGCACAGACGGTGCTTCCTCTTTTAAAAAGCGATCTGTTTGAAATCATGAAAGCCTGCACATACGGATATCTCGATAAAACAGAAATAAAGTGGAGCGAAGGCTCATCCTGCTCGGTGGTGCTTGCATCTTCCGGCTACCCCGGAAGCTATGAGAAGGGAAAGGAGATAACCATACCCGAAAATCTCGATGCTGAGGTATTCATTGCCGGGGCAGAGGAAAAGGATGGCAGGCTTTTCACATCTTCAGGAAGAGTGGTTAATGTAACTGCAACTGGAAAGGATCTCAAAGAGGCTGTTGAGAAAGCTTACAAGGCTTCAGAAATGATTTTTTTCGAAGGAAAGACGATGAGAAAGGATATAGGCAAAAAAGCTCTGGAGGCATAGATGGTCCATAGGATTTACGTAGAAAAAAAGCCCGGATTCAGAGAGGAGGCAAAAGCGCTTGAAAAAGATATCCGCCAATCGCTCGGAATCGGTCTTAAAGAGCTGAGAATAATAAACAGATACGATGTCGAAGGCATTGATGCAGGTTTATTGGAAAAAGCGGTAAAGCAGGTTTTTTCCGAACCGCAGGTTGACGATGTTCTTACAGAACTTCCAATTGCCGATCATGTATTTTGTGTCTCATACCTTCCCGGGCAGTTCGATCAGAGGGCGGAAAGCGCCAAGGAATGCATAAGCTTCATAAGTCCTGAAACCTCATGCAGCGTAAAAAGCGGAAAGGTATACCTTGTCTCAGGTATTGATGAAGAGAGCCTGATGAGAATCAAGAAATACCTGATAAACCCTGTCGAGGCAAAGGAGACAGGACTTGGAGAACTCGATACGCTCGAAACCAGCTACGAGGCCCCGAAGATGGTAGAGACGCTCGAAGGCTTCCTTTTGCTTGATGAAGAAGATCTCAGAACCGTCCTTGAAAAATACGCCCTTGCAATGGATGCGGAAGACCTCAAGGTTTTCCAAGAGCATTTCAAGAGCATAGGAAGAAATCCGACAATCACAGAGCTCAGGGTATGCGACACCTACTGGTCGGACCATTGCAGGCACACAACATTCCTTACCGAGCTTGAAAGTGTCGTATCAGAGGATGAGGAAGCTGATGAGATGTTCGCCAGATACCTTTTGATGAGAAAGGAGCTCGGGATAAAGAAGCCGGTATGCCTCATGGATATCGCAACCATCGGGGCCAAATATCTCAAGAGCATTGGCCTGGCTGATAAAATCGACCAGTCGGAGGAGATAAACGCATGCTCCATCAACATAGATGCAAAAATCGACGGTAAGTCCGTCCCCTACCTTCTGATGTTCAAGAACGAGACGCACAACCATCCGACCGAGATAGAGCCCTTCGGTGGAGCCGCCACATGCATCGGAGGTGCGATCAGGGATCCACTTTCAGGGAGGGCCTATGTTTATCAGGCAATGAGAATAACAGGCTCCGGCGATGTCACGATGCCATTTGAAAAGACACTGGAAGGCAAACTGCCCCAGAAGAAGATAGGCATAACATCCGCACAAGGAAATTCGAGCTACGGCAACCAGATCGGACTTGCTACCGGGCTTGTGGATGAAATATATCATCCAGGATATGTTGCAAAGCATATGGAGCTCGGAGCGGTTGTAGCTGCTGTGAAGAAGGAAAACGTCGTACGCAGATCCCCTATTCCTGGAGACCTTGTGATACTTCTAGGAGGAAGGACCGGAAGAGATGGCATCGGAGGGGCTACGGGATCCTCAAAAAGCCATAAGAAAAGCTCAATAGAAACCTGTTCTGCAGAAGTGCAGAAAGGAAACGCAACAGAGGAAAGAAAGCTCCAGAGGCTTTTCAGAAATCCTGAAGCTGCCCGCATGATCAAAAGGTGCAACGACTTCGGAGCAGGAGGAGTTGCAGTTGCGATCGGGGAGCTTGCAGACGGGCTTGAGATCGACCTGGATCTCATACCCAAGAAATACCAGGGACTGGATGGAACGGAAATCGCAATCTCTGAAAGCCAGGAGAGGATGGCCATAGTCATTGATGAAAAAAACGAGCAGGAATTCTTGAAGCTTGCTGAGACTGAGAACCTCGAAGCGACCAAGGTTGCCAAGGTCACCGAAGATCCGGTGCTCAAGATGAATTGGATGGGCAAGACCATAGTCTCCCTATCCAGAGAGTTTTTGAATACAAACGGAGCTTCTAGGAAGGCAAAGGCGCTTATTGGAAAGAAAAAGGAAATGAAAGTGGAGAAGATGAGCTTGGAAGAAAAGCTATCAAGCCTTGCCTTCACATCCCGGCAGGGGCTTTCCGAACGCTTCGACTCCACAATCGGAGCTGCAACTGTGCTGATGCCTTTCGGAGGCATCCACCAGAAAACACCATCAGGCGCCATGTGCGCTCTTATTCCCACCGATGAAGGCTCCTGCAGCACCGCATCGATCTTCTCTTACGGTTTTGAGCCATACAAAACCGACGCCGATCCTTTTACCGGCTCGTATGAGGCGGTGATAAACTCCATCTGCAAGATAATCGCCGCCGGTGGAAGCAGGAAGGGCTGCTATCTGAGCCTGCAGGAATTCTTTGCAAAAACAGGAAACGATGAAAGGAGGTGGGGTGCGCCGCTTGCCGCCCTTCTAGGCGCTCTCAAGGCGCAGCTTGATACGAAGTGCCCAGCAATCGGAGGAAAGGACAGCATGTCCGGCAGCTTCGAAGAGCTTAATGTGCCGAACACCCTCGTATCCTTTGCAATAAACACCGCGGATATCGGCAGCATAAAGTCGCCGGAGTTCAAGAGCACCTCTTCCTTCATATATCTTATCGACAAGAAAGCAGAAGAGGAAATGTGCACCTATCTCGACAGGGCAGAAGGCATCATCAGCCAGGACTGCGTAATCTCCTCGTCCACCGTTGATAAGAAGGATATCGATGTCACGCTCTTAAAACTCTCGTTCGGCAACATGATCGGGCTGGATACTTTAAAAGAGAATCAAGAAGCAAGTGCATGGGCATTCATCGTTGAAAGCAGCAAACCTATTTTGGGCTTGAATCTTATTGCAAAAACAAAAGAGGAGAAAAAATTCAACTCAAAACCTCTTGAGCATCTCCTTGCGTATTACGAAAGCGGACTGGAAAGGATTTATCCTCTGAAAGCGGAGAATAAGGGCGGAGTGAAAACCATAACTTCCATAAAACCGGCAATAATGGCCAGCTCAAGAGTAAAGAAGGCAAAACCAAAGGTTCTCATTCCAGTCTTTCCCGGTACAAACTGCGAGTACGATTCAAAGCGTGCATGGAAGGATGCCGGCGCGGATCCTATGGTTTATGTGATCAACAACCTTGATTCCGAAAACCTAAGAAAAAGCATTGAAGGATTTAGGAAGGAACTCTCTTCTTCAAACATACTATTTATTCCCGGAGGCTTTTCAGGAGCGGACGAACCGGACGGATCGGGAAAATTCATCACGGCCTTTTTAAGAAACGGGGATATCATGGAAGAGATCGATAATCTGTTGAAAAATCGCGACGGGCTCATAGGCGGGATATGCAACGGCTTCCAGGCCCTCATAAAACTCGGACTTGTGCCTTTCGGCGAATTCATGGATGCCGGACCTTCCAGTCCCACCCTTACGTTCAACACGATAGCACGCCATGTGTCGCGCCTGGTGCCGACGCGTATCTCCTCAACAATATCACCCTGGCTCAGCTGCTATGAGCCTGGAGAAGTGCAGATGGTCCCTATAAGCCACGGAGAAGGAAGGTTCATTGCCACCCCGGCCCTACTTGAGGAGCTTATCAGAAATAATCAGATTGCGACGCAATATGTGGATTTGGACGGAAATGCGACCATGGACGGACTTTATAATGTGAACGGGTCTGTCATGGCGGTTGAAGGCATCACAAGCCCCGACGGGAAAGTATTCGGCCGCATGGGGCATATCGAGCGATGCAGAAACGGGCTATACAAGAACGTATCATCTTCTTCAGGAATAAAATTCTTCAAGGGAGCTGTAAACTATTTCTCATGAATCAACGGGAAAATAGGATCGACGGCTTGAAAGTGCAATCTCCGTCCAGGGGAAATATAGGCCGTGGAAGGTTTTTGTAGCTCAGGCGTGAAAACACCTCGTTGCTGCTGCCATCGGTAAGCGCCATCAAAGATCTTTTTGCTATGGCGCGTATTTCCGGCTCAAGATAGCCGAGTTTGACAATGCACACCTTGAGAAAAGAAGGATCCACCCCGAGGGCTTCCATCATCTTGGGATCGTAGCAGCCGACATGGCGGTCGGTTACCACCACATCAATGCCTCCGATATCCAGAAGCGCCAGGGATACACCTGAAAATCCAGGCAAATCCCTTTTAACGGAAATAACTCTTGCCTTCGCTTTTATCGGAGTGCTGGTCTTCTTATCAAAACCGGCACCCAGCGAAACATCCAAGATATTCCCCTCACCTTTCTCAATCGCCTCAAGAACCACATGAGGATCGTATATCGCCTGATAGCATAGCGGAGGATCGAGGCTGCATAGCTCTTTATCCTTCAAAATCAGTTTCAGAAAATTCGTGACATCCTGGCTGGAGCCGGCCGTAGGATTATCTCCGCTGTCGGAGATGATAACAGGATACACACCACATTTGATGCTCTCCTTAGCCTTTTCAAGGCATTCTGCAGGCTCGTATGTCTCACTATAAAACCTGAAATTGTCCCTATTTGACCAAAAGTCTTCTGCCAAGCGAATGGCAAGAGCCTCAGCATGAGACTTTCCGGATGCGACAACAAGAGCCGTCACCCCGTTATCGCCGGAATCGGCCCAGGGAAATCCTAGAAAATAAGAGGCTGCGATAACACTCTTTTCCTCCATTTCCAGACACTTAAGTTTTTTTACAAGGCTTTTCATGGGTTCCGTATTGGTCTCGGATTGTTCGCCCGCAATGAGCATCGGGATGCGGACCGCCGCCATATGGAGCTTTTCTCCGTTCATTGCCCTCAGCGTTATTTTAGCAGCGATGCATCCTGTTTCGTATTCGTCCGTGTGGGGCGCGCATTTGTATCCGATAAAACCATCAGCATATTCCAGCATGCCTGCAGTGACCGTCGCATGCATGTCCAGCGAACAGATTATTGGAATATCAGGACAGAGCGATCTTATTCTTGAAAGAAGGTCGCTTTCGCTTTTTCCTATCCCCTTCACTCTCATCGACCCATGAAGGGCCAGGCAGACAGCGTCGATGGGAAAACTTTTCTCGAGAGCGGAAACAAGCTCATCACGCAAGACGGTATAGCATTGCTTGTCCCATTCCCCATTTGGAACCGCTCTGGCAAAAAGAGATGGAATAACCTCGATACCGGCTTTTTCAAATGTCTTAATGATCCCGGTGATGGAATCATCATTATTCGAGCAAAGAAGATCCTTACCCCGCAATACATGAATATCATCCATATTTGTTGTAATCGGATTGAACGTATCAGACTCGTGATGAAGACCACCGACAAAAACTCTTTTTCCCATGATGAAATGATACCAATAAGCAGATTATTATAAAACAGGTCAAAAGCTTTCCAAAGAAAAGGAATCGTCATCATCAAAATCAAGTATTTCCCGATTCATACGACTAAACAATGAACTTACAGCAGCAACATATGCTTCTTTACATTTTCCATAAAAAGGCAGCATTGTCTTTGAATTGAAATTGAGATAATTATTATTTGCAAACTCATAAATATAGGAATCATTTTTCCAATAACTACAGGAAAACTGATTGATTCCCAACTCAAAAATAAATACTTCCTCAGCTCCCTTGGATTTAAGCACATCCACACATTCCATCAGAGTTGCACCCGTAGTGATGATATCATCTATTAAAATGATGTTTTGACCAGAAAGATCTCCGTCATAAGCATAAGCTCCCTTCACATTCTTTCTGCGATCTTCTTCTGAATAGAATTTATTATCAGAATATTTTTTTATGCATTTGAAATTCATACTCAAATCATTTAGTTCGAGACTGTTGCAAACAGATGGGGTGATACTCTCAAATTTATTTTTTTTACCAGGCTTGTCAGGAACATTAGTAAATCCATGTATTTCAAATCCGGATTTTACAATAAAGTCTTTGACCATCTCTGTAAAAAGATTTGAAAAGAAAAAATCAAACTTCCCACATAGCTGGCTGCTTTCTTATTAACGTATAAAGAGCGCGAATATACGTCTATTATGTGCATATAATGGTTAGATCCATAGTATCTTCCGGCAGCAACAACAGAGACTGAATATCCATCATGGGAGTATATGCTTTGTATAACTCTGCCTTTCGGATTATCTTTTGTTTCAATAGACTGTTCCCCAATGAAAAGGGCAACCTTGTCGGCGAGAATCCTATTCAATTCCGAAAGAGACCTGCAGATTACATCTGAACAGAAACCGGCTTCTCTTTCATATGACAAATAGCATGTATCTTTTATATGAACAGAAAAGCAAGTATATGACCGGGTGTTTTTCAAGAATTCAAAATCATCTGAGACATACGCAGTCAAATTATATAGCAATCCGGTTTTCTCCAATACGGTCTTATGAAGCTTAACATTTGGATATTGGAACTCCCACGGTATGAATTCAACATTGCCGCATCCATATAGATCTTCATATATTTCCTTTTTCCTTGTGATGACAAAACACTTGTATTTTTTTGCAAATTCAGAAATCAGGCTAATTTCAGAAAGATTTTTTCCTTTGGAGAAAAATGAATCGAGATAGAAAACAAATACTCCAATATGGTCAGGATTCATTGCCACAGTATTCTTCCTTTTCAGCCACAACGATATCATCCATGCCAGGATCTTCCAACAAACCAGGGATCTCCGGTTCCACAATCTTTTTATATACGTTCTTCTCTGAGAGCTTTTCTATTATTTCCTTTGGTGTCCTAACAGCATAAGCTCCCTTCTGGATATATTTTTTAGGCCAGAGCAATGTCGGCTTATTCACAACATTCTGAGGAATAAGGACCACCCTGCCCTGTTTCAGGGCGAATGTCGCCTGCTTGAGGGCTCCTGATGTCTCTC
The DNA here is from genome assembly GCA_949282255.1 of uncultured Spirochaetales bacterium. Taxonomy (GTDB): domain Bacteria; phylum Spirochaetota; class Spirochaetia; order Sphaerochaetales; family Sphaerochaetaceae; genus Ornithospirochaeta. Next base: position 16,525 of record CASDPA010000001.1, read on the forward strand.
CCGCCTCCATGATCACGGTAGCTAGAGATATGCCGCTCATAACTCCATTTCTTAAAGGGAAAAACCATCTCTCGGTTTTCATCGAAGGCGGAAATTGGGAAATAACCAGCCCCTTTTTCTCGATTTCAAGCTGAACTTCCTTATTTTCATTTGGATAATACTGATTGAGATTCGTTCCTATCACCGCAATTGTATTGAAATTATTATCCAATGCAGTCCTATGTGCTGTAACATCTATGCCTTTCGCTAGTCCGGATACGATGATTATCCCATTCTTTCCCAAGGTCAAAGCAACACGTTCAGTGTTTTCTTTTGCTTCTTGGGAAGCTTCCCTGCTGCCGACAAGCGCAACAGTACGTCCATCATAAAGCAACGACTTGTTGCCTCTGAGATAGAGGAACCTTGGGGCCTCTTCTGTTGCCGCCAAAAGCTTCGGATAATCCGAACCGTTGATCTTGATTATCTCATCATCCGCTTTCAGCTTCTCAAATTGTACTTTTGCATAAGAATAAGAAGAAGATAGCTTCTCATAGGTAATATTAAAGAAAGATGTCCATGCATCTAAATTGGAAGGTATAGGATCTGATATATCGTGTTTTTTTGAAAACTCCTCAAACTCAGGAACAAGTTTCTTCTCTGCAATACCAAGCGCATGCATGAGGGAAGCAAAATTAAGGGCTTCATGTTTTGTCGGAGTATCGATTATAAACATCTTTTTATCCTCGCTTACATAATCAATCGCATCTTCCGTAAAAATTGCCAATTCTTCTTTTCTCCGTTTCAATTCATCAATATGGAAAACCGTTCCAGAAGAGTTTTTTTTCAGAGGTGTGATCTTGCCGTTCTGTATCAGCTTGTTAAGCCTCTGAACAGTTATGCCAAGATATTCAGCAGCTTCTTTTGAAAACAAAAGCTGGGAAGCCAAACCAGATTCATCGTGATTCATGAGTAAATGGTAATGTCAAGGGTTTAATATTGTCAACTCTTATAATTCAGACGCTGGAACAAGTACAAAAAAATAAGGGACATCCTCTAATTTTATTCATGGGGTAGTATGGTGAAATGGATGTCCCTTATTGATTTATGTTTTAATGCTATCACCTGATAAAAATTTAATGGTGAAGATTATGTGTTGATTGTTTGTAAAACGCACATATGTCATAATCTTTTATTCCAAGTCAGCAAAAGAGCGGAATCGGCTATTACGAAAACAGAGCCCGCATTATGAACCAAAGCTCCAATCACAGGATCCAATACCCCGGTTATTGCCAAAACTATCGCAAAGAAATTGAGGGCCATGGAGAACGTCAGATTAAGGCGTATGGTCTTCATCATCCTTCTTGAAAGCATCAGAAGATGTGGAAGCTGCCCGATCTGGTCATCCACCAAAGCTATATCCGCGGCTTCCACCGCTATGTCGCTGCCTATGCCGCCCATGGCAATCCCCACATCGGCGGCTTTAAGTGCCGGAGCATCGTTTATGCCGTCGCCGATCATGCATATGCCAAGCCCGTCCCTTCCACTTTCATCTATCCATGCAAGCTTATCTTCGGGAAGACAGGATGATATGATATTGCTTATTCCGACACGGCGGCCCACATCGGCAGCAACTTTTTCATTGTCACCCGTAAGAAGCACTGGCTCGAAGCCTAAAGAAACAATGGTGTCGATCATGCTCTTGCTTTCTGGGCGGATAGTATCGGAAAGTGCCAAAAATCCCAAATATACACCATCTGAAGCGATATTGATCACAGCCTCTCCGGCAAGTATGCATCGTTCAGCTTCCGTTGCAATATCCTTTGGCAATGTTATACCAAAGGAATCCATCAGCATATCATTGCCTACAAAAACGGTCCTGCCACAAACCCTGGCACAAACGCCACGCCCTAAAAGCATCTTGAAATCCTCTGCTTCCGCAAGCGGTTTCTTGTAGCTTTCCTTATATGATTTTGCAACAGCCTTTGCAATCGGATGTTCGGAAAAAGCTTCAACCGAAGCAGCCAGAAAAAACAGCTCCTCCCCGCTTTCTTTTTCCGCAGAAACAACTTTACAAACCTCCAAAGATCCGTAAGTCAGAGTACCGGTCTTGTCAAAGGCGATCCGTTTAACCCCTGAAAGGCGCTCAAGCGCATCACCTTGGCGGACCAAAAAACCATGCCTCGTTGCATTTCCTATTGCCGCCATGATAGCCGTAGGTGTGGCGAGAACCAGCGCGCACGGGCAAAATACAACAAGGATTGTCACAGATCTTATTATCTCTCTAGTAAATATCCAGGTAATGGCGGCTGCGGACAATGCGATGATGACCACCCATGTCGCCCAACGGTCGGCCAAGCCGACTATTCTTGCTTTGGACGCATCTGCAGACTGTACAAGACGTATCATACGCTGTATTGAACTGTCATTACCGACCCTGAGAGCCTTCATGTCAAACGGCCCATACTGGTTTACACTGCCGCTTGAGACCTCATCACCCACACTTTTGTCAACAGGCAGGGACTCCCCTGTGATAACAGCCTGATTTATCGATGTGCTGCCATGGATTATAATTCCGTCCACAGGAACCGTTTCTCCTGCAAGGACCCTTACAACATCTCCAACCTTCACATCGACAGCCGAAATGATACGTTCTCTTCCATCCACCATGATCCGGGCGGTCTGTGGATCAAGCTTGACCAGCTTTTCAATCCCAGCCCTGGCCTTTTTAACGGTAAGGTCCTCCAAAAGACTTCCAAGCTGCATTATGAAAGCAACCTCCCCTGCCGCGAACGTCTCTCCAATCAAAAGAGAAGCGATAAGAGCCAGGGAAACCAATACATCCGCTTTTATATCGAATCTGGTGATCAGGCCGATCACAGCTTCAAGGATTATCGGGATACCACATAGGATAACGGCGATCCAAGCCGGATCGAAGCTGAGGGGAAACCATCCCAAAATACTAAAAAGAAGAGCGGCAGCGGAAAAAACAAGTAAAACAGCATCCTTGCGTATGCCACCTTTTTCCAATAGGACTTCAAGCCTTTTTATGAACGCATGCATGAGAGAACCCCCGATATGACACTCTTATTATACCCATAGGGGGTATGGGTTTCAACCATAAAAACAAAACATCTTTCAAATCAGTCCAAATTCGCAAAACGCTCTACCGCTTTTGTAAAACTTTCTATGGTCTTTTCTGCATCGCCATGCTCTATACCATCGCGCACACAATGCTTGATATGTCCCTCCAGGACAATCTGCCCACACTTATGAAGGGCAGATTTGGCTGCATTTATCTGCAAAAGCACATCCTCGCACGGGACATCCTCATCCACCATGCGGTCGATCGCCTGTACCTGCCCGATAATCTTCTTAAGCCTTCTATGAAGGTTTTCCGCATCCATGCACTGTCTCATGAAGCCCCTCCTGTGGATATTCCTATAAAACAATACCATTACCGGCGTTCAAGCTCAATAATACATGTCATGGTAATATTTATGAAAAAAACCCCCATAAGGGGGAATTGAAACCGACAGCATTGACTCAGCCCAAGGATGTGACGTCTATCGAACGGATTTCTCCAATCTTGCCAAGTTTCGTCATCATATCGCTCAGGGAAAGGTTTTTGCCGAAAAGGATTTTAGCGGTCAGAACAAAATTACCGTTGTCCCCCTGCTCTATATACATGCTTTTAACGCATAAGCCCTCGTTCCTTATGGCCTCTGAAATTGAGGACGTAGTCCTTTCGGTATTATCAAGCTCAACCGATACCGTACCGATCGTCTGCAAATTGAGATGTATCCGTTTGGTATGCAAAAGCCATTGGAAAAACAGGATGAAGATCGTGAATACGCATCCGGTGACATAAAGCCCGGCTCCGATCGTTATACCCATTCCAACGGTAGCCCAAAGTCCGGCGGCCGTGGTTACTCCTATCGTATTCTCTTTTCTGACAAAAATCACACCGGCTCCAAGAAAACCTATCGCAGTGACAACGCCTGCGGCGATTCTTGACGCATCAAGCGATATCCCATCCATGCCGACCACATCGAAAAAACCGTATTTGGACACGATCATCATCAATGCGGAAGATATCGCCACCAACACATGGGTCCTGATGCCTGCGGTTTTTGCCCTCCGCTCACGTTCCAAACCTATGAGGCTGCCGCAAACAGCAGCTAAAAAGAACCTGAGGATATATTCAACCTCAGAAATCACAAAAAAATCTTCCATAATAAAATACCTTGCAATTATTCTGTTATTACAACCTTGACGCCTTTGCTCTCAAGCTCTTTTCTCATTTCATCCGAAATACCATCAGAAACGAATATATCGATATCAGACCAGGAGCATATGCTTGCAAATGCCTTTTTACCCGCTTTGGAAGAGTCGGCAAGCAGACAAACCGTTCCCGCACTTCTTATCATCGCGCGCTTGGTCTCCGCTTCAATGACATTCGAGCAATAAAGATGGGAATCGGTATATCCGGAAGCTCCCATGAAAAGTATGTCGGCATTGATCTGTCCAAGCTCGTTACAGGCAAAAGTCCCTATGGATCCTTTTGAATATCTGCGCAACATGCCACCGAGAACCAGAACCTCTATGCTCTCGTCGTTCATTACGCTTTCAATTGCAAGAATCGAACCGGTCACCATGGTCACCCCCTTTCCAGAGAGGTGCTTGGCAACATGAAAGATGGTGCTTCCCGTATCGACTATGACGGTATTACCCTCTTCGACAAAAGTCGAAGCGAGACGGGATATTGCTTCTTTTTCCTTCTCGAATTCAAAAATCGTCTTGGATATCAATCTTGACAACGATTTTTTCTCAGCCAGCTTCGCACCGCCATGTGTCCGTCTGAGAACACCTTTCTGCTCCAAAAAAGCGAGATCGGAACGGATCGTCACCAGCGAAACGCCCAGTCCGAGAGCAAGCTCCTCAACTGTGATATAATCCTTCTCGTCAAGAAGCTTTGTTATTTCATCCCTTCGTTCCCGGATATTCATTGACAAACATCTCCTAATAATGGGCGTATCCGTCAGCTACATACCTATCGGTGATTTTCTTAATCAATCCGTTCATCTTTTCGCATCCCTCACGGGTATTGGACGCCACCTCCCAACGGACCATGGCATCCTCACTGCGGCTTATACGCTCCGCCACCTGTATCCAATTATCCACCAAAGAAGTGTTTTTATCAAATACCTTAGGAAGATTGAACCGCATAAGAACAGCATCCAAATCGGATCCATCGTCCATATCGCGTATGATTTCCGCACCTTCAGCCTTCATTGTGTTCTCAACTTCATCCATAAGGCCCTGCATTATCTCAGGATGTCCATCGCAATGAAGCGGCCATTCCCTCTCTCTGAAAAGGCTCTTTTCCTTCTCATGCGCCTGTCTGTAGGCCTCGGGATCAAGCATATGGCATTTCGCAGTCAAAAGGGAGAAGAACAGCGTGGATTCCACAGCCGCACACCCCTTTGAAGGATCTGCCGGATCATATGGGAAGTTCATATAATAATGGGCCGACTCTTCCTCTGCAGCCAGATACTGCTTTGAAAAATTCTCTCTCAGCTTTGCCTTGATAAACGAATGACCGTTTCTGATTATATGGACACCAACACCCTTTGAAGCCATATCCACAAGGGCTGCGGGAATCGCCTTCACATCCGCATAGTACTGCGGATCAAAAGGATGGAATGCATCCTTGAAAATGCTGTTTATCTGAGGAATCAGGATGGACATATTGTAGCCCGGTACGATCTGGTTCCCATCTGCATCCATCAGATCAAGCCGGTCCCCATCACCATCAAAACAGAATCCGAAATCGAAATCACCCTCTTTCATCGCCTTACGGGCCGGGGCTATGCTTTTCTCTATGATCGGATTTGGATCTCCCTGAGGGAAAAATCCGTTCGGGACTATGTTCCTGAATACCATATCCGCACCCGCATATTGGAAAGCCTGGGCAACTTCATTACCTGCCGATCCGGAAAGGAACTCGAAAAGTATTTTCTGCCCATTAAGATCCCCTTCCCTTATTCCTGCGAGCTTGAGCGAATAATCTATATAGGAATCCAAATCGTTTATTATATGGAGCTTTCCCCTTGAAAATGAGGACATGCGCTCCCCCTTCTCATAGTATTGCTTGATTTTTGCAATGCCGCCGTCGCGTCCGCAGCCGAAAGCTACGGGGAAAAGATCGGGCTCCATGAGCTTCATCCCAACATATTCACCGGGATTATGGCTTGCGGTAAGCATAACACCGGCACTCTGCCTGTGCTTCATCATCGTATGGTAATATTGACATGTGGAAATCGGCTGAGGATTCAAATACACATCGATCCCATAGGAGAGCAAGGTATTTGCAAGACCCTCTGCAAGCTGCGGAACATATAGACGGGCATCCCTGCATATCACAACACTGTTCACGCAAAGCGAATTTTTCATATAGCAGCTTACAGCATGAAACAGCCTTTCCTGCAGTTCCTCGTCCAACCGCCCGATCTTAGTCCTTATATCATACGCCTTGAATGCGCCCAAATCCAAATCCTTCATATCATACCTCATAATGCGCAAGAGGGATGGCCACTGAAGCATGCGGAAATACCCCGCGGGCCTGCGCTTCTATGGCATCTCTCATGTTTTCTTTACAGGGAAGATGGACCAAGAGAAGCCGGCCAGCTTTTGTTTTAATAGCCAGCTCTGCAGCCTCAGCCCCACCCTGATGCCCTTTTTTTACCAATACTTCTATATCATCCGACAGCCCGGAAGCTTCAGTGATCAGAAGATCCGCCCCGACAAGGATATGCTGCGGATTTGCAATCGGTCGGGTGTCCGAAGTATACACAACCTTCTTCCCATCCTTACTGAACACAACGCCGATGCTTCCCGGAGCATGATCCGTACCGAAAAATTCCACCTCAAGGCCCGAAGTAGAAAAAGACGGAGAAAACTTCAAAGCGATATCAAACATCCCCTTCTTTTCACGAAGATGGAAGGCATCAAGAAGCGCAGACAACACCTTTTGCGTCTCCGGCTTTGCATACACATCCAAAGCATCCTTCCTGCCTTTCAACCAAAGCTGATGTATCAGGGAAGGAAAACCATAAAGGTGATCCACATGGCTGTGGGTAAGCACCACAGCCTTAAAATCATCTTTTGCAACAGCCTCCTGGAGATTCGAAGAACAGTCGACAAGCACCGAAGAGCCCTCGCAGCTTAAGAGAAGTGACGTATTACCTGATAATCCGTCCTGCAGGCTTCCGTTCCTTCCGAGGATGGTGATATCCATTACGCTCATACGTTCCCCTTTTTCCTTCTTCTTATGACAGGAACAACGATGGTTGCAACTGCAATCAGAATGAAAATCCAGCAGATTGGTTTTGTGAAGAATGTAAGGTAATTTCCACCTGCAAGCTTCACAGCCCTTCTGAAGTTCTCTTCAAACATGCTGCCGAGGATAAGCCCAAGAACGATTGGAGCAATCGGATATCCATCCTTTTTAAGGAAATAGCCGATTATACCCATGACAAGGGAGATGCCCATGTAATAGATTCCCGAAGTAATAGCCTGTCCTGCAACCGCATAGGATCCAATGTATGAAAGCATGAGCACGACCGGAAGCAGGATTCTCTGAGAGATTTTCAGTATTTTCGGATACACCCTTACGCCTGCCAGCTGATAGACAGCCATAAAAATATTAGCGAAGAACATTGTGATGAAGATTCCGTACACCAGTGGCATGTTCTGCTGGAACAGCTGGAAACCGGGAGTGACGCCTTTTATCATCAAAGCTCCTATCAAAACCGCAGTTGCGGCATCACCGGGTATGCCGAGGGCGAGAGCTGGTATCAGGGCTCCACCTGTAACGGCATTGTTGGCGACCTCAGGAGCAAATACGCCTTCCAGGCATCCCGTTCCCGGCTGCTCGAGCTTTCCTTTGCTGGAAGCGCATATGCCCTCAGCGGCATTACGGGACATGAAAACCGCAATGGAAGCACCTGTTCCAGGAATAGCTCCTACTATTGTTCCGATTCCAAGAGAAGAAAGTATTATCTTCCACATCTGCCTTATTTTCTTAAACGGAGGGAAAATCTTTTCTATCTTAGTTGAAATCACCTGAGCCTGTGGCTTCGAAAGATTCGCAAGCTCGGCAAAGACCTGGCTGACGCCATAAAGACCGATCAAGGTCGCTGTCAGATCCAAGCCTCGAGAAAGCGGAGTGTGGGCAAGAACGCTGCTGAAAGGTATTCTAAGCTGTCCGCTGAATGGATCGGTGCCTAAAAACGCCAATGCCATACCGAAAGCACCCATCAGAAGGCCTTTCAGGATATTTTTTCCACTTACGGAAGCTATGATGACAAGTCCGACAAGTGCCAATGTAGTTTTTTCCGCAGGACCGAAGGCAAGCGTCAGCTTTGCAATCAGCGGAGAGAAAAATATCAGACATATCAGAGAACCCATGCCACCGATGAAGGAAGCGATAACAGATCCACCAAGGGCCTGGCCCGCCAATCCTTTTTTTGTCATGAGAAGACCGTCTTCGACGGTTGCTATTGCATTGGGATTTCCAGGAATTCCCAAAAGAATTGCTGGAATACTCGCTCCGCAGACCGCGCCGCAATATACTGCAAGAAGCATTCCTATTCCGGTAGCCGCCGGAAGCTGGAAGCTGATCGGCATGACAAGGGCGATGCCCATCGTAGCCGTAAGACCAGGAAGAGCTCCGAGGATGATTCCAAGAATAGCGCCGAAAGAACACCAAAGTAAAGTTGAAACATTCAGAACCATAGACAGGCCCTGCATAAACGCATCCATCTGAAACCTCCTACCAATTGATCAACCCGGGAGCCAGGGTGACCATGAAGAACTGCTTGAAAACTATGTACAAATACATTACGACCGCATAGGATATGATTCCGCTGGCCGCAACCCGCTTTATTTTTGGATTGGCTATCCTTTTATAGATGGCAAAAACAAACAGAAGAAGGAAAGCTGTGACAATCAGACAGGAAATGAATGCTGTCATATTCGAATTGCCTAAAATCGCAGGAATTGCTCCGGCTCTTCCCAACCTCAGAAGCATCCTTGTCACATACCTGAAAACGGAATAAATGAGAATGGATCCGACCAGGGTCACCAGACCTCCGCAAACGGATATTTTCCAACCTGTCTTTTCCCCGTTCACCGACAGATATGTACAAGTAAGGACATAAAGCAAAAGCAGTGAAGTTATTACGAAACCAAGTGTGCTCTGTAAAGCCACATAAAGTATGGCCGTAACCAAAGTGATGATGAAAAGCCTTCTGGTCACAGGGTTCGTGACAGCCCCTTCATCAGGCCTTTCCTTGATCGTTATGTAAAGAAATCCCAAAAACATGAAGATCGAAAGGATAAGGGGAAGAAGCATTCCGCCCGGATCCCCTCCGACTTCATCACCTATCATCTTGCTGCTGCCATTTGATACGACATAAATGAAATACAATCCGGAGACGATTGTCATGACAAAAGGCAGCGGTTTAACCTTTTTCATTTCCTACCTCTGAAAAAATCAAAATATGCCGGCCCATAAGGACCGGCAGACAAACTCACATGTTATAAAGACCAGCTTCCTTGAGAATCGGTTCGTACTGAGCGATGAATTCTTCATGATCGGCCTTGGCTCCATCAAGCTTCGAGAACTGAGGAATGATTCCATTAGCGGTCATGAAAGCCTGGAAAGCATCGGAATTGAATGCTTTTTCAGCAACATCAGCAATCCACTGCTCCACTTCAGCAGGAGTTCCGGCTTTCACCATGATGGAGCGGTAAGAACCTGCAGGCACATGGATATCAGGATAACCTGCCTCTGCGAGGGTGGGAACATCCTTGAGAGCCTCGATCACGCTATGGGAATCGCCTAAAATCACAAGAGGTCTGAAGCTGTCGATATTGGCAACAACTTCACTCTGGCTGAATACGCCAACATCGCAGTGTCCGCCGAGAACGCTTGCAATAAGGTCGGCTCCGCCATTGAAAGGAGTTACGTTGAATGTCTTATCAAAAGCAAGGTTGATACCTACGCATGCAACACCTGTCGCACCACCCATTCCTGCATTTCCAAAGGAAATCTTTCCGGGATTCTCGGCAGCCGCATTCACAAGGTCATCAAATGTATACCAAGGCTTATCGTTTCTTACGGCGATGATGAACGGGTCCATATTTAGTCCCACTACATAATCCATTTCATTATATCCAGGAGTAAGTCCCTGCATCGTAGCGGCAATAGTATGCGTTCCTCCGGCAAGAAGGGTATATCCATCAGCCTCTGCATTGAGAACCTCGTTGGTTCCGGTTGCTGTGCCGGCTCCAGTAACATTCGTCACTATGAAATTCTGTCCACCGGAAGCATTCTTCATTTCCTCTGCCAATGTGCGGAAAATAAGATCTGTGGAACCGCCGGCGGCCTGAGGACAGACAATTGTGATCGTCTTCTCGGGATCCGGATAAGAAGCCTCCTCGGCTCCCATTGCGAAAACACCTGATACAGCAAACAACAGAACAAGTGCCAATACCAATAATCTAATCCGTTTCATATTTTCATCCTCCTTGAAACGTATTAATCTATTCTGATTCGTAGATAACTACGGTCATCGAACGAAACACTTTTGGGCATCACACCCTTTACAGACATGTTTTCCCTGTAGCAAAGCGGATCACGCCTGAGCATGCCTGCCAATACATCCTCGGTCTCATCCAATGTAGGAAGAACCTTTGTATAGCCATCTGTTGCCAAAACAACCTCATCTGTACCATAAGGGACATCCTCAGCCTGCAACATCGGCCCGGAAAGAAAAAAACCATCCAAACAGCTGTAGCCAAAAAGTTCATCGGAGGTATTTTGGAATATAGGCTGATAATCGCTGATAGCCTTGGCTATAACCCTCAATTCGGCCTGTTTTTTCAAAAGTTCCGATTCCTTAGCCCCTTGAAGCAGTTTAGCCCTGATTATAAAACTGCGGAACTGTTCATGCAGCTTATCTATTAGCTTCGAATAGGTGATCAAATGGCCTGCAACAAGTGCCTGGCAATCTCCAAGCACCCACACCTGTCTCCTTTTTTTCGAAAAAATGGCATAATAGCAGGAGCATCTGGCCTGAGGATTATCCTTAACAAAATCGTATATGCCTTTTTTCCTATACCACTCGTTTATATTCCTGTCCAAAAATAATACAGCCTCCGCTGCCGTTGCATTCGGATTAAGAGCCTTTATTGCATTTGAAACAATTTCAGAGGCTATCCTTCCCGGAGTCTTACCATCATAGGTTATACCGCTTCTGCAGGAACAACCATCGATAACAGCAGCGAAATTCTCAGTGAAGACTATCGCATCTTCATTGCTTTCCAAATCTCCCTGCTTTCCCATTTCAAATCTTTCGATGATTTTCATACGAAAAATTATAAGCTTCTATTTTCGATAACGCAAGTTTTTTCTTTTCAAAACGAAAATTTATCTATTTTTTCTTTCCTTTTTATTTTCGAAAGAGTACATTTCTCAAAATACATAAAAAAATCTCCGTTTCCGGAGATCTTATAATTGGATGCCCCTTTTCCGGCTTCAAAAAAAAGGAAGTACGGAAAAAGGAGCAACGCAGGAATAATCAAAAATCCGCAAATGCGGCTGTTTCGTCGGTAACAACCTCTTCGCTGGCACCGGTATCCACAGAGACCGCAAGGCTCTCAAAATGAGTAAGCCATTCCTCTTGTGGAGAATTCTGGTTTGAAACAAGATACGGAATGGAAAGAAGCATCATGTTCTCGTCGAGCGGGATATCAAGCTTCTTTTCTATCGTGACCTCGTTCCAGTTCTCATCCACATAAGTAACCTTAAGCGTATGAGACTGTCCCGTAACAACAAACTGATCCCTCATACGGCTGTAGAGAACCATTTCCGGCTGCTTATCAATCTGGACATAAACCTCGTCCAGCGCTTTTATGTCACCGGTTTTGTTATTATCAATGAGGATGGTATGCTGCTTTCCTATGAAGAACATCCATACACCGATCAGGATCACCACAACAATTGCAGCAATCCTGATATAGAAAGATCTGTTGATAGTCATCTTCATTCTCAAGCCTCCTGTTCCAGGGCAAGCCTTGCAGCCCTTCTTCTGCGGACTTCGTAAAGGACCAGGGATACGGTGATGACCCCGTAGCTGACAAACACCCTGAAGTATTCACCAAGCTGGGCCTGTCCGATCAGGTTACGGCCGACCATCGGCGCAATAGCGAACATCAGATGGAAAAGGATTATGCCCAAAAACACGTTGCGGATATTGGCCTTATCAACGGAAGCTCCTCCAACCAGCAAGGCCGCAATGGAGAACATTCCTATCTGCGAATGGCTGTTGTAGGTGTTCAGGGTTCCTATATTCTGAAGATATATGATCATGCCATAACCGGCGAAAACCGTTGAAAGCACGATTGATATGACCCTTGTCCTCTCCACCTTCACACCTGATTCTCTGGCAACATCCATATCCTGTCCCACAGCCCTCATGTCCTGTCCAAGCTTTGATTTCTTGAACCAAAGGATGAAGAGGCAGAAGAGCGCCACAATGACGAAGGTGGCAACAGGGACAGGAACTCCGAAGAAGGAGAATGAGAGAAGGTTGTCTAGACTTTTCCTCATTGCGATGAGGTTCACGGTATTCCTTACACCATATCCTCTAGGAAGTATTAATGCACTGCTCATTATAGGTATTACGGAGCCCATCAGATACAGCACCACCAGCTGATACACACCGTTCATGAAGAATCCGATTATGTAGGATGTGACCATCTCCCTTCCTTTTGCCCTGTTCAGGATGGATCCGCAAAGATATCCAAGAACAATTGAAATGGGCGTGGATATTATTGCAGCAAGCACCATACCCGGTATTCCAACGACATTCCAGTCTGAAACGAATATGAGCCCTATCTGTCCGGCCATCGCTCCGAGTGTCATTCCGAAATTCAATCCCATTCCCGCCATGATCGGGATAAGAAGGGAAAGGACAAGGAAGGCGTTCCTGCTCAGACGTGTCACAACCTCGTTAAGGATATATGTTCCGCTATAACCGGAAAAAGGAATACTTACAGCACATATGAGCACGAAAAGGATGGTGACCATATTGTTCATCACAATTTCTTTCGGTCTTACGTTAAGACTTTTCATCTTGCCACCTCCTGCTTTCTTGTGAGCGCATAAAGGATCATACCGTTCGAAACGATGATCCTGATGACTTCAGACACATCGGTCTGGATAAGGCCGTTCATGACACTTGGCGTCATCGTGAGGATGCCTTGAAAAAGGAAGGTGCCGATTATTACATTTGCAATCGACGCCTTATTGACCGTAGCACCGCCGAGCAAAATCGCAGAAACCGCCGGCATGGCCATGTTGAAGGGGCTCATATAAAGCTGGATGAAGCCGAACGATTGCTCGTATACAAGGATTCCAACAGCACCAAGCCAAGTGGAAAGGATCACAGAAAGCATTCTCATCTTATCGACATTAACACCGCTGGCGGTTGCAAAAACCGGATTTGATCCGACCGCTGTCATAGCAGTTCCGGTTTTTGTCCTCAAGAACAGCCAAACAAGGAATGCAAGGAATGCGAAGAACAGGAACATGCCCACAGGTATTTCAAGGCGTCCTAGCCGGATAGCAAGGAAATCCTGCAACACATGATAATAATATCCATCAAGCGAGATCGTGGTTCTCAGGCCCTGCCCCGCATAGCCCCATACCATAGCAGGATTATCATACGGGAGCAGAAGCCACATGATGCACATGAATGCAACAGAAGAAAATCCCACATAAGTGGCGATCATCATCTCTCCACCCTTTACCTTGTTAAGAAGCACGCCATAGCCCCAGCCGAGTATTATTGCAAACGGTGTGCAAAGCAGGATCGCCATGAAGAACGAACCGGCACCGGCGAAATTGAGCTCCAGGCTCAAAGTGGCTCCAAGCAGACCGGAAATGATTCCAAGAGGGAGGCCGAAGTTGAGTCCGCATCCGGAGTGAATCATCGGCACCATTGCCAAAACCAACACCGCGTTCATGCCAAACCTGTTGAAAGTATCGGTGAGTCCCGTCAGGATGTTTATTCCTGCGAACGGAGAGATTATGAACAAAAAGACCAAAAAGAGACCGATGATGATCCTCGGCAATCCGAAGGCCTTGATAAACGAATCCAATCTTTCTTTCAAATTCATTTTGTGCCTCCCTGTTTGACATTTCCAACCATCAGCAATCCGAAATCCTCGCTTGCTGAAGAGGCATCGAGAATACCGTTAATCATGCCATCCTGGACGATGGCGATACGGTCACATACACTTCTGAGCTCTTCAAGCTCGGAAGAAACCATCACGATCGTAGTGCCATACTTTTCGTTGTAGTTCCTAAGAGCCTTGAGAACAAGGGCCTTTGCACCGATATCGATACCACGGGTCGGCTCGCTGACAAACAGCAGCTTGGGCTCAAGAGCAAAAGCCTTTGCCAAGCACACCTTCTGCTGATTACCTCCCGAAAGCTCCTTGGCTTTCTGTCTGGATGAGGTACATTTGATTTCTAGCTGTGAAATATATTCTTCAGTGACCTTCTTGATGGCATCTCCATCACGGAATTTTATGAAGCCGATCTTCTTAAGGAACTTATTCTGGATCTGCATTGCCGAAAAAGCGACATTCCACTCAAGAGATTCATCCAAAAGGAGTCCGACGCCTCTTCTGTCTTCACTTACGAAAGCCATGGAAGCATCCAAAGGCACGCGGGGAGCGTTGAGCTTGATCTGCTTGCCATCAAACTTCACATCCCCTTTCGCCCCATACAGTCCCATTATTCCATTTGGGATACCGATCTTACCCTGCCCGGCAAGACCTCCGATACCGAAAATCTCACCCTTCTTGACTGCAAAACTCACATCCTTGACCATCTCGCCAGGCATGTTGACCTTCAGATGGGATACTGTAAGTATATCCTTGTCCTCACGGACATCTGTTCCTCTTTCTATCCTTTCCGTTGAAACGGTACGTCCAACCATCCAGGAAGCGATCTTTGCAACATCGGCATCCTTTGCTTCGACCTGCTTGATGATCAAACCGTCCCTCATGACCATGATAGAATCACAAACATCAATGATCTCATGCAAACGATGCGAGATGAAGATTATTGCAATGCCGGCCTTGCTGAGCATCTTCATAGCCTTAAGCAAAGCTTCAGCCTCATGCTCGGACAAAACCGCAGTGGGCTCATCAAGCACAAGAAGCCTTATGCCGCTTTCCCCTGCCTTGCCATCATCTTCCTTGCTGAGCTCACGGGCAATTTCAGTAAACTGCTTATGTCCTACAGGCAGATCCTTGATGTATTTGGTTTCGTCAAGGGATACCCCAAGCTTCTCAATTGCCTTAAGGGCCCTCTTTTGGAGTTCCTTCCTGTCGATTGTATTAAGTCTTTTTCCAAAAAGCTCGCTGACAACACTGTATTTCTCAGGTTCGCGATTAAAAAGGATGTTTTCCGCTACTGTAAACTCCGGCAACAGGGAGAATTCCTGATGAACCATTCCTATACCGGCCTTGAGGGCGTCCTCGGAGGATTTGAACACGACCTTTTCGCCGTTTATGAGAATATCGCCTCCATAACCGCCCGTGGCATGGATCTCCTCCATACCGAACAATATTTTCATCAGCGTGGATTTCCCCGCACCATTTTCACCTACAAGCCCAAGTATTTCCCCGGGATAAAGGGAGAAATTGATATCGGAGAGGACCTGGTTGCCGAAAAAGTCCTTGCTGATGCCCTTCATTTCAAGAAGTGGCAATCCTTTGTTTTCCATTATTTTTCCTGCGTTAATAAAGTTTTATAAGCAAATACAGGGGAGGCATATACCTCCCCCTTTGATCAGATTCTTTCTTAAAGACTTACTTGAGGGTGTAATATTCCTCAGGAATCTCAACCTCGGTAACTCCCATGTAGCCCTTACCCATGATATATGTATCCTGGTATACGAGGAACATGTTTCTGAGAGCAACTCCGGTATCAACGTTGGTGTAGTTTGCAGCACCCCACTTTGCACCTGGGGTATACTTGTTATAAGCCTTCATGACATCTGCCCTGTTAAGAAGCTCGCTCTCGCCGTTGATGACGTTGATGGCATGTGTTCCAAGTCCAGCAGAAACGGTATAGCCATAGCTGTAAGCCCAAGTTCCAAATCTGCCTGCACCGCCCTTTGCAACCACGGAATCCTCAACCTTCTTCAAAATTGCCGGGAAATCACCAGCTTCTGCACTGAGATCGATTCCAAGAGCTCCAGGATATCCCATAAGCGGTGACGGAAGGTCCGCTTCGATGAAGTACCCACCATACTGCATGAGCTGGCGGAGAAGAGGCTCGGTATGAGCATCGTTAGTACAGAAGAATGCTGTATTCTGTCCATACTTCTCAATCCAGGACGGAGTCTGTTCAAGAACATACTGCTGAGCACCTGCGATTCCAACATCGCTTGTCGGATCCGGAGCGGTCTCCATGACGAATGTCATTCCAAAGGAATCACAAGCGGCCTTCATGATAGCGGCTCTTCTGCTCATCGTCTCCATTGAGAGGTGACGCGGGAAGGAAATATGCACGAATGTGTCACAACCAAGATCATGAGCGGTCTTGATGATGAGATATCCACGGCTTACGAAGTCGTTGTTACACACAAGGTCTGCGACACTTGCGATTACGCCCGGATCCTCATGTGCTTCACCTGCGATACAGATGATGTCAGGTCTCATTTCCTTGATTCTTCTGAAAGCCTCAGTCGTTCCAGGAACAGCCTGGTTGACGATTACAGCCTTCATCAAAGGATCATCGGCAAGACCGGCAATAACGGAGATGGTGGTTTCCTGCTCTTCCATGAAGTTGTCAGGATATGTGAGATGCTGAATCATACCGCCATCAGCAACAGCACCATATTCGGCAATAAGAGCCTCAGCGCCGCGAAGGTCGTCCTCACTCTGGCTGACTGTGCCTGTTACGATTCCAATATGGAAATTGTTTTTTTCGGGAGCTGCTGCTGTTGCAGGGGCTGCCGATGTCGATGCTGCGGATGTTTCAGTGCTTCCACCTGCAAAAACAAAAGATGCAGCAAGAAGCATGCAGAGCAAAACCAATGCTTTCTTCATCTAGATTCCTCCTATTTTTGAATCTTGAGAGGTATTTTACCCCAACTTGGCAAGATGTTCTACACATTGATGCAAAATAATGAATTCATATCCAACAAAAATTCGATAATCCTGCGTACAAAAAACAATATCATCCGTTTTCAAAATAAGGAGTCTTACTATATTTAATTCTTAGTTAAGGAAAGGAATAATCTAATGGCTTTTAAATAAAAAAAACCATCAGGCAGGATGGAATCTCAATGCTTTACCGGTGGCAGGATCTCAATCCAATATCCATCGGGATCCGTTATGAAATAAATGCCCATTTTTTCATTTTCCATAGCCACGCACCCCATCTTTCTATGTTTTTCAAGGGATGCCTCATAGTCATCGGTGCGGAGGGCAAGATGAAATTCCTCATCTCCAAGATCGTATCTATCCTTTTCGAAATCCCTCAGCCAGGTCAGCTCAAGCTTGTGATGACCGTTTCCATCAGAAAGGAAACATATGATATATGAACCATCGGACGCACATTTACGGGAAACCTCATATAACCCCAGGGCCTCTTCATAGAAAGCAAGACTGCGTTCCAAATCGATTACGTTGAAATTGTTGTGATCAAAGCTGTATTTCATTTCCAAAGTCCACCTTTTGTCCAAATTTTTCTTTAAGAAGCGGTACCACATCAGCCTCTTTGCCCCACATGTGCATCGGTATGATGAGATCCGGATCCATAATATCAATAATCTCGGAAAAAGTCCTGCAAGGATCGGGAAGACGTGGATCGGCAGGAGCAATCGCTATATCGACATGCCCTATTTCCCGCAATATCGAAACATGCTTGAGATCCCTCCACTTCTCTTCCTCATCCCAATACCAGTCACCGTTATCTCCTGCATAATATATCAGCTTATCCTCAAAGCGCACCGCAAAACATACCCCCTCATCCGTCGAAGGATATGTGCAAAAAGAAAAAAACGGATAAGAATGGTATTCATTTTCCTTAAGATCGAGAAATATCCTCTCAGCACCCAAAGAGAATATCCTTTTGGAAAAATGATCCGCATGACGGTGTGACACGAAGACATAAAGAGGTTTCGATGTGGATTCGACAGGAAGGTTTCCGTTCACAAAATCAAACAGCAGATTGCAATAAGATCCCTCCAGCATAAATCCGCTATGAGCCAAATACCGTATCAACATCTAAAAACCTCCATATGGACATATTAATCCATATATTGCTGGTTTAAAATCATAAAAACGGACGGCGAAGGACACTTTCAAGTGGAAATACTATCTTTCTTGGGTTATGCTATAAGTGGGGGGAGTAAGCCGATTCCATCCATGCCAGATATGCGAAAAGGGGGGAAATTGATCTTATGAAGAGAATATTGTATGTTGCCAGTGAATGCGTTCCATTTGTCAAGACGGGTGGACTTGCAGACGTATGCGGAAGCCTGCCAAAGGCTTTCGATAAAAATGAGTACGACATTCGTGTGATCATTCCGAACTACCATGCGATAAAGGAGGAATGGCGCAATAAGATGGAAACCGTCTATTATTTCCAGATGGACAACAGGATCTATGTGGGAATAAAGACACTCGAGTTAGATGGGATAAGATATTATTTCGTCGATAACGAACAATATTTCGGCGGCCTGGTCCCCTACTACGACATGTTCCAGGATTTGGAGCGGTTCGCATATTTTTCCAAAGCGGTTCTCTCTGCCCTACCTCTTATCGGCTTCCGCCCGGATATAATCCATTGTCATGACTGGCAGAGCGCACTGGTTCCTGTTTATCTAAACACGGTATTCCAGGGCGACAGATTCTTCCAAGGGATAAGAACAGTGTTCACAATCCATAATATCCGATTCCAGGGCACATGGGATGTCGGGCATATCCAATGGGTGTCCGGACTTCCATGGGAATGCTTCGAACCAGGTCTTCTCGTTTCGCCATACCAAGATAGAAGCGTACCCAAAAACAGCTGGAACTGCTCGATGATGAGAGGTGCTCTGGTATATTCAGATTATATAACAACCGTCAGCAACAGCTATGCAAATGAGATACAGACGCCGAACTTCGGAGATGGCTTGGACGACATCCTCCGTTGGCGCCATGAAAGGCTTTGGGGAATAATCAACGGTCTGGACTACACCCAGTGGGATCCTCATACCGATAAGAAGATTTATAAGACATACACCGAAAAATCCCTTAAAAACGGGAAAAAGGAAAACAAGACAAGCCTGCAAAAAGAACTCGGATTGCCTATCAATCCGGATATCCTGACCCTTGGAATCATATCAAGGCTTACCGACCAAAAGGGACTGGATCTTGTGAACATCATAATGGACGAGCTATGCTCAAGGGATATAAATCTGATCGTACTTGGAACAGGCGATCCGAATTACGAAAACATGTTCCGCTTCTATCAAAGCAAATATCCTCAGAAGGTTGCAGCAAGAATCATGTATTCGGATGATCTGTCACACAAAATATATGCAGGTGTTGATGCCTTCCTCGTTCCATCGGCTTTTGAGCCCTGCGGTCTGACACAGCTGATTGCCCTGAAGTATGGAACAATTCCAATCGTACATGCCGTCGGAGGCTTGAAAGATACCGTCGAGCCATACAACGAATACGAGGAGACAGGAACAGGATTTGCATTCGACGAATATTCCGCATGGGCGCTGATGGACAGGATCAACCATGCATCCTGGCTTTATTACAACAGACCGGAATCCTGGGCGAAGATGCAGAAAAGGGGAATGGAAAAAGATTTCTCCTGGAACAATTCAAAACGGATTTACGAGGATTTATATTCCAGGATGTGAAAAACACTGGATGAAAACTCTCAGCCCTCCAAGCTGGCTCAAAACCAATTTGGAGGGTTATCTTTTCATATCTGAAGTCCTACCCCGATCAGAGCGTCTCCATCCCTTTCAGCTCCGGCATTACGACATGACGCATAGTAAGATATGCAGCAAGGCCTCCGACAACATTGCTTATCGGCTCGGCAAGCATAACCCCGTTTATACCGAACACATACGGAAGAAGTATCGTCAAGGGAACAACTATCACAACTTTTCTGAACAATGAGAAAAATATTGCATGTTTGGCCTTCCCTAGAGCTACAAAGGTCTGCTGTCCCGCGGTTTGGAACGACATGAAGAAAAAACCGAAGAAATATATCCTCAATGCACCGGAAGCCGCCTTGATCATCAGCGTATCCTGTGTGAAAAGCATTGCCATTCCATGAGAAAAGGCAACAACCACAGCCCATGCGGCCAAAGAATAGACCAAGGTGAAAAGAAGCATCACATCACTTGCTTTTCTTACCCGCTTTCCATCTCTGCGACCATAATTATAGCTCAATACAGGGCTGGCTCCGCTTCCAATTCCGCTTATTGGAGTGCTGAATATTTCCCTTACCGAATTGAGGATCGTCATGACCCCGACATACAGGTCCCCACCCCAGATATATGCAGCTTTGTTGCAAACCAACTGCACAACCGAATTGGTTGCTCCCATTGTAAAGCCGCTTAATCCCAGCGATACTATTTTTATGCATCTTGCCTTTTTAAGTTTCATATAACGCAGGCTCAGGCGCAGCTCAACATTCTTGCCGGTCAGGAACCACAGGACAAAAACGGCGGAGCAGGTCTGACTGATCACCGTTGCAATCGCAGCCCCTTTCACTCCCATATGAAATGCAAAAATCAGGATTGGATCCAAGATTATATTCAAAACCGCACCTATAAGCACCGTGATCATACCGACGGATGCAAAGCCTTGACTGTTGATAAAAGCATTCATTCCAAGTGTTGTCAAAACAAAAACCGATCCGACAGCGTATATTGAAAGATAGTCCCTTGCATATGGATATGTCAGATCGCTTGCTCCAAAAGCATATAAAAGCGGCCTGTTGAAAACAAGCGTCAGCAATGTGAGCACTGCACCGGTCAAAAAGCATAACAAGAACGAGTTTCCCATTATGAATCCAGCCTCATCCTCATCCCCGCGGCCACGGGCCATGGCACAAAGAGGGGCACCTCCGTTCAAACCATAAAGACGGGCAAAGGCACTTATAAGACTGATTATAGGGAAGCATAAGCCAAGACCTGTAAGAGCAAGGCTTCCTTCATTCGGAATATGCCCTATATAAATCCTATCGACCATGCTGTAAAGAAGATTGACTATCTCAGCCACAATCAAAGGCATGGATACCTTCATTATGCATGAACTCACACTACCCTTTGAAAAATCTGTCTGATGAATCTTCATATTCCGCTATTATGTAATCCGATGGGATTTTTTTCAACCTTCCTCCATTGTATGAGAAAAACGTTGCCCATATAATCATGGTATGAGAAAGATTTCATTTGCCATAATCGGACTAGGTTCCAGGGGCTTGGACAGCTATGCCCCATATGCGATCGCGCATCCTGAGGAAATGGAAATAAAAGCGGTTGCCGACCCCAAAAAAGAGAAGCGCGATAAGGCTGCAAAGCTTTTTAATCTTGATCCATCAATGGTCTTTCATGATGCAGACGAACTATTAGATAGAGAAAAACTTGCTGATGCGGCTATTATTGCAACTCAGGATCAAGAACACGTCAAGCAAGCGGTCAAGGCCTTGGAAAAAGGATACGACATACTTTTGGAAAAACCGATCTCCCCTAAAAAAGAAGAAGTTGAACTGCTGGAAAAGAAAGCTGCTGAAGAAGGACATCTTATCGTAATCTGCCACGTATTGCGGTATACCCCGTTTTATAAAACAATAAAATCCCTTCTTGAAAGTGGTGCAATAGGAAAACTCATGAGTCTTGATGCCATCGAGCATGTAGGCTATTGGCATCAAGCACATTCCTTCATAAGGGGAAATTGGAGGAACGAAGGCTCATCCTCCCCCATGCTGATGCAGAAATCCTGCCATGATATGGATATCATCAGATACTTGGTCGGCAGTCCCTGCAAAAAGATTGCAAGCTACGGGGGGCTGTCGTATTTCAAAGCAGAAAACGCCCCCTATGGGGCAAGCAAGCGCTGCATGGATGGATGCAAGGCAAAAGACAAATGTCCGTTTGATGCAGAAAAGATCTACATCACAAACAAAAGAACAGGAATAAGACATAACCCAGGAGACAACTGGCCCTGCAACATACTCGCAGACAGCCCAAATGAGGAAAAACTGTATGACGCAATCTGCAAAGGCCCCTATGGAAGATGTGTTTTCCATTCAGATAACGATGTGGTGGACCATCAGGTCGTATTGATGGAATTCGATTCCAATGTGACAGCGACATTTACAATGACAGGGTTCACCGCAGATAACCACCGCACAATCAAGCTGTTCGGCACAAAAGGGGAAATCGAAGGCGATATGGAGAAAAACCAATTGGTGCTGCGCAGGTTCGGAGAAGAAGAAAAAAGCATACCATTGGAAGAAGCCTGCAGCGGACATGGCGGCGGGGATGAGGAAATAGTCAAATCATTCATAATGGAGATGAACGGAATCCATAGCGCTTCAAGCACGCTGGAAGCATCTATCGACAGCCATATGATGGTTTTTGCAGCCGAGAAATCGAGGAAGACCGGGCAAGTGGAAACACTAAGCAAGGACGATGGGATAAAATCACAAGCCTATGATCCTGAAGACGGAATAGTATTCGAATGGGCGGGACGTGCAGAGGGGATAAGCGACGAACAGTAAGAGTATCACTCACGCAATCCTGCAGGAATAAGAAAAAACAAGGCCAAAACCATACAGAAAGGAAGAAAATACATAGATATCCTGTAGCCCAGGAAGGAAATCGTGTATCCGAAGACGAAATTGAACACAACATCGAAAGTGCTTGCGGCGGCGATCACCATGGTCGTTGCCCTTGCGCCCATGAAGGATGGGACGAATCTTCTCACAGACGCTGTAACCGTAGGATAAACTATGGCACAGGCCAGTCCGGAAAAAAAGAGCAAAGAGGATATGGCAAAAACATATACCGCAATATAAAAGATTGAACAGAAAAAAAGCGAGAGAAGCAGCATTCTTCTCTCCCCGATCCTTGTCATGGCAAGACCGAATACCAGACGGCCCAGCATGATGCCTATCGAGAAAGAGGCTAAAGCATTCCCTACGCGAGAGGGGCTCAAAGCAAGATACTGCGTCCCATAAATCAAGAAATAGTTTGTCACTCCATGTTCGGCTATCAAATAAAAAGCAAGAGCAAGAGTGATGAAAACCAATTTCTTCATACATGGCTTTTTTCCATCATTTTCTCCAAAATCCCCTGCAGGATACACGCTTTTTCTTTCAATATCCCTACACTGCCCGATCAAGACCATCACAGGTATGAGCAGCAAGGCTATTGAGATCAATGTCATATTCCAAGCCCTCCAGGAGGAAGAATATTGGGAAAGGATAAACTGAGAGCCGGAGGTACCGATACCTTGCAGGAAAAAAAGCATGTTCAGATATGTTATCGGCTTATCATTGGAAAAATTATCGCTTGTCAGATTGATCGTGGTGTTAAGAAGCGTGGACACGCCAAGAGAGATAAAAAACCCAATAACAAGCAGAGGAAACTTATATCCGAAAATAAGTGATATCTCAGAAAAAGCCATTATGGAAATAAAGAGTATGAAAGACCGCCTGATCCCAATCTTATCAAGAATGATTCCTCCAGAAAGGAGGCAGATGAGATTGCCAAGGTAGCTTGCGGATACTATAAGCCCTACCTGACCTGTTGAAAATCCGAAAGTAGAAAGAAACAGAGGGGTGAAGATCCCTCTTAATGCATCGCTGACGCCTAGAAGTAGCATCAAAAACGAGCAGGAAATGAATAACAGCCTGTTTTTCATACTATTTGCATTTTTACCATTACTTTCTTTTTAAATGTTAGCATAAATTGCTTTCTTTGTTTGATTTTCCACCCGTAAATTGCTAAATCCGAACCAATAAATAAAATACCATTAGTCTTTCTTTGAGGTTATAATGATTATCCATGAAAAGATTGAGCTCTTCGCTGTTTGCACGTCTGCTGTTCTATTTTCTTATAGTCATGATAGTGCCTTTTTTTCTTTTCATGGTCTATTATCTGTCATCAAGCGGAACAAATCTGAAAAATGCACTCCAGGTCCAAGCTGAAAACAGCCTTCAGAAAGACGCAAACCAGATCGGGATGGTTTTAGAGGAGTACAGGCATAAATGCTACCAGATATCCATAGATCCGACAGTAATCTCCACAGTCGAAAAAGATGCAGGAATTGCGGATACCGAGGAGATAAAAAACATATACAATGTACTTTTTTCCACAATGCGTTCCGATACATACAGGGCGAGCGCCAACATAGTATCATTATCCGGCAAGGTCAGGATCAGCACACATAATTTTCCTGAAATATATGACTTGAGAACCCATAGCAACCAATGGGACAGCACAAATATCATATCGATAGCCAACCAGAAGGCAAAGGGTGAGAGGGCTTCAATTATATCGATAGAAGACCACAGGACGGAAGAAGGAAAACAGATATTCGCATCGATTTTAAGAAGGATATTCTCCGCTGACGGAGAACCTGTGGGTTACGTGATAGTCGACATATACAATTCCGCACTGGGGCTGCTCAATACCGACAACCTCTTTTCAGAGCTCGTCATAGCTGACAAGGAAACCTATTCCGCATATTCCCTGATACACCAGAACCTTTTCGGATCCTTTGCAAGCATACCTGAGCTCAGCAATGAGAACTCCACCAGATTTTATACGGACATTGAGGGAACGGATTTTTCATTAATTGCCATAAGCGCCAAAAATGCATACACGGAAAATCTGGAGCAATGGACAACCATCCTTATAATCTCGTTGATCGTAGGACTTATGATATCCGTATTTCTTTCACTGGTGTTCTCCCACTCGATAAGCCGACGTCTCAAAAGCCTTTCATCCTCAATGAAAAAAATCGAGGAAGGAAATCTGGACGCACATCTGGAGACAACCGGCATATCCGATTTCGATACGCTCTCCAAATCGTTCAACGTAATGGTCAGCCAGATCAAGGAGCTTCTTGAAATAACAAGGGAAGAGGAAGCAAAGCTGTCGGAAGCCGAACGAAAAGCTTTGGAAAGCCAGATGAACCCCCACTTCCTATTCAATACGCTGAACACCATAAAGGCATTGGCAAAGCTTAATGGCGAAAAGGACATTTATACGATAAGCGTAAAGCTCGGAAAACTTCTCAGATCCTCGATAGACACCCATGAAAGCACATGCACGCTTTTTGAGACCATAGATCTGGTGGAAAGCTATCTCATGATCCAAAAAATCCGTTTTGGAGACAAGCTGAATTACGAAATAATGTGCCCGGAAGAATTGAAATCGATCATTACCCCGCGGCTCATGCTGCAGCCGCTTGTCGAAAACAGTGTCATTCACGGCCTGGAGCCCAAGAGCGGGGACTGGCATCTGAGAATTGAGATAAAAAGGGATGAAAACTATGTTTTCTTCAGCGTCTGGGATGACGGCATAGGTTTTGAGGATGAAAACATAGATCTTGAGAAAATGTTCCACCAAGGCCATGTAGGGATATACAATGTATACAGGAGACTGTTTTTGAAATATGGTGAGGATCTTCTATTCAAAATCTCTTCCAAACTGAATGAATACACAGAAATCATAATAGGCATTCCCTACCAGGAGGAAAAGATATGAGCATTACGCCGCTTACTGCGGTAATCGTCGAGGATGAACAGATATTTTTAAAGGAGCTTGTGCTGTCAATCAACTGGAACAAGCTCGGCATCAATCTCATAGGGACTGCGGATGACGGAATCAAGGGAGAGGCTCTTATAAAGGAAACAGAGCCGGATATCGTAATAACGGACATACGTCTTCCAGGAAAAAACGGTCTTGAGATGCTCTCCTCCTGCCCGGTCAACAATGCGATCATATTATCAGGGCATACCGATTTCGAGTATACAAAAAGAGCAATTCGTCTCGGCGTGTTCGACTATCTTAAAAAGCCCATCGATGACGACGAGCTGGAAGAAACACTGGCACACCTCGCAGAACGGGTACGGGAAGAGAATAATGAACTGGAAATACACAAAAATGCAGACGGTATGGAAATAGAGCTTCCGACAACAGTACAGAACCATACGGTCCAAATGGCGATAAACAACATGAAGGAAAACTGTACAAAACAGATAGGGCTTGCCGATGTGGCTGAAGCAGTAAGGCTTTCCGAAAGCCATCTGTCCACTCTGTTCAAAGAAGTTACCGGAATGAATTTCCTGCAATACATGAACGCACTAAGAATGAACCGTGCAGTATACCTGCTCAAGCATTCGAACATGAATATAAGCGAGATAGCCGCAAACAGCGGTTTCCCAACCCCCGGGTATTTCACAAAGCTGTTCAAACGCTATTTCAACACCACCCCTACACAATTTCGGGATGGGGGCTAATTCTCATAAAAAAGCTCCTGTACAGACGATCTGAGAGATATCACCGCCTTTTCGGGTGATTCGCCTGAAAGCATCACGGATTCCACAGCCTCCCCTATCAGGTCCTGTATCTGTGCGGCATGTCTGCCGGAATATACAGGATGGCTGTATGACATCTGTTCAAGAAACACGTTGCTGTAAGGTATGTTACTGAAAAGAGGACTGTCGATGAGATCCTTACGCGGTACTATCAGGTTTATCTCCCTCAGATAATCCTCACCGTGAGAGGCAAAATATCCAATCAGCTTCCAGCATGCGGTCTTCACACTGTCGGAAGAAGAGGAATTGACCAGAAAGAAATGCGGGTACGGTGCGGCTCCAATCTTCTCTACAGAAGAAGAGAATGTCGGAAACGGCACAACCATCCACTCGTCGCTATCATAGAAAGACGGGTTGTCCGTTTCCATACGGCTCTCCTGATAAAGCCCGGAAAGGCACATCGCAATCTTTTCATGATTGAAAATCGTCCTGGCATTTATATAGGTCGGAGAACCGAGATTGAGATCCAACGGTCCCCAGGATGCCATGAACGACAAGGCTTTTTCCCAGGCCTCATCATTGTAAATATAGCTCTTTCCATCCGGACTTATCACAGATCCTCCAAGTTGCTCTACCATCGGAACAAAAAACACGAGATAATAGGGATAGCGGAAATCAAAGCCCCTGCGTTCAAGCACCGCACCATCACGCTTTACAAGTTTTTGACAGACTGCAACCATCTCCTCCCATGTCTTCGGATAATCATTATCCGGATCGAGTCC
Organism: uncultured Spirochaetales bacterium; assembly: GCA_949282255.1. GTDB lineage: Bacteria > Spirochaetota > Spirochaetia > Sphaerochaetales > Sphaerochaetaceae > Ornithospirochaeta. The sequence goes on from CASDPA010000001.1 coordinate 43,945, forward strand.
TGCCTGCTCAAAGAGGTTCCTGTTTATATATAAACACCAGTTTGTCAGCTCCAAAGGTATTCCATAGATCCTGCCATCCATCGTGACAGCAGAAAAAACACCGTCCAAATAGGCATCCAACAGACCTTCCTTATTACCAAAACCTGCCGCCTGATAATCAACAGGCTCCAATCTTCCTGAATAAAGAAGTTCCGCAATACCTTCTGCGGGGAAATTGAAGAAATCCGGGGCTTGGGATGCATCGAATGCGGTATTCACCACATTGAGCATCTCTACCGCCGTATATTCGCTTCTATGCACCACTATGCCGGGATTATCATGCATGAACTCATCAATAAGACGTTCCTCCAGATTACTGCGCTGGGCATCCACGTGAGTCCAATATTCAATCACAATCGGCTCTGCAGAACCTGCTCCGCCATCCTCAGGCCTGAACATGATGCGTACACAGGCGGCGGCAAACGCAAGCAGTGCAACAAGAGCCAAGGTTATAAGAAAATTCCGTACACCTCTTATCATCCATCAACCTTTTCTGGAATCATAAACAGCTGCTCCACCTAAAAAGTAACGGCTCAAGGTGAAGAAAAGCAAGAACATCGGAATGGAAGCAAGAAGAGCACAAGCCATCATGGCCCCTTCGTCCGTCATCTTCTCCTCGCTGAATTTGGTTATATAAAGAGGTATGGTTTTCATCTTTTCGCTCTGGGCGACTAGAAGAGGCCACAAAAGATTGTCCCACTGGTTTCTGAAGGAAAGGATTCCAAGAGTCGCTATAACCGGCTTACAGTTTGGAAGCACTATCCTGGCATATATCCCAGGTTCAGGAAGTCCGTCCACACGAGCCGCATCTATATACTCCGATGGGAACGTGAGCAGATACTGCCTCATCTGGAACACTCCGAAGGCAGATACCATGAAGGGGATTATAAGACCTCTGTAGGTGTTTATCATCTTGAAAGAGGATGCAACCATGTAAAGCGGTATCATGATCGCTTCAAAAGGAATCATCATAGTAGCCATTATGGAGATGAATACGAAATTCCTGCCCCGGAACTTGAACTTCGCAAGCCCGTATCCACAAAGGGATGCGAGAATAACGGTGGTAAAGCTGTCAGTGATGGCCACCACCAGCGAATTTATTAAATTCCTGAAGAATATCGGATCGGAATTGTTTCCCATTATTGCACGATAGAAGTTTGTGAAGAACGTCCTGTCTGACGATGTGAAATACTCTTTTGAAGGTATCCAATGGAACGGCATGGCCAATATCTGCTTGCTGTCCATAAATGAGGATACGAACATGAAAAGTATTGGAACAATGGTAAAAAGCAGGACGAGAATCAGGAATATCCAGATCAGGACTTCCACAACTGTTATTTTTCCAACAAATTTTGTCATTCCTGCCCTCCTAGTATTCGACATCCTCACTTGAGCGGTTGGCAACAAGCTGCAGATAAGTGAAGATAAGCATTATCAAGAACAGCACTATGGACATGGCGCTCGCTCTTCCGAGCCTGCCGTTCCTGATACCTGTGAAATAGATGTTCATCGTGATCACATCTATTGGAGCCCTTGATGAGCCTCCCTGGAAAAGCATGTACTGTGTGCTGAATGTCTTAAGGCACTGCAGCATCGCCATAATCGAAACCATGGCCGTCGTCGGCTTCAGCAGAGGCAGAGTGATATGCCAGAATGTATGCCAGCGGGATGAACCATCAACCGTGGCCGCCTCATATATCACGGAAGGAATCGATGCGAGCCCTGTTATGAAGAGGATTACGAAATATCCTATATATTTCCAGAAATAGATGAGCATGGTTGAAATCTGGAGCATGGTTGAATCAACCAGCCAGTTATAATCAACACCGGATGTGTGCATTACAAAATTGGATACCTGGTTCATAAGTCCGCGCGGATCAAAAATGATCATCCAGATCGATGCGGCCACAACCGAGGAGAGAACAGCAGGCGTATAATATGCCAGCTGGAAAAAACCCCTGTATTTATCCTTTCTGAGCTGCATGAGAAACACTGCGACGATCAGGGAAATTATTATCATCGGAATGAATGTGCCTATCGTAAAGATCAATGTAGCTCTGATTGAATTTGAAAGAGGAAATCCTCCGTTATCTTTTGTGAATATGTAGATATAGTTTTCCAAACCCACGAACTTGCTGGTTCTGGCGATTGCCTGCCTGTTTGTAAGTGATGTCCAGAACGCATTGATAATAGGGTAAAAACTGAAAACAGCAAAGAAAATAAGACATGGAATTGTAAAAACGAATCCCCAGCGAGCCTGCTTTTTTTCGATGCTGTACACTTTAGCTTTCTTTGCCACTTTACATACTCCTTTTACGTTAAAGAGGCTTGACCGGACGATTACCGGCCAAGCCTTTTGTTCCGAATCTTGGAAAATCAGCCTTCGTCGATGATTTCCTGTACGTTCTTCTTCAAATCCTGATAAGCCTTATATGGATCCACGTTCTGGAGCATGACCGCCTCTACTGCAGTCCTGAGCTGTGCCTGGATTTCTGTGCTGGCGGCTCCGTAGTATACGATGTGGCCTCTTTCAAAGTCTTTAGTGAATACATCGGAATACGGCATATTCTTATAAGTATCGCTTTCCATCAATGCCTTTGTAGGCTGGATGATGTTGACTTCTGTAAGATATTCCTCTCCGTGGCTGAGCATATAGGCAATGAATTCCCATGCAACCTTCTGGGTTTCCTTATCACTGTCCGCATTGACCATGTAATAGTGGCCATAGTAGCATGCCGCAACGTCCTTTACAGCATTTTCGAAAACCGGGAACGGAACAACCATCCACTCTCCGCTATCGTAGAACTCAGGGTTGTCGGCCTTGATTCTAGCTTCCTGGTAAAGACCGGTGTTTGCCATTGCAATGTCGTTGTTGTCCTTGTTGAAGAGAGAACGGGCATTGGTGTATGTCGGAGATCCGAGGTTCAGTCCGTTCGGGCCCCACTGCTGCATGAATGTGAGCCATGTCACCCAAGCATCCTCGCCTACGATGGCTTCGGTGCCGTCATCGCTGAAAAGGGCTCCACCGAGCTGCTCGACCATCGGCACCATCGCTTCAAGATAGTACGGATAGCGGAAATCGAATCCTCTGCGGACCAGTATATCCCCGTCCCTGATCACGATTTTCTGGGATACTTCAACCATCTCTTCCCAAGTCTTCGGGTAATCCTTTTCAGGATCGAGACCGGCGTCTCTGAATACCTTCTTATTGATGAAGATGCTCCAGTTGGTCAGCTCGAGAGGAAGTCCGTAAACCTCTCCTTCATATGTTACAGGATCGATCATTCCAGCAAGATATGCATCCTGAACAGCCTGTGCATCAGCAAAACCTGCTGCCTCATAATCCATCGGTGCAACCCTTCCTGCGACTATGTAGGGATATTCATCATTAATGGAGAGATTGAAAACGTCCGGACCTTCGCCTGCTGCGAAAGCTGTCTGAATAAGTTCGATAAGCTTCGTCGAGGCCTGGCGTGTGACATTGATCTTCACATTTGGATGAGAGGCTTCGAACTCTGCAATATATCTGTCCTCGAGAGCCTGGCGGTTAACATCTTCGTGTGTCCAGAACTCGATTGTGATCTGCTTGTTTTCCTTGCCACCCTGTGCAAAAACAAAGGATACGGAAAGAATCAGCACAAGCAATGCAACCAAAACTTTTTTCATTTAAAAACCTCCTGAGTTTTTCCTTTTGTATTCTCAGTCTAAACCCGGAGGTAAAAAAACAACAATGGACATTTTTTTCGATTATTGGAAGGATTTTTTCCCAAAAAACAGGCTCACTGCACGGTACTGACCTCGATGGCCTCGACAAAACCGGCATCATCCAAAAGTGTGAAAACATCCCTCAGCTCATACTTTTTAGGAAATGTCACATATGCGGAAAACACAACCCTTCCGTCCTCATCCTTTGAAAGCTGTGCATTCTTTATCGATATGTTGTTGCTTCTGAAAAAATTCCTCACGCCGTTAAAATCCATTCCATTCTGCCCGATGATGATTTTTACCGATGCGGAAATCTGTATTGAAAGCTTGAAGAAATGGCTGTGCAATATGAATTGGATCAGGAGGATGAGAAGAGTGCTGGCAACACCCAGCACATACATTCCCGCGCCAAGCGCGATCCCGATTCCGACAGTCGCCCACAATCCTGCCGCCGTTGTAAGGCCTATGGTATTTTCCTTGCGCACGTAAATGACCCCTGCTCCAAGAAAGCCGATCGCAGTCACGACCCCGGCCGCAATACGGGAGGCATCCACGCTTATGCTTTCAAATTCCAGCACATCAAAAAAACCATATTTGGAAACTATCATCATCAAAGCTGAGGAAATGGCGACAATGATATGTGTCCTTATTCCAGCATTCTTAAGCCGCTTCTCCCTTTCAAGTCCTATAAGGGCGCCACAGATGGAAGCGACAACAAGGCGCAAGAAAAACTCCATTTCCTGAAATATGAATGATCCAGCCTCTTCCCAAAACATACATATCCTCCATTTCTAGGTTAAATATAAAGGCATATTCCACAAATTCAAGAATTATCAGCACCTATCACAAAATCCGACCATAAACAGAAAAATTCTTCAAATATAAGTCTGTCTCCCAGATTGACCAGAGAACAGGCCTCTTGGTATTTTTTATCTGTGGAAGGATTCAAAAAATTCATCTCCAACATTTTTTTGACGCTTTGTGCCGCGCTGCTGGCTCCCCTCGCCTTTCCAAGTCCGATATCCGACAATGGCTGGGGAGTGCTGATATTCATCGCATTCATACCGGCTTATATAGCCATAAACAGATCCAGCTGGTCATACATCTGGCTTGAAGGCTTCACCTTCGGCTTCGTCTTCTACCTCGTATACAATTTTTGGCTGAAAACATTCCACCCTCTTGCCATTTTGATAGCCCCTATCCTTGAAAGCGTGCAATATATGCTGCTTTTCCCCATTTTAAAGAGTGCAACCAGCCTTTTCAAGAAAAGAGGATATCTTGTGCAGGCACTTTTCCATCTTGCCTATCTTTATATCACCCAGCAAGGCTTTCTGGCCTACCCATACGGCAATCCGGCCGCAGCTTTGTGGAACATGCCATATCTGATCCAGAGCGCCTCCATCTTCGGCATATGGGGGATCTGCATTCTGATCCTGCTGCCCCAAACGTTCATAGCAGAATCGGTCACAAGGAAAATAATGTTCAAAAAGAGGAAAAAAGACATATTGGTTTATTCAATAATCTTTTTGCTGAACCTGCTTCTGGGTTCAGTCGTATATTCCCATTATCTTGACAAGGAGGCGGGAAAAACAGTCAGGATAGCATCGATCCAGCACTCCGCCGACAGCTGGCAAGGTGGATATGCCACATATAAAAAGAACTTCGAGACCTTGAGCTCGCTTACAATGGAAGCGATGGAAGAGAAACCTGAAATGGTGGTATGGAGTGAAACTGCGTTCGTTCCATCGGTATCCTGGCATATGGCTTATCCTTCGAATGCGCTGACCAGCGCACTTGTGGAGGATTTTGTAAATTTCGGTCTCAATCTGGATGTGCCATTGGTTACCGGCAATCCGGAAGGTGTCATAGCGGATGAAAATAAGCCGGCATTACTTGAGAACGGGGAATGGAACAGGACCGATTACAACACCGTCATCCACTTTGCAGACGGAGTTGTCAAAAAGACATACAGAAAACAGCATCTCGTTCCTTTCACAGAGCATTTTCCATATCAGAAACAGTTTCCGCGCCTGACAGCCCTGCTGATCGCCAACGATTACAACTGGTGGGAGACGGGAACGGAATCGACCGTATTCGAAGCAAGCGGATTCCGATTCAGCACCCCGATATGCTTTGAAGACACCTTCGGATACCTTTCTGCGGAGTTTGTCCTAAATGGTGCGGATGCTCTTATAAACCTTTCAAACGATTCCTGGTCAGGATCGGTGGCGGCAGAAATGCAGCATATGCAGCTTTCGGTATTCAGGGCGATCGAAAACAGACGTCCGCTGCTCAGAAGCACAAACAGCGGCATCACCTGCCTTATCGACCCCAGCGGAAAGGTTTTGGATATGGTTGAACCTTTCATACAGACTTGGCATATTTTTGAACTTCCGCTTTTTAAAAAGTCAGGAACGACCTTCTATACCAGACACCCGGACAGCCTTGCAAAAATATCACTGCCGGCATCCGTCATCATCTTCATCTGTGGGCTCGTCCTCAGCAAAAAGGAAAAACGTAAAATGAAGGAATACAAGCATTTTGAAAAACTTTTTGTGGATGATGACCGTTATTGGAGCTGAAAGCGGATTGAATGGTCTAACAATCAAAGAAGCTCATAATGGAAACAGGCCATCAACGATGGCCCGAAGGATCATTTGTTAAGTATTTCCATAAACTCATCGCCCGTTATGGTCTCTTTCTTCAAAAGGTATTGCGCCAGTTCATCAAGCTTGTCCCTGTTTTCCTTAAGGATTTTCAAGGCCTTTTCATAAGCGCTCTTCACAATGGTAAACACCTTCTCATCGACCTTGCCTGCTGTCTCCGCCGAGCACATCAGGCTGGTATCTCCGCCAAGATATTGATTGGATACCGTTTCCAATGCGACCATGCCAAAATCATCACTCATGCCATAACGGGTGATCAGGGCACGGGCAAGCTTTGTGGCCTGCTCGATGTCATTGCTCGCTCCGGTTGTGACATTGTCCTTCCCAAGCAGCAGCTCCTCGGCCGCACGTCCACCGGTGAACGTTGCAATCTTATTGAGAATCTCAGCCTTGCTCATCAGAAGCTTATCATCCTCATCCACCTGCATGGTATAGCCTAATGCGCCACTTGTTCTCGGGATTATGGTTATCTTAGTAACCGGCGCACTGTTGCTCTGCTTTGCCGCTACCAAGGCATGTCCTATTTCATGATAGGAAACTATCTCCTTATCCTTTTCAGAAACCGCAGCATTCTTTCTCTGTGCTCCGGCTATGACGGTCTCCACACTTTCCTCAAGATCCCTTTGGCTGACGCTCATCCGGCCACTTCTGACAGCAAGAAGCGCCGCTTCGTTGATTATGTTTGCAAGCTCGGCGCCAGAAGCTCCGGCTGTAGCCCTGGCTATCTTGTCCCAATCTATGGCGCTTTCAAGCTTCACATCCTTGGCATGGACTTCAAGAATCGCCTTTCTCCCATTGAGATCCGGCAGTTCCACAGGGACCCTCCTATCGAATCTTCCCGGGCGCAACAGGGCAGGATCGAGAGTTTCGGGACGGTTGGTGGCGGCAAGTATCACAACTCCCTTCTTACCATCAAAACCATCCATTTCGGCCAATAACTGGTTGAGAGTCTGCTCGCGTTCGTCATTGCCGCCAAGTCCGCCGGAATCCCTTTTCTTTCCGATTGCATCTATCTCATCTATAAATACTATGCAAGGAGCCTTCTCGTTTGCCTGCTTGAAAAGATCGCGCACCTTGGCCGCACCCATTCCGACGAACATCTCCACAAATTCGGATCCGGAAATGGAAAAGAAAGGAACCTTGGCCTCGCCAGCAACGGCTTTTGCAAGAAGGGTCTTACCGGTTCCAGGAGGCCCTACGAGCAATACGCCTTTTGGCAACTTGGCTCCTATGGCAGCATATTTATCAGGATCATGAAGGAAAGACACCACCTCCTGCAAGGATTCCTTAGCCTCTTCCTGTCCTGCGACATTTTTGAAAGTGACACCGGTCTGGGCATCCTCGACATACACTTTTGCACCTGATTTGCCAAACTGCATCGCATTTCCAAACCCGCCGCCCATTTTTTTCAGCAGCATACGGGAAAGCAGGTTTCCGATTGCAATGAAAAAAAGTACAGGAACAATCCAGTTCAAAAGGAATGCGAGGATCGGACTTGCCTGGGTCGGGATTGAAGCGCTGAAAACGATATCCGGATTAGACCTAAGCTGGGTAAGAAGCCGCTCACCATCGCCCGGCCACACTCCTGTCTTGAAGACTGCGGCCTTACCATTCTGTTCAGCAATAAAAACATATTGGCTTTCTTCCTCGTTGTAAGCCACCTGCCGTACAACGCCTTGGTCAATCATGTCCAAAAAATTATTATAGCCTACTTCCGTAACTCTTCTGCTGTTCATTGCCGGAAAGAGCAATGCGTTAAGAAGCATCAACACCAATAAACATATCAAGTAATAGAAAATAAGAGGCTTCCGTTGTGGGCTCTTATTAGGCTCTTTGATTTCCTGCATCTGATATACTCCTAAATAATAAGATATCAATTGCAAACAAATCGACAAGCACATACATGTAAAGAACATAAAACAGAAGATAAACGATACCTGATATCTTATGGCCAATTCATATATAAGAATGCCAAGCGTTTTGGGCATACCACATGTAAAGCCATACATCAATCCTGATTTTGTTTTAATTTTGTTTTCTTGCAAAAAAGACTTGCAACGGCCCCCTCTTCCCTGTAGAAAATTATTGTAGGAAATCATAAAGGAAGGATCCATGAACGATACAATCACCACAATTGAAAAGAGAAGAAGCATAAGGCTTTTCGAGGACAGGAAAGTCGAAAAGGATGTGCTTGATGAACTCAAGAGGCTCACGCTCAGAGCTCCGAGTGCAGGTAACCAGGAATTCTATTCCGTAATAGAAGTGACCGATGCGGACAAAAAGAAAGTCTTGGCAAAATGCTGCGACAACCAACCGATGATCGAAAGGGCTCCGGTCGTATGGGTTTTTCTTGCCGATGTGGAAAAATGGTATACTTTCTTCAAGGAAAGCAAAAGCGACGAAAAATCGGGTAAAGCTTTGAGAAAGCCCTCCATAGGGGACTTCCATCTCGCCATGCAGGATGCTGTTATCGCCGCACAGAATGCAGTCATTGCAGCTGAAGCTCTCGGGCTCGGCAGTTGCTACATAGGGGATGTCATAGAAAACTATGAGACAGTAAAAGAGCTGCTTGACCTTCCAAAATGGGCCGCTCCCGCATGCATGCTCATAATGGGATATCCAAAAGGGACCATCAAGGCTCCGCTTTCAAAGAGACCCGAAGCAGATGGGATATTTATGGAAAACAGATACAGGAAAATGGGTTTTGACGAGCTCGAAAGGGTATATCATGAGCAGGAGGAGGCCCTGAGAAAGAACGGGGCGCTCCCCTACGACAACACAGGAACCATCGCAGACCGGTACTACAAGAAATATGCTTCGGATTTCATGGCGGAAATGAACAGATCCGCTACAGTGTTCCTTAAACGCTGGTGCGAAGGCATCGAACGATAAAAACTTTCACTCTGAAAGAATTTTAAACACACGGTCGGGATAATTCGATATTATCCCGTCCACGCCTAGGGCCTTCACAGCCCGTATATCCTTTTCATCATTGACAGTCCATACATTCAAACCGATGTCGTTTTCATGCATGTCTTCAACTATATCCTTGTCGATCAAAGTGAATGAAGGATGATAATACTCATGATGCCTGGCCTTGATTGCGGAGCCAAGATTATGCAGCTTATACCCTTCGACCAAAAGACCTGTGGGCATCTTGGGATCCAATGCTTTCATAATCTCGCAGCTGAGCCAGTTGAAGGAAGAGAAAACAACCCTATCTTCAAGGCCGAACCTGTAAACCAGATCCAATGTCTTCTCCTCAAGACCCGGATAATACATCGGGATGCTCTTTATCTCTATATTTGTGACGATGCCAGCTCTTTTGGCAAAGGACAGGTATTCCTCCAAGGACGGTATCGGGGAAAAACCACAATCAGGCTTCAAGAGGGACGCATCGATCTTTTCCAACTCCGATCTTTTGTACTCATAAACGCATCCTTTTTTGCCCGTGGTCCTTTCAAGGCTCTCGTCATGGATGATCATAACTTCCCCATCCGAGCTCAAATGGACGTCCAATTCGATTCCATCCGCTCCTGCTTCATAAGCCTTCTCAAATGAAAGCATCGTATTTTCAGGATATATGCCTGAAAAACCCCTATGTCCGTAATTTTTCATTTTTCCTCCGTTAAAAAACTATACTCCCGCCCTCATCAATTGACAATCTCACATTTTATTAAGATATTTTTTATTATGGACAACAAACGCAATGGACTTGATTCCCTGGCTTTCTTCTTTTTGATCCTTGCTGTGATATTTGCCGTATTTTCAAGTGTGATGGCACATGATATCTACAGGCTCATTCCTGCAGTAGTGGCCGCATCATGCCTTGCTTATGCGATCTTCCGCATGCTCAGCACAAACATAGGCAAAAGGCGGTATGAGGCGGAAAAATTCTCCAACATGTTCAAAAGGGATCCCTACAAAAGATTCAAATGCCCGGAATGCAAAACCCTCTGCCGCGTACCCAGAAACAAGGGAAAGATAAAAATAACATGCCCCAACTGCAAAAAGCAGTTCATAAGGAAAACCTGATGTTTGGATACATAACACCGACAAAAAGCAACCTGACAAAAGAGGATATAGGAAAATACAGGGCCTATTATTGCGGGCTGTGCCACGAGCTCAAGGAAAAATACGGTAAGGACGGCACCTTCAACCTCAGTTATGACATGGTATTCTTATCACTTCTTTTGACCGATCTTTACAACGAAAAGGAAGAAGAAGGAAAAGAGAAGTGCGCAGTACGCCCACTAAAGGAACATAGATACATTTCGGGCGCATACACCAGGTATGCGGCGGATATGCAGATGCTCCTATCCTATTATTCAGCCTTGGACCAGCTTAATGATGAAAAGAAAGGCGAAAAAACTGTTGCAAGGCTTGAAAAATACCTTCCGGATATAAGAAAGCGGTATCCACGGCAATCCGAATGCCTGAAAAAAGGTCTTGAAATACTTTTAGAAAAGGAAAAACAGGGGTTTGACAGTGCTCCGGAAATGGCTCTCATATTCGGAGACTCCATAAAAGAGATTTTTGCTCCGAGCGAAGCCGATTTCTTTTCGCCCACGCTGAGGTCGCTTGGGGCTAATCTAGGACGTTTCATTTATCTGATGGATGCCTTCAAGGATAAGAAGCAAGATGAGAAAAAAGGGTTGTACAATCCTCTGAAAGATATCAATGATAAATCTGTTGTTGAAAACATGCTCCTTAATGCGGCAAGCGATGCAAGCGCAAGCTTTGAGAAGCTGCCTCTTGATGATAATCTTGCAATACTGAGGAACATCATCTACTCCGGAATCTGGAGAAGCTACGACAAGGATGATAAGAAATGATGGACGATCCGTATAAGATTCTCGGCCTTGAAAAAGGTGCCAGCGACGACGAAATAAAGAAAGCCTATAAAAAAATGGCTAAAAAATACCATCCGGATCTTAACAACAACAGCCCGGAGGCCGCCGAAATGATGAAAAAGGTCAACGAGGCCTATGACATACTGATCAACCATAAGAGCTATTCCACATCAGGATCTTCCAGCACATACGCATCAGGCGGATACGGGAATTCGTCCTACTATCAGAATCAAGGAAATCCGTTCGACTGGTTCTCATCTTTCGGCTATTCGTCATTCGACCAGAGGGATTTCGATGCCCGATATGGAAGCGGACCTTCGATAGAAAGGGCAAAAGCCCTTTACAACATGAGGCAATTCCAAAGGGCCATGAACGAACTGAGGCGCATGCCAAGTGCCGACAGGAATGCGGAATGGTTCTTCGTTTCCTTCCTCATCAATAGCGCGCTCGGGAATGTCAGCGAGGCGGAATCCGATATAAGAAGGGCCGAAGCCATGGATCCGACGAATAGGAAATACAGCCAGTATGCAGAGCAGTTCAGGCAGAGAAGGAACGCATATCAAAGCCAAAGAAGCTATTACGGAGTAACATCAGGATTCCTTGAATGCTGCCTTTCCCTGCTCTTCTTCCGCTTCTGCTGCTGCATAATCTGAGCTATACTACAATCAGTCCATCCGATAGATATATCGCGTATGCCATAACAAGCAGAACCGGCAAGAGAATAGCACACTCATCCTCGATGCTCAGTATGGAATAAATGGAATACAGGTTTTTTATTGACCCAATAACAATATCCTTATATAAGAATATTTCTCTATTCTTATCATTTTTTACTTCTATTAGGCCATCATTTAACTCTATCTCAGCATATAGGGGCCGGGCCGGACGCAATGTTTCCACTTCTGCAAAGGTGATGGTGCAATCCTTTTTGCCACCATCCTTGAAATAGTGCCAGAGCTTTTTCCCCCCAGACTGCAAAAAGCCCTTTTCCTTTCCATCGCCATCATAGACATGGATGCCGTCTTTTCTCATGCGCACCATGTATAATACCGCGCCGCCATCTTCAAGCCTTACCCTGTTTCCTATACGATGCAACCTGTATCTGATCATAATCCAATCACCTCCATAACTCCGTAAACAGCCAAATTCAATAATCCGCATGAAACCATCACCCATATCGGATTGAGTTTCAGCTTCCCCATAGCAAAAAGTGCAGCAAGAAAAAGAGCGCTTCCAACGTAATTGATGTCTTTCAGATCAAACACGCCGGAATTGAACGCAGAAACAGCCAATATGGAAAGCCCTGCACTGAAAATCAGTGCGATTATGGCAGGGCGCAAGGTATCCATGATGTTTTTCATCACCGACATCTGTCCATATCTTGAATAAAGATGAAACAGGATGCTCACGATTATGAGGGAAGGGAAGATGCATCCGAAAGTCGCTGCAACAGCACCCAGCGGGCCTGCGATCCTTGTTCCGACGAAGGTCGCACTGTTGACCGCAATCGGTCCTGGAGTCATCTCCGCAATAGTGATGAGATCTGTGAATTCGCTCATAGAAAGCCACGCATGATTCATCACCACCTCGTTTTGGATGAGCGGTATGGCCGCATATCCACCACCTATGCTGAACAATCCGATCTGAAGGAAGGAAACCATCAGTTCAAGGTAAATCATTTTCCTCACCTCCCTTTTTCAAGTGCGCGCCTATTGCCTGCGCACCCAATCCAATGAATGCACAGATCAGGATTATGAAGACGACATTGATCTTGAAGAAAAATGTCATAAAAAAAGCGAGAAGCATTATCATCCCGTGCAAAAGCCCATTTTCTTTCAGCGAGGGAAGGATCATCTTCGCCGCAACGCTTAATATGACGGCAGCCACCCCAGACTGCATTCCTTTGAGCACGAGCGAAACATAAACGTTGTTGATGAAAGCCGAATAGAATACGGAAATCACCGAAAGGATCACCATCGGAGGAATTACCGTTCCAAGCACAGCGACAAGCATCCCTGCAAAACCCGCCACCTTCCAGCCTACAAGTATTGCGGAATTGACAGCGATCGCGCCGGGAGAGGCTTGGGATAGCGCAGTATAATCCAGCATCTCCTGTTCGCTGATCCAACCAATCTCATCCACGAACTTCTTCTTCATGAATATGATGATCACAAAACCTCCCCCGAACGTGAAATCGCTTATGTAGAGCGTCGTCAGGAAGAGCTTCCAAAGAACCTTTGCCTTATTTCCTTTTACCATCTTCTCACTTCCATAACAGAGAGTATCGGATGGTTAAACATAAGTAAAATACTATATTTTTATGAATTTAATAACGATTTCATTATATAATATGGCGTATGACACTAAGAAACCTTGAGATTTTCGTCGAAGTATATCGAAAAGAAAGCATCACTAAGGCATCAGAAAGCCTTAATATGACACAACCGGCGGTTACGAGGGCAATAAAGGAACTCGAGCAATATTATGACATATTGCTTTTTGAAAGATACAAGCGGCATCTTTTCAGAACCAAAGCCGCAGACCAGCTTTATTCCCGGGCTGTACATATAATCGAGTCGTTGAACATGCTGGATAAGGAGCTGTTGAACTGGGATGATACCGGAAAAATCAAGATTGGCGCCAGCATCACACTTGGCAACATCATACTTCCCTCCCTGGTGCAAAAATTTCAGGAAATCAAGCCAAAACTGGACATCAAGGTGAAAATCACAAACGGACAGCAATTGAAAAACGACCTTTACGACAACGTCCTCGATCTTGCGCTGATAGAGGGGACGTCACACGATGACCAGCTGATAGCCATCCCATTCAGAAAGGATCATCTTGTGCTTGTATTGGGAAAGGATAATCCACTTTCAGAAAAAGAAGATATAACTCTCAAAGACATCTTCAAGGAAAAACTGATACTGAGGGAAAAAGGGAGTGTTGGACGGACATTTGTCGATAACATATTCAGCATACATGGCATGATAATAGATCCATCATGGGAGAGTACAAGCACCCAGGCGATAATCAAAGCAGTTTCATGCAACATCGGAGTATCCATACTGCCAAAAGAACTTGTACAGATAGACAGGAACAGGAAGAATGTGATAACCAAGGAGATTTCAGATGCCGATTTTTCACGTGAAAACCACATAGTATTCCACAAGAACAAGCATCTGAGTCCTGCCTTACAGCTTTTCATCAATATGTGCAGGACGACATTTCAGTGAAATATCAGCCCTGAAGGGACTGGTTCTGGAAAACATCCAGCCAAGAGATGGAGGAAAGCGACATCATCTTGGAACAAAAATCAGGAAGCTGGTCCAATGTAAGCGGTATGCGTCCCAATATAGAATCGATATACAACGTCAATGTTGCACTGATCCAGAAATCAAGAATGGCTATGAACTCCGCCCTTTTGCCCACATTGCCCATCATTCCGGCAGCAGAGGACTTCATGAAGTAATCAAACAGCTTTGTCTTGTTCCGGTTTATGAATTCAGGGGTGTCGCTTATGTTGAAAAGCATTTTGTAATACGTTATGTCCGTCAAAAGAAAATTGGAAGCCGCCTCCAGCACAGGTCTGGGATTGGAGATTACAAAATCCACAGGAAACGTCTCAAGAGTTCCAAGAAGATCGGTGAACATGTTCTCCTGTATCTTATTGAAAACATCCCTGGGACTTTTGAAATGCGCATAGAAGGTACCACGGTTTATATCTGCAACACGGACTATGTCGCTTACGGTGATCTTCTCGAATTTCTTTTCCTGCATCAACTCCAGCAAAGCCCTCTTGATGAGAGCCTTGCTCCTCAAGCTGCTCCTGTACTCAGCCTTCTTCCTTGCTTCCTCCACAAGATCCTCCCAGAACGTGGAATATGGCATTTCTGATGCCATCGTCCTCTATATCGCTCGTAACAAAATCAGCCACTTCTTTCAGCTCATCGGAGGCATTGCCCATTGCAATTCCTGTGCCGGCATAAGTTATCATTCCGATATCATTTGCACCATCGCCGATGGCAACCCCGTCTTCCCTTGTCAGTCCATAATGATCAAGCACGGCTCTCACACCGTCCGCTTTGTCGACACCAGCCATGACAATCTCCGCCATCAGCTCATAAGGAAGCCCGACCGTATTGGGAACAAGGGTGAATCCAGGCTCTATATCCTGCTTTACCCTACTTACTCCCCAACCGCCCTCAGGGGACAGGAAAAGAAGCTTCTTAACCTTTGCCCCGGGAGGGACATCGCCTATTATCAGCCCATTCAATGCAACAATGCGCCCGATATATTTCATGAAATATTCATAAAAAAGATCACGGGCCTCCTGAGACATGTATGTGCCCTCCGCCGTCTGGACAAGAGTATAGAGTCCGTGCTCCGACAAATAACCAGAAAGCTGCGCATAATCCGCATCAGGTATATACAGATCCCGTATGCATTCCCCTTCGACATCCACACTTGCACCCGCAGAGCATATGAAACCGTCAAAATCCATGAAGGACAAATCCGGAAGCTCGGCCCGGCTTCTTCCAGTTGCGATGAATATCCTGCAGCCGAGGGCATGTGCCGCCTTGAGGGAAATCACAGCGCTTCTGGGAGCAGGCTTTCCAAATGGAAGCAAGGTTCCATCGATATCAAGAAAAAAACACTTCATCTAAACAAGCTCCGCAACAATCGTATAGCCGGCGGCGGCAAGCGCTTTCTTTATTTCCCTCACGTGATTATGATCCCTTGTCTCGATGCACACGCGGAGGGTGCAGGAATTGAGATCGGTATCGGATCCGCCCCTCTCATGATATACCCCGACAACATTTGCGCCATGCTTGGCGATAACGGAAGCCACTTCCACAAGCTGACCGGGTTTATCTGCAAGCGCAACGGTGAAATCAGCATAACGGCCTTGGCGGAGCAAAGCCCTGTTTATGACTCTCGAAAGGATGGTCACATCTATATTTCCACCTGATACAAGGCATACAACTTTCTTGCCTTTTATATCAACCTTGCCAAACATGGCAGCCGCTACCGCGACGGCTCCCGCCCCTTCGGCAACAAGCTTCTGACTTTCCATCAGGGACAATATGGCACAAGCAACCTCGTCATCCGTGACAGTAACAACCTTGTCCACATATTTTTCAGTATATGAATAAGTGAGGTCGCCTGGACATTTAACCGCTATACCATCGCTTACAGTCGAAACGCTTTCAAGGCTGTCGACTTTATGCAATTCCAAGGAATGTACCATGGATGCAGCTCCAGCAGCCTGGACACCATAGACCTTGATAGTAGGCTTCAGTGTTTTCATCGTATATGCAAGACCTGCAATAAGACCGCCTCCGCCGACTGGGACTATCACAGCATCCACATCTGGAAGCTGCTGAAGGATCTCCAAGCCTATTGTTCCCTGACCTGCGATGACATCCTCATCATTAAACGGGTGTATCATCGTTTTTCCGGTTTCCCTGCAAATGTCCACAGCCCTATTATAGGCATCATCATAAACACCCTTTACAAGCTCGACTTCCGCACCAAGGCTTCTCGTTGCCTCAACCTTTGAGATCGGAGCGCCTTCAGGAATGCAGATCAATGCATTTATACCCTGCCTCTGCGCAGCAAGAGCAACACCTTGGGCATGGTTTCCGGCAGAGCATGCGACCACACCCTTGCGTTTCTGATCATCTGTAAGCTTGCTCATCTTGTAATAAGCACCGCGCAATTTAAATGAACCAGTAACCTGCAGGTTTTCTGTCTTAAGGTAAACTTCCTCATCCGGGAACATCCGGGGGGCTCTTATGAGATCGGTACAACGTGCGACGGCTTTAAGCGCAAAAGCCGCCTGATAAACAGTGTCTAATGTAAGCATGCACAAATGATACTCCCATGAACGCAGAAGTTCAATAACGGACGGATGTTTAATTTTGCATTCCAGTCGGGGTTTTTTTCCGATTTTATGGCATATATTGGCAACATCATGCTATGCTGTAGGCCGAGGAGAAAATCATGGAGAGATTCTTTACTTCAGAATCGGTCACCAAGGGCCACCCTGACAAGGTTTGCGACCAGATTGCAGACGGGATACTGGACGCACTGCTTGAGAAAGATGCTTCATCACGCGTAGCTTGTGAGGTTGCGGCAGAACCGGGGGCTGTACACATAATGGGAGAAGTGACCAGCAAAGCAGCTGTCGATTATATTGGGATTGCCAGAAACGTTATCCGTGAAATAGGCTACACAAAAAAAGAATATGGTTTCACGGACAAGGCTTCAATAACATGCTCGATACATAACCAAAGCCCGGATATAAGTCAAGGTGTCGACAAATCCTATGATGATTCGTCTTCTTCCGGAGCGGGAGATCAGGGAATGATGTTCGGTTATGCCTGCAACGAGACAGAAGAGCTCATGCCTCTTGCACACACCCTTGCACGAAGATTGACTGCAAGGCTTACCGAGGTAAGGGAGTCAGGGCTGCTGGGCTATCTGAGGCCTGATGGAAAAAGCCAGGTGACAGTCGAATACGACGGGAAAAAAGCAAAGCGGATAGAAGCCATAGTCATTTCCGCCCAGCATGATGATTTGGATCTGGAAAAAATCCGAAAGGACATAATGGACAATGTCATCACGCCTGTCATTGACAAAAAGCTCATGGACGCTGATACAAAAGTCTTCATCAACCCTACAGGCCGTTTTGTGCTTGGAGGTCCTGCTGCGGATACCGGAGTCACCGGTAGGAAGATCATCGTGGACACATATGGTGGCTATGCACACCACGGGGGCGGAGCCTTCAGCGGAAAAGACCCTTCGAAAGTCGATAGGTCCGCAGCTTATGCGCTGCGCAATATCGCAAAAACTATTGTAAAGGCAAAACTCGCAGACGAATGCGAACTGCAGGTATCCTATGCCATCGGAGTGGCAAAACCGTTATCGCTTTATATCAACACCTTCGGCTCTTCAAAAATCGAGGAGCAGCAGATTCTCAACTGCGTTTTGGCAAACGTGGACCTACGGCCTGATGAAATAATAAGGCATTTCGGGCTTAAAGCACCAATTTATCTGCAAACGGCACGATGCGGCCATTTCGGAATCGAGAATTATCCTTGGGAAAAGGTTGACGAGAACCTGTTTAAGGAACTTAAGAAGCTTCTTTAAAACATAAAGCGGGGATGTCCCCGCTTTATTGCTTTAAAGTCTATAAAGAGGAAGAAACCTCCTTTTACCTCAGAATGTGAAGCCCAGCTTCAAAACCACATCGTGAGTCATTTCACTGTTCTTCAAAATATCTTCCTTTGCGAAGGTATATTTGAATTTATACCCAAGACCGATATGGAATACCGATCCGATATATTTATCGAGGCTGAAAGAGGCGGCGGCATATGCATTGGCGGAATAATCATTGAAAGTGAATAATACCGGGTGGTTCTGGGTCATGAACAAGGCCATTCCACCGCCAAGCGCAATATTGATGTCTGTCGATCCCAGCAGGAAGTCAAAGCCCAACATCGCATCGGCAGAATATCTCTTGCTGTAAGAATTCCACTTATACCATTCAAGACCAGGCTGAGGATTGATGAACATATCCAATAAATTTCCGCCTGCAGGTTCCAGATACATATTGACAGAAAGAAGCAGATCTAGACCAAAGACATTTCCAGAACTTGCAATATTTTCAAAATCGAGGTTGACGGCAGCAAGCAGATTGGCATCCGCCCGTCCTTCATAAGGTATGATTTCAGAACCGAGGCCGATGCCGAAATTGAAATCAAACGACCTTGAAACCTTTACTGGATCGGCAAATTCCTCCGGCTCCACGACAACCGGCTCGGCAACTGCATCCTCCTGGATTTCCTCTTCATCAAAAAACAATTCCAATTCATCCTCATCGAGGATTAATTCCAGCCCCTCATCATAAACAACGGAAGCGGAAGGAGCCATGAGATTATTGCTCTCAGGCTTGTACATAGCTTTACCTGATGGACTCCAGGATCTTCCACCATCCAAGGACAACTGCACATAAAGGACCGAATCATCCGGAACATCCAGGGTGACAGAGGTTATCGAGCCGTCCAGATAGGTCCATCTCCCGACCTCGGAATCCAATTGATAACGATATGTTGTCACATTTTCATATGGGCTGGTCCAATACCAGGTTGCAGCGTAAAGCCCGGTTGCGGCCCAAACAGGAATCAGCAGCACCAACAAGAACTTTCTTATCATAACTTCTCCTCTTCTTTCATCCTTGTAGGAATAAACCTTTTTGCAAATTTGCCTTTGGAATTACCTTTGACATAGAAATAGCCGAAGGTGGAGAAGACCACAGCACCGACAAAAGAGACCGCCATATCCTTCATTGTATCTATCAATCCGATATCGAGGTATCCGCCCAAACCGAGATCAACACCGTTCACAACGACGCTGTCTATATCCTTTATGCTCACTACAGTATTAGTCATTGACTTGTCCAATGCAATAGTGTTTATGGTGTGTATGACAAAATCCTTTTGCGTATCCATGCCGAAAAACATGTCCAGGGAAAATTCCAGGAATTCCCACATCACAGCAATGGTCATGGAAAAACAGAAGGCTACGAACGAAAGATAGAAAGGAGAAAGACTGATGTTCTTCGAATTGCGGTTCAAAACCTCAACCAAAGAAAAGCCCACAGCGGCGGCAAGGAACCCGGTGATGACATGCAGTGCGGTATCCCAGTGTGTATACCTTTGATAATAGGCACTTATCTCGCCTAGTATCTCAGCTGAGAAAACAAAGATGAGTATGATGACCTCAAGCGTATTAGGTATGTCTATCTTCAAACGTTTTTCTATCAAAGAAGGCATCATAAATACCAGCAACGTCAACAAACACAGAAAGACATTCTTATAATGCCCATTTGCAAACTGGGCAATCATCACAAACACAACAAAAATCCGCAAAATAATATATACAGAAAATAAAATGGGTTCTTTTCTGGCCCTTTCCTCAACTGTCGTTTTCTTATTTTCCATTTATCCACCCTCATATAAATAATAACTGTTTCTTGTGTCTCATCCAACTTTTTGTTATATATTTCGAAAGGAGTACATATGAAAAACACAATTAATGATTATATCTCTTTCATAAGCAATAACAAAACAGAGAGGGAATGTGTCAAAACCGCAGTGAAAATGGCCGAGGCTCTCGGATATAAGAGGCTTGAAGATACGACAGCCCTCAAATCCGGAGACAAGGTTTACAGTACCGTGTACGACAAATCCATCATCCTCTTCATAATCGGTGATGAGGATATAAGCAGGGGCATGAACATCTTGGGCGCACATATAGACAGCCCCCGTCTTGATTTGAAAATGAGACCTCTTTACGAAAACAATGGGATTGTCTATATGAACACACATTATTATGGAGGCATCAAAAAATACCAATGGG
The DNA here is from genome assembly GCA_949282255.1 of uncultured Spirochaetales bacterium. Taxonomy (GTDB): domain Bacteria; phylum Spirochaetota; class Spirochaetia; order Sphaerochaetales; family Sphaerochaetaceae; genus Ornithospirochaeta. Next base: position 64,634 of record CASDPA010000001.1, read on the forward strand.
TCGTACACCCACTTGCAATGCACGGAGTTGTATTCAAAAAAGATGGATCCCGCATAGACCTCAAATTGGGAGAAGATGAGGATGATTTCACATTCGCCATCTCAGATATCCTTCCACATATCGCACAGGAGCAGATGAAAAAGACCGCAGGGGAATTCATTCCTGGAGAGAATCTCGATCTTGTCATGGGACTCAACACGACAGAGGACAAGGATGCTGGTAAAAAGGCCATTCTTGACATTTTAGAAAAGAAGTACGACATCAAAGAGGATGACTTCCTTTCTGCCGAGATAGAAATAGTTCCTGCGGGACGTGCAAAGATGCTCGGGCTCAAAAACGACATGGTGATCGGATACGGACAAGATGACAGGGTCTGCTCCTTCACAAGCCTCACAGCCATTCTGGAAACCGAACATGTCAAGAGAACTGCTTGCTGCATCCTCACGGACAAAGAGGAAGTCGGAAGCACCGGCGCAACCGGAATGAACAGCCTCATGCTTGAAAATGTTGTTGCGGAGCTGATTGAAAGGCTTGGCCAATACAATGACCTCAAGGTGAAAAGATGTCTGCAGAATTCCTATATGCTCTCCAGCGATGTCAACAGCGCGCTCGATCCTCTCAATATGGATCTTTATGATGCGGAAAACTCATCCAGGCTTGGACATGGTGTCGTCTTCAACAAATATACAGGCTCCCGTGGTAAAGCAGGTGCCAGCGATGCAAATCCGGAATTCATTGCAAAACTAAGGAAATGCATGGATGAGGCGAATGTAAAATTCCAAATGGCGGAAATGGCAAAAGTCGACATAGGAGGAGGCGGCACAATCGCCAAATTCGCAGCCTTCTACGGCATGCAGGTCATCGATGCGGGTGTTGCCGTGTTAAGCATGCACGCGCCATTCGAAATCACCGCAACCTATGATATAGAATCGGCAAAAGCCTGTTACAAGGCATTTTTGAAAATGGAATGAGTCAAGGCCCGGGAAACCGGGCTTTATTCATAGCGCATATCGGAAACAGTTATATACGGAAATCAATATGATCACGACAAGAAGCCCCATGAAGAGCTTGTCGACCATTTTGTCATCCATGCGTCTGGAAAGCTTCCGTCCAATCGTGGCTCCGATGACAGCGCAGCAGGCCATGACGGCCATAAGGATCCAATCTATATCCGGTATGTCTTTTGAAACGATATTCCCCATGAGGGACACCGTTTGGGAAAAGAAAATTATATACAGGCTTGTAAGAGCCGCGCATTTCGTCTCCATGGAAAAGAAATAAGAAAGGACCATGATGTTTATGGGCCCTCCTCCTATCCCTAAGAAAGAGGAGAAAATGCCAAGAAAGAGTCCGCAGACGACAGCAAACACCTTGTTCTTCATATCAAGAAGCCTTATGGACGACTTCTTAAGGACATAGACAAAAACAAGGCCGGTCAAAAGAACCATTATGATGTTCTGGACCAAACTGACATAAGATGAGCTGACAGATGCCACCAAAGCAGAAAAAACCATTTTCCCCAGCAATCCACCTATAGCTCCGCCGATGGCAAGATAAATCCCTCTGTAATCTATCCTGGTGCTGTCGTTGCGGCTTCTGAGAAGCGAAGCAATAGTCATTACAAGGACAGTCGTTCCCGACATGAAACTTATCTGGGAGGTCTCCATGTTGCAGATCGCATCCATCACAGGCTTTATGAGCACACCTCCACCGATTCCGCTTATGGATCCCAAGATGGTGGCGATCAATACCGTAGCTATAACCACAACCTGCATAAGAGGCTCCTCCTTCCTTTATGAATGTTACCTAAGAGACATTGAGATGTCAAATCCGATGCAACAAAAAAATTGGACGGGATCGCCGTCCAAATCGATTCAGATGTAATAAAGCATTTTCGCATACGTCGGATAAGGCCAACACCCGGATGGCATCAGCAGCTCGATCTCATCTGAAATTCTTCTGACCTCATCCATTTCCGGTATTATTATCTTGCACGAATAATGGCTCAATGAAGATCCTGCATACTTCTCGGCTGCAGATGTAACCGAATCCAACTTTGCAACAGCGGCATCCAGTTCATCTGTAAGGGCTGACAACTTATCAAGAAGCTGCCTCTCGCTCTTGAAAGGAGCCTTGCTGACCTTGAACTTCGCTTCCAACCCCAAAGCCAAAGAAGAGGTATACTTCTCCACAGCAGGAAGGACCATGCGCCTTATCATGTCAATCATGGTCAGGGCTTCAATATGTATCGTCTTCGAGTATTCCTCATTTACGATCTCGTAACGGGAATGGATCTCGATTGCGCTGTAGATATGGAATTTCGCAAAGACATCCATATTCTTTTTCAAGAGGAATGTATCATACGCCTCAGGGGCTGTGCGCAAATTGAGCAAGCCTCTGTTCTCCGCCTCCTTCACCCAGTCCTCCGAATAGTTGTTGCCATTAAATATTATCCTCTTATGGGCAGCATACTCCCTCTTTATCAGCTCAAGGACCGCAGCCTTGATATCCTTCTCATCTTTCAGCTCCTCATAAAACTCGGAAAGGGAATTGGCAACAATGGTGTTGAGTACGATATTCGGTCCAGAAACGCTAAATGAGGAGCCCAGCATCCTGAATTCGAATTTATTTCCCGTGAAAGCCATCGGGCTCGTCCTGTTTCTGTCGCTTGTATCCCTGGCGATATATGGAAGGGCATGCACTCCGAAGCCCATCTTCTCATTCATCTTTCCAGAGGATTCCTTATCAAAGGAAATTGAATCTAAAATATCCTCGAGATCGGAACCTATAAAGATTGAAACGATGGCAGGAGGAGCCTCACTGGCACCAAGCCTATGATCGTTTCCTGCACTTGCGGCACTCAAACGCAAAAGATCCTGATACTCATCAACTGCTTTTATCACAGCCGTCAGGAACAATAGGAACTGAATGTTTTCCCTAGGATCATCCCCCGGATCAAGAAGGTTTTCCCCTGTATCTGTGCTCAAGGACCAGTTGTTATGTTTTCCAGATCCATTCACACCCTTGAACGGCTTTTCATGGAGGAGACAGGCAAGGCCATGCTTTTCCGCAATCTTCTTCATCAGCTCCATCGTAAGCTGGTTATGATCGACTGCGACATTCGTAGTGCAATAGACAGGGGCCATCTCATGCTGGCACGGCGCAACCTCGTTATGGCTGGTCTTGCTGTTAATGCCGAGTTTCCAGAGCTCCTTGTCAAGATCATGCATAAAAGCACTGACCCTGGTCCTGATCGCCCCAAAATAATGGTCGTTCATCTCCTGCCCTTTAGGGCTTCTGGCTCCAAGAAGGGTCCTGCCGGTCAATACAAGATCCTCCCTCTTGGAATAATCCTCCTTGTCGATAAGGAAGTATTCCTGTTCAGGGCCGACCGTCGTTCCGACCCGCTTAACATCCTCATTGCCGAATAGATGCAGTATTTTCAACGATTCGTTGGAAATCGCCTCCATACTCCTCAAAAGCGGGGTCTTCTTATCAAGAACCTCCCCGGAATAGGAACAGAATGCAGTAGGTATGCAAAGCGTATCATCCTTGATGAAAGCATAGCTGGTGGGGTCCCAGGCTGTGTATCCCCTGGCCTCAAAAGTGGCTCGGAGACCGCCGGAAGGAAATGAGGATGCATCCGGTTCTCCCTTCACAAGCTCTTTGCCTGAAAATTCCATTATCACCTTTCCCCCCGGAACCGGACGGATGAATGATTCATGCTTTTCCGCAGTTATACCGGTCATGGGCTGGAACCAATGCGTATAATAAGAGCAGCCGTTTTCGATGGCCCAGCATTTCATAGCATGAGCAACCGCGTTTGCTATATTCAAATCCAGGTCCTTTCCTTCCTGCACCGTCTGCATAAGCTGCCTATATACATCTTTTGGAAGACGCAAGCGCATAGTCTCGTCATTGAAAACCAAGGAACCGAAATAATCTGCAACTGTTTCCATATAAACTCCCATGGATCGACTAGAATATGCTATACACTCTAAAATGTTTGGCACATTTTGACAAGAAAAGCCCAAAAGACGGATAAAAAAAACACCAAATCGGGAATTTTTTTTATACCGACCATGTAAAATATTGTCAAAACACAAAATAAGTCATAAAATCCGCGGTAAATTAGTATAAACCGGGAGATTAAAATGAGTGGCGTATTAGTACTCGTCATCGCCATACTTGCCCTTGGTGCTGGTTACATTTTCTATGGAAAATGGCTTGCCAAGAAGTGGGGTGTGGACAATTCAATCAAGACTCCTGCCTACGAACTTAGGGATGATATCGACTATGTTCCTACAAAGAAACAGGTCGTATTCGGCCACCAGTTCGCATCAATTGCAGGAGCAGGTCCTATCAACGGGCCTATACAGGCAGCTGTATTCGGCTGGGTTCCAGTATTCCTTTGGTGTGTTATTGGAGGCATCTTCTTTGGAGCGGTGCAGGACTTCTCATCGATGTTCGCATCTGTAAGGAACAAGGGAAGAAGCATTGGATACATTATCGAATGTTACGTAGGAAAAACAGGAAAAAGGCTGTTTCTTCTGTTCGTATACCTTTTCTCGATTCTTGTTGTAGCGGCATTTGCAGACATCGTTGCAAAGTCATTCGGCGTAACAGATGCACAGACCGAGGCGATAAACCATGCAAACAGCCAGGTTGCCTGCACATCAACACTTTTCATCGTAGCAGCTGTAGGTTTTGGCTTTTATATCAAGAAATACAACCCATCGTCACTTGTCAACACAATAATTTCCATCGTACTGCTTGTGCTCTGTGTGACGCTCGGCTGTCTTTTCCCGTTCTCACTTTCCGTGAACACATGGATGTATCTTGTATTTGCTTACATCCTTATTGCATCCGTAACACCGGTGTGGGCACTTCTGCAGCCTAGGGATTATCTTAACAGCTATCTTTTGATCCTCATGATCCTTGGAGCTGTTGTTGGAATCTTCGTATCCAATCCTGCAATGCAGCTGCCTGCATTCACAGGCTTCACATCCAGCCTCGGTTCGATGTTCCCGATCTTGTTCGTGACAATCGCCTGCGGTGCCGTTTCAGGTTTCCATTCGCTTGTGTCCTCGGAAACTGCAAGCAAGCAGGTCGAGAAAGAAACAGACATGCTTCCGATTTCCTATGGTGCCATGCTCATCGAATCCCTTCTTGGAATCATCAGCCTCATCGCTGTAGGTGCAATCGCCGCAGGAGGAGTGATTCCCGCAGGCACCCCGCAGGTCATATTTGCTGAAGCCGTATCCGGATTCCTCACCACAATCGGACTGTCTCATGACATCTCATTCACCCTCATCAGCCTTGCAGTATCGGCATTCGCCCTTACAAGCCTTGACTCGGTTGCCCGTGTAGGAAGGCTTTCCTGGCAGGAACTGTTCCTTGATGATGAGGATGATGAGCAGAAGCTCACGGGAGCAAAGAAGGTTTTGACAAACCGCTGGGTTGCAACAATCTTTGTGCTTGTCCCCTCTTATCTGCTCGGACAGGTCGGATATGCGGAAATCTGGGCGCTCTTCGGATCTGCGAACCAGCTTCTGAGCGTACTTGCCCTTGCTGCCGTAGCTGTTTATCTCAAGAAAATCAAAAAGAACAACAAGATGATGTTCTTCCCGATGTTCTTCATGCTTGCCGTAACGCTTGTTGCGCTCTTCCAGCTTGCAATCAACAACATCAGGACTTTTGGAAAAGCTTCGATTTCAGTCATGGGACAGAGCCTCCAGATCATCTTCGCCGTCCTTTTGATCGCACTTGCCATCATCGTCGTGGTGAAGTGCTGCCAAAAGCTTTTCGGAAAAGAAGAAGAGGCAAAGGCCTGAGACCATCAGGGAAAACATATATGACGGGTCGTATATCGGCCCGTTTTTTTTGAACATTTTTCCCTTTTGCATGCTACTGTCATAATAGTTTTATGACACAACGCAGGTAAAAGACAAATATGGCATTCAAATACGAGCTGTTCATATTGAGCATGGACAGCAGGAAATTCATAAAAGCGGAAGAAAAGACAGAATCCGTGGCCGAAGCTATGTTCAATGTACTGATGAGGGATACGAAACTATGCACCAGGATGCTGCAGATATATTGCAAGCATCCAAATTCAAAGAATCTGAAATACATGGGGCTCTATGACGGAGGCTCAGGCCGCGGGTTCAAAGGAGAAGTGGTGCAGAACATACTCACCTTGGCCAACGGCGAGGAATATCATCTTACGGATGACGGGTTTCAAAAATGTTATTTTTAAAAAGCTCAGGGCCTGACCTTGCCCAAAAGCAAGCCCAGCGCCTCTCTCACCGGTAGTTTCAAAATACCCTTTCCCGTCCGGCTGTTGGCACTGTAATAACAGTAAAAGGAATCCTCCCCCTCCATATACTTTATATCGCAACTGGTTATGGCCCGCGACGACCAGCCTTCATCAGGCTGCGTATGCATAACCTTGGCCACCTGGAAATCAAGGCCATCCGAGCTTTTCAAAAGAAGCATTACAGATCTGCTCCTGTCCCCTTTCTTATCATAGTAATAAGCGCATTCCACAGCCGCCACGGCATCCGCACAGGGATACACCCTCACAGCCCCTACTGCGAGATTCATATACTTGGAATCCGGTTCTATTGTTAAAAGAGCTTCCTCATTTATCTTGTACGGTCCTTCAAGATATCGGCTTTCGGCACACATGAGACGGCAGGATGTCTTTTGCCGGGAATCGAACATCCTACACTCTCCCGCACCAAAATACAGACGGTACTTTCCTTCCCAGCAAATGAGCTGTGGACGGGCAAGCCTGCAAGGACCGCCCCTGTAGGATGAGAGGCTGATCTTTTCTGCCTCCAGGATTATCTTTGGATCTGACCAGGACTTGAGATCGCCAGAAGACGAGAGAAGGATTCTTGAGCCTTTTTTGGTAACATCTTTGGCCTTTTCAGACCCCCAGTCGCGGTCATGACATTCAAACAGCAGATGGTACATGCCACCCTCTTTGAATATGAACGGGGAATGACCTCTGAAAAACAAGAGCCTGCGCCTTGTCCAGTTGAGTCCGCTTGTGGAAATGAAATGCTCGATGCCGACCCAGGTATGTGAAAAAAGATGCCACATCCCGTCAGGAGATTCCGAGGGCAGCAATATGCTTGGATCACTGAGCCGCGGCATATACCACGCAGTGTTCTGCACATAGTTGTCCGTAAAAGAATACCATGAGGCCTTCTCAAATTTCTCCCAGGCGATATATCTCACAAAACACCTCTAGCGCTTTTTCCCACCCTTTCCAAAAAGTGGATCCATCTTATCCTCAAGATTGAATTTGGCAATGGCCCATTTGACAATCTTTGAGTAAAGCAAAAAGGACAATACAATGGACAGAATGAATACGACTGCGATTCCGATCATCAAAAGGCTCTGGTTATCCTGTATCGGCAAAAAGCTCAGGATGATGAATCCAAGCACGAAAAGAACGATCAGCAATAGAAGGTTCAGAACAGTGGCGACCAGCATGAACAATAAAGAATTGGTTTTCTTACTCATTTTTGTTTCTTATCCCCTTTTCTTGAAAATAATATTGTAAACAGCAAAAGAATTACAGACACGGTTATGGAGGCATCAGCCACATTATATGTGGGAAACCTGTCCATACCAAACCATCCATAATTATTCGTACTTATGAAATCCACAACACTCATACCACGGAATATCCTGTCAATAAGATTACCCAGGCCTCCTCCTAAAAAAGCTGCAAGCAGCCATTTTTGAAGAGAAGTGAATTCCTTTTCATCCTTGACTATCATGACACACACAGCAGCCATGACCGCAAAAGGAACGATTATGAACAAAACCACCTTTATCGGGAAGGCCAGCCCGGTTCCCATTGAAAACGCCACAGCGGTATTGCGCACATGTACAATGCGCAGAAAATCTCCGAAGAGCGAGCACAAAATCGTATTTTCCGGAACATAATGGACGATAAGAGCCTTGGTTATCTGATCGATCACAATGATCAAAAGAGTGAGCAGAAAAGGCTTGAAGCGCTTCATAACCCCGTCTCCGAATCGATGAAGAATGCATCGATGCCCCACTCGCCTTTTACATAACGCATTACAGCCTGCACCCCGAAAACTTCGCTGCGATAGTGGCCGCCGGCGATCATGTTCATATTATGCTCTTTGACAAAATGATAATCCTCATGGCGTGCTTCACCTGTTATGAAAAGATCGAGATTCTCATCGATTGCGACAGCAACATCTTCGCTTGCCCCTCCGGAAATGATTCCGGCCGTTTCAATCATGTCCTTTCCGAAGGATATGATTTCAAGTCCGCTCTCGGCATCGAAATTAAGAAGGCGGGCAATTTCCATCGCCGTCATCGGGAAAGGCAATCTGCCTTTGAATCCGACACTCTTGCCCATGAACTCTCCAAACGGGTCATAGCTGGTCATTCCAAGGCGGAGGGCCATCTGTGCATTATTCCCATAAAGAGGATGGGCATCAAGCGGAATATGGCAAGCAAAAAGGGCCATATCGTTCTCAAGGCATTTCTTCACCCTCTGATAATGCGAATCCGCAATCGCAAGCGGCTTGCCCCAAAAGAGGCCATGATGGACAAAAAGCATGTCCGCCCCCTCATCCGCAGCCTGGCAGATCGTATCCATGCATGCATCGACGGCAAAAGCGATTTTCCTTATTTCCTTATTCGAAGACTCTATCTGCAATCCGTTCAGGGATATGTCCTGATAGGAACGGATATCTAACAGATCATAGAATTTTTCACATGTTTCTTTCAGGTTCATAACAGGAGTATACAATAAATTCAACACGTCTTCCACAGAAGGGCATACAGATTGACAGCAAGCGAGGAGGAAAATACACTTAAGCCATGCTTAGGGAACTTGGTGGAAAAGACCTGATCCTTGATTTCCAGGATCTGGATATTTCGGAGGCGAAGGAAGGTCGGACGATAATCGGCCAGGACAAGGCCATGGAAGCCCTGGCCCTCGGTTTTGCCATAGATCGTCCAGGATATAACATATTTGTTTCCGGAGACGAGGGAACTGCCCGCCTTACGGCTGTGAAGGAAGAGATAGGACGCATTGAGGATGATGTCTCAAAGCTCAAGGACGTCGCTTATGCATATAATGAAAAGCATGAAAACACACCACTCTGCCTTATATTTGAGAGAGGAATGGCCCGGATCTTTGCCCAGAGGCTGTCAGATTATGGCAAGAAGGAGATTTCAAAGGAAGAACTGCTCAAAGATTTCCCTGACAGCGGAATAGAGCGCTTCGTATCTTCGCTTCCTGAAATGGAAGAGGATCCCGAGAGCTATAAGCTCAACATAATCCTCGACAGGACAAGCACCAGAAGGCGTCCGCTGGTCATAGAAAGCCATCCTTCCCATGATTCTCTGTTCGGATTCATAAACAAGGATAAAAGGCCGCATCTGGCTATAGAAATAGGTTCCTATCAGATGGCACTTGGAGGATTTCTGGTCATAAATGCAGAAGAGCTCCTATCGGAAAAAGGGCTTTGGACAACGCTTAAAAGATACATGGACATGAGCGACAAGGCCCGCTTCTCGACAGCTGTGGCAGGAGAGCTCATGGGAACTGTAAGGCCGGCAGCCATTCCCCTTTCCACAAAAGTGATCCTCATAGGAAACGATGCCACATATGACGAGCTTGCAGAAAAGGACGGACAGTTTTTAAAGCTTTTCAAGATTTCCCCGGAATTCGATTACCAAATGCCCAGGAACAAGGAGAACATGCTCGCCACGGTCGGCTATCTGAGACGGGTCGCAAAAGAGCTGCTGCCACTCTCCGATCAGGCCTGCAAGGAACTTTTGAGATATTCCTCCTGGTTTGCGGAAAACCGCAACATGCTTTCAACACAACTTTCGCTTCTTGGTGATGTTGTTGAAGAATCTTATCTGGAAGCAAAAGAGGATAAGGAAAAAGAAATTGGAGGCGGCCACGTACGCAGGGCCATAAAAAAAAGAAACCGTCTGGCCGCCCTCACCGAGGAAAAGATCAATCTGGAGATAAAGGAAGGAGAGCTCCTGATCAACCTCACAGGGGAGAGGATCGGAATGGTGAACGGTCTGGCTGTAATGGACAGAGGGCTTTCCTCCTTTGGAACCCCCACCGTGATAACCGCCACAGTCGCACCTGGAACCGAAGGCATAGTCAACATAGAGCATGAGGCGGGGCTTTCCGGAGGAATACACGACAAAGGGCTTTTAATCCTCGAAGGATATCTTAGACACCGCTATGCCAGAACATTCCCATTGAGTCTTTATGCCGGAATCTGTTTCGAGCAGAGTTATGCCGAGGTGGATGGGGATTCCGCTTCCTCCGCAGAGCTTTATGCGCTTCTTTCCGCAATAGGAGAAATCCCGATACGGCAGGATATCGCAATCACGGGAAGCGTAAACCAGATGGGACAGCTCCAGCCTGTCGGTGGGATAAACGAGAAAATCGAAGGCTTCTACAATGCATGCCTGACAAGCGGACTGACCGGCAAGCAAGGAGTCATAATTCCAAAACAGAACATCTCCAGCCTGATACTCCCGTACGAGGTGGAAGATTCCGTGAACGCAGGGTTGTTCCATATTTATTCGATAAGCGAAATAGACGAGGGCTTTGAACTCATTTCAGGGCTCAAGGCAGGAGAGAGAAACATGAAGGGGCAGTTTCCAGCTGGAAGCTTCAACAGGATGATCGAGGACAGCCTCAAAAGGCTCTGCGCCTCAAGCCAGAAGAATTAGCCCAAGCAGAAAGAAGGATGGCCGAGGCCGAGGCGACGTTTATGCTGCCTTTCGCCCCATACTGCCTGATCGAGACACGTCCGAGTGAGTAATCGGATGCCTCAAGCGCACTTTTGGATACTCCTGTCTCCTCACTTCCGATAATGCAGAGCCCACGTTCGGGAAAGGCAAAAGAGGACACATCCCGTCCGCCAAGCTCGAGGGCGAAGAGCTGGTAATCCTCCTTGATATCCTCAAGTTCTTTGAATTCCCATAAAACACCGTTGACAGTGCCGCGTGAGGTGCGCTTCGCACGCTCATGCAGAGGGCTTGCGGATCCTGGGCGTATGAATATCTTTTCAACCCCGAATGCCTCGGCGTTGCGGAATATCGATCCGAGGTTGTACGGGCTTCTTATGAAATCAAGATAAAGGAAATGGGGGAACACCGTCCTTTTTGAATAGTCCACCTTTCCCTCATCAATCACATCCCAATCGGCTACGGCCTCTCCAAGCACGTCAAGGCTCAGATAATAAAGATCGTCATAGCGCCTCCTTTCAAAGGCATACGAGGCTTCACCCCTCCTTTCCTCCGGAAGAAGTGAATAAAAAAGCGAAAAGTATGCATCAATATCCTCCTCAATGAAGGACGAGGTGGATGCGAGATGAAAACACTGTCCGCACTTCCTTAATTGCACACGGGGTTTAAGCGTCCGTATCTTGCGTATCGTCAGCATCCTCTTCCTCCTTTTTTTCAGAGTAGATCAGGACCGCAAATTCTCCTTTCACCGCACCTTTTTTCTCAAGCTTTTCGACAGCTTCAGAAACAGGGCATGAGAATATCTCCTCGAACTGCTTGGTAAGCTCCCTGCCCACGACACAGCAGGCTTCCGGGGAAAGCTCCGTTATTTCCTTGAGCGTCTTAACAATGCGGAACGGGGATTCGTATATGATGAAAGGCTCGTTTCTTGAAAGAAGCTCCGAAAGCCTCTTAGTTCTCCTTCCTTTTTTCGGAGATAGAAAGCCCTCGAAGAAAAACCCCTTCCCGACCATGCCTGCGGCGCTGACAAGCGTGACGGAGGCGCTCGCGCCTGGAAGCGGCACGATGTCGTGACTGCTGTTTTTCCTCACATAATCGACCACCCTGGCCCCAGGATCCGACACTCCGGGAGTGCCTGCATCGGAGCAGAAGGCAACATTCTTGCCCTCGTCAAGCAGCATGAGTATACCCCTGCTGCTGTTTTCCTCGTTATGCGCATGGCATGCAATGAGTTTCTTCGATATTCCGTAGTGGGAAAGCAGGATTGCTGTATGCCTCGTGTCCTCACAGGCGATGATATCGACGCTTTTCAAAACCGAAAGTGCCCTCAGGGTTATATCCTCGAGGTTGCCTATAGGGGTGGCTATCATGTAAAGGGTACTCATAGCTTATGATTCTATTCCCGCAACCGGATATCTTCAAGCCGGAGCAAGTGGTAAAAAATACCTCTTTGTTGGCAAAAACAGCCATTAAAGCCTTAAAAACGGCTTTTTTAAAGGTAAAAACCCACTTGGCACGTACTTTGCAATCATATCAGTAAGGCAACCAGCCTATAGGAGAAAACGATGAACGTATTCAAAAGAATTGGAGACATAATCTCGTCAAACGTCAACTCGGCACTGGACAAGATGGAAGATCCGGAAAAGATGATAGACCTTTCGATAAGGGAGCTTGAGGATGCGATTGCTGAAATGAGATCCACTCTTGCAGAAAAAAGGGTGGAACTCACAAAATGCGGCAACATGGTTAAAGATCTGGAAGAGAGCGTGCAGCGCTGGGAGGAAAGATCCCGCATGGCGCTTGAAAAGGGCCTTGACGACATGGCCAGGGAGGCCATAAAAGAAAAGCTTGCCGCAAAGGAGCGTCTTACCGGAGCAAAGGAGGCGGAAAGCACCCTTTCAGAGATGATCAAAAGCGTTGAGGAAAGCCTTGATAAGGCAAATGACAAGCTCGCTTCGCTAAAGGAGACCAGTTTAAGCCTCAAAGCCAGGGCGAAGCTTGCAAAGGTCCGTCTCAAGGTCGAAAAACAGGCGAAAACTGACGAAAGCGCATCTTATGCACGCAGAATCGAGGAGATGAAGGCGAAAATCGAGCGTTGGGAGGCCTTGGCCGACATACATCACGACAGCGTGAGAACGGAAGCGGACAAGCCTAGCTTCAACGACCTGGAGAAGGCTGCAGCAGTCGAAAAGGAACTCGAGGAGCTCAAGAGCAAAATAAAAGACGACAACAAGGAGAACATCTGATGAGGGACTGTTACGATGATTACCCTTATTGCGAAAGGCCACGATTAAAAAGGAGCCGGTGCGGACTTCTCGCCGGCGTATGCCAGGGCATTTCCAATTGGAGCGGGATATCCGTGGGAATAATCAGGATCGCGGCAATCGTATCTCTCGTCATCTCGGGCTTTTTCCCAATCGGACTGATATATATTATACTTGCAATAATACTCCCTTCATAAAGCAGGGCAGCCTTGTGGCTGCCTTTGTCCTGTGGTCCATGATTTTCTCCGTCACAAAGGTATGGACAAAAATGTCCGCCCTTTTCAAAGTGGAAATACATAGAACCTTTTTGATGACGTAATTCAAATCATGCTGTCGGAGGACCTTCGCTCCACGATCGGCTTATTGCATAAAAAAGCATCAGAAAAGAACCTGACAGACCTTACACCTGTCCTCATAAAAGGGACAGGTTTTTACTTAATTCAGGCCGTCGACGTGTTTCGGAAAATATCGGGTATTCATGAAAAGTCGGGCGATGGCGGGAGAAGGAAAAGAAGCACGAGAGATTAAAAAACCCTTAAGGACGGGCACATGCCCTTTGGAAATGATATGGCAGAATACGTATCCGGCCCGGAACGCCGGGATCTTGATTTCCTTTCGTCAAAAGCAAAACATGATTTTTCCGATCGAAGAAAAATCATTTCAACCGGTCCCTGTATTTCCTGTACATCCCGCGGAACTGGTCATAGGTGATCCCGAGTATCTCGGATGCGGCCTTCTGCGAGCCCCTGCCCATATCAAGTGCACGGGACAAAAACGATATGTCAATGTCCTCGTGGGCCTTCTCCATATCCTTTATCCCATATTCTGAAAACGAAACCCTTTTTTCGGACAAAGAAGGGCTGTGCTCCTCTTCTTCTGCAAACGGATTTGCAAACGGATCGAAATCTATGTGCGAGATGATGCTTCCATCGCTCCTGTATACGGCTCGTTCGACGACGTTCTTCAATTCCCTGACGTTCCCCGGCCACGGATAAGAAAGGAGAAGAGCCTCGACTTCAGGTGTGAACGACGGAATCGTCTCCATGTTGCATTCATAGGCCATCTTGGAGGCAAAATAGTTTGCAAGCAGCAGTATGTCCCCTTCCCGCTTCCTCAGCGGAGGCAGGAACAGGACCTCGAAAGAAAGGCGGTCGAGAAGATCCTCCTTGAAACGTCCCTGGATGCAGAGCTTCTTGAGATCTGCGTTCGTAGCGCCCACGATCCTCACGTCCGATTCATGGGTCACGGACGACCCGACCCTCTCGTAGGTTCCGTATTCGACGACCCTCAGTATCTTCTCCTGGACCTCGAGAGGGATGAGCCCTATCTCATCAAGGAAAAGTGTGCCGCCCTCGGCCTCCTCGAAACGTCCCTTGCGGTTCGAATAGGCTCCGGTGAACGCCCCCTTCTCGTATCCAAAAAGCTCGCTTTCTATGAGTGACGAAGGAAGGGAGGCGCAGTTGACGGTCACAAGCGGTTTATCCCACCTTTGGGAAAGATAATGGATGCGTCTTGCGCTTATCTCCTTTCCGGTGCCGCGTTCCCCTATTATGAGTACAGGCCGGTCTATGCGTGCGACCAGGCTGAGCCTGCTGAGGAAATCCAGATATACTTCGCTTTCCCCTATCCCAGCGTTCTGGGGATCGATGATTCTTTTGGACATACTTGGGTAAATAATACCACTATTGGCAATATTTACCAATAGAAAACATATGCTGTATCTTGGGCACTCCGCCTATTTTCCTGATTGGAAAGGAATTGCAATATCTGAAAAACTTGGCACGTTTTTTTCATCGTATTATTCAGAGACGAAGGTGAAGGAGAATACAATGGGTATTTTTTCGAGATTCAAAGACATAGTCAATTCCAACATAAACGCCATCCTGGACAAGGCTGAGGATCCGGAGAAGATGCTCAAGCTCATGATACAGGAGATGGAGGACACCCTTATCGAGCTAAAGAGCAACTGCGCGGCAAAGCTCGCATACGGAATCAAGCTTGAGAGAAAACTTGAGGATAGTCTCAAAACCTTTACAAGATGGGAGAACCGTGCTGTACTTGCCATCGGAAAGGGACGAGAGGATCTTGCCCGCGAGGCTCTTGTAGAAAAGAGAAATGTTCAGACTGAAATCGATTCTCTCAAAAGCCAGATTGAAGAAAACCACATCACCATAGAAGAGGCCAAGAGGGAGATATCCACGCTGGAAGAAAAGCTCGTACAGGCCAAGGGCAAGCTGAAGATCCTCAAGCAGAAGGAAGAAAGGGCAAGAAACGAAAGGATGGCCCAGGATGCGATGAGCAAAGATGTTGCCGGCCATTTTGAGCAGATGGAGGAAAAGATCGACAGGATGAACGCTTTCAACGACCTTGAGAAGGGGCGTACCGTGGCCGAGGATAAATTCTCCGAGCTGGAAAAGGACGAGGAGATAGAAAAAGAACTCAACGAGCTTAAAAACAGGATGGAAGGCAAATGAGCGCCGTAATACCTATTCTTGCAATAATATTCCCATTCATAGTGGTAATCGTCATCGCAGACAACATACACGAGGAAAAGATAAAGAAGATGAAGATAGAGGCCGCACTAAGGGAGGCGGAGATGGAAAAGGGATATGCACCCGGAACATACTCCAGGAGCTTTTCAAGCAAAGCGGCATACAAGGAATTCGAGCGCCAGGCGAAAAGGGACAGGAAGAACAGGAAAAGGAATCCTGAGGCTTTCGAAAAAAGTCCCTTCAATGAGAAAGAGGAACGCGAAGCGCTCGAAAAAGGTATAAAAAACCTTCAGGAAAGGATAGACAATATAGAGACCATCATGAAGGACAAGGCCAGAAGGAATAAAGAAGGCGAAGGAGAGAGGATATGACAAGAAGATGGACCAGATCCCCCAGGGGAAAGATATATGGCGTTGTGACCGGGTTTGCCGAATGGAGGGACCTGCCTGCAGAGCCGACGAGATGGATCGCATTTTTTCTCATCCTGTTCACCTCTGTTTTCCCCGGCCTTATCATCTATGTGCTGTTGGCGCTTGTCTTGCCGATGCAGAGGCCGGAGGATGTGATAAGCCCGTATCATGAAAGAAGCTGGAGCGAAAGAAGAAACAGTCGGCACGAGGCCGCATACGAGGATGCGAAGTGGGAGGAAAAGAGCACCGAGGATCTCAGGAAAGAATACGAGGATCTGAAAAAGAAAGTCGAAGAAATGGAGAGCGAGATGTTCGACAAGGAAAAGGACTGGGATGAAAGATTCAACAGGCAATGAAGACAAAAAGGATATTTTCAATCCTGAAGACGGGAGTTTCTTCCGTTTCAGGCTGTCCAACAAAAAACTTGCCATGGGCTGTGCAGCATTCTTACTTATTGTTCTTATCGTCTCAGCCGTGCTCGACATTTATCTCAGGCTCAGCAGCACGGAAGGCTGCCTCGATGTTACAGGAAAGGATCTGGAGATCTACATTGCAAAAGGGGAGCTCCACATAAATGGGAATGGGAATGCTGAAAAAATTTCCTATGTTCTTAATAAATCGTCGAAGATAAGCCTGGAGGAGCAGGAAGATAGCCTCACATTGGCTGTGGCAAGCGGCGTGCTGACACTCACCCTGCCCCGCTATGAAATTCCGTCTGTGACCATAGATGCGGGAAACGCATCCGTGATGCTTTATGACATGGATGTACAGGAACTCAATGTAAAAGCATCATCTTCGGTGGATGCGGACAGAATCGGCGCAGAAGAAATATCCATCATATCAAATGGCAGCCTCATACTGACCAACAGCACCGCAGAAAAAGCTTTTCTGAAAACCTTCGGCAGCCTGACCACATCAGAGAGCTCGTTCTCCACACTACAGATAGAGACCTTGGATAATGATGCATCCATTCTTGGAGGGGAGATAACAATATTCAAAGCCGAGAGCAAAAATGCCAATGTATATTTTTATCCGGAAAACGGGATTTCAGAAGCCTCTGCAACAGGAAATCTTGCTGCAATCAATTTCGACGGAAACAAAGATACCATGCTGCAAAGTTACTCGACAGACAATGAAGACGGAGCCGAAGTGACTTTCAAAAGCGTACAAGGGGTGCTCGAAATATGATCAGGGATGACAGGCGTTTCAAAGTATTGCTGCTGGCAATATGCATGGCATTTTTTCTTTTCGGGTCTGCAAGATGCTCGAATCCTTTGTTTTCAAATAACGAAAATGTCTCAGAAAATTTCAGTGATGTAAACAGTATCGAAATATCGGTACAGACGGGAAGCATCACTTTTGAATCAGAAGAAAGAAATGATGTGCTCGTGATGGCAAAGGGTATCGAAACGGCTTGTATTTCCGGCAATCTGCAGATCAAGGGCAGAAACGGGGATGTGAAACTGATATTGCCTTCAACCATGCTTGAAAAGATTGCAATACAGAGCGCTACGGGAAACATAAGCATCAGCAAAACTTCTGCAAAAAAGATACGGATCGATACAAATTACGGAGACATAACAATATCGGGCAGCAGGGCAGAAACGATTGAGGCCTCGAGCTTTTCAGGCGACATCAGCCTTATCGGCAACAGCCTCTCAAGCATAATCATAGAAAATACAAGCGGGCGCACAACAATAGAAGATGGCAGCGCAAGGGATGTGAAAATAGAAACGGTATCCGGTAATATCGACTTGTCCGTTCCTCAGGCAAGAAATATCTCAATAGACTCGATAAGTGCCGATGCAAAGGTGAAAGTCAATCAGAAACCCTACTCCTTCAGCCTTGAAACCGCAAGCGGAAAGGCGGAAGTCTTCGGCAATCATACCCTTGCCTCCAATATGGATGATCCCGAGCTTTTCATCACATTTGAAAGTGTGAGCGGGGATTTGGCTGTAAGTGCATATTGAATGCAACATTTTTGTTGCATAGTGGTGTTTTTTATCAAACTTGGTTGCAACAAAGATTGCTTTTCCTTAAAATTCAGACAATTTGGAACCTATGGAAAAAGCGATACTTAAACTCAAAGACGGAAAGGAATTTTCCGGCATTGCATTTGGAGCCCCGCTCAATCTCGAAGTGGGCGAAGTCGTTTTCAATACCGGAATCCCCGGCTATCAGGAAATTCTCACAGATCCATCTTACAAGGGGCAGATCACACTGCTTACAAGTCCGATGATCGGAAATTATGGAATAGAAGAAGCGGATAGCGAGAGCAGTGGTGCAAAGCCCACTGCTCTTGTTGTGAAGAAGCTGTACAGGGGACCTGTCATGGAAGGACGCCTCACATTGGACGAATATCTCAAAAGGGAAAGGATACCAGCCATCGAGGATGTGGATACCAGAGCCCTCACGATACACTTGAGAAACAATGGAAGCCAGAACGGAATAATCTTTTACGAAAAGGACCGTGCGGAAGCGGAAAAGCGCCTCTCCTCCTACCCCGACATCACAGAAATCGACCTTATAGACAAGGTCTCGGTCAAGAAAAAGATCCATAACCCCGACCTCGGAAAAGGCCGCACGGCTCCTCCTGAAAATCCCGACAGGCACTTTGTATTGGTCGATTACGGGATAAAAAGAAGTATCATTGAAAATTTTTATAAATGCAACATCGCGGTGACACTTCTTCCTTCCACTGCAAAAATGGAAGACGTTTTAAAAGAGAACCCTGACAGCCTGTTTTTATCCAACGGCCCGGGAGATCCCGACAGGCTCAAGGATGCGGTGACGCTTGCAAAATCCCTCATCGGGAAAATTCCCGTATGCGGCATTTGTCTCGGACACCAGATAATCACGCTTGCCCTCGGAGGAAGAACGGTTAAGATGAAATTCGGACACCATGGGTCAAACCAGCCTGTCAAGGATTTGAGAACCGGAAAGACATTCGTCACAGCACAGAACCACGGCTTCATGAGTCAGAAGGATAGCCTTCCGGAAAACGTGGAGATCTGGATGGTGAATGCAAATGACCAGACTGTGGAAGGGATCAGGGACGACGAAAAAAGGGTAATGAGTGTGCAATTCCATCCGGAGGCCGCTCCAGGACCGGAGGATGCGCTCTGGATATTCGAAGCATTCAAGGAAAACGCAAGATGAAAAGAGATGATATCAGACATATACTCGTTATCGGATCAGGCCCGATCGTGATTGGCCAGGCCTGCGAATTCGACTACTCCGGAGTCCAGGCGGTAAGGGCCCTCAAAGAGGAAGGCTACGAGGTCTCCCTGATAAACCCAAACCCGGCCACGGTGATGACAACCCCGGGACTTGCAGACCATATATTCATGGAACCGTTGACAGTGGAATATGTGGAAAAGGTTTTCGAACAGGCAGGGCCCGATGCGATCCTTTCGACCATGGGTGGACAGACCGCGCTTAATCTGACGATGCAGCTGGAAAAGCAGGGAATCCTTGAAAAATACGGGGTTAAGGTCATAGGAGCCTCGGCAGAGGCGATCGAAAGGGCCGAGGACAGGGGAAAGTTCAAAGACATAATGACCTCTCTCGGGCTTGAGAGCGCGAAATCCGGGATCGCACACACAGTGGATGAGGCCCTCAAGGTCAAAAAGGAAATAGGACTTCCGATAATCATCCGTCCCTCGTTCACATTGGGCGGCATGGGCGGGGCGATTGCCAAAACAGAGGATGAGTTCATCCCGCTCGTCGAGAATGCGCTTGCAATCTCCCCTGTATCCGAAATACTTCTTGAAGAATCCCTCATAGGTTGGAGGGAATTCGAGATGGAGGTCATGAGGGACCGCATGGACAATGCAATCATCGTCTGCTCCATAGAGAACATCGATCCGATGGGAGTGCATACGGGAGATAGCATCACGGTGGCCCCTATACAGACGCTTACCGATGACGAATATCAGAAGATGAGAACCGCATCGATAGATATCCTCAGGGCGGTCGGGGTCGACTGCGGCGGATCAAACGTCCAGTTTGCAATCTCCCCGGATCACAAAAGGATGATCGTGATAGAGATGAATCCGAGGGTCTCGCGCTCATCCGCCCTGGCAAGCAAGGCCACGGGATATCCGATTGCACGCATCAGCGCCAAACTTGCGGTAGGCTACACATTAAGCGAGATAATGAATGAGATAACAGGGGAAAGCGTCTCCTGCTTCGAGCCCGCGCTCGATTATGTCGCCGTCAAGGTTCCACGGTTTGAACTTGAAAAGTTCCCATTGCCCGCCTCTGCGCTTGGAACGCAGATGAGGAGCGTCGGAGAGGCGCTGGCGCTTGGGCGTACACTCTCTGAATCCTTGAACAAGGCCTTCCGAAGCAGCGAACAGAAAATTGAAGGGATTGTAGAGCTCGACAGGAACAAATACGATGTCGAAACGCTTTCAAGATGTGCCCATCCTATGAGACTGCTTGCACTCTACACCCTGATAAAGGAAGGCGAAGAGAACCTTGAGCAAATGAGCAGGGAGACCGGATATGATGTTTATTTTTTGAGCATTCTGAAGGAACAGGCGGCTCTTGATAAGAAAATAGGATCAGGCCTTACTGGCGAACTTTACCTGGAAGCAAAGAAAGCCGGAATGTCCGACAAGAGGATCAAGGAGCTGTCTGGGCTTGCCGAACTTCCTTTCCACATCGATGCATCCGCCCATTTTGTAGATACCTGCGCGGGAGAGACTAAGGCACTCACCCCCTACTCTTATCTCACCTATGCAGAAGAGGATGAAGGAAAAGGGCTTGGAAAGGATTCCGTGATAATCCTCGCATCCGGGCCTAACCGTATCGGACAGGGTCTTGAATTCGACACCTGCTGCACCTTATCCAGCCTCGCATACCGGAAGCTGGGTAAAAAGACCATAATGGTCAACAGCAACCCCGAAACCGTATCCACCGATTATAACACTTCCGACAGGCTATATGTGGAGCCTCTGACTCCAGAAAGTGTTTTGGAAATAATGAGAAAGGAAGGCACGCGGGATGTTGTGGTACAGCTCGGAGGTCAGACTCCTTTGAACATGGCCGAGGAGCTTGAAAAGCATGGTGCCCATATAATCGGCACCAGCCTTGATTCGATAAACCGTACCGAGGACAGGGAGCTTTTTTCCAATCTTGTGCGCCAGCTGGGACTCAGACAGCCGGAAAACAGGATGGGACACAGCAGGGATGAGGTGTTCGAAAAAGCCAAAGAGATCGGATTTCCTGTTCTTCTGAGGCCCTCATTCGTGCTAGGCGGAAGAAGCATGTTCATAGCCTACAGCGAGGAAAGCCTTGAGGAATTCTTCGATAAGATGGGTGTGCAGGTCTCCCAGAGCCATCCTATCCTTGTCGATCAGTTTCTTGAAGATGCGTTTGAATACGATCTTGATGCCGTTTCAGATGGAAAGAGGATATACATCGGCGGAATCCTGCAGCATATAGAAGCGGCGGGCATCCACTCAGGCGACAGCGCTGCAGTCTTTCCTCCATATAAGTCCAAGCCCGAGATACTCGACGAGATGAGAAGATGGACGCTCAAGCTTGCCAAGGAGCTTGATGTGCGCGGGCTTATGAACATCCAGTTTGCGGAAAAAGATGGAAAGCTTTACATAATAGAAGTGAACCCGAGAGCCAGCCGCACAGTTCCCTTCATATCCAAATCCAGCGGAGTGAACCTCATTGAGGCCGCGGTTAACGTGTTTGAAGGAAAGGATCTTATGTCTCAAGGGCTTGTGCCGGAGGGAAAGGAAATTGCTGAAGGGCACTGCATTACCGGATGGGCGATCAAGGAAGCCGTATTCAGCTTCAACCGTTTCAACAATGTGGATCCGGCACTGGGTCCGGAAATGAGGAGCACAGGAGAGGTGGTAGGCATGGGCCGCACATTCGGGGAAGCTTATGCCAAGAGCCAGGCGGGAGCGGACAATATCCTTCCGATCAAAGGCCGGGTGATAATCAGCGTGAACAACCGCGACAGGGTTACGATCGCACCGATTGCAAAAGCGCTTCAGGACATGGGTTTTGAGATCCTTTGCACCAAGGGTACGGCAAGGGACCTCTTCAATCTCGGAATACTTACCGATGTGGTGCTCAAGGTGCACGAGGGACATCCGAACATCGTGGACTACATCAGGGCCAAGAAGGTGGATCTCATCATCAACACCCCGATGGGCTTCCATGCAAGAAGAAGCGATGATGATATCCGCACCGAGGCCATAAGGGCCCATGTGCCATATACGACCACCACGAGCGCCGCCTCAGCCGCGCTTGAGGCGATAAGATACCTGCAGCAGGACAGGCATACGGTGAGGGAACTTCCCTCAAGAAGATGATCAATAAGGCGGGAAATCCGCCTTTTTTCATCGGCAGTACTTCTCGACCCCGCCCACCGGAGTCAGAACGTTCCCATACTCGCTCTGCCTGAGGAGGCCGCCCATGTATATATGGCTTGGGCGGTACTCCATTCTGGAAGCTATCGTGCAGGAAGGATGCACATGGTACTCCTTTGCGCCTATATTGCTTTTGATGTATTCGAAATTACGGTGGTTTATTCCACAGCCCGGCATGACGATTATCCTGTCTCCTGCCTGTTTGACAAGATCCTTGAGGGTGAACATGCCTTCCAGCACAGTGGGCTCCAATCCGCTTGTAAGCACCCTGTCAAAGCCGAGTCTTATAAGCGTCTCAAGGCTTTCGGAAGCATCTCTTGTCATATCAAAGGCACGATGGAATGTGGCCTTCATCGGGCGGGCAAGCTCCAAAAGCTCCGCATTCCTCTCCTCGTCCACCGTCCCATCCGGGTTCAGGATGCCGAACACAACCGAATATATGCCCTCCTCGCGGAAGATCCTAATCTCCTCCTTCATAACCTCGAAGTCTGTGTCGCTGTAGCAGAAATCACCACCGCGGGGACGGATCATCGCGCTTATATCGATCGATGAAATCTTCTTCGCCATACGAAGCGTCGCAAGCGACGGAGTCAGTCCTCCTTCGAAAAGATCGCTGCAAAGCTCGACCCTATCGGCTCCACCCTTTTCGGCATTCACCACCGACTCCACATTCTCAAGGCATACTTCGATCCTGTAATCCCTCATACAACCTCCGGATAAACAACGTATTTTACAAATTATAGCAGAACGGATGGACAAGGAAAGACAAATCTGATGTCCCTATCATGTATGGCAAAAACGGTGTTATCATTTTCCCTCTTCTTTGTTAATATATGAGTACCAAATCATATTGGAGAAAATAACATGGAAGAAGCATTCATGCAGCGCACGGTCACATGCGGCTCTCTCAGGGCATCGGATGAAGGAAAGACCGTGATTCTCAACGGATGGGTGCACCGTAACAGGGATCACGGGGCACTGCACTTCATCAACCTGCGCGACCGTTATGGCATCACACAGGTCGTTGTGGACGATGATGCAGACGAGGAGCTTGAGAAGACCGCCGGTTCCCTCAAGATGGAATACTGCATCGCGGTAAAGGGCACCGTCCGCAAAAGACCGGACGACATGATAAACAGCGAGATGGAAACGGGGGAAATAGAGGTCAAGGCTGAAAAGATCGAGATACTCAGCCAATGCGCCGTACTCCCGTTCATGATAGAAGATGAAAACAATGCACGCGAGGACCTGCGCCTGAAATATCGTTTTCTGGACTTGAGAACCAAGGGCATGCAGGATAGGATCAGACTCCGCCACCAGATTGTCAAGGCCATCAGGGAATTCTTCTATAAGACCGATTTCTATGAAATAGAAACCCCTACCCTCGTCAAGAGCACGCCGGAGGGAGCGCGTGACTTCCTTGTCCCTTCAAGGATATACCCCGGCAAGTTTTTCGCACTTCCCCAATCCCCCCAGCTGTATAAGCAGATCCTCATGGTCTCCGGATTCGACAAATACTTCCAGATTGCAAGGTGCTACAGGGATGAGGATCCAAGGGGTGACAGGCAGCTTGAATTCACACAGCTTGACATAGAAATGAGCTTTGTGAAAAGGGATGATGTGCTTCTTCTTATTGAAGACATGTTCAACGACGTCTTCAAGAAAGTGCTCGGCATAGACATACCGGCACATTTCAGAAGGCTTACATACCATGACGCGATGAACACCTATGGCTCGGACAAGCCGGATCTCAGATTCGGTCTTGAAATAAAAGATGCCTCATCATGGGCCGCAAAGAGCACATTCAACGCCTTTACCGAGACGCTTGCAAACGGCGGTGTGGTAAGGTATATCAAAGCACCCAAGACCGAGGGACATGATTATACGAGAAAGTATCTTGCAGAGCTTGAAGCTGCTGCAAAAATCTACGGAGCGCACGGCTTGGCATGGATGAAGGTGGAAGCAGGAAAGCTTTCAGGAGGAGTATCCAAGTTCTTCCAGGGCATGGAAGACGAGGTCATCTCATCAACAGGAGCGCAGGATGGGGATGTCATCCTTATCGTCGCACACCAGGATTGGAAGAAATGCTGCAACAGCCTCGGGGCTGTGAGAAACAGGCTTGGAGCGGATTTGAAGCTGATCAAGCCAGGCTATGAATTCTGCTGGATCATAGACTTCCCGCTTTTCGAATATAACGAGGATGAAGGGCATTGGGAAGCTGCGCATCATATGTTCAGCATGCCGCAGGCCGAGTACATCGATACTCTTGAACAGGATCCGGGAGCTGTTAAGGGAGACCTTTACGATCTTGTATTGAACGGCTATGAGCTTGCCTCCGGTTCGATAAGAATCCATGATATAGAACTTCAGAAGAGAGTATTCAGGATCTGCAACTTCCCTGATGATGTTGCTCAGGAGCGCTTCGGATTCCTGCTCGACTGCTTCAAATACGGACCACCTCCGCACGGAGGAATCGCCCCCGGTATCGACAGGCTCTGCATGATAATCGCAGGACAGTCCTCGATAAAGGAGGTCATCGCATTCCCAAAGAATACAGCGGCGCTCTCACCGATGGACGACTGTCCGTCGGAAGTGGAGCAGAAGCAGCTTGACGAGCTTCATCTGGCAATAGTTGCCCCGGAAAAGAAAAATGACTGATTCCATTGCCATAATCGGCATGGGTGCATCGGGCCTCATGGCCGGGAGTATTCTCGGCTTGGAGGCCTTTTGCATCGAAAAAAACAGCATTGAAGGAAAAAAACTCCTTTCCACAGGACAGGGAAAATGCAATTTCACCCATGCAATGGATGAAAAAGATCTGATAGAACACTATTACGAGGCATCACGCTTTGTAAAAAACGCGATATATGCATTCCCGCCCAAGAAAATCATCTCCTATTTTGACAGCCTCGGAGTGCCTTCCGTCACTCTTGAAAACGGAAAGGTATTTCCCAAAAGCATGAATGCAAGCGATATCCGCAATGCCTTAAGCGGCAGGTGCGGCAAGATATTCTATTGCCAGGAGGTGGTGTCTCTTGAGAAAAATGATGGGATCTTTTTCATAAAAACCGATAAAGACCTATTCAAGGCGCGATATGTAATCGTTGCGACAGGAGGAGTCAGCGCACCACGTACAGGAAGCGACGGCAGGATGCTCAGCCTGCTTTCATCCATGGGACATTCCATAACTCCGCTCTATCCGACGCTATGTCCGATAAGGCTGGAAAGGCCTTTTTCAAAAGCGGAAGGAATCAGCCTTCCGATTAAAATCAAAGCAGGAAAGAGGGAAATGACCGACAGCGCCGTCATAACAAAGGATGGCATAAGCGGACCTCTTGCCGAGAACTTTTCCCATTTTCTGACTCCAGGCATGACAGTAAGCCTTTCATTCATCGAAATCGATGCCCAAGGGATAAAAAAATTGAAGCAAAGGGAAATGCTTAAGAACGCACTTGCCCTTCCCGACCGTCTTGTATCGGCACTTTTCGGGCTTCTTGCTGAAAAAAGGGTTGCAGACCTCAATAAAGAGGAGCTTCAGCTGATAGCCAATACGCTTTCAAGCCATACCACCAAGGCATGGGCAATGAAGGAAAGAGCCATGAGCAACCGCGGAGGAGTCGACCGCAGGGAAATCGATCCGGCGACGATGGAATCCAAAATCGTTGAAAACCTTTTCATAACAGGAGAGGCGGCGGATGTGGATGCCATGTGCGGAGGCTATTCGCTGACCTGGGCGTTTTCATCGGCTTTCCTGGCGGCAAAAGCAATAAGGGAAAAGAAAGAAAAGCAAAGAAAAAACTGATCAGCTGTGCTATACTCCACCATATGGAAGAATATAGAAAGATCAAAGCACATTTTGACAACAATGATTGGTACTTCAAGACCACGGATGATTTGAGATACGATTTCATAGACGGGAAAAGCGGCCCGTACGAATTCCTCCTCGGAGCCCTTTCAGGCTGCTTCTTCTCCACCGTGGAGGATTTTATTCCCGAGGGCGTGGTATATGAAAGCGCAGATGTGACAGTCAAAGGCAGAAAGCGCAGTGAGGTTCCCACCACTTTGGAGGAGACGGTCATCGAAATAGAAGCAAAAGGTGTAAGCAATAAGAAAGCCTTCGAGGAAGCTGTAACCAAAGCAACAGAATGTTGTTCGATTTTTCAGACAATAAAATGTGTAAGCAGCATGTCTGTCAAAATCGGATACGAGGACTGAGGTTATGAGAAAAGTTGAGCGGGAAGAGAACATCGACACCTATTCCAGCTTCAAAAAAGCTTTGAAGCTCCTCTTCAAATATGACAGAAAACTCTTTTTAAAAAAGACAAAAAAGGAAACCCTGGCATCGCGCATGGCAATATATCTGACAACCTTTTTCGGAAAGGAATGGTTTGTCGATGTCGCAGTCGATGGTGCGGACCTGCTCGTATGGGATAGAAATGAAAATATTGCTCTCGCGCTTTTCTTATCAAAAGACTACATATCCGCTCTGGGAAAAGAGAAGGCAAGAAATTTTCATGAAACCCGGAACAGTGCGCTCACTTTGGCTTTCAGCCTGCTGAGCGAGAAGGACTACATACTCATATACAGGTTTGAAACCGAGTTTGTCGATTATATGCATCTGTTTTTCAATACAGGATTCGAAGAGAAGGTTCTTAAGCGTTGCCTCATCAAGGACGACAAGGATGAAGCTCTTTTGTTCAAAGTAAGGAAACGCAAGGAAAAGACTGAAGAAAAAAACGATTGAAACAGGCCGCTTTTGCGGCCTGAATCATTATCAGAAAAGCTTGAAAACCTTTCCGTTTATAATAACCGAATCATTTGCCTCTCCCATGACCACCTTCGGTGCGGATGACAACATTTCAGGATCATTTCCCGATCCCACCACCGCAGCAATATAAGTCGTACCTTTTTCCACCTGACAACGCAAGGCGGGAACAAATACGGAAGGATACATGAGATTCGTATTTGACATTGGAGCATGGATAAAGCCTTTCCTACCCTCTGTTATTGAGAATATCGCTGAATACCCCCATGGATAGGATATCGACATATCCCCAAATACCTCAGGCTCGCATTCCGGCCCATTTCCCTCATATTTTCTTATTGCGAAACCGCCCTCCACACAATCAAGCTTTCTGGGAGAATCTATACGGTGGATCCTCACATGCCAATCCCCTGCAGGAATCATCCATGTTGTGACATCCACATCCTTAAACGGGCGCCAGGTGTTTTTCAGCATATCCGGCCTGCACCACTTCTTTAAAGTCACATCCTTGGGACGGAAATAGTCTTCTCCGACTTCACTGAACATCAGGGTATTGTCCCCTCCCTGGTTCTGCAGATCGTGCCCTCCGACGGTCGTCGTGAACCCCGAATGGATGCTGTAGGCGAATTTTGCATACTTGTCCACCAGCTGGCAGGATCTGGAAGTCGGATTCTGTCCATTGTTCAAGAAAACGACATCATCATCGTCCGTATGGACAAGAATACCGGAAAGGACAGGAAGACATGTGCTCTTGCTGTTATTCAACGACCGCTCTTCGCTGGTCCAGAATGGATGCTCCTCTCCAAGTGCCAATACGAGGAAAATCTTAAAAGCCCAATAAGGGGATCCCGGAGAGTTGTACTGATCGGCCATTATGTTCGTTTGGTATCTGTAACCGACCGTGAGTATCCCAGCATTGTCGAAAATGGGCTGGGACAGCCACCACCGGAGGTTGCCTAGGACAATTCTCTTCATCGCGCCCCATGGAAGCACCTCGATACCGGCATACGCGGCAGCAGAGAAATAACCTGCCTGTGCAAAACGGTATGTCAGGCTTCTGCCATAGGGAACACATCCGCCAGATTCGTTGAAAAAGCAGGCATACTGCTTGGCAAAAAGAAGAGTACGTTCCCTTATCCTCTCACACCTCTGCCTACCCTTATCCTTTCTCAACTTATAGTAAATCAGGGTATAGTACTGTATGGCCCAAGGATTATACATATCATACGGTACGACATCCCTGTACCAGCCGTCTGAAGAATAAAAACTGTCGACAAGGTCCATATCCTGTCTGATCAGATCTTCCCTGAACGGAAGACCAAGATATTCGAAAGCAAGATTCACCATCACACGGAAGCAAACCCAGTTGTTCTGACAGAAATTCCTGTTGTTGATGTGATCCAGCCACTCGTACATGTTCTTGCGCTCACGTTCATCAAGCATATCCCAGGTGCGTTCCCTGCAGAGTATGAATGAGAATGCTATCGCCGCCATCTCAACAAACCGCTGATCCCAATCCTTAGGTTCTCCCCAAAAATATCCATCATCCTTATCCGGGCCTGTCTTAAGACCTTCCAGAAATTCCCCGATATGCTCCCAATCGAAGCCTCCTGCCAAAAACGGCCCAACACCCCAGAGTATACGGCTCCAGCCCTCCAAGAAGGTCGCCTGAGGTGAATACTGGGCGCTGAAAGACCCGAAAGAAAATCCAGACCGTTTTCCAACGAAGAAATTTCTTGTCGGCTCAAGCATATCCACAAGGGCTCTGGCCATCCCGGAACGATCATAAATCCGATTGTCGATTTCAAACATAGCCTTCTCCTGTCCGATGGTAATGTTTCATATTCATTAGGATATTATACTTGCTATCTTACGAGAATACGGAAACCTCTTTAAGCTCACTTTTTTACAGGATCCAGAACCCTTGCCTGCCCCGTGAACTTATACACCGCGCGTTTTGCGGCATCCTCGCATCCGTTCCAAGGCTTATCCCTGTTCTCGCTCTTATACTTTTGAGTAAGCCACCAGTCATCCTGACGCACGCGCTCAAGATTTGTCTTCAAAAGAGTTGCAAGAGTTTTATAAAAACTCAGGAGCATTTCCGAAGAGAGGGCTTCAGGAGCCATCTTGAAAAGGGCTTCGCTATGGTGAATGCAAAAGCCTTTGCTCTTTTCAAGGGCCTGCCTGAATTCAGGATCCTCTCCGTAAAGGGATGCAACAGTGAAGGTGTATCTATCCAAGCGGTCCTTCATTCTCGAACAGATCAGGCATCCGTTTTCCCTTTCATGGTAGCTGTCAAAAAAAGAGGAAAAAAGCTTCTGTGCCTTTCTAGGGGAAGATGAAGAGGAAACCCTGTCCAAAAGAGGATCGAAGATTCCGGAATTCTGCTGGTAATAGGTATCCATGACCAACCCAAGGCTCTGGGCCTTGTTGGCTTCCGCCAGCATCGAGAAATGCTTGAAGCAGAAGCCGTTTTCGTTTGTCGTCACCCTCACCTCGGGAGTCATTATCGCAGAGGACAGATAATATCTGACACCATCCTCCTCCGCCTCTTTCATCAAAGAGCAGATGAAGCACTCATCCCCGCTTTTCACCCCATCCCATACAGGAATCGTTTCAAGCTGAATCTTCATGCAAGAAGTCCCTTGACCTTATCTGCAAGAATCTCTGGAGTAAAGCCGAATGCGTTCTTCAGATAATCCAGGGGACCGACCTCTCCAAAGCGCTCTCCGACATTCATGAAGGCCATGCGGACAGGACACCTCTGAGCGAGAAGACCTGCAATCATCTCCCCTGTCCCACCTGCATACCTGCCATTCTCGCAGACAACGACGCGCCCTGTCTTTTTTGCGACATCCAGAATAAGCTCTTCATCAAGAGGACGGATCGTATGCAGATCCACGACAGTCACATGTATGCCATCCTTCTTCAAGGCTTCCGCAGCCTTCAATGCGTTATCCACCATGATCGCACCCGTTGCGATTATAGCCGCATCACCGCCTTCCATAAGCACGATGCCCTTTCCAAGCGTTATTTCATCATCGGGTGAATAACGGAAATTTATTCCCTTTCTGGGAGTCCTTATATAAGAGCTCTTTCCATTGCTGTAAATCTGCTGGACAAGTGAATAAAGTGATTGTCCGTCGGAAGGCTCCACAATAACGAAGCCTGGGATCTGCCTGAACAACGCTATATCTTCAAACGGCATATGCGTACCGCCGTTGTATTGTGCTGTGATTCCCGGATCGCTTCCGATTACATGCACAGTCCTATGGGCATAGCCCACAGACAGAAAAAGCTGGTCATATGCACGACGGGAAGAAAAACAGCCGAAGCTATGGATGAAAGGAGTGAGGCCGACGGAAGATAGTCCTCCTGCGACCGCAGCCATGTTGGCCTCGGCTATGCCGCAGTTGAAAAACCTGTTTGGGAACTCCTTCTCAAACGAGGTGGAACCTATGCAGGAGGAAAGATCGGCATCAAGAAAGACGATATCCTCATGCTCCCGTGCCAGATCAACGATCGAACCTATGAGTGCTTCCTTATAATGGCTGAAACATCTTGCATCCTTCATTTTGCCTCCTCCCTCTCTTCCAAAGCCTTGATAGCCTCAGCTGCTTTCGCACTGTCGATCGGCATGCTGTGATTGGCCTTTATTCCCTCGCCCGGAATATAGCCGCGGCTTTTCTGGGTGTGCATTATAATCATGTGGGGCTTTCCCTTGACATCCTTCGCAGCCCTTATAGCCTGCTCAATCTGTTTGAAATCGTGGCCGTCTATCTCATAGGCATCCCAGCCGAAGGTCTCATACCTTTGTTTGAGATGGTGCATGGGTATTATGTCCTCGGTGTAACCATCGAGCTGCTGGCCGTTCAGATCCGTAAAAGCAATCAGATTGTCCAGCTTCCATGCCCCTGCAGTTTCCGCCGCTTCCCAAACCTCGCCCTCCTGGCTTTCTCCGTCTCCGACTACGGCATAGGTCCAAGCATCAATCTTTTTAATCTTCTGGCCCAATGCTATTCCAACAGCCGCGCTGATTCCCTGGCCGAGAGAGCCTGCTGTGAAATCAACGCCGGGAGTCTTTGTCATATCCACATGGCTTGGGAGCTTTGTTCCTCCCCTGTTAAGGGTTGTCAGCATTTGAGGATCGAAAAATCCTTTTTTGGCAAGCATCGCATAAAGAGCGGGTCCGCTATGGCCTTTGCTGATCACCAGACGGTCCCTCTCCGGCCACAAGGGATTGGAAGGATCGATATTCATACCACCGTAATAAAGATAAGTGAGAAGCTCTATGATCGACATGGAGCCCCCGATATGCCCGCTTCCAAAAGAGGCGATGCATCTTATCGTCTCCTTTCTGGCATCAAGCGCATGTTTCTTCAACATGCCCAGTGTCTTATCATCCACGCAATAACCTCCTATTTTTTCATTCCATCTATTTCCAAAAGCTTAGGATAATCCATTGCTTTTATTGTCAGGCCCTTGGAAAACACGGTCATCTTCGCAGCCTGCTCCAAACATTCAATACGGTCAAAGGCGTTCAGAAGTGTCTTTCCAACCGCAATCGCACCATGATTTTCCAACAACGCCGCATCCGAGGTGCGCATATGCTCGGAAACAGCCTCGGCAAGAGCGGAGGTCCCCATCAGGGCATAGGGAATCTTTTCCACGGTGTTAAGAAGATAATAGCTCTCGGTTATCAAATCGGTACGGATCTTCTCCTCTGCTGATGAAAAAAGACAGGAGAAAACCGGATGGCAATGCACCACCGCCCCTATATCCTCCCTCTTGAGATATATCATCCTATGCATAAGGCTTTCAATACTTAATTTAAGATGCATAGTCAGGTTCTTTCCTGTTTTGATATCCACCTCCGCGATATCCGACACCCTCAATGAGGCCTTATCAAGCCCGGACGGGGTTATCAGCATCACATCATCAAATCTTACGGAAATATTTCCCCCGGTGCTGGTGGTGAGGCCGCGATCGTAAACACGTTTCATGAATACGGCGACAAGGCGTTTCAATTCTTCCTTTTCCATATCTATGGTATTCTAACATACCTGGCTGCAGTTGAGAAGAAAAGGTATTTGTGATTTAATTCTCATAAGTTGGAGAAAAGAAAAATGAGAATGTCCAGTATGTTTTCACGCACACTGAGGGAGGCCCCGGCAGGTGCGGATTGCAAAGGGTATGAATATCTGCTCAGAGCAGGATATATAAAGCAAATGGGAGCAGGAATATTCTCCCTTCTGCCCTTGGGATTCAGAAGCATCACCAAGATACAGGAGATAGTCAGACAGGAGATGAACAGGATAGGCGGACAGGAGATACTCATGCCGCTTGTAAACCCTGCCGACATCTGGAAGGAAACAGGAAGGTACTATTCCATAGATAAGGAAATGGCCAGATTCAAAGACCGTGTCGGAAGGGACATGGTTCTTGCAATGACCCATGAGGAAGCTGTTACTGATATCGCAAGAGGCGAAATAGACTCATATAAGAGACTTCCGCTGACAGTATACCAGATCCAGACAAAGTTCCGCGACGATCCGCGTCCCAGGGCTGGACTGATAAGGGTAAGGGAATTCACAATGAAGGATTCCTACTCCTTCGATCGTGACCAGGCCGGGCTTGAGAAGATTTACAACGAGCATTACAACGCTTACTTCAGGATATTTTCCCGCTGCGGACTTCCCTGCATCTCAGTAGCCTCCGATTCAGGCATGATGGGCGGAAAGATCGCACACGAATACATGTACCTCTCCCCGATAGGCGAGGATACGATCATCACCTGCAAAAAATGCGGTTATACGGCAAACAAGCAGGTTGCAGCCTTCAAGAAGGACTATTACCCAGAGGACATGAAGGAGATCGAGAAGGTAGAAACTCCAGAGGCTAAGACTATAGAGAGCCTTGCTTCATATCTGAACATACAACCGGAAAAGACATGCAAGGCTGTATTCATGGTCGGCAGCTTCATCAGCGACAAGACAGGAGAAGAAGAGGACAAGCTCATCGTCGCTCTCATCCGGGGAGATATGGAAGTCGAAGAGAACAAGCTTCAGCATGCGGCTAGGGCAAACGAGCTGAGGCCTGCGCACGAAGAGGAAATAACAGCCTGCGGCATGGTGCCTGGATTTGCCTCCCCGATCGGAGCAAAGGGAAATTTCATCTGCATTGTGGACGACAGCGTTGCAAAATCCAATAATCTTGTAGCGGGAGCCAATGAAGCAGGATACCATTTCCTCAACACCAATTTTGGCAGGGATTTCCAGGGAACCGTCGCAGACATAGCAAGTGCGAAAAGCGGATACAAATGCCCACATTGCGGAGCCCCCCTCGAATCCTCGAAAGGTGTCGAGATAGGAAACATCTTCCAGCTTGGAACGAAATACAGTGAAGCGATGAATTGTTATTTCCAGGATGAAGACGGCAAGCAGAAGCCAGTCATCATGGGATGCTATGGAATAGGTATCGGACGTCTTCTCGCCTGTCTTGCGGAAGAGTATAATGATGAGAACGGTCTCAAACTTCCAATCGCGGTAGCTCCTTACCAGGTACATCTGGTATCTCTCCTGAAGGACAACAGCATTGCGGACGGGATTTATGAGGAGCTCCAAAGCGAAGGCATCGAGGTTTTGTATGAAGATAGGAAGGAATCGGCAGGCGTCAAATTCGCCGATGCCGACCTCATCGGAATTCCTATCAGAATCACCTTGGGCAACAGAAGCCTGAAAGACGGCAACGTGGAAGTAAAGCTCAGAGGCACAGGGGAAACCACAAGCTACTCCATCGAAGGGCTTGGAAAACAGATAAGACAGGAGATAGCAAAGGAACAGAAGAAGATGGACGATGCCATAGTCGAAAAGTATCTCTGATCTTCGCATGCTCATTTTGATAATGATCCTTTCCGGATTACGGGAAGGATTTTTTATACCCCTTCATCCCAAAATAAAAAGGATTTCCGTTTCTGAAACTTGACTTTAAGATGAAAAACCTTACTTTTAGACAAAGGAACATTTATGGGAAAGTCTTATGCTTTTCTCGTTTTAGCCATTTGCTTATCCTCAACAATAACCTCATGTGCAAAGACGGAAAATAACAAAACGGAAGAAGATTTCTTTGCACAGGAAAACACTGGCAATGAAAATAATAAAGCAGAATCGGGAAGGGATTTCACCGAGGATTTCTTATATGCCATCAAAGGTATGGATAATGGCGGATCCATAAAGGCAGAAGAGGAAACGTATGAACAAAACCTGGAGACAGGTGAAACCGAGCCTTACCAAGAAGAGGCACAGGAAAAAACAACAGGCCGGACATCCATGTTACAGCAGGAAAAAGAAAGTGGGAAAATCCTCTTTGCCCAGCAAGCTCTGACAAGTCTTGAAGTGGTCATAACCGGTTCTGCGAATATGTAAGACCGGTATAAACATACCATTTAGCAGATTTTTTATGCGATTTTTTTGAAAATAATATGCATATTTATTCAGACCTATTGACATTTAGCCCTTATCTATAGAAAAACTAAACCATAGGCCGGACTTTAGACGACCGCATGGGAGATGCAATTATCTAAATCACAAGGGTCCGGCTCCAGATCAAAGGGGTAAACATGAAAAAGGCCTTAAAACTCATGATGCCGGTTCTCATCATCGTACTTTTGCTTTCCGGATGTGCCAAGAACAATGACAGCAATACCGCCACAGCTGCCACAACAGCTTCGACAACTGAGACAAAGACAGAAAGCGCTCCGGCAAAAAGCGTAGAGCTCAAGTTTGGAACAGGCGGGGATCAGGGAACCTATTACGGCTTTGGAAATGTTCTGGCACAGAGGGTGACCAGTTCCACACCGACAAGGATCACAGCCGTAACAAGCGGTGGTTCCCAGGATAATATCGAGCAGCTAGATATGAACTTCTACCAGCTTGGATTTGTACAGTCCGATGTGATGAGCTATGCATACGAAGGAATCAATCTCTTCGAAGATTTTCCTGTGAACAACTTCTCAACTGTAGCCGCGCTCTACATGGAGCAGGTGCAGATCGTGACCTTGGATCCGAATATCAAGACTGTAGGGGATCTAAAGGGAAAGACCGTATCAATCGGTTCTGCAGGATCAGGGGTGTATTATAATGCAATCGACTGCCTTAAAGCCTACGGACTTACAGAAAATGATATCAAACCGACATACCAAAGCTTCGGAGACAGTGTAGACTCCCTTCAGGATGGAAAGATCGATGCCGCATTCGTCGTGGCAGGAGCTCCGACTGTAGCGGTCTCAACACTTGCAAGCACACAGGATGTCCATCTTGTAAGCATAGACCAGGAGCACATCGATGCCTTAATTGAATCTTCACCGTATTACAGCCCCTACACCATCGATGCATCCGTATACGGAACTGATGAAGATTGCCAGACTGTTGCAGTCCTTGCAGTGGTGATCGCCCGCGATGATGTTTCACAAGACGATGTTTATAATTTCGTTTCCACCATCTTCGAAAACAAGGATGCCATTGCAGCCAGCCATGACAAGGGCAATGAGCTGGATCTCAATTTCGCCTCTTCCATCACAAATATTCCGTACCATCCGGGTGCGGCAAAATATTTTGCGGAAAAAGGAATCACGGTTCCTGTCAAATAATCAAAGAGGTCCTGGATATGAAGCTGCGGCAAAATCCTGCCGCAGTTTCGTCCTATCAATATAGAGTCAATTTTTTTATTCAACATAGGAGAAGCTCCGATTTTGAACAAAGAACATAAGTTTTCAAAGCATCAGCACAATCCTGAAGAAATGATCGCGGATGTCGACTGCGGATCGGCACAAGATGTTGAAGCGGTCATGCGGAAATATGACAGGGAATCAAACACCAGGATATGGGAAGGTGTTCCACGAACCCTGATACGGATATTGATGGCCGTATTCGCATTCTATTGCATAATTGATGCAATATTCTTAACAACACTTCCTGAAATCAGGCTTTCGGTATTCGTTGGAATGATACTCTTTTTGGGGTTCCTCACCTTCCCTGCCAAAAAAGGGCATGTAAGGGTCAATCACATGCCGTGGTACGACTACATACTCCTTATCGCCGGGCCTGGAGCATACTTCTTTTATGCGGCGAACGCAATGACCGTCATAAGGCTTTCCGCACGCATAATGCAGCAGCCGCTTTTCATGGTCGTAGGAGTGATTGCGATAATCGCATTGATCGAGCTGTGCCGGCGCTGCGTAGGTCTGCCCATACTCTGTGTGGCAGGCATCCTTCTGATATATACGTTCTCTCAGGGACTTAACATCCAACAGGTGATCAGAACACTGTTTTATACCACCAACGGTATTTTTTCCGCTCCGGTGCAGGTCTGCGTCAAATTCATTGCAATCTTCATAATTTTCGGAGCCTTTTTGGAAAAAACAGGAGTTGCGGATTTCTTCATACGTTTTGCAAACCGAGCGGTAGGACGTTTTACCGGAGGACCGGCAAAAGTTGCAGTTGTGGCCAGCGCTTTGGAGGGCATGGCATCCGGCTCGTCGGTTGCAAACACAGTCGGGTCTGGCTCTGTCACGATTCCGATGATGAAAAAGATGGGCTACAAGCCGGAATTCGCAGCAGCAGTCGAAGCCGCGGCCTCGACAGGAGGACAGATCATGCCCCCGATAATGGGAGCTGCGGCATTTTTGATGGCGGAATTCACAGGAGAACCATATGCGAAGATAGCAATGAGGGCCATTCTTCCTGCAGTTCTCTACTTCACCGGAATCTACATCGCAGTACACCTCGAAGCAAAAAAAATGGGAATTAAAGGAATCCCTAAGGAGGAGCTTCCGAAAGTAAAGGAGCTTGTGAAGGATCTTTATCTTCTTCTTCCAATAATCACATTGGTCTATCTTGTATCCTCCAATACGTTTACGATGGCCTACAGCGCAACCATATCGATAATCGTGGCAATCGTTGTAGGAATAATAAATAAAAAGCAGAGGCTCACCTTCTCCCGTTTCATGGATGCCCTTGAAAGCGGTGCAAAAGGTTCCATCACAGTCGTCGTTGCATGCGGAATCGCCGGTGTCATCTCAGGCTGCATCACAGTGACAGGCTTGGCCTCAAAACTTCTTGGAGCCATCGTCGCCCTGTCAGGAGGATATGTGATTGTGGCACTTGTTTTGACGATGCTATGCTGCATAGTCCTAGGAATGGGGGTACCCACTACCGCAAACTACTGCATCATGGCTGCAACATGCGCACCCATACTCATGGATCCATCCCTTGGAGTGACAAAGATGGCCGCACATTTTTTTGTGTTCTATTACGGAATTGTCGCGGATATAACCCCGCCTGTGGCTCTGGCTGCATATGCAGGGGCGGCGATTGCGAAATCGAACCCGATGAAAACAGGTTTTGCAGCAACCAAGCTGGCAATTGCCGCATTTGTCGTTCCATATGTCTTCGCGCTGAGCCCTCAGATGCTTTTCATAAATGTTTCCAGTCCGCTGAGCGTTGTACAGATCTGCATCACCTCATTGATAGGAATATTCGGAGTCGCTGCAGCATTGAACGGATATCTGATGAAACAGATTCATCCTCTTTTACGCATTCTGCTCGCAATCGGAGGTCTCGCGCTCATCTTCCCTGGAACAATCACCGACATAGCCGGATTGATATTGATCGTCCTGCCGGTCATTTGGCAGTATCTCACATCGAATTCCAGAAAAACCATAGCCGTATAAAATAAAACGGATAAAAGGAAAAGGCCGTTGCCACAGCAGGCAACGGCTTTTTGGGCAAAAAAAAGGTGCCTCCCGACGGTAATCCGTCCTTGGCACCTTCATAAATACTTGGCCCTCTCAGTTGGCACCATGCTCCTTGAGCAGGTTGATGACATATGTCCTCTTTGCGTTGCGGGCATAATCAAGAACAGAATGCCCCTGATAGTCGCAAGCATTGACATCCGCGCCGCTCTTGATGAGCTGGGTGGTCATCTTTGTCTCTGGATTGCTGTTGACAGCCATGATGAGAGCCGTCTCGCCAAGGTAGTTCCTTGCATCGATATTGGCACCAGCGGCAAGAAGAGCCTCGATAACCTTCGGGTTCTTGGAGCTGTTGGCTGCAAGATGGAGGGAATTGGAGCGGTACTTGGGCTCTGCTTCGTGGATATCAGCGCCAGCCTGGATGAGTGCGTTAAGAACAGCAACTGAGTGATTATACTGTGCTGCGAGCATCACAGGAGTGAGGCCCCATTCGTTATGTGCGTTTACATCAGCTCCGGCATCGATGAGGTCTTTGATATCGCGTGCCTTTGTGGCGCTGATTGCTGCTGCAAGCAGCTTCTTGTTCAGTGATTCAGTGGTCTTAGCCATAATTTTTGTCTCCTTACACTCTTACCAATAATACTTTATCGTTTTTATGTAAATATTAAAAGTAACAAAAAGTACGATTTTTCTACTGAATAACTCTTTATTTTCATAGAATTTAAGATATAGGTTCTTAAAATTTTTGAAACTTCAGGGTTTTTATGGAAGGGATAAAACCAACATACAAAGCGGCAACTCACGGGCCTTGGTAAAACTTACACTTTTTCCGAGTGTCTTTTCCAGCTATAATGTATACATGATTACACATGATATGATCAGGCGATGCCCCAAGGTGGAATTGCACGACCATCTGGACGGGGGATTGCGTCCTAAAACGATTATTGAGCTTGCAGAAAAATATGACATCAGCCTGCCTGAAAAAAACCCGGAAGATCTTAGACAATGGTTTTCACGTGGATGCAGGCAGAAATCCCTATCCCTCTACCTTGAGACATTCGGCATCACAACCGCGGTCATGCAGACAAAAGAAGCCTTGACCAGGGTTGCGAAAGAAGCCATGGAGGATCTTGCGGCAGAAAATGTTGTATATGCAGAAATACGGTTCGCACCTGCCCTCCACATGCAAAGAGGTCTCAATCTGGAAGAGGTTGTTACAGCCGTTTTGAAGGGACTTGACATAGGTGGCCGCGAAAACGGGATACAATTCGGATTGATATTATGCGCCATGAGGCATGAGAAGCCGGAAAGCACATTGGAGATAGCGGAGCTTGCTGTGGCATTCAGGGAAAAAGGTGTTGTGGGATTCGATATCGCAGGAGACGAATACGGGCATCCCCCCAAAAAGCATATAGAAGCCTTCCAATACATCAGAAGCAAAAACTTCAACATAACAATCCATGCAGGAGAAGCCTTTGGTATCGAATCGATATGGCAGGCCATACAGATATGCGGAGCCCACAGGATCGGGCATGGAGTAAGACTTGTGGAAGACATGGTGACAGAGGGGATGGCGGTAAAGAAGATGGGAAGCCTGTCTCATTTCATCCAAGACAGGAGAATCCCGATGGAGTTCTGTCTCAGCTCCAATGTGGGAACAGGAGCTGTGGAATCCCTCAAAGACCATCCATTCCCATTATTTTTCAAAAACAGCTTCCGTGTATTCCTTTGCTCCGACAACAGGCTGATGAGCGATACCACCCTTACAAAGGAATTCGAGATAGCGGTGCGTGAATACGGATTGGATTTCAAAGACATAGAGAAGATAACCATCAACGCCATGAAGAGCGCATTCATCCACCATGATCGGAAAATAAAGCTCATCTATGACGTCATAAAGAAAGGATATGCGGATTTAAGAAGGGAATATGGCCTTGATTGAGTGAGTGCCCTATTTGGTGTTAAACTGGGTTTAATCCTTGTTTGCCAGAAGCGATTACTGTAAGATTGTTCCTGTAACATCAGGACGGGGGAAAAAAGAATGTCCCAGGACGATAGCGGCAAGTTCGATAATTTTCCTTACTACGAAGGAAAGCTCGGATTCGAGCTTGCTGAAGAAAAAACAATATTCCGCCTATGGGCTCCGAGTGCATCAAGCGTGCTCATAAGGCTTTACGAAGATGGGCTGTTTCTGCCCTCATATATGGATAGATATCTCGAAAAATACCAGGATGGACATTTTGAGACAGTATTTGAAGAGAATCTGAACGGAAAGTACTACGACTATCTCATAACAACCAATGGCAGAAGCTATGAAAGCGCCGATCCATATGCAAGAAGCTGTGGCGCAAACGGGCTTAGAAGCATGGTTATCAATCTCAAAAGCACCGATCCTGAAGGTTGGGAAAATGACAAGGCCCCAAAGAGGCAGAAGGAAGACATAATCTATGAAGTTCATGTGAAAGACTTCACTTTCCAGCGTTTCAGCGGGATCTCTGCAGAGCACAGGGGAAAATATCTGGGCCTTGCAGAGCGTGGAACCCGCCTTCTGTTCGATAAGCAATACAGGACCGGACTTGATTATATAGCTGAATTAGGTGTGACACATGTGCAGCTGATGCCGATATTCGACTTCGGCTCCATAGATGAAATGGGCTCGGACCAGAAATTCAACTGGGGTTACGATCCCCAGAATTACAACGTGCCCGAGGGATCCTACTCCACGGATCCGGAGCATGGGGAAGTGCGCATCAGAGAGCTCAAGATGATGGTGAAGGCCATGCATGAGGCGGGGCTGCGCGTCGTAATGGATGTCGTATACAACCATACCTACCATCTCGATTCCTGCCTGTTCAGAACAGAGCCCTGGTATTTTTACAGGCAGAACGCAGACGGAAGCTCCAGCAACGGCTCCGGATGCGGGAACGATATCGCATCAGAGCGGCCGATGGTGCACCGATACATTTTGGATTCGATAATCTATTGGGCGGAGGAATACCATATCGACGGATTCAGATTCGATCTGATGGGATTAATCGACACTGGGCTGATGAACGATATACGCGAGAAGCTCGACCAAAAATATGGGAAGGGTGAAAAGCTGATATACGGCGAGCCCTGGGCCGCGGGAGGGACTGCGGTGAAGGCGGGTTATCAGCTTGCAGACAAAAACGCGTTGGCTTTGCTGGATAAGAACATAGGAGCTTTCTGCGACTCCACACGTGATTTGGTGAAGGGCAGCAATTTCGATGCTTCCTCACTTGGATTTGCAAATGGCGGGACTGTTGATATGAACCTAATAAAACACGCCGTACTCGGCTGGAATCCTGGAGATTGGCATTTCAGCACAAAATCCCCCAGCCAAACCATCACATATCTTTCAAGCCATGATGATTGGACGCTTTGGGACAAGCTTGTGCTGACGATGGATGAAAATGAGGAGTTCCTCAAGCTCAGCCCCCAGGTATTGGAAGCAAACCGACTCGCCGCAGCCATGTACTTTACCATGCAAGGTCGACCTTTCATGCTCTCGGGAGAGGAAATGGCAAGGACGAAAGCAGGGGTGAAAAACTCCTACTGCTCCCCTCTTTTCATAAACCGCTTTGATTGGATAAGGACAAAGGAGGCTCATTCGCTTGTTGAATATTACAAGGGGCTCATACGGTTGAGAAAAAGCATCCCCGCATTGACAGACAAAAGCTCGGGAGCAAAAAACCGGCTTCTTGAATTCAAGATAATCGGGAAGCATACCGTCAAGATCCGTCTCGACAACAAGGGGGATGAGAAATACAAAGAGATCCAGCTGATATACACCCAAGAAAAGGAAATGCAGCGCCTGCAGCTTGACGGGAAATGGGATGTCCTTATGGACGGAGAGATTTCTGACAGAAGGGATGCACCCATAAAGGTCGAGGGTTATATCAACACACGCGGACCGGAGGCGATCCTGCTTGCCCGCTAACGTATCCTTCTGAACGGATTTATGTTCATCCTCACCACGACATATAAAAGGCCCACCACAAGCCCGAAAAGATGGGTTATGTGGGCTATGCCGTCATAGGAGAACTGCAGGAAGAACTCGATTAGGAAATATACGATGACAAGCACATAAGCCTTCACAGGAAGAAGGCCCATCACATATACGACAGAATTAGGGAAGAACACCGCAAAAAGAAACATTACCGCATATACGGCTCCCGATGCCCCCATAAGGAAATAAAAATACTGACCGGTGAAATAATAGTAGAAGAATGTCAGTACAGAGGACAGAATTCCTGTGACAAAATAATAAAGCAGGAATTCCTTGCTCCCAATATACTTTTCAACTATTGTGCCGAATATGAAAAGCCCCAGCATATTTGAAAAAAGATGCATCAGGCCGCCATGGACAAACATATATGTGACAAACTGGTAATAGCTGTGGCTTGAAAGTATCATGAATGGACTCATCGCCATTCGGAATCCAAGACTTGGATAAACATAATAAGATAAAAAGAAGACAAAAATGTTGATGGCTATCAACAACAATGTGACATTATGAAACGAATAGCTGAATTTCCTGTTTATTATGGAGTCCCTCATAAAAAACAAGGTAATACGTAAAAAGAGCAAGGGTCAAGTTCGAAAAAAAATTACAGTGTGAAAAAATTTCACATAGCAAAAGGCAGAAAAAAGAGTTGAAAACCATAAAAATAGGCTTTTTCCATAGTTGGCACGCTATTTGCTTATTTTCAAGTACAGAGCAAACAGTTTTTTTCAACCTCCTTTTTTTAGCATGTGTGGCACCTCAGCAGGGTGCCCGTTTTTTTGAAAAGGTGAAATTGGTTCATTTCATAAGCATGAGGTTTTATTACAGGGAAAATACATCAAGGGCATTACATGCAGGCAGGATCAGGATGTTTTGGAAACAATAAAGGAATATCTTATGGCAAAAAAATAAGATTATGCTTCTTTTTTAGCCATCAAATAGCCTTGTTTTATCGTAATTCCTTCAAAACAGAATTCATGGCAAAAGACTGAACCAAATATCCAATGCTAT
Source organism: uncultured Spirochaetales bacterium (assembly GCA_949282255.1). Lineage (GTDB taxonomy): Bacteria > Spirochaetota > Spirochaetia > Sphaerochaetales > Sphaerochaetaceae > Ornithospirochaeta. Next base: position 107,536 of record CASDPA010000001.1, read on the forward strand.
ATTTTTTACAGTGCAAATTTTTCCATGTGTGCAATTATTTCACATACAAATTTATCATGAATAATGGCAATAAGCATGTATTTAACACTTTTTAGCATACTTGGTACGGCTTTTGCATACTCATTTGTAACAGAGCAACAGTTTTTTCACCTCCTTTGATCGAGTGAAAAAAAGTATCCAGAAGCATCGTCGGCCCTCTCTCCCACCCCATTTATGCCGGCGATGCTTTCTTTTTGCCGGTTTTCTGCTATTATTTTTCCATGGCAAATTCAAGAAGGGACAAGGCTGATTCATATACGCAAAGGGCGCATAAGGAAGGATATCCTGCACGCAGCGTCTATAAGCTGGAAGAAATCAATTCTTCGCATAGGATAATAAAACCTGGAGACAGCGTATTGGATGTAGGGGCGGCGCCTGGAAGCTGGACGCTTTATACACACCGCGAGCTGATAAAAGGAAAAGGGAGTATTGTAGCTGTCGATCTCAATCCCCTGAACCTCGATCCGGTGCCACCGACAGTGACGGCATTCGTTGGAGATGCCTTTTCAAGGGAAATAAGAAAAAGACTGACGGACCTGGGGCCGTATGATGCGATAATAAGCGATGCCGCGCCCATGACCACGGGAAACAGGACCGTCGACACATCAAGGAGCGAAGCCCTCGCTGAAAATGTCGTACTGCTGGCAGAAGAGCAGCTTAAGGCCGGCGGAAATCTTGTGATAAAAATCTTCCAGGGCGGCGGGCAGGAAGAGATATTGAAAAAAATGCGGACCCTTTTCAAAAAAGCAAAGGCCTTCAAACCGAAGGCCAGCAGAGATGACAGTTTTGAAATCTTTTTGATCGGACTGGAAAAGAAATGATCAGCTCTTCTTGATGTTGACGTCAAGCTGGCTGAACGGAATTTCGATCCCTTCGCTGCGGAACTTTTCCACAATATCCTTCTGGAATCTCCAATATACGCTCCAGAAATCCGCAGGACGCACCCAGGGTCTTGCGACAAAATCGATCGAAGAAGCTGAAAGCTTGTTCACCTCGATTACGGGAGCCGGATCTGCAAGCACCTCGGGATACGAGGCTATCACCTCGGAAATCGCCCTCTTCGCCTTCTCAAGATCCGTACCATATCCGACGGAAACAAGGAAATCCTCCCTCCTTCTGTCCATGGAGGAATAATTCACGATTACGGAGCCCCAAACGTTCTTATTGCTCAGCACGATCTTCCTGTTATCCGGCGCAGTAAGGTTCACGCACATCAGGTCCATCGAGGTGACGGTGCCTCCTATGCTGTCGATTTCAACATAATCTCCGATTGTAAACGGATTGTTGATGGCGATGAGGAAGCCGCTGAAAAAATTGCTTATGCTTTCCTGCAGCGCAAAGCCTAGTACAATACCGGATACCCCGAGGCCGGCGATAACGGGTGTCAGGTTGATACCGAAGGTCTGAAGGATGGCTATTATGCCAACTATCCATAAAAGCACGTTCGAGCATTTCCTGATAAGCGAGCACACCATCGGCGTGAATTTCACGCTATGCGAAGCAAGACGACGGAAAAATCTCGTGATCAGCTTCGTAAGAACCATGCATACGATGAAAATGACGACGGATATGATCACACGCAGTAGCATCGTGCGTGGATCGAAATAATCGGCGATCCTCTCGAGCAGTGTCTTTACGTGCGTGATTTCCTCTTCAGGGACAACTGTTGATAGAATAAACATCATGCCTCCAAAAAAAAGGGAGACCCGAAGATCTCCCAGGGTAAGATAAGAATAACCTTTTATCTCTCAAGCAGTCTAGTGAGATTCTTGGCAAAAGCCACAGGATCGGAGGGCATAAGCCCCTCCTGAAGCAGTGCTTGGTCAAGAAGTACGGAACTTGCAAGAGAGACATATTCATCATCCCCGCTCTCTCCGATTTTGGATATGATCGGAGAATCGGGGTTGATTTCCAACATCGGCTTCTCCTCAGGAAGGCTGTCGTTGCCCATCTGGCGGAGCATCCTCTGCATCTGCACGCTCGGGGCATCGTCGCTTATGACGACACAGGCAGGGGTCTCGGTAAGGCGGGAAGAGATGACGACATCCTTGACCTTGTCGCCAAGAGCCTTCTTGATCTTGTCGGCAACCGGTTGCTTGTCCTTTTCACCCTCCTTCTCCCCTTCTTCCTTGAGATCATCAAGGGATCCGGCCTTGTTTATCGCCTTAAGGGGTATCTTGTCGTATTCATAGACGCTTGAAATCACAATCTCATCTATATCGTCATCCAAAAGAAGAACCTCATACCCCTTCTTCCTGTATGCCTCGATAAGAGGAGAAGATTTGAGGACCGATTCCTTACCTCCTGCAAGATAATAGATGGCCTTCTGACCTTCCTTCATTCCTTCCTTATATTGCTTGAGCGACACATAACCTTCCTTTTCAGAGCTATGGTACCTCACAAGCTCCAACAAGGCCTCCCTGTTGGCATAATCGCCATACAGCCCTTCTTTGAGCGGGCGGTTGTACTGGCTGATGAACTTATCATAAAGCTCAGGATTGTTCTCAGCTATCTTCTTGAATTCAGACAACAGCTTCTTGACAGAACCGTTCCTGATTGCAGTCATTACACGATTTTCCTGCAAGATCTCCCTTGACACATTCAAAGGCAGGTCTTCGCTGTCGATCACGCCTCTGACAAATCTCAGGTATGTCGGAAGGAGAGTCTTGTCATCATCTGTGATATACACCCTCTTCACATAAAGCTTCACACCAGGGGTGTAATCGGCGTAATTCATATCAAAAGGAGCTTTGGATGGAATATAAAAGAGCGTGGTGTATTCGGTAGCACCCTCCACTTTCGTATGCAGATAGAAAAGAGGATCCTCGTTATCATAATAATTGTTCTTATAGAACTGCTTGTAATCCTCATCCTTCAGATCGCTCTTGTTCCTTCTCCAAAGGGCGGAAGAGGAATTGATCTTCTCTATCTTATGCTCAACAGTCTTCTTCGGATCGCCCTTCTCATCCTTGTTCTCATAATCGTAATTGGTCTGGTCATACTCAAGATAGATCGGATATGCGATATGGTCCGAATATTTCTTGATGAGCGTCTCAATCTCATAGCGGTTTGCATACATCGCACCATCCTCGTTCAGGTGGAGGATGATCGTGGTGCCTTGGCTTTCACGTTCTGCAGGCTCGATCGTATAAGAGCTCTTTCCGTCGCTCTCCCATTTGTAAGCCTGAGCCTGTCCCGCTTTCTTGGAAACCACTTCTATTTTTGAACTCACCATGAAGGCTGAATAGAAGCCAACCCCGAACTGTCCGATAAGATTGCTGTCTTTCTTATCCTCATCTTTCAGGCTCTCGAGAAACTTTTTTGTTCCGCTGGAAGCGATGGTACCGAGGTTGTTGTTCAAATCCTCCTCATCCATACCGATTCCATTGTCTTTGATCGTAAGCGTCTTCTCCCCGTTTTCAGAGAAGGTCACATCTATCCTCGGATCGAAGGAATAATCCTTCAGTTCCCCGTCCACCATTGACAGATATTTGAGCTTATCCAACGCGTCAGATGCGTTTGAAATGAGCTCTCTTAAGAAAATCTCCCTGTTTGAATAGAGGGAATGAATAATAAGCTGTAACAGATCGGTTACTTCCGTCTTGAATTTCTTGCTTGCCATTATAATACCTCTCAATAAGGAAAAATATTCACAAAATACAAATTCGGCAACTCTTTGTGGAAAAAGAAATGAGAGTCTGCTATGCTTTTTCTTATGGATTTTTCTAGACCTGACAATGCAAGGGCCATAAACAGGCTCAAAGTGCTTTCTGCAATCAGGGAGCATGAAGTTATGACCAGAGCGGAACTTTCCAGACTGCTGCTGATCAACAAGGTTTCCATTTCGGAAATCGTCGATAATCTTATCAAACAGGACCTTGTGAAGGAGGGTGATAAGGTATTTCCCGATTCAGGACGCCCTGCCACCACGCTTAAGATCAATGCAGAAAGAGGACGGGTCATAGGTCTATATATCAGGGCAACAGGATGCCTTATCGCATCAAGCAATCTGGATGGCAAGATCCTGCGCCTGGAAAGGTTTCCAAGAGGATCTGGGAAAGAGGAGCTGGAAGAGAACCTGCGCATGAGCCTTGAGAGGATCCTCAAAAACGATGGCATAAAAGTTTATGGATGTGTGATTGCATGCGATGAGGATGTGAAATTCTTGCAGGAATCGGTTCCTTTCGACTGCAAATTCGTTCCCTCTCTCGAGGCCCAGGTGGTATCGGAGCTGAGACATGGCGCCGACACTTTGAACAACATACTGTTTGTCAATCTCTCAGAGGCAATCAGCGCGGCCTTCTTTGATGGAAGAATCCGTCAGATAAAAGATTTTGCACACTTGAGAATCGCAAACGGGAAAACCTGCAGTTGCGGGAAAAACGGATGTCTGGAAACATTTTTTTCCGGCAAATATTTGAAAGATGGGTTTAAAGAGAAGACAGGAATCAACTTGGACACAAAATCCATGCTGCAAGACCCAAAAGCGTTGGAATACATAAGGGAGAATCTGAAAATGCTGGCATTGGCCCTGGGCATGGCGGTACAGGCCATAGGAGCCGAAAGCGTAATGCTTATAGGAGAATATGCAGCTCTCCCCGATGAGTTTTACGCACAACTCAATTCGAACGTACTGTCAATACTACCTGAAAACAGGAACAACCTCGTCATCTTCAAATCACTTTCCTCAGGCAATGGCGCAATCGAAGGTGCCTGCCATATGGCTTTGGACGAATTCTTCTATTCCAAGGGCCTGCTGGATGCACTTGCAAAACTTGAAAACTACCGGTAATTGATGCTGCTGGCTTTGGATCTGAAAACAAAATAGCAGGAAAGAAGCAGCAAGAACAAAAGATAGATCGGGTTCCATCCTGTGATGATGGTACCGATCAACATGGGTATGGCGGTAAAAAGAATCGCCAGAACCGCGCTTATCGACTTTGCCAGCGGCTGGAAAAACCTGTTGCGGATTATGGAGGCGATCGTAAAAAGAAGAATGATAGAAATTACGACCGTTATTGTCCTTATATAGTTGAAATCGAGCTTTTCCTCCAGCACATCCTGTGCTGCGATATGCGGTATGCTTTGCTCAACAACAGGCAGGTCTTCGACATTCTCATCGCCAGACATAACCTCTTCTTTTATTTGTTCCGTCTCCTCAAAAGTCTCCGGGGCCACCTCGATTATCGGGATATCCTTAACCATCATGTCCTGTGGTGCATCAGGCAGGAGGATGGAGCCGCTTATCTGGTCTACAAGATCGCGCGCAGTCAGATTCTCCTGGACAACAGTTTCCACGTCCTCTTGGACAACAGCTTCCTCCAAAGGGAGAGCTTCCTGGACCGGGATTTCTGTTTCCTCTTCAACAACCTCATCGGATATGCTCTCAGGAATCTCTACCGCAGCCACCTCCGGCTGCTCGATTTCAACGGTTTCAGGCATATCCTTTACAATCTCTTCCGTTGTAGAACAGGATGCAAAAAGAAAAATAACGAGTATGAAAAGGATGAAATACTTCTTCATATGAGCCGCTCACAAAACCTTTAACATGATTATCCCCATAAATCAACCTAGCTAAAATAAAAATACACAAACTCAACACAAGGTGACAAAAAAAACCGCTGGAAACCAGCGGCAACCTCCTTGTCCCGAATCAACGGGGTGCTCTAATTCTGCATGCAAGAACAATCAGTACAGCTTTTGAACATTATGATTTTCGCATGGTTTTTTCTAAAATGCAAATTAATTTTTAAATATAATTGAAATTTGTTCTCTAATTTTTCTTTTTTTTACTCCTCATCCATCATAAATATGTCCAATAACATGCTGCCGGAGATCATAAAAAGCCGGGAGAACCAGCCCCCGGCTTAGAAAAAGATAATCAGGAACAGATCATCTGATCGGCACGCATGACCATGGAACGCTGCCAAGCAAGGAGCTTGTCGTGAAGGGCCTCGTTGTCCCCTTTCACATCCGCCATCACTCGCATTACAGGTTCTGTCCTGGATTTGCTCAGCCATATATAAGCAACAAAATTGCCATTCTTATCATTAAAAACCACCTTGTAGCCGCCGGTAGAAGGCCTGCTCCTAAAATCAGGGCCAAAGCCCACCGTCTCCACAATACCCTCCATCTGCCTTACCTGCCAGGATGCGATTCCATCGGTAAGATATCCTTCCACTTCCTTTTCCAAGATGCTTTCATATGCAAGTTTGAGCTCGTCAAAATCCTTGCTTTTGATTTTCAGCACCGCATCCTTGCTGAAAGCAGGCGTCGTGGTGTATTTGGGCAATGCATCGATCAGGCTCTCAAGCGAAACCTCATCCGTATGACTTATTCCCAGCTTGGATAAAAGGAAATCATAGAGTCCAGGAATGGAATAAAGCTTGGCGATGCTCATGATCGAATTCATCGGATCGCGGACCTTTGCCGGATGGGTGATGTTTCCTCCATTGCTACCCTCGCCGCAGATATGGACCTGGTAACCTTCTTCATCGCGTAGCTTCTGCGCAAGGGTGACGACATTCGCCTCCCCCACATCGGAACGGAACACCCTGACATTGAATTTTTCCGCCACCTCATCGATCATCGAGCTGGTGGGGCCATTTACCGCTATGGCAGGACGCTTGTCGCCGGCCATCACCTGATGCGCGATGTCGATCGTGGCAACCAACGCAAAAACTTTCTGGGCATTCAGGATCTGCGCCTTTCCTGTTTTCTTTTCCAAGTAAACAAAATTGCCACGATCCCCGTCATTGTCTGGAACATAGCCGAGGATATAGCTCGGATCCTTCTTATGCACCTCCTCAAGGGTTTTTCTGCAAAGCTCGAGATTCTCACCTTCAGGAACAATGGCATGGGCTATCTGCCGCGGCTGAGCGTTCACAGCCCACACCTTTGCACCCATCTTGTTTAAATACGGGATATCGATCGAGGCGCTGCGTGCAGAGCCGTTCATTTCGGCAACGATACCGAATGGAATACGGAAAAGCTTATGTGCTGTTGCGATCCTGAGCACAAACTGCCTGTAATAATCAAAAGCCCTCAGCTTATCATCATCATGCTTCATGAGCGTCTCGGAATATATATCCTCATCGCACTTGCAGGAAAGCTCCATTGCTGTTCTCACAACGCCAGCAGATTCTATCTTCTTTTTGAACACAGGGATTATCTTATCGATGATATCCTTGTTATAGACTCCTCCATTGGAGCCGAATTTGAAGCCGTTGTGTCCAACCGGGTTATGGGAAGCGGAAATATAGAAAAAGCCATCATATCCGGCATTCGAATATGCCATGATCTCTGGAGCGGATGCAAAGAAAAGATGGGTCACCTCCGCATTTAAGGCAATCATCGTCCTAACCACGACATCGCAAAGAGCCTCTCCTGTGGGACGGGCGTCGATTCCAACAAGGATCCTGGGCCGCGGACAACCAAGATACTCGATGAAGGTTCTGGCGACGGTGGAGGCTATAACCAGATCGGCATCCGAAACCTCTCCTGAAAAATCCTCCTCATCCATGCTTTTTGCAAATACGGCTCTCCAGCCTGAAGCGGAAAGTATATACTTTTGAATCGTGATGCGAACATCCTCATCGGTTGCGGCACATCCTTTCAGCGGATCTTTTGAAGGATCGGCAATAAAGAAACCTGTTAATCTGTCAAAGTATTTCATATATATGATTCTATCACAAAGGACAGGATGTTAGAAAAAAGTTTTACGCGCAAAAACAAAATCGAGAAAGCATCCGATTCAAAGCCTCCGGCCATAGTAAATACTTTCAAAGTATTATAAAGTATAGCCATGGATGTAAATATGCAAACAGTGCTGAGAAAAAAGCCAAAGAACAAAACCATACAGGTATCCAACAGCCTCGAACAGAAGATACTTGACCATGAATATGGAATCGGAGAGCTGTTGCCGAGCCAGCATGCACTTGCAGAAGAATACAACGTATCTCCAAGATGCATAAGGGAAGCCTTCAAAACCTTGGAGACGAAAGGCCTGATAGGTGTCAGCCAAGGGAAGAAAGCTATTGTCAATTCGGATAACCTGAATGCAATAGTGGAGAATCTTTCGGCCTCCATGTTCAGCCAATACAAGCTGAGCAAAAAGCTTCTGCAGGATTTGTTGGAAGTCAGGACGAACCTGGAGGTATCTGCGGCAAGAAACCTTTCCAGAGATGATAAGCGAAGTATAACAGTAAAGCATCTATATCAGAAAATCGAAAAGATGGAACAGCTGGTCAGTCAGCTGGAAAAAGACTTTTCCCAGGATGCATGCAATGAATTCAAGCGTATCGACTACGAATTCCATAACCTGATAATGCAATCAAACAACAATATCATCCTCAATACGATCATGAAGAACATGGAGCCCCATCTCCTATTCATCCTGATGAAGATCGATGAAAGCGTTCCGGAGCTGAAAAGAAAGACAAACGACTACCGTTATCTCACAGAATCGATAGACAGTGGGAATACCGATCTTGTTGTCGCATTGACACTGACCAGCACCACAAAACTCAATAATGAATTCAATAAATTGAACCTGCCAGATGAAAACCATCCTCTCTCTTGAACATGCCTTTGTGAGGAGGGATGGAAAATATATCCTCACCGATGCAAGCCTTAAAATAGAAAAAGGCGGCCACATTGCAATCGTAGGACCGAACGGGGCCGGAAAATCCACACTTATCGATGTGCTTTCCCGAAGCATATATCCACTTGCGCTTGATGAATATGTCCACGAGGCTTTTGGTGAAAGGAAATGGATCGCTTCCGAGCTGAAAAAGCTTATCGGGGTCGTCAGCGAGAGGAATGCCAATTTTCTAGATACTCCCTATACGGTGCGGGAAATCGTATGCTCTGCGCTCTATTCTTCCCTCGGGTTCGATTTTCACCACAAGGTGGATGATGCGGATTGGGACAAAGCGGATGAACAGATACGAAAGGTCGGGTTGCAGGCTAAAGCTGATATGCCGATGAAAGTGCTTTCGTCCGGAGAGAAACGAAGAGCGCTGCTGGCGAGAACGAATATGACGGATCCTCCTCTTCTGCTTCTTGATGAGGCATCTTCCGCCCTCGATTTCCCATCAAGGGCGGATTTAAGGGAGCTTGTCAGCTCATATGCAAAAGACAGAACGATAGTCATGGTGACACATGAGCTGAGTGAAATCATTCCGGAAATAAACCGTATCATACTCATGAAGGATTCAAAAATCGTAATGGATGGCAAGAAAGAGGAGGTACTGACGGAATACAATCTCAGCAAGCTGTACGGACGTAAGGTTTTCTTGTCTGTGAACGATGGGATATATACTGCCTGGTGCTGATATTTCCATACAAAAAATATCCAAAACACATGGTTTTGATAATATAATATCCAAAAGGAGGACTGGATGAGAGCCAATATTATTTTCCACTCCATTTCCGGCAATCTTTACATCATGGCGGAAACCTTCAAGGAAAAGCTTACAAAAAACGGAATCGATGCGCGTATCTATAAGATAGAGGACCCAGACCTTCACGTGCTTGCCAATGAAAGGAACGACGTGAACGAATATTACGAAGAGATAATGGAACTGCCGAAGGCTACAAACGAGAAGCTTTTGAGCGCGGATTTGATCATGCTCGGCATACCAAGCCGTTTCGGCATGCCCACTGGGGAAATGAAGGAATTTCTGGACAGGACCTGGCCGCTTTTCCAGTCATCAAGCCTGAAAGGCAAGAAATTCTACCCATTCTCCACCTCCACCATCAGCTACAAGGATGCATTGGATGCGATAGAGGCAGTTGAGAACTGGGCCGATCTCATGGGGCTTGAGTGCATAGACTTCCCTCCATATACCCATAAGGATGGAGATATGATGCCGAGAAGACCGGGCGAGGAGATGGAAAAGGAAGCTGAACGTTTCGCCTCCCTGGTGAAATCACTTCTTTGAGAATTTTCCCCAAATGAACTGAAAATATCTTCTGATCATGCTGTGCCGGCTTTCCTTTTTCATAGCCGTTGCAGCATCTTTTACAGACAGATCATTATTTTTCAGATTTCTTTTCATATCATCCCAATAACGTACAAGCCACATATAAAGGTCGCCCTCGGTCTGCCCGGGAAATTGAAATAGTATGTGTTCGCACCTTATCGCATCCACGATCGGCCGATATACGTTCTTATACCAGGATACGGCAGCATCCTCAAAAGGAATCTCCTCTTTTTTACCCTGATTGATGTAATACTTATGTACAAGTATATGGTTCACCATTTCAGGATAAGATCCGGGAGCTGTGAATACGATCTCGCCCATAGGAAGATAGGAAGGCTTATATTGCTGGATGAACTGATTGCGCTCATAATTGACGACCCTGCGTTTGAGAGTCTTCATCGTCATCCCTTCCTCCAACGGTATCTGGCTGTCAAGCTCGACGACCTCTGCATCTATGAATTCGACACCTTGCGACTTTGCAACAGAAACACGGTGGTTACCGTCTCTGACAAAATACCAGCCCCCAAGCGAGAATACGGAAATCGGGGGAAGAATTATATCGTTGACAAGCGCCCTGTCAACGCTTTCCCAGCGGTTTCTCAGCATTTCCCTCTTCGGATAGAAGGCAGAGGAGAAATCATGGTAACGTCCCTCTGAACCGATTATCTTGTTGACAGGAATGCATTGCATCCCTTTATAGGTCTCGCTTTTCGGCTTGATTATGCTCGTCACCTCATAAAAGGAAAGAAGGTCGGAATTCTTCCAGGTAAGATGGGCCATGAGGCTCTGTATCCTCGCCCGCGATTTTGCTTTGGAAAAATCCTCAGCTGTTGAATCCATGGCACTCATAATCCGCCTCCCAAAAACTCGTCCTCGATAATATGGTTTTTATAAACATTCACAACTTTTGTCTCGTTATATAGGATTTCACGGGGTGCATTCATATCATCAAGATGCACATGTCCATGCAGAAGATACCTTGGCTTGTACTTGTCCATGAATGATAAAAAACATTCGAATCCCCTGTGGCAGAGATCCTCCCCATCTCCCAATCCCCGCGGAGGAGCGTGGGTTACAAGTATATCGAGATATCTGCCGTATTTTTTCTTATTGTAGATAAGGAAAGGAACCAACTTCCTGATTCTCCTTCTCATCTGGCTCTCCGTATATTGGCTGTCCCCATAATTGTAGAGCATGGATCCACCAAGACCGGCGATAAGCAGATTGTGGCGTTTCAGGTTCATCACCCTGTTCTCCAAAAGGGTACCACCGCCTATTGGCAGTGACAGGGAATAGATATCGGTCTTTTTTTGGACGTTCCTCGCAAAGTTGTCCAGATTATGGTTTCCATAGACATAATAGACGTCTTTTTTCAATATGGTCTCGATATAATCATAATAACGGAGCGGAAGATCTCCTGCGGATATGACGAAATCCACATCCTTATAGCGTAGCGGCGCCTGCAAGGAATAGATCAATGTATCGGTCGCATCAGAAACACATAGGATTTTCATTTCAGCAAATACCCGTTGTCCACAACCAGAGTCTGTCCGTAAATCCCCTTGCTTGAAGCAAGAAACAGCACAGCGGAGGCAATATCCTCCGCTTCTACCATACCACTAAAGACCGAATGTTGTGAATACATGGTCTCAAGAGGGGTCGAAAAAAGCCTCTCTGCTTTTATAAGGCCTGGAGCGACGGCATTGACCCTCAAGCCCGTCTCCATGGCAAGGCTCCTTGTATAGGCGCTGACAAAACCCTTGGAGCCGTCGTAATGGGCTGTCGAACCAAATCCTGGATGAAGTGCATTGATGCTTGAGATGTTCACAATGGCACCAGAGCTTTTCTTCAACAGAGGAAGAACAGTCTGAGTCATTTTAAACAATCCGGTGATATTGACATCGATCACCGCCTGAAAATCCCCATCACAAAGGGTTTCTTGGCTTCCTTCGGTAAAAATCCCTGCATTGTTCACCAAAAGATCCAATTCATCGATAGAGGAAAGAAAAGAGTAATCACCTTTTTTAAAATCGAAACGAAAAAGCCGACCGAAAGGAAAATCCTTTTTCAAAGGATCCCTTGCCGTCCCATAGACGGCATAGCCATTGCTATGAAGCTTTTCCGAAATTGCATAGCCCAATGTGCTCAAGGCTCCGGTGACAAGCGCGTACATCACACATGCTCCTTCAAAATGGGAAAACGTTTGATAATATCATCTGCAACCTCATGATAATCCTCATCTCTGTATCTTGGACTCATGACAGTGGAAAAGAGGGCATAAGAGCCGGAGAGCAGGAACGTGGTCTGCACCATCCCCTTCCTTACAAGGGAGAACCTATGCTCTTCATCCAAAATCCTCTGCTCATGAGTTCCTGTATCCGGATCGCAAATAATCTGCATGGCACGCCCTCCCTCCAAGAAGAACCAAGCCTCATCGTTATCAAGGATATGAGCCTTGGAATAGCTTGAGGAAGTTATCAGGTAATAGATACAGCCGCTGTTTGCCCCAAAAGTGGAAAGAAAGCGAAAATATCCGCCTTCCCCATGCAAGGGGGAAAGGCAGTATTTTTTTATGAGGCTCTCCGCTTCGCCTACCATCTGCGTATGATCTCCCTGACAAGGGTCTGGAAAGTATGCTTGACCCTTTCTCCCGTCTCAAGAACCTCTTCATGGTTCAAGCTCTGGGCAAGGATGCCGGCTGCCATGTTTGTAAGGCAACTGATTCCTATCGTCCTCATCTTCATATGCGATGCGGCAATGGCCTCCGGGACGGTCGACATTCCGACTGCATCGGCTCCGGCAATACGTGCAAACCGCACCTCTGCCGGTGTTTCAAACGACGGCCCGGCAAACAGCATGTACACTCCTTCCCTAACATCGATATTCTTATCTTTTGCACATTCCTTCGCCAAAGCGATAAGATCCTTATCATATGCCGAGCACATATCAAAGAACCGGGGACCAAGCTCATCGATATTTGCTCCCCTGTTGGGACTGTCCGCGATCAGCTTGATATGGTCGTTTATTATCATAAGATCTCCAGGCTTCCAATCCTTATTGACACACCCTGCGGCATTCGTAAGGAACAAATTGTTTATTCCCATAAGCTTGAAAGTCCTGATAGGATACACAACCTGCTCCATGCTCCAGCCCTCGTAATAATGGAAGCGGCCCTGCATGCAAATCACGTTTTTTCCTTCAAGCTGTCCTATCACAAGCCGACCCTTATGCCCGGGCACGGTTGAAACCGGGAAATACGGTATATCATGATAATCGATGATGACCGGATCCTTAAGCTGATCAGCCATATCTCCTAACCCGGAACCCAAAACAAGCGCGATGTCGATTTTCATTCCGCCTATCTTATTTAATATATAAGCGGCGCTTTCCTGTAAATTATCAAGCATTTTCATAAGTCATACCTCGTAACTATTGTCGACAGTTTCCTGCCTCTTTTGATTTTACACAAAAAAACATCATCAGGCCACAGAATATGAAAAAAGCGGGAGCACCGCGATGTTCCCGCCAAAATTTCTAAAAAGGCTCACCGGAGGCAAGTGGTGCGGCACTTTTTTTACTTGAGAATACAAGCGCCACAAGAGTTGCCACATATGGGAATAATCCAAGATATCCGATTGGAATCCCTTGGAACACCGGAATGACGCGTCCCATGTTCGCAATAGTCATGCACAGCCCGAAAAAGAACGTGGATCCAAGTATTCCCAGAGGTTTCCACTGTCCAAAGATCAATGCGGCGATCGCTAAGAACCCAAGGCCATTTATACCGCTGGTTGAATTATACTCTCCAGCATATGTTGCAAGTATACAGGCTCCACCTAGGCCGGAAAGCAAACCGGAAAGGATAACTCCGATATACCTCATTTTATGAACATTTATTCCCGCAGAGGCAACAGCCGAAGGGTGCTCGCCACAGGCCCTCAGCCTAAGTCCGAAGCTTGTCTTATAGAGCATGAAATAAGATACGCCCCAGATTATAAGGCAGATCCATGTAGTCCAATAGGTATTGGAAAAGAACAAAGGACCGATCACAGGGATATGCGACAACACGGGAACACTCTTTCTTACAATGCCTCTCAAAACGGTCACATTTCCGCTTCCCGTTATTGTTTGGGCCAGAAAAAGCGTCAAGGCTGTTGCCAACATATTGATCGCTGTTCCGGATATGACCTGGTTGCTCTTGAGATTGATTGCGGCAAAAGCATGCAGGATGGACAACAACCCACCAGCAAGCATTGCAGCTATAATGCCACAGACTATCGCAAGATTATATGGCACTGCTCCCGAGGACTGAAGCAGATATGTGACAGTCGCCGAGGCGAAACATCCGGTAAGCATCAGCCCCTCTATACAAAGGTTCGTCACACCGCTGCGTTCCGAAAAAAGACCTCCAAGGGCCCCCATCAGAAGGGGCATGGTATATGCAATCGATGCAGGAATGATACTTGTTATAACCGACCAGACTCCCATTATCTCACCTCCTTGTCTTTCTTTTTCCTTTCCTTTAGCATAGCTGATCCTTCTTTCAAAAGCACTTTCCTTTCCTCGGGAGAAATAGAAGAAAGGTCCTCTCCTTTCCTTCCTTTGCTCTCCAAGCTCAACATGAGAGCCTCCTCCTTCTTTTCAAAGTTCTTCTTGAAAAGACCGTTCCAGAAATTAGCTATGATCACATTGGTCGCCGTGAAGTAAATTATCGTTGCAATGATGGTGTCAGCGATCTCTGTCGGAATTCCTGTTGCAGCAAGAGAGCCCCTGCCCATCTTCAGGATACCGAAGAACACAGCAGAGAAGAACACACCAATTGGAGAACAATTTCCCAAAAGAGCCACAGCGATACCATCAAAGCCCTCGTTAGGCATCTTGCCCATCTCCATTATGTTTGAATACCCACAGTAGTAGGTCAATCCGGCAAGACCGGCAAGCGCGCCTGCAACAGCCATGGAAATCATTATCGAACGGTTTACCTTTATGCCGGCATACTCTGCACAAAACCTATTTGATCCTACGGCTTTCAGCCTAAACCCAAGAGTGGTCTTCTCCAATATGAACCAAATTACGAAGCAGGCGATTATTGCGATAATAAAACCGTAATTAAGGGTTGAGAATTTCGTCAGTCCAGTAATCCAATCCGCTCTCAAGGTATGCACCGTCTCTATAGGCTTTGATTTGACAACTATGGTGGGATCAACAATAAAACGCTGAATCCAGTCATACACAAGCCAATATGCAGTCCAGTTCAGCATGATTGTCGATACAACCTCATGCACATTGAATTTAGCCTTGAGAAATCCTGATATGAATCCCCAAAAGGCTCCGGCACAAGCAGAAGAGACCACCACGATGAGCAGATACAACACTCTTGGCATTTCAAGAGGGAGATAATAGGCAAGAATGCTTCCGGTGATACCGCCCATCAGCATCTGCCCGGATGCTCCGATATTGAAAAGTCCGGTCTTGAAAGCAAAAGCAACCGACAAACCGATCAGAATGAGCTGTGTGGACATTCCAAGGGTATTACCTATCCTTCTTACATTGGACAAAGCTCCAAAAAGAATCTTATCAAACCCTGTGATAGGATTTTTCCCTATCAGGCAGATCAACAACGCCCCGGCCAGGACACCAAGCACAACCGCAGACAGGCTGACAAGGAACGGAGAGGCCTTTCTCGCCTCAAGAGGCTTATTTATAACTTTACTTTTCACTTGAATCCCCCTCCTTCCTGATTCCGGCCATCATCAATCCAACCTCATGCTCATCGGTATCCTTCGTATCGACTATATCTATTAGGCGTCCGGAATTCATAACCGCTATCCTATCGGAAAGATTAAAGATTTCATCCAGTTCAAAAGAAACCAAAAGTACGGCTTTATTATTATCGCGCTCTTTCACCAACTCCTTATGAATGAATTCTATCGCACCCACATCCAAGCCCCTGGTTGGCTGGACTGCAATCAGAAGTTCGGGATCCGCTTCTATTTCCCTGCCTATGATAGCCTTCTGCTGATTTCCTCCAGAAAGCTTTCCAGCAAGGGAATATATACCTTCTCCACTTCTGACATCGAACTTGCCGATTATCTTGCTGCTATACTCTTCAATCTTATCTTTATTCAATATTCCTTTAGAAGAATAAGGCTTCTTGTAAAATTCCTTGATGACAAAATTGGTCGTAAGAGGAGAGGATAATATCAAGCCCCTCTTTTGCCTATCCTCCGGTATATGGCCAAGCCCCAGTTCGTTGCGCTCTTGTATGGACATTGTTGTTATATCCTGCCCACAGAATTCAATGCTGCCGCTTTCAACCTTCCGAAGTCCACTTATCGCCTCTACAAGTTCGCTCTGGCCATTGCCGTCCACACCTGCAATGCCAACAATTTCGCCCCTTCTCACAGAAAGAGAAAAATCTTTCACGCCTAGTACTTTCTTGTTATTAAGAACATTAAGGTTTTTTATCTGCAAAACGACATCTGAGGGCTTAGACTCTTCTTTCTCCACTTTAAAGTTCACAGGACGACCGACCATGAGGGCGGCCATGTCGGAAGCCGAGGTGGATTTCACATCCACAACATCTATAAGTTTTCCGCGTCTGATTATAGAACAACGTTCGGCGACCGCCTTTATCTCCTCAAGCTTATGCGTTATGAGAATGATCGATTTTCCTTCCTTTGCAAGATTACGCATGATCTGCATCAGTTCATCGATTTCCTGAGGAGTCAAAACTGCGGTGGGTTCATCAAAAATAAGGATATCCGCATCCCTGTAGAGCATCTTGAGTATTTCCACTCTCTGCTGCATGCCTACGGTTATCTCTTCGATGACCATATCCGGATCGATGGACAATCCGTAACGGTCTGATATATCTTTGATCTTTTTACTTGCTTTTTTTATATCGTATACAAAGCCGCCTTCCTTTCCTAATATGATGTTCTCGACGACCGTGAAATTATGTACAAGTTGAAAATGCTGATGCACCATACCGATACCCAGGTCGAATGCATCATTCGGGCTTGTTATATGAACCTCCTTTCCTCGGACCTTTATGATGCCTTTATCTGCATGATAAAGACCAAAAAGGATGCTCATAAGAGTACTTTTACCAGCTCCGTTCTCACCCAGCAGAGCATGGATTTCTCCCTCCTCCACCTGTAGGGTGATATCGTCATTGGCAACAATTCCAGGAAATTCCTTACGGATTCCAATCATTTCAATTACATGACTCATTACATCTCCTAATGAGGGTGCATCACTGCACAGTAATAACAGCAAATGGCCGCCTGTTGGCGGCCATTTCATAAGATCACATCATCTTATTTGATAAGGCCATCGCCAGTTGCCTGAACAACAACGGCGCCGGACCTGACAAGCTCTGCAACCTCTGCAACCTTTGCTTCAATCTCTGGGGTGAGGTTAGGATTGGAAACAGGAATTCCTGCTCTTCCCTCTGCAACACCAAGTTCGATATGCCTTCCACCCTGGAATGTCCCATTTGCGGCGGCAACAGCCTGGTCGTATGCCACACCGGCAACGTCCTTCATCGCACTTGTCAAGATACAGGACTCGCCATTACCCATGTCGCCAACGGAATACTGGTCAACATCAACACCGATCGCCCAGACATCCTCTCCGGAAAGCCTTCTATTCTTTGCTTCGTTGATCACTCCCACACCTGTACCACCGGCAGCTGCGAAAACCGCATCGACGCCTGAATCATACATAGCAGTGGCAAGTTGCTGGCCAAGAGCAAGATCGGCAAAAGAGCCTGAATATACAAAATTGTTAGCATTCATTGCGATGTTCGTGCCGAGATTTGCATTTGCATAGGCAACACCCTGCTGGAATCCCCAATTGAACTTCTGTACTGCTGGAATCTCAAGACCACCAACAAATCCAACTTCTCCTTCAACAAGCTTGAGAGCTGTTGCGACACCAGCCAGGAATCCTGCCTCGTTCTCGCGGAAAGTGATGGCAACCGTCTTATCGCCAATACCTGTAGCAAGGGCATCGTCGATAATGATGAGCATGAGGTCGTCATACACCTGCTGGGCCTGTGTGACAGCCTCAACAAAGAGATATCCGGGACATGCGATGAAGCGGAATCCCTGGTCATAAAGGTCGGAAATCGCTGTGAAGTAATCAGTCGTGGTGGTTCCCGCCGGGCGGAGATAGGTGCATTCAAGCCCGAGCTCCTCGGCAGCACGCATGACACCTTCATACGTTCCCTGGTTGAACGAACGGTCGTCGATGGTACCGGCATCAGTGACCATGCCCACTTTCAGCTGAGGCTTCATCTCGGCCTTCGGCGCTTCAGCCTGAGCAGCCGCCGTTGCGGTTGTCGATGTTGTCGTTGTGGTTTTTGCAGACTCTTCCTTCTTAGAGCAGCCGACAAAAACAGAAAATACTACGCAGACCATCAAGATGATTGCAAGTGTCTTTTTCATCATTCTCTCCTTAAGAGTATTGGATGTTTTTATTCTAACAGGCAGGGGAAATACCTGTCAAATAAAACAAATGCGGACAAACACGGCATAAAATAATGTTAATTCCTAAGACTGTAAAAAATTAGAAAATGAAAAAGTACAACAATTTTTTTTCAAAAAACAATACTATGCAACATTTTTCAAACAGTTTTGCCGAAAAAGCGTCCATACCATGCCGAAGCCCGGCCACATGACGCAAAAACGCAACATAAAAAGGCAACAAAATGCCTGCCCTACCTCCACATCCAATAGGAAAGGCCTTTGGCCTGATGCAACCCGAGGCTGGCCTGAAGACGTATGCTCGCCGTGTTCGAAACGTACACGTTGCAAAACGGCACACAGCCGTCACAAAGCCTCAAGTTGATGAGGTGGGACAAGAGGAACGTACCGATCCCCCTCCTTCTGAAAGGCGGGAACACCTCGAGCATCCCCATCGAGCCCTCCTTGTGGAAGCCGGCGAACCCCATCAGGGCCCCGCCGTCGTAGATTCCGGTCACATCCCCCCTTTCTATATCGTCCATGAGCTCCAGCCCGCCCTCATCCGAGCCGTCGCCGTAATATGCGGTATAGACGGGAAAGTCATCCCTGGTGAAAGTGCGGAAGTCATACGGCCCCTCCTGCTTCCTTGCGCCATGATAGCTGAAAAGAAAGCACGGCTCCTCGAATGAATACCCTTTTGCGGAGAAAACCCTGAAAAGCTCCTCGTCATGTACGTCGATGAGACGGGCATCGGAGGGGATCGCGTCCACCACCGGGCCGATGTCGGAGGAGAAGGATGCGGCGAATACGGTTCCACTGCAATGTCTGAGCACGACTCCTGCCTCGGAAAGATGCAGCAAGGCACAATCCTCATGCTCCAAAATATGTACCATATCCACGTGTGAAAGATCATCATCGGCAACCAATGCCTTTACAGCTTTTTTCTTATCCTTGTCAGTGTACATACAATTGAATCTACATCCAATGGAATTTTTTTCCAACAGGAGACGGAATAAGACAAAAAACAGTCGGTCCATAACCATATTTTCATTGACAGTATCAGACCGGCAGGAATAAAATGAAACTATGTTCCACAAAACGGAATACTAAAAAGTAAAATATCATTTCGGATGTACGGAAGGAGAAGAAAAATGCAATCAATCACAGAAACCATCGTAAAAAAGGAAAGGCCGATCAAAGCGATCCAGTTCGGAGAAGGCAACTTCCTCAGAGCTTTCATCGATTATCAGATCGACATCCTCAACGAAAAAGCGGGATTCAACGGAGATGTGATCATGGTACAGCCTCTTGAAAGGGGTATGGGAGACATGATCAATGCCCAGAATGGTCTTTACACAACAGTACTGAGAGGTATCGAGAACGGAAAGGAAGTCGAGAACTTCAGAAAAATCACATGCGTACGCGGATGCCTCAATCCGTACACCGATTTTGATAAATACATAGCACAAGCGGAAAATCCGGATCTCAGATTTGTATTTTCAAACACGACAGAAGCCGGAATCGCCTACGACCCGGAGGTAAAGTTCGAAGATAAGCCGCAGAAATCCTTCCCCGGAAAAGTGACAGCTTTCCTTTATAAGAGGTATCAGGCATTCAAAGGCGATAAGACAAAAGGATTGATCTTCATTCCTTGCGAGCTGATCGACAAGAACGGCGCGACTTTGAAAAAGTATGTGCTTGCCCATGCGAAAGATTGGAAGCTGGAAGATGCTTTCATCAGCTGGATTGAGAATGCATGTTCCTTCTGCAACAGCCTCGTAGACAGGATCGTTCCCGGATACCCAAAGGCAGAGGCGGAAAAGATCCAACAGAAGCTTGGTTATACGGATAATCTCCTCGACGCAGCGGAAAGCTTCCTTTTCTGGGCGATCGAATACTCCGACAGAAGCCATGAGGATGAGCTGCCGACATCAAAGGCAGGACTTAACGTGGTGTGGACGGATGATATGACATTCTACAGGACAAGGAAGGTAAGGATCCTCAACGGCGCTCATACAATGAGCGTGTTGGCTGCATACCAGACAGGTCTCGACACCGTGGAGCAGTGCATGCATTCGGAGCTTATTTCCACATTCATGCATAAGGGTCTTTTTGAGGAGATCATCCCATCAATGGATGGAAACAAGGATCTTCTTACAAGCTATGCAGGAGACGTTCTTGAAAGGTTCAAGAATCCGTATATCGTACACCTGCTGCTTTCAATCAGCCTCAATTCCACATCCAAATTCAAGACAAGGGATCTTCCTTCGATCCTTGGCTATGTCGAAAAATTCCATAAGCTCCCTGCAGTCCTCACCTTCAGCCTTGCCTCCCTCATAAGCTTCTATGAAGGAACAGAAAGGGAAGCGGATGCACTCAAGGGAACCAGAAATGGCGAGACATATCTTATAAAGGACAATCCTGAAGTGCTCGACAAGTTCCAAGAGCTTTATAAAGCTGAATACGCAGACAACAAGGAAAAGGCAGCAAAAATTGCCCACGAGATCCTTTCCCTTTCTTCTTGGTGGGGCCAGGACCTCACAGCTATAGAAGGTTTTGAGGAATTGGTCGCAAAAGATCTTGAAATGATCTGGAACGATGGCATGACAAAAGCAATCGAAACCGTTCTGAGGTAATGCCAATGGCAAAAAAATTGATAAGAATCACAAGCCGCGATAATGTTGCAGTTGCGATTTCGCCTCTGGTGAAGGGAGATGTGCTCAACATCGACGACATAACCCTTACGATAACGACCGATGTGCCTGCAGGGCACAAGGTCGCACTCATGCCGATAAGACAGGGAGAGAAGATAATCAAATACGGCTACCCTATCGGCGCGGCAAAAGAGTATATAGAACAGGGATCCGCTGTTCACACCTTTAACGTGAAAACCCTTCTCAGCGAAGATGCTGCATATACCTACGATGAAGAGATGGCAAAAGAATGCCTGTTGGAAAACAAGGCCCATGCTGCACATTACAACGATCAGAACATCCCCAGAATAAATGCATATGAAAGAGCGGATGGACAAATCGGAATAAGAAATGCGTTATGGATCGTACCCACGGTAGGATGTGTCAACCAGATTTCAAAAAAACTTGAGGCCTGGGGCAACGAGAATCTGCAGGTTCCTGATGGTGTTCATGCATGGATCCATCCATTTGGATGCTCACAGATGGGAGAGGATCATGAGAAGACAAGGATCATTCTTGCGGATCTCGTGCATCATCCCAATGCAGGAGGTGTGCTCGTAATCGGGCTAGGCTGTGAAAACAATACCATGCCTGCATTCAAAGAGCTGGTTGGAGCTGTCGATGAAAGCCGTGTGAAATTCATGGTCTGCCAGGATTATGAAGATGAAATAGACGAAGGAAAAAAGCTTTTAAGCGAGATTGCGGAGCAGATGGCGGCGGACAAAAGAACCTCCGTTCCAATGAGTAGACTCGTCGTCGGCATGAAATGCGGCGGAAGCGATGGATTTTCCGGCATAACAGCAAATCCGCTTGTCGGAAGATTCACAAATGAGCTTGTTGCGATGGGAGGAACAGCGATACTCACTGAAGTACCGGAAATGTTTGGTGCCGAACAGATCCTGATGAACAGGGCTGAAAGCCGCGAGGTTTTCGACGATATCGTAAGCATGATCAACGGCTTTAAGCATTATTTCACATCGCACGGGCAGGTTGTTTACGAAAATCCCAGCCCTGGAAATAAGGCGGGCGGCATAACAACTCTCGAGGATAAGAGCCTTGGATGCGTGCAAAAAGGTGGAATCGCACCTGTATCTGCAGTGCTCAAATACGGACAGAGGGTATCGAAGAACGGCATGAATCTCATGACCGGCCCCGGCAACGACATTGTAAGCACGACAGTGCAGACTGCGGCAGGAGCACATATGATTCTTTTCACCACAGGACGGGGCACACCTCTTGGAGCACCGGTTCCAACGGTGAAAATCGCAACAAACAGCATGCTTGCTGAGAAAAAATCCAATTGGATAGATTTCAATGCAGGTGCTATGCTTATAGAAGATCCGGCAAAAGTAACCGACCGCTTCATTAATTTCGTCATCGAAATTGCAAACGGCGAGAAGAAAACGAGAAATGAAGAAAACGGTTATATGGAAATCTCCCTATTCAAGGACGGTGTAATACTATGAAAAAATTCATGGATGAGAATTTTATTCTCGAAAACAAAATGGCTGAGAAGCTGTTCCACGATCATGCGGCAAAAATGCCGATTTTCGACTACCATTGCCATCTGATCCCAAGTCAGATCGCAGAGGACAAGAGATTCACCACAATTACCGACGCATGGCTCGGAGGAGACCACTACAAGTGGAGACAGATGAGGTGGATGGGATTTGATGAGAATCTGATCACCGGCAATGCGGATCCCTATGACAAATTCCTTGCATGGGCGGAGACGATGGAAAACCTTATCGGAAATCCGCTTTACCACTGGACACATCTCGAACTGCAGAGATATTTCGGCATCAAAGATGTTCTCAGCAGAAAAACCGCAAAAAAGATTTATGATGAGGCAAACGAACAGTTTGCATCCAATCCGGAGCTCTCCGTATTCGGCATCATGAAGAAATTCAATGTCTATGCAGTAGGAACGACGGATGATCCTGCCGACGACCTTGCCCAGCACAAGATAATAAGGGAAGATGGCAAATGCCCTGCAAAAGTGATCCCCTCCTATCGTCCGGATAAGGCGATCAACATCGATAAGGCGGATTATCCAGAATATATCAACAAGCTTGCCGAAGTATCGGGAGTGAAGATCACAAGCGTCGGCGATATCGTAGAAGCCCTTGTAAAGAGGCTCGACTTCTTTGTGGAAATGGGATGCAAGGCCACAGACCATGCTTTGATGACCTGCCCGCATACCTTCTGGAAGGAAGAAAATGTCAATTACGTCTTCAAGAAGAAGATGCATGGGGAACCCATAAACGAAACCGAAATCGACGCATATCGTACATACATTCTTTACAATCTTGCAAAGGCATACCATGCAAGAGGCATTGCAATGCAGCTCCATTTCGCGGCAATAAGGGACAACAACAAGAACATGTTCGCAAAGCTCGGTCCCGATACAGGATTCGATGCAGTCTACGACAGGGAACTTGCAGAAGGTGTTTCCATCTTCTTCAGCAAGCTCACAGAAACCGACGAGGTACCGAAGTCAATCCTCTATTCCCTCAATCCAAAGGACTATTACAGTCTGCTCACGCTCATGGGCTGTTACCAGGGCGGAGGAATCCAAGGAAAGATCCAGCTTGGATCGGCTTGGTGGTTCTGCGATCACAAAGATGGCATGGAACAGCAGATCAAGACATTTGCAGACCTCGGAACCCTTCCAAAATTCGTTGGAATGCTTACAGACAGCAGAAGCTTCTTGTCCTACCCGAGACATGAGTATTTCAGAAGGATTCTCTGCAATGTCATCGGAACCTGGGCCGAGAACGGTGAAGTTCCCTATGACGAGGAATACCTTGGAAGGATTGTTGAGGACATCTCCTTCAACAATGCCCAGAAGTATTTCGAAGGTTAATAGGTTGGCAGCATGACCAGAGAGAAGGATGATGAGAAGCAGATGAGTGCGGTGCTGCGCACCATAAACATCCTCGAGACGCTCTCGAAATGCGAATCCAGCAATCTTGAAAATCTGGCCAAGGAAACCGAATTGCCAAAGGCGACGCTGCTGCGTTTCCTTTCAAGCCTTTCGAATCTTGGCTATGTATGGCGGGACGATGCCGACAGATATCATCTTACCCTCAAGATGTTCTCGGTCGGATCTCGCAGCCTCAAGTACATGGATCTCATCAGCACGGCACGTCCGTTTGCCCAGGAACTCTGTAAGAGCCTTGGAGAAACGGTGCATATGGGCATCCTGCAGGATGATTCTGCAGTATATGTGCTTAAGGAAGAATCCTCATACACGCTCAGGATGTATTCCCGGGTAGGAAAGATGATTCCTCTTTATTGTACGGCAATCGGAAAGATTTTCCTCTCGCAGATGGATGACGCGGAGCTTGACAGCTATCTTGAAAGAAATCCCTTGAAACCTTTCACAGTCAAATCGATAAGGACAAAGGATGCACTGAAAGAAGAGCTTGAACGCATCCGTCACCGCGGCTACTCGGTGGATGATGAAGAGCATGAGGCACAAGTAATGTGCATAGCCTGCCCCATCAAGGACCATACGGAAAAAACGGTGGCAGCCATCAGCGTGTCTTGGCCGGTATTCAGATTCAACAGCGATGATTTCGATCTTACCGTCAAGAAGATCAAGACAGCGGCGAACAGAATATCTGAAATACTCGGATCCAATGAATTTTGACACATGCTCCAGGAAACTGGAGCTTTTTTTACAGCTTTGATTGGACAACACATGATTTCCATAATATGGTTATAATCAAAGGAGAAAACAATGAAAAAAGCGCTATTCGCATATCTTTTTATCTTCATGATATCTATAAGCACGCTTTATTCCACAACCCAAAAAACATTTTCAATAGACTCTTCGGAATGGAAAGCGGCGGCAGCCCTCTGCATGTCGGCGGGGGTACTTCCGCCCTCATCTGTATCTCCAACGACCGGAGAGGAGATATTGAACGCACTGGGCCGCATAGACGAGGCTCGTCTGACGGAAAATGAAAAAGCAATGCTGGAAAGGCTCAGGGAAAAGCTGGATTGGACACCGATGCTGAATACCGAGTAGTTCGGAGCGGATGCAAATGTAATACTTGCACCGGAATTCTATGTCCACACATCCAATGATGTAGACAGAAGCATGGATTATCTTTTTCCCAAAAAGGACAGGCTGAACCTTTTGGATTTTTCCTTTAAGATGAATTTTGCGGACGTAGGATACGGTTTTGTGAATTATCTAGCATTATCCCCAATGCATCTGAACCAATATGACAAAACATGGGGTACCAATGTCGATGCGTTGAAAGACGGGCTCGAAATGGTCCATGAAGGAGTACTTGATGCAGGCATACTGTTCGGTAATAAATGGATGAATTTCTCCGTAGCTTCCACCGGACAAAGTCTTGGCTACGGTAAGAACGGCAACCTCGGAATATCCGACAATTTTATGCGGCAGCAATACATGAGATTCCATACATTCAGCCGTTATTTCGACTATACACTGAACATAACCAGATATAACAGTCTGGTCGAAAATCAAAGTTCAGCCGAAGGTTTTCAAAATTTCAACGGAAAACAGCAGATGTTCCCTGTACACCGATTTGAGGTGAAGCTGTTCGACAAACTCCAATTTGTATTCCAGGAACAGACGATGATGTATATCGACAATGCATTTGATATAAGATTGCTCAATCCGTTCATCGTATTCCATGGTTTTAATAATTATGGCGATGGGATAAATGTTTCCAATGGTGACCAAGCCAACAACAGCATCATCCTAGAGCTTGGTTATACGGTAATCCCACATTTGAGAATAAATGGACAATTCATAATCGACCAAATAACTCTTCCAGGAGAAATCCGTGGAGAAGACGATACAAGGCCTAATGCTTTCGGAGCCCTTTTGAACGTGGAATCCTCCTGGATTCTGGAAAAGTATTTCCTGAATGCATGGCTCGAAACTTCATATATGTCTCCATATGTCTACCTGAACAACAAATTAGATGAAAGCGGCCAGAATTACAACTTTGACTATATAGTCGGATATGACATATGGGGAGGAAACGACGATATCAACTATACAGGTTACAAATATGGCCTGATTCAATAGTGCTTTCAATCGGCGCCGACTTCGGAGATCTTGATAGGTTCCTTCTTTCAGGAAGCCTGACTTATGTAATACATGGAAAATACGGATTAGAATATCAAACCATGATTGCGGCAATGGGCCCGGACCATATAAATGACCTCACTCCATCCACTGCAACCCCCGAGCATCGTCTTGAGGCGCTTATAGAAGCTGTATATAAGCCGATTGAAGGGCTTGAAATAAGCTCCGGCTTGGGAATTGTGCAGATATGGAATAGAAAATGTACGCAAGGGGACAATCTTACAGACATGCAATTTAAGATAGGAGTGAAATTCGATCCTGTTGCGATGTTCTGCTAAAAGAGACAGAAAAACAAACATAATGGGCTTCCTGGATATTCTCAGGGAGCCTTTTTCTATAGTGCTGTAAATTCAACAACCATAGAAAAAAAGAGACCGGAGATCTGTCTCCGGTCCAAGAAGGTGTTTTCTATGATGATTGATTGGCTCAGCGCTGCACTCTTCCGCTTCCATCGCCCTTTGCAAGAGCCTCGACCTCACTCTTTCTTGTAAGGTTGAAGTCGCCGCTGATGGAATGCTTGAGACAGGATGCCGCTACTGCATAATTGATTGCATACTCCTCGTCCTCATAATGGGAAAGACCATAGATGATGCCAGCTGCAAAGGAATCTCCTCCACCTACCCTGTCCACGATGTTGTGGATATCATAATGCCTGGAGAGATAGAAGCCTGTGGTTCCTGAAAGAGCTGCAGACCAACCGTTATAATCCGCACTCTTGCTTTCTCTGAGCGTTACTGCAACATACCTGACGTTCGGGAACTGCTTTTTAACCTCGGCACAAAGATCCTCGTAGACTTTGGTATCAAGCTCACCTCTGGTGACATCGCTGTCAGCTTCGATGCCAAGACACTTCTGGATGTCTTCCTCGTTTGCAATGATGACATCGGCATACTTTACGAGCTCTCTCATCACCTCTGGAGCCTTCTTGCCATAATTCCAAAGCTTCTTTCTGTAGTTGAGGTCGATGGAAACTGTGGCTCCAGCCTTCTTTGCCGCCTTCATGGCAGCAAGAGCACAGTCTGCCGCTCCCTGGCTGATGGCAGGAGTGATGCCTGTGGTATGGAACCATGTGGCATCCTTCATGATCTTGTCAAAATCAAAATCCTCAGGTTTCGCATTGGCAACAGCTGAATCAGCCCTGTCGTATACAACGAGTGACGGACGCTGGTTGGCTCCGGTCTCAAGGAAATATATTCCAAGCCTTGAGCCTTTTACCTTGTTTATATGCTCGGTGCATACACCATACTTCATGAGCTCCCTCTCTGCAGCCTCGCCTACGGCATTATCAGGAAGGGCTGTAACAAATTCCGCTTTTTCCCCAAAAATGGACAGGGACACGGCAACGTTTGCCTCCCCACCGCCGAAAGTGGCCTCGAGCTCGGGCTTCTGGAAAAGGCGCTCTCTCTCGTTACTTCTGAGACGAAGCATGATTTCACCGAATGTGACATATTTATGGGACATAATGATCCTCCTATTGATTTATGGTTTCATTCTAAAAGTAAAATTGACAATAGTCAAGCTTTTTCGAAACAATGTTTCATTTTTGATTTTTTACTATTCCATTATCCCGGAACCCGTGATATAATCCAACTAACGAAACAAAAACAAGGAGAGATAGAATGACCAAAGAAGAACTCTTTAAGACTTTCCATAACATCGGACTCGTCCCGGTAGTGAAAATCGATGACGCCAGTAAAGCAGAAAAGCTTGCAAAAGCCATGATCGACGGCGGAATTCCATGCGCAGAGGTTACTTTCAGAACCGAGGCGGCAGAAGAAGCAATCAAGAGGATGAGCAAGGCATATCCAGAAATGCTTATCGGTGCTGGTACCGTGATCAACCCTCAGCTCGCAGAAAAGGCGGTGATGGCAGGAGCAAAATTCATTGTATCCCCTGGCTTCAATCCCGAGACAGTGGAATGGTGCCTCCATCACAACGTTCCCGTTGTTCCGGGAGTTGCAACCCCGAGTGAAATCGAAAAGGGTCTTTCCTATGGGCTTAATGTGCTGAAATTCTTCCCTTCCGAAGCTTCAGGCGGAGTACCCATGCTCAAGGATCTTTCCGGTCCGTTCTCCCAGGTCAAGTTCATGACCACAGGTGGAATAAACATCAACAACCTTCCGGACTATGCAAAAGCATCAAATGTTCTTGCAATCGGAGGCTCCTGGATGGTCAAGGCCGACCTTATCGCAAACGACCAGTGGGATGAGATCACCAGGCTCTGCAAGGAAGCTGTAATAAAGCTCCAAGGCCTTTCCCTCGCTCATATCGGCCTTAATACCCCGAGTGAAAAGGATGCCCTTGATGTTGCATCCCAGTTTGAGAAACTCGGAATGACAGTAAACAATGGCAATTCATCCGTCTTCATGAACAAGGAAATCGAAATCATGAAAAAGATGTATTTCGGAAAGAATGGCCACATCGGCTTCAAGTGCTATGATGTCGAGAGGACCGCATACTTCTTTGAAAAGCAGGGCTTTACCGTCAACAAGGATACTGTAACCTATGATGCAAAGGGCAATATGAAATTCTGCTACTTCAATGAGGAGATCGGAGGATTCGCATTCCACATCGTAAAGGGTTGAAAATATCAACATAGCTGAAAATATCGTCCTTCCCTTTTCGGGGAAGGATTTTTATTTACTCATACACCTGATTTTACATATTATTAGTTTATATAAATTAGTTTTTTACTATTATAAGTATGATTTTTTGTTGACTTGAACAGAATTCTTCTTTTACACTTTTGCTATCAAAAAAAGGAGAAAACATGAAAAAGATCAAACTATCAGGTATTCTTTCGGTTATGCTTCTATGCATACCTTGATTTCTTGCGAAAACTCGGTAAAAGCTTCTTCCGATGATTTTCTAGAAGATCCGGAAGTTCCTTATGACTCAAGCCAATTAGTCGACCTCACAGATGAGGATATTGCCACGATATCACAATTTTTCCCAAACATGCCGGAAGAAGGAACAAAGTACGGATACCTATACACATCCACTACCGTTTCTTCCTACTCTATCAATGATTTAGAGTTAGGCACCTCGCTGGTCAGCGGGAAATTGCAGATCAAAAAAGAAACCGACGATATATCCGACAGCATTACTGTCAATGGGGATGTGGGAAATTATGAATTCACAGATTTCAATGTGGTTTATGACTACACCACAATCGATACAACGGTTTCAATATCCGGAAAAGTGGAACAGGGCGGAAAGGAGATAACCGATGAAGAGGCCAAGAGATTGATTATCGATACAATAATCCTTCAGATGTATCAGCCCGAAGTATTCGTATCTTGAGGAAACTTCAGGAGAGGAAGGGGTTGAAATGTATGTGGAAAACGGTCTGCTGATCAATAGGAACAACGGCTCCAGATTCAATGCAACAGGAGAATACCAGATGGAGACTGCCATATCCGGCACAACCGGAAACCATAAGGCCGCATGGCTCATTTCCTATACGGACATCCAGGGCGCGACCTCAAAGTTTTCCGTAGGCTTCACAGCAACGCAGAATGACATATCCGCATATGTTTTCAGCAATATCAATTTCGAATACCTCTCGATAAATGGAAAATACTTCAGAACATCCACGCTTTATGATACAACAAAAATGGTATTACTCAGATTATTTTATTTATAATAAAAGCCTAATATGAACCGCCATTCCATGCCGCGGAGTGCACACATCGTAATTAAAGAAAAAAAACTATGCATCCCTATAGGAAGGTTCTGTCTTACCGCTCAATTTCCGCATATATCCGCTCGGAGTCATACCGGACACCTTTTTGAACACCTTGGAAAAATAATAAATATTATCGTAGCCCAAAGCGGTGGCGATCTCATTTATCTTATCCATTCCGGATGCCATCAGTTCCTTGGCCTTCACCACCTTCATCTGATTGATATAATCGACCAAAGAAATACCGGTAATCTTCTTAAAATACTGGGAAAGATATCCTGATGAGACACAGGCATGGGAAGCGACATCGGAAAGCGATATGCGCCGGCACACATTCTCGAGAACATACGATCTGGCCTTATCGATTATCTGGTTGCGGCCATCCCCGTTCATAGAAGATAGTGTCTGCTCAAGCTCCCGTTGCACATCATCCAGGAAGGTAAGAACCAATGTACGTCTGGACAAGTATGGAATCACGGAAAAAATATCTTCAAACCTGTCCCTATCTGGTACGCCTATTGCCGCAATCGCGCTGTCTGTTGCCGATTTCAAGGCGCTGAGCAGGAAAGATATCTGGCTGATGCCATGCTCTACCCCGCCAACAGTATCACGGATGGTTTTGAAATCAGCCTTCAAGGAAGGAATATCCCCGTTCTTGATATCGCGCTCTATCTTTGGAAACAATCCATCCAGCTCCAATGTTTCAAGCGAATCCGGCTCTTTCCCCAGGTAATAACCGGCACAGGCAAGCTCCAGCTCATGCCTGGCCTGCTTAAGATTCTCCTTACCGGAATAATGGCCCGAAGTCCGCACAGTGGTCTTAAGTCCGGTCACAAGACCGGAAGCCTTTGAAACCCTGGAATCAAGCCTTTGCACAACAGCAGGCCAGGAAGTCGGATCCATGCCGCTCATGAAAAAAAGATACATTGATTTTTTCCCGGAAACAGGAGAAACATGAAAAACAGACCTGCATGCAGGAAGCATTATCTTATCGACGACCTCCCCTTCCCATCCAAACAGCCTGTCATAATCGGAAACGGTCCATATCTTTTCAAGATTTGAAACCGGATACTCGAAGAACACCCCTAAAAAAGCATAGCTGTCCAACAGTCCATTCTTAAATAAAAGGAGTTGGACCTCATTTGAAATATCGCGCATCACCATGAGGTTTGCTATTATGGAAGACAATTCGTCCTTCTTGAAATTCTCGAAAGTGATATTGCGCATCAGGCTATGACGACGATCACATTCCGCTTTCGCCCTGACAAGAGCGGAAGAAAGGATCTGCGGATCCAATTCCGTTTTAAGAAGATAATCGCAGGCATTATACCGTATCGCCTCTTTTGCAAGTTTGAATTCCTCAAGACTGGTAAGAATGAGAAATACCACATAAGGAAACTCGGAGGAACATTTCTCTAAAAGCTCCAAACCGTCCATAACAGGCATTTTGATATCTGTGATGACAATATCAGGATGCTCGTTTCTGATCACTTCATATGCATCCAGTCCGTTTCTTTCCGTCGCAATGATCTCACAATCATATTTTTGCCAATCCAAGAGGAACCTTATCCCTGAAAGGATGATAGGTTCATCATCCACAACAAGTATCCTATACATCACAACTCCAACAACAGCTTCACCGTGGCAACGGTTCCTCCAGACTCGGGAGACGAATAAGAAAGGCCGCAATCCTCCCCGTATCCGAGCTTCAGCCTTTCATTTATGTTCTTCACCCCTACTCCGGTCATATTACCTTTGAAATGGGAAACCTCATCAAAGATATGGTCCATTTTCTCCTTTGAAATCCCAACGCCGTCGTCTGTCACGGTTATGTAAAGATGCTTTTCATCCCTATACGCATCAAGGGTTATAGTGCCCTCTCCTCCTTTCGGTTCTATACCATGGAAAATTGCATTCTCAACCAGCGGCTGAAGGGTGAATTTCTGGATGCGGTAACATTTTAGATCCTCGGGAATGTTATCCACAATCTCATATATTCCCATATATCGTACCTGCTGGATGAGATCGTAATCATGCAAAAGGGCAAGCTCCTCTTTGAGCATGATATGGTCTTGGGTACCTTTTGCCATGTTTTTCAGCAGATTGGAAAGCCCTCTGGACATGGCCGCAATCCCATCGGCCTTCTGCACTTCGGCCAGATAATGGATCGATTCGAGGGTGTTATAAAGAAAATGAGGATTGACCTGCATCTGAAGCATAAGCAATTCCGTGTTCTTTTTCTCTTCGAAAAGCTTTTCATTCCTTTTGAGCAGATTACTGATCGAAAGGCTCATGGCATTGACCGTATGCCCGATACGCGATATCTCGTCACTTCCTTTTTCTATACTCTCATCCACCGTTCCATAATTGTTTGTCACAGTAAGATACCTTATATGCCTTACCAGCCTGTCCGTTGGCCTAGTGACCATCCTCGTAAACAGCGAGGCCAAGAAAATAAAGAGGAAAGAGGCTGCAACCATTATGATCAAAAACATTGTCAGCCCATATGAGGAGGCAAGGGAAAACTGTTTTCTCTCAACAAACATCCTGGCGCAGATGCCATCGATTGAAAACGGTATGTCGTTAGAAGTGAAGGAGGCGCCATAAAAGCTGTCCTCTATCATTTCAGGCAGAACCCAGGAATCCGATACTATGAAAGTTTTTCCTCCCAGGCTGTCTGTTATCAGGGAATCGAACATCGATGTGTCCAATTCCGCATAGATCCATCCGTCCGGCACACCCACAACCCTGCCATATGCGACAACAGCATCCTCATACGGTGCATTGAGCGTGGTTGAAAATAAAATCTTAACTATCGCCCCTCCTGCAAGCTTAAGCTCCCTGAACTCTTTTCTCTCCTCTATCAACTGAACATCCGCAAGATTACCATACCGGGATTTCGCATACTCGAAGAAAACACCGTTTCCATTGAAAACAACCATCTTGTTGACATATTCCCACAAGGGGGAAGCGGACAGGTATGTACTTAAACGGGATTGTGCGGCCAATACCTTCTGCTTTGTTTCCTTTGTTTGCGGATAAGAGGATTCCAAAGCAGCCTTTACCGTACTATCCTGGCTGGCCCAGGCAACGGCTGTAACGAGCTCGGAAAAGACAGAGTCGATTTTCTCCACTTCAGCATCTATCCATTGCGTATTTATCCTGTCCACTTGTTCATAAACAATTTCGTTCATATATGAAAACAGAATGAACAGGGATGGTATACCTATAGCCATAAAACAGAATAAGGTGCAAAACAAAATCTTTCCCTTAAGTGTTGTTCTCCCAGATCTACCCATGGCTAAGATTATAAATGAAAATAATACTAAAAAAAATAAAAATTTTACCAATGCACAGGTACGCTACATTGAAATTTTGCTAATTCTTCTTTTTATTGTGCATTTCATGTTTGCAAAAACCATGTTGGAATTTTATTGTACCCAAATCTGAAAAAGGGGGAAAGGAGAATAAAAATGAAGAAAATCCTTATTTTTGCCCTGGTGGCCCTTATCGCCATCACAGGTGTTTTCGCGAATGGAGAAAAGGAAACGGCTGCAAGCGATGGAACAACCACACTTAAGCTTGCAAACTGGGATACATCCACAATGCCGTACCTCACAGAAGTCATCAATCAGTTCCAGGCAGAAAATCCTGGCATCAAGGTTGAAGTGATCGACATCCCTTCCGCAGAATATGTAACAAAACTCAACGTAATGCTTAATGGTGGAAGTGATCTCGACCTCTTCTTCGTAAAGGAAGCTGATAAGACCAAAGCTTTCTATGACAAGGGACAGCTTGCAGACCTCACAAATTACATTGCACAGGCTGGAATCGACATGGCTGCCTACAACGGCACCGATGCAAACTTCATCTATGATGGACATACATATGGCATGCCGGTAAGAACCGACCAGTATGTCCTCTTTTACAACAAGGATATCTTTGATGCCGCAGGTGTCGCATATCCTGACAACGACATGACATGGACCGAATTTGAGGAAACCGCAAAGGCTATCACAAGCGGAAGCGGAGCAACGAAAAAGTATGGCGCATTCATCCATTCTTGGCAGGCTTGTGTGCAGAACTGGGGAGTCCAGGATGGAAAGCACACCATCATGAGCGGCGGATATGAATTCTTCAAGCCTTACTATGAAATGGTCCTCAGGATGCAGAAGGACGGCTCGATCATGGATTATGCCACAATCTCAAGCTCCGGCATCCACTATTCCGATCCTTTCACACAGGGAAACATTGGAATGCTCCCGATGGGATCCTGGTTCATCAGCACGATTATCCAGAGAATCAACAGCGGCGAGTCTTCCATCAACTGGGGAGTTGCTGTAATACCTCACGCAGAGGATGTTCCTAACGGATATACAGTCGGCGCATCCACTCCGATCTGCATCAACAACGCAAGCAGCAAGAAAGATGCGGCATGGAAGTTCGTGGAATTCATCAGCGGACCCAAGGGTGCAGAAATCTATGCAACTTATGGTCAGATCCCATCGCTCAGCGATCCTCAATATCTTGAGCTCCTCGCTTCCCAGCCGGGCATGCCTGAAGATCTCGTAGATGGACTTTACACCACAAACATCGCTCCTGACCGCCCGGCAATGGATCATGTCACCGAAATCGACCAGATGCTTGCTGAAGAGCACTCACTCATCATGCTCGGAGAACTCTCCGTCGATGAAGGCATTGCGGAAATGGCAGAAAGGTATAACGAAATCGTAAGATAATCAAAAACCACTTAGGCTGCCGACAGGCTGCGGCAGCCTTTCTTTTTTTTCAAGGGGTAAAAGCCCCGCTCCATAAAAGGAGGGAATCTTGGCAAATTCAAAAAATAACAACAATGGAGTATCTCTCAAGGCAAAAACCGCTTTGATAGGATATTCCTTCATTCTTCCTAATTTTTTGGGCTTTGCAATCTTTATCCTGTTCCCTGTTATTTTCACATTCATCCTATCTTTCATGAGCTGGGATGGATTCAATGCAATGAAATTCATAGGATTGGATAACTTTGCATATATATTCACGGACAGGGTTTTCAAAGCCGCTTTCTGGAAAACGCTTCTGTTCGTAGTATTCACGGTGGTGCTCACGTTGGTTGCATCTCTTGCCCTTGCAATCGCCCTTAATACAAAAATCAAGGGTCGTGACGGATTCAGAGCCGCAATCTTCTTTCCGTATGTAGCCTCGATGGTGGCCATCGGTGCGGTATGGAAACAGCTTTTCGAGAAAAACTTCGGCCCGATCAACCAATTTTTACGCTCAATCGGCGTAAGCGATCCCCCTGGATGGTTTGCATCTTCGCAGTGGGCCATCTATGGAATCATCATCGTATCAATTTGGAAATTCATGGGCTATTACATGCTCATTTATTTGGCAGGCTTGCAGGACATACCGGCACAGCTTTATGAAGCGGCCACAATAGACGGCGCAAACGGATGGCAGAAGTTTAGGAAAATCACACTTCCAATGCTCACCCCAAGCACGTTCTTCGTATTCATAATGCTTACGATCAACAGCTTCAAGAGCTTCGACCTCGTATACGTTCTCACACAAGGCGGACCGGGTACCAGCACCACCCTGCTTGTAAACTATATTTACAACCAAAGCTTCAAGTATTGGAATTATGGAGCCGCAAGTGCTTCCTCAATCATCCTGTTTGCAATGGTTTTGGCGGTGACGATAATCCAGTTCCGTGGTGAAAAGAAATTCACCGATTATCTATAAGGAGGGAAGAATTTATGATGATAGAAAAAAGAAGCCCGTGGAAAACAGCGCTTTTATATATTTTGCTTATTCTTCTCACAATCATAACCCTGCTTCCTCTCTTATGGATGCTCAGTTCTTCCTTCAAGCTGTCAAGTGAGGTCTTCACGTTTCCGATCCAATGGATCCCCAAGACTTTCCATTGGGAGAACTACATAACAATCTGGCAGAAGATAAACCTTGCAAGATACACCTTCAACAGCTTCAAGCTGTCGTTCATAATCACAGCAATACAGCTGTTGACCTCGTCTTTTGCAGCTTATGGTTTCTCCAAGTGCAGATTTCCTGGCAGGAACGGACTGTTCCTTGCATATATTGCGACCATTGCTATTCCATGGCAGGTATACATGCTCCCGCAGTACATCATGATGCAGAAGTTTGGATTGATAGACACTCATCTCTCGATCATCCTGCTTCAGAGCTTCACGGCATTCGGAGTGTTCCTTTTGAGGCAGTTCTACATGTCGATCCCAGATGAGCTGCTTGAAGCGGCGAGAATAGATGGACTCAACGAATACAGCACATTCGCCCGTATCGTTCTTCCTCTCACAAAGCCGGCCATGGCAACCCTCATAATCATGAGCTTCGTTACGGTATGGAACGACTTCATGGGACCGATGATCTACTTCAACAGTGACAACAAGAAAACGATACAGCTTGGTATCCAGATGTTCACCGGAATATACTCGACAGAGTACGGTCTCATCATGGCGACCAGCATCCTCGCCCTCATACCTGTATTGGTGGTGTTCCTCGCTTTCCAGAGATTCTTTGTTGAAGGAATCGCCTCAAGCGGCCTCAAGGGTTGATTTATGGATTATTTCTGGATTAAAGATCCTAAGACTGCGGCACAAAAATGCCGCAGTTTTGCTTCGTGGGAAAACAATCTTCTCACCCTTGCTGATAAAGCATGCTCAAACACATTCGTTTTCACCGACCACTACGAAATGGAAAGGTGTACCAAAGATGTCATCTTCTCAAAAAAGATAGATTGGGATCATATCCCTTTTGGGGATCCTGAATGGTGTTATGCATTCAACCGCCATACATTCCTACTGAATTTGGCAAAAGCATACGCTCTCACAAAAGAAGAGAGGTATAGGCTAGAATGGATAAGACTTTTCAATGATTTTTATGAGAATTCCCATCTCAATGAAAAAACAAAATCCCTATCCTGGAGAAGTTTGGAATGCGGGATAAGGATAGAGAACCATTTGAGAAGCATTGAAATTTTCGATCGTACCCACCCTCTCGGAAAAGATATCCTAGATAAGGAAAGGGACCTTATCTCAAAGCATATTGCATTCCTGTTGAGCATCCATACCGACCACCATAGGATGTCCAACTGGGGAATACTTCAAGACCATGGCCTGTTTTTAGCCGGATGCTACTTGAAAATGGAAGAGGTGCAGAATACAGCGCTTTGCCGACTTGAGGATGAATTCAGGCTGCAGACAATGGCGGATGGAAGCCATTGGGAACAGAGTCCGATGTATCAGGCAGAGGTGCTGCATTGCGGATTGGATACGCTGCTGATTGCCGGTAGATTAAGCAAGAAGGTTCCAGAAAGCCTGAAAGAAAATATCCATAATATGGCAAAAGGGCTGGCGAAAATGACCAGGCCTGACGGCAAGTGCTACCTGTTTGGGGACAGCGATGAAATAGATGTCACAGATCTGTTCCTTCTGGGCGCAATACTTTTCGGCGACGAAGAGCTATGCTGGCATGCAAAAGGCAAAAAAAACTGCGAGTTCTTCTGGGATTTCGAGGAAAACCAAACAATTCCAGAAATGAGAAGCCCTACAGAAAAATCCTATTTCATGCCTGACAGCGGCAATAT
The DNA here is from genome assembly GCA_949282255.1 of uncultured Spirochaetales bacterium. Classification (GTDB taxonomy): domain Bacteria; phylum Spirochaetota; class Spirochaetia; order Sphaerochaetales; family Sphaerochaetaceae; genus Ornithospirochaeta. The sequence continues at coordinate 145,162 of CASDPA010000001.1, forward strand.
CTTCCTGAGCCTGGATGACAACACTCAGTTGCGGTTCCATGCAGGCTTTTATGGAAGCGGGCACGGGCATATAGACCAGCTGCATTTCGATCTTTATAAAAACGGAACCGTATTATTGACCGATACGGGAAGACATACCTATGTCGACAACAGTCTGAGGAGAGCCTTGAAATCAAGCTATGGCCATAACACAGTCATCGTCGATGACAAGGATTTTTCCAATATCGAGGACAGCTGGGGAATTTCAGATTTTGCAGAACCCATGGTCGGAAAAGTTATCACTGGAGGTGACTATAAATATATTGAGGCCATACACTACGGCTATATCAGACTTTCTTGCGTAGTTGAAAGGAAAATCATCACTCTTGAAAACAAGGCCATAATAATTGCAGATGAGATCAGGGCATCAGGGAGCCACACTGCTAAAGCGTTATTCCATCTTGATGAGGAGGCCACCCTTCTTTCAGATGGAAGAAAAGCCTGCATATCACATGCTTGCGGCAATCTTTACATCTTTTTTCTTGATGAAGGGGAAACCATCATGGAAAGGTATCCGTTAAGCAAGCATTACAATGAGATGGAAAACGGGGATCTGCTGATAAGAAAGATCCACACAGACGGGAATGCAATCATATTGGCGGTAATCCTTTTAGAAGAAGGAAACGTGGAAAAACTTCCGGTTCAAAAAGCGCTTACAGGCCTTTTCTTGAAAGATAAAGACGCCTCCGGGATAAGGATAGAAACGGTTAAAGATGTATATGACATAGCCATAATACACACGGAACATCCCGAAGGCGGATTCCTGCTTCGATGCGGCAATGCCGAAGCATATGCAAGGGTATTCGTTTCCAAAAATGGTGGAAACACACATATAATAAAATATTGAGAGGAGCTTATGGAAAGAAAGGAACTCACTGAAAAAGAAAGGTTGGAAGCATTGGACAACGCCATTGCAATAATCAGACGGAACCTTCCTGATTATACATACAAGTGCCAGCAGGCCAATACCGACGGCGGGATTTATGAGGCAATCGACAATATCGAATGGACAACCGGATTCTGGCCAGGAGAGCTCTGGTTGGCATATCTGAATACGAATGATGAGATTTTCGCACATGTGGCGGGGATATTCGTCGAGGATTTCAAAAAGAGAATTGAGACCAAGACCGCAGTGGAGCATCATGACATGGGCTTTTTGTACACACCCTCCTGCGTTTCGGCATGGATGATAAAGCAGGATTGCCATGCAAGGGAAGCTGCCATAAAGGCGGCAGATCAGCTCATTTCCAGATTCCAGGAAAAGGGACAGTTCCTTCAGGCCTGGGGCGTGCTGGGAGCAAAGGATAATTACCGCTACATAATTGATTGCCTATTAAATCTTCCCCTGCTCTATTGGGCAAGCAGCGAGACAGGTGATCCCAAATACAGGGAAATCGCTTTAAAGCATACAAGAACCTGCATAAGCAATTCATTCAGGAAAGACTATTCAAGCTTCCATACTTTCTTCATGGATCCGGAAACAGGAGAGCCTGTAAGAGGAGAGACCTGCCAAGGATACAAAGCCGATTCATCTTGGGCAAGAGGTCAGGCCTGGGGTGTTTACGGTTTGGCATTGGCATACAGGCATACAGGAAACAGGGATTATCTCGACCTTTTCGAGCCGGTGTCAAAATACTTCTTGGATAAGCTTCCAGAAGACATGATTCCTTATTGGGATCTTATTTTCACAAGCGGAGATGAACCAAGGGATTCTTCCTCTGCATCCATTGTGGCATGCGGATTTTTGGAAGCGGCTTCCTCCTTTGAAAAGCTTGGGGAATACGATAAGGCTGTGAAATACCGCAAGCTGGCAAAACAGCTTCTCAAGGCTGTTTATGACACCTGCATGGTAAAAAAGGAAGAGGAAGGCATCAACGGACTTGTAAAGCACGGAACCTACAGCAAGAAGAGCCCGTACAACACCTGCACTCCAGCTGGAGTCGATGAATGCGTAAGCTGGGGCGACTATTACTGGATGGAAGCATTGACAAGATTAGGCGGTTGGAAGAGCTGGTGGTGATGAGTAATCTTATTTCTAACATAGCCGCCTCCTGCGGCAAAATATCCGCTTTCTCAATGAAAGGGATGGATATATGCAATAGGGATTTTTGGCAAACGATACCCTCTTGGATGAAAAAAGAAGCGATAAAGGATGCAGAAGCGGCCCTCGAGGAAGATTTTGCATACCTTCCACTATCACTATACAAGGACTTTTCCAAAACGGGAAACCGCAAAAACTACGAAACCCCTTTCTTCAAAAAAAGGAAGATGCTCTCGGATCTGGTGATTGCGGAATGCCTTGAGGACGAAGGGCGTTTTTTGGACAAGATCGAGGACGGCATATGGTCAATCCTTTCCGAGCCGGGATGGGCGATCCCTGCGCACAACTGCTACATAAGGGATACCACCCAGCTTCCCCTACCTCTTGTTGAAAGGCCCATTTTGGATCTTTTCGCCTGCGAAACCGGAGAGATACTCGCGCTTGTGCGCATACTTCTGAAAGGAAAACTCGAAAACGAGTTGTCAGAGGATATCCGGTTTGAACTTGAGCGGCGCATCCTCAAGCCCTACCTTAACGACCATTTCTGGTGGATGGGAGGAGATGGCAAGCTCAACAACTGGAGTCCCTGGTGCATTCAGAACGTTCTGATTGCAACCCTTTCGCTTGAGACGCTCACAGAAGATGTCAAAAAAGAAATAATATCAAGAGCCGCCAAAACATTGGACCTCTTCTTGGATGAGTATGCCGATGATGGCTGCTGCGACGAAGGAGCCCAGTATTGGCATGCCGCCGCGTTGGCGTTGTGGGGATGCCTGTTTGTCCTGTCAGAGGTAAGCGGAGGCGGGACGGACAGGATATTCGACGATATGAAGATACGTGCCATGGCCGCCTACATAGAGAAGGTCCATGTAGTGGATGACATATATATCAACTATGCGGACTGTTCTCCAAAAGCAGGAAAACTTGGCGCAAGGGAATACCTCTACGGAAAAGCAGTCAAGGACATGGGGATGATGGTGCATGCCATTAGGGACTGGAAAAAATACGGGTATAAGGAAGACGATAATAATTACAACCTGTTTTATAAGGCTCTTGCCTTCTTCTCTGCCCGGGAAATCGAAGAAGGGCAAGAAGGAGCAAATCAAGAGAAAAAGCCCTCTTTTGTCAATTTTGAAAAGACTGGCATCGCCATCTATCGCAAAAACGGCGTGGTGTTCGCAATTAAGGCAGGATGCAACGACGACAGCCACAACCACAATGATGTAGGAAGCATCACCTTGTATTATGGAAATAAGCCACTGCTTATCGATATAGGGGTTGAAACCTATACGAAAACGACGTTCTCAAAGGACCGCTATACACTTTGGCCGATGCAGAGCGCATACCACAATACGGTAAACTTCCCGCCATTCATGCAAAAAGACGGTCCGGAATTCAGAGCCACGGATGTTTCCTACAGTTTCAAGACGGCAAAAATGGAAACAAAAGAGGCTTATGACATCAACGCCGGTGTGAAAACATGCAAAAGAAGCGTCGAATTTGATGGATTGAGGATTTTGGTCGTCGATGAGGCCAAGGCAAAAACAATGCCCACACTCACCTTGATGAGCGTGGAGAAGCCTGAATTTGGAGAGCATCTCGTCTCCTACCCGTCATTCAGAATATATTTCAAAGGGGATGTGGGTCTTAAGACCGAGGAAATCGAAATTAACGACAAGAGGCTTAGAATAGCATGGCCGGAAAAGGTTTATAGAACATTGGTGGATTTCAAGGACAGACTTGAATGGACTATAGAAATCAAACAGGAGGAAACATGGAAATAAAAATCATTGGCAAGGAATGCGTGAAAGCGGAAGTATCCGGAAAGCAGGAGATATATCTCGTATATCAAAAAGAGTACGAGGAAGGGGATTATATTTCATTCACTCCATCAGAAGCAGGTTTCTACACATTGCAGTTCGATGCGGTGCTTGGAAGAGCCACTGTATATTCAAATGGAAGCGAATATAAAATGCCCATTCCTTTTGCCCAGAAGCATGACTGCTACCAGGAAGCCGTATATAAGGGATCGCTGCATTTTTTGTGGGTAAGGAAAGCATATGAATGGGAAATAGGTTATCGCAACCTTTCATTGAACCCGTACGATGCACATGAGAACACAGCGCTGTTCCCACACGCAAAAGCAAACATAGAAACCAGAGGGGAATCGGTTTTCGCAGCAAGAAACGCGATTGATGGAATTGTGGCGTCAAACAACCATGGGAAATGGCCGTGGTCCAGCTGGGGAATAAACCGGGATCCGAATGCCGCACTGACTTTGGACTTCGGCAGAAACATCATTACAGACAGGATCATTTTCTATACCCGTGCGGATTTTCCCCATGACGCATGGTGGGACAAAGGGACCATGGCATTCAGCGATGGAAGCGAAATGGTGTTTGACCTCAAGAAGAAGGATGGCCCACAGGAATTCATCTTCCCGGAAAAAAAGATTTCCTCTCTTGTTCTCGACCGTCTTATAAAGAGCGACGACCCATCGCCGTTCCCAGCATTGATCCAGCTTGAAGTATATGGGCGGGAAGCCTGATTAAAAGCCGGCAGGACATGGTCCTGCCTTTTTTTATTCAAAAACCGAGATACCGTTACGGAAGAAAAATGGAATCTGATCCAGAGGAGCATCCACAGTTATGGTCGTGCCTCCCTCAAACCTTTCCTTTGTCCAATGATTGGTCCAAAAACATCCTTCAGGCAGATAAACATCCCTTTTAAACAGTCCCTCATACATTATCGGGGCGACAAGCACATCAGGGCCGAACATGTATTGCTCCAAATGCTCATCCCACGCTTTTTTATCCTGAGGAAAATCATAAAAAAGCGGTCTCATCACCGGAGTTCCTTTTTCGTGGGCTTCAGCCATGATTTTCTTGAGATATGATTTCATGCTGTTCCGCATATGGATATAGCGGGTAAGGATCTTCTCAACCTTTTCACCATAACTCCATATCTCATTATCCGCACCGGAAACGCATAATGAACCACCTCCTGTTCCAAGCGGCTTTTTATGTGGATCCCTGTCACCATGGATGCGCATCACAGGACAAAAAAGGCCGTATTCGAACCATCTGATAAGAAGTTCATGGAAAGAAGGATCATTTACATCTCCCCCATGGAAGCCTCCGATATCTGATGTCCACCAAGGAATTCCTGAAATCCCCATGTTGAGACCGGCCGCAAACTGATTCCTCAAAGAGGAAAAACTTGAATGGATGTCGCCGGACCATACCAAAGCTCCATATCTCTGGCTTCCAGCCCAGGCACACCGTATGAGGTTGATGATGTTTTCCTGCCCATTATTTTTCATGCCGTCAAAAAAGGTTTTGGCATACATTACAGGAAATATGTTTCCGATCTTGACATTCGGCCCCAGATAATAACGGTAATTCTCGAAATCATAAACCGCGTATTCCGGTTCCGCCTCATCCAGCCAGAAGGCCTTTATTCCCTTATCGTAATAATTCTTTTTTACCTTTTCCCATACATATTTTCTAGCACCGGGGTTGGTTGCGTCAAAATGAAGCGTGTTTCCCATATACACCATGCTTAACCGGAATCCTTTTTCTGTTCTTATAAGATACCCCTTTTCAAGCATTTCGGAAAAATTGCTGCTGCGGTAATCCACGGTTGGCCATATGGAAACCATAAGTTCGATTCCCATGCTCTTGAGCTCGGATACCATGGCTTCAGGATCCGGCCAATACAAGGGATCGAATTTCCATTCCCCTTGCATGGGCCAATGGAAGAAATCGCATATTATCACCGATATGGGGACACCTCTTTTCTTATACCCCCTCGCAACTTCCAAAAGTTCCTCCTGCGTCCTATACCTGAGCTTGCACTGCCAAAAGCCTAAGCCGTAATCCGGCATCATCGGTACAGTACCTGTGACAGCGGTGTAATTCTCCTCTATCGAGGAAGGAGTTGATCCCGTGGTGATCCAATAATCCAGCTGATCCGAGAAAAAAGCTTCAAAGCACGTTATGTTCTTACCGAATACAGCTCTTCCAACTGCGGGATTATTCCACAAAAAGCCATAGCCCAAGGAAGATAGGAAGAAAGGCACGCTTGCTTGGCTGTTACGGTGCGCCAGCTCAAGATCCGCCCCCTTGATATTCAGATATGGCTGTTGATACTGCCCCATACCGAAAATCTTTTCATCCTCTGAAAGGGATTCGAATCTTGCTTTTATCGAATAGCCCCCACCGATCACAGGCTTGAACTCCCTGGCCTCGATTTCCAACGCCGAGCAGTTCGGGCTTCTGAAATCAAGACGGTTCCTGGAGTACTCCTTCAAAATCAGCCTGCCTGAGGAATCGAAAACCTGCAAGAAACCTGTCTTATCAAGTACAGCCCTTATCCTTCCGTTTTCGATAGATGCGGAACCATCATAAAGGTTCATCACCGGATTACAGGCACATGGCTTCAAAAGTGCCCAATCATTGGTAGAAAACTCCTTTCCTCTGACGGCACGCACTCGCAGGCTGTCCTTTCCCCAAGCTTCGATCATAACGGTCTCGTTATCGAAAAAATAAAACAGCTTACCTTCTCTTTCAAAAAATCTGGAATCCACCATGATCCTCCTTTTCGCCGGATTGATATGTTGATTGTATCACCAGCATATTGCCATGAAAAAGAAAAACCGCTGCAAACCGCAGCGGAGTCGATCAAAAGAGCAATCCCTGCTCGAACGAGACAGGATGCCTGTTATCATAAAGGGTTTTTTCCATATAAGCCGTATCAAGCTTGAGATCCGATACAATCTTCTGTAAAAGCGCCTCTCCGATGAGATTCTGCTCGCAAAACAGATAGCATAGCGCCTTTTCCGCGATATATCCGGGCTTGAGGGAATTCATATATTTCTCCCCGTCAGGCCCATCTGAATAGCGGAGCCTTATGTTTTCATACAGTTGACTCTTGGAAATATCCTCTTTCAGGGCCTTTATCTCCTTTAAGAGCGGACCTGGATTGCCGCCTCCCGCCTCCTGTCCCAAAGGCTTCAATGTGAAAAACGTATACTCTTTTCCAGGAAGATAATGGTGCCTGTCGCATCTTGCGGCATAGTTGGGTTCAAGGGAGCCGTTCTTCTCCCTATCCCCGCCTACCACGATCAAAGGATCGAAATAAAGTGCGGGACACTCGGCTCCGTCCACCTGATAATAACGATACGTATAAAAAGCGCTGTCCATGCAGTCATGATGTTCGCAATAAGCAGTAAGGGGAATGACATCCGTTGCGATATCCAGCATCAGCCGTGCTGTCGAATTGAATATGTCCCTGCGGAAGTTGAGTATCAATGTGGGAAAGATGAACATGCAACCTTTCTCAAGGGAATAATTGCGCACGACATAAGCAAGCCGTTCGTCAAAAAATGAAGCCTCATCGATAATGAATGTGCCGACAGACGGATTATCGTTTATCACCTGTTCAAGTCCGAAGCTGTCGCGGATGTGCGCAATATTCTCCCCGCAGCGCACATACCCGTTGCGATAGCACAGGGCATCAGAAGGGTAATCTTTGAACCTGGCGGAGTCTATTTCGCTTCTTATGAAAAAGACATTCCTTCGATCAAGACCTTCTGTGCTTGTGAGCTTTTTCACAACATCGCTCTTTTTCTGGGCAATTGCGGCATCATGCCACACCCTTGCGGCAAATTCAGTCTTTCCCGAACCCATCGGCCCTATCAAAAGGACTCTGCGACCTGGTTTTGTGAAATCGAAATGGGTGAACGTGTCATGGACATCGATGGTTGGAAAGCCGAGCGATTTGAGAAAATCCTCACCTTCCCGTTTATCCTCAATACGAGGCATTGCTCTTTTCCCCGTTGATGATAGCAACCCCGGAGGAGGTTCCAAGCCTGGTTGCTCCCGCTTCAATCATGGCCAAAGCGGTTTCATAGCTTCTGATGCCGCCGCTTGCCTTGACCTGCACATGATCGGAAACCGAGGCTCTCATCAAGCGCACATCTTCAGCTGTTGCGCCTCCCTTGGAAAAACCGGTGCTGGTCTTCACGAAATCAGCTCCTGCTTTTTCTGAAAGCTGGCAAGCGATCTTTTTTTCATCATCGGTCAAAAGGCAGGTTTCGATAATCACCTTCAAAACCTTATTTCCTACGGCTTTTCTCACCGCCTTGATATCTTCTTCAACGAAATCATACATCCCGCTCTTTAATGCACCGACGTTTATGACCATATCCACTTCGCTAGCGCCGTCCTTGACTGCTGTCTCAGCCTCGAAGGCCTTTGCAGCAGAGCTTGTGGCACCCAAAGGAAAGCCGACAACCGTGCACACGTTCACATCGGAGCCTTCAAGCTCCTTTTTTGCAAGGGCCACCCATGAACTGTTTATGCAAACCGAAGCGAAATTGTTTTCCCTGGCCTCCCTGCAGAGGTCGATGATCTTCTGACGCGTCGCATCCGCAGCCAGAACCGTATGATCGATAAACTTTGAAAGTTCCATAGCTTTCCTCCGTCCGATTATCATAGCTCAAGAAGAAGGAGTGCGCAACAAAACCTTGAAAACTTGGGCCAAGACATATAAGCTTTCGATATGCTTCTTAATTTTTTCAGTGCATCCTTCACTTGGATAATGCTATTCATACTTCTTTTGAACATGCAGCAGAGGAAGTATCCATATTCGGCAAAAAAAAGGCGTGCAGTCCTCTTATTGGCCGCACTATATCTGACCGTCTACATGATACTGATTGTTTTCAATACGGCAAAGCTGCCCTCTTGGACGCAGTGGCTGGCACTTGCAATCGGTGTGGTCCTTCTTGTGATTTTCCGCAAGGCGTGTTTTCCCTTCAAGAGAAAATGTGTCGAATGCGGGAAAAAACTCACTTTCGATTATTTCATCGGCAATGACGAGAACCTTTGCGAGGACTGTTTTTATAAAAAGCATCCTGAGCTGAAAAAGAAAAAACAGAATCAGAGCATGAAAAAGGAGGATATTATCGACTCCTTCAAGGATGCAAAGAAAATCGAAGAAATCAAATGGGGCCTTTGGGAACCGGACGAAAGATGCGTCCTCACATACATAATCGACAGGGCAGAAAGGAAAATCCTGCTTATTGAAAAACTGAGAGGAATGGGAACAGGACTTCTGAACGGGCCTGGAGGACATATCGAGCTTGAAGAGACCGCGATGGAGGCCGCAATCAGGGAAACAAAGGAAGAAACAGGACTTGATGTCTGCAATCTTGAAGAAAGAGGCATATTGCGTTTCCAATTCACAGACGGTCTCAAGATGATAGGCTATGTATTCTTCACTGACAGCTATTCTGGAACCCTGTTGGAAAGGACCGATGAAACGGTTCCGGCATGGCATGACCTTGATGATATCGATTACAGCCGAATGTGGGAGGATGACAAGATGTGGCTGCCAAGTGCTATGGAAGGAAAGCATTTTGAAGGCTGGTTCATCTTCGACGGGGAGACCTTGCTGGACGGAAAAGTGGAATACGAAGAAGAAACCGACGAAGAAAATGAATGAAGACATCATTTTCGGCCTTTGGAGCCAAGGAGATTCATCCGGTTTTCATAGCCCTATCGATAACCGGAAAGCAAAGAATATAATCAAAACTGCTTATAAACAGGGAATACGAGTCTTCGATACCGCTTTCAGTTACAAGCAGTCGAACAGCCTCTTATATTCTGCTTTAAAAGAAATCGGCGTAAAAACGGAGGATGTCGGCATCACGCTGAAAATAATGCCATATCCAAGTTTCCTAAAAAAAGTTGAGTCAAGTCTGAAAGCGCTGGCAACAGAACATGTCACGACGGTTTTGCTCCATTGGCCGGCAAAGGAGGAATTACTTTTTCCTGCATTAAAGGAGCTGGAAAAAATAAAGGATAAAGGAATCTGTAAAGAGATCGGAGTTTCGAATTTTCCCCTACCTCTTTTAAAAAAGATATCTTCTGACTTCAACATCTTTATCCATCAAAGGCCTGTTTCCGCAATATGGAAGAAGGATCTTGAAAAGGAGTTTCTCAAGATACAAGGTTACGGAGCAATCGGTTTTGGAACTCTTGCCGGCATGGATATTCCCAAGGACAACAGAAGAAATCTATACATATACAAAGAAGCAAAAACAGATTTTCAAAACCTCATTGCCGCAATAAGGGAGATTGCAGCTAAGAATTCCACCTCAATGGCGGAAACAACATTGTCTTATGCCAGAAGCTTATCAAGTGGAACGACCATAATAGGCGCAAGCGAGGAAAATCAATTGTCCATCCTGCAGCATCCCCCATTTCTTAGTGAAGAGGATAAAAAGAGGCTGGACGCGCTTTCGGATAAACTTTTAAGATTCCAGATGAATGACAACATCTTCGGACATGACTGGAGGGGCGATGTACACACTGATTGAAAGAGCGGAAGCGGAAATCATAGTCAAAAAATCCAGATTCATCGCCATTGCAATACCGGCATCCAGTTTGGAAGAGGTCAAGAAAGCCGTGGAAAGCGTCAGGATGGAACATCCGGAAGCAAACCATGTGGTACATGCCGCCGTTGTCGGAAAGGCGGGCACGCTCTACTCCTCTTCAGATGATAAGGAACCTAAAAACACTGCAGGCCGCCCTGCTTTGGAGGTGTTGAAAGGCCGGCACATCACAAACATCGCCGTATGTATAGTACGATACTTCGGAGGAACCCTTTTGGGGACAGGCGGACTTGTCAAAGCCTATGGTGACAGCTGCAAGGCGGTATTGGACAAAGTCAAGACCGAGGAGCTCGTAGAAAAGACCGACATGGAATTATTGATGGATTACAGCTATCTGACACAGGCAAAGAGGATATTCCAGGAAATGGAAGCGCTCGTTGTCGAAGAAGAGTATGGAACTGCTGTAAAGCTGAAGATAAGGTTAATAAAGGACAAGGAAGAGGAAATGAGGCATAAGCTGATGGATCTTGGACAAGGAAGGATAACAATACGATAAAGACAGAATCAGTCGATTTCCGTAATTTTATAACGCTTTTTCTTCAACAGGCTGTCCTCTTCCACTGTTTTTTCAAACAACGATTCCTTTTCGTCCACGGCATTCACATATTTGATTGCCATGCTTATCGCTTCTTCCAAAGTTTTCAAGCTTATTGATTGGATTATATCCCCTTTGCTATGCGCCGGAGTCTCCACGCCGGGAGCCATGCAGGTGATCGTCGCAGAAGTTATGCCGTATTTCCTTGCACTTGATGCATCGGTTGCACCCGATAGCATATCCAGCCTGCCGATCTTAACAGCGTATCCCATCGCTTTTGCCGTATCTCCCAGGACAACCGCAAGACTATCGTCCACAGCTCCCCTGTCCACAGCCTCCCTTGAGATGACCACAAGGTCCTCGCTCCTATAAAGACCGTCGACATTGATATTCTCCACTTTCCCTTCAAACCGGTTCTTCTTGTAATAATCCAATGACCCCTGCCTGCAGCATTCCTCCCCGTCGAAGGATACGAATACAAGGCGGACCGAATCGGGCCTGTTCTTTGAAAAATATTCGCTTAAGGCAAGGCAAACTCCCACTCCACTTAAATTGTCCCCGCATCCGGGAGAAAACGAAGAGGAATAGAAATTCCAGGATTTTACAAGAGACAATACCGAAAGCACCACAGAAGGAATGATTGCCAAAAATGGTAGAAAAGTCGGAATATTCAGCCTCAGCATGATTCCTTTGGAAATCTCTTCAATCGTAAAAGCTGTGGAAATAAGCAGATTGTATATGATGCTTGCCATCGTAAAACCCAATGGACGCTTATCCTCGGCACGATTCTCAAGCCTTGCGCTATCAAGATGGGAAGAAAAAATCACGGTCCTCGATGCTTCCTTTCCTGCTTCCAAGACAGCTTCGACATTGTGCCCCGCATTCTTCACCATAAATCTTGAAAGCAGGCTGCGCCCCGCAACAATCTCCAAAAAAAACTCGATCAGAGACAATATTGAAACAAGGATGGAAACATAGCCCAAGCCCATAAAGATAAGAAAGGATGACAAAATCATCAATGGTGGAATCACCTTGGTCCAGAAAGTGCCCAAAAGAGGATCTATCTTCACCGTGTCCATTCTGACGGAATCCGTAAAGCCCTCAAAAATGGACGCTATGTTGTTTGCGGCTCTCCTGGAAGATCTAGAAGCAGCTGGTCGCTCTCCTATCATGGAAAGCTTTTCAACATAAGCAAAGGCCTTTTTTGCCATCACTGCAGGACTAAGGGTATCATTTACATTGTATACCGTCTCCTTGACCTTTTCCTCTCTCTTTTTCTTTCCTTTCCCTAAAAATGGAAATTTTCCCTTCAAATCCCACATACGAGGGAATTCTAACAGAAAGAAAAAAGGCTATAAAGGATAAAAATTGCAAAACCATAAAGAAAACGCATTGCAAAGGAGAAATCAAGATAAAAAAGAAAAGTTCATTCCAATTCATTTTTTTTCAAAGAATTAGTATGCATATTGACAAAGAACACCTACTTTCATAATATGAAAAGGCTTGATTATTGGAGAGATGTCCGAGTGGTCGATGGTGGCAGTCTTGAAAACTGCTGTGGGGCAACTCACCGGGGGTTCGAATCCCTCTCTCTCCGGATTAAGAAAATGGAAAGGTGCGAGAGAGGCCGAATCGGGCTCCCTGCTAAGGAGTTGACCTGCTAAACCCGGGTCCGGGGGTTCGAATCCCCCCCTTTCCGTTTTTTTTGAGACCATAGCTCAGCTGGATAGAGCATCAGTTTGCGGAACTGAGGGTCGGAGGTTCGAATCCTCTTGGTCTCGTAGATTGGAGAGATGTCCGAGAGGTCGAAGGAGACGGACTCGAAATCCGTTGTAGTGCCTAGCATTACCGAGGGTTCGAATCCCTCTCTCTCCGGAAGGAAAGCACTGTGGAAACGGTGCTTTTTTTATTTTAAGTTTTCCTTACAGCTCCAGCTCTCCACTTCGACTTTTATGATTTCAACAGAATCTGCATGCCTTTTAGTCAAAAGATCGCCATCGCCTCCATAGTGGGATAATATCAAGCCCAAAGCATAAAGCTTCTCCTCAGCATCATCTACAATAACCGCATGACCGGTCCCCATTATGCTTTGAAACGAAAAAGAATAAGAGCAGGGGTCATCCTTTGCGATAAGAAAATGTGCGGTATCCATTTCAAAGGAAACAGTTTTGCATTTTTTTATCAGATCCAATTTGCGGCCCTCTTTTGCACAATGGAAATAAATTTCCAAACAACCATTTTGAGCCCGATAACCGAAATTAAGAGGAACGATGTACACCTCGTCCTTATCAAGCAGTCCGAGCCGACAGCAATCGCAGGAATCCAAAATGGAAATCATCCTATCCCAATTTACAACTTGCCTGTCTTTTCTACGCATAAGACCTCCATCTTTCTTTTATGATAAAACAAAAGAGGCTTTTAACAAAAAATTCACGATAATTGTCCACAGACCGGAAGAGAAATGGATACACTGAAAGAACCATCTTTCGAAGTAAAATCGAACATGCCCTTATGATATCCGATTATCCTGCGGCATGTGTTAAGACCAATACCGGTACTTCGTGGACCCTTCGGAGAAGCTGCGATGCGGTTTTCAACATATAAACGCACCATATCCCCTTCTCTTTTATATGAAATATAAACCGGATACGCGCAATCGGCATATTTTTCTATATTTGAACAGATATTATCGAAAGCCCTGATCATAAGCGGCATGTCCAAATATATTCTGCATGAAAGAGAACAAAAAGAACATTCGACGTCAAAACCATTACTCTTTAAAGAAAACGACGCCTCTTTCCAATACTGTTCGAAAAAACCATCGGCATCGGTACCTGTCAGTTCAAGAGGCTCCCAGCCGGAGGAATAAACCAAAAGATATTCAAAAAGCTTATCGGCCATAGCTTTGATCGTATACGTCTTCTCAAGACTTCTTTTGACGAAATAACCCGCCTGTTCCTGGCTTTCATATTTATGGCCGTCCAAAAGTTCCAAATAAACGAGCAAAGATGTCAGCGGAGTCCTCAAATCATGGGACAGCGCAGTAACCAATTCGGAATTCTCCATCCTGATTTTATCCTCTGCCATCTGATGGGCGACGACAGCTTTACGCAATTGCTCAATACCGTTTGCAAGTTCTCCAAGCTCATCGTTTCCTTTAACTCCAACCTGATAATCAAGATCACCCCCGGCAAGTATGTCGAGATCCTTTTTTAATTTTTCTATGTATTTGAGCTTATAATTCACAAAAAGAATGAAACAAATATAGAATGCCACGAAAGAAAAGAACCCTGAAATGACTATGGTCCAATAATAATAGGCATCTCCGGAATAATAATATAAAAAAGCGCTTAAAACCGTGCCATCGTTCAAAATAAGATCATGCCGGTTTTCCTCATCCTCCAGGGATGGATCATATAGTGTCGGATTGAGTTTTATCCATGATTTCAGAACGGATTCATATACTATTCTGTCTCCAAGATATATCGAGAGATAAACACGATCCCCCCTGCTGCACCATATGTCCAACGGCCTAAGATTAGAAATCGACACATCCTCGTCAAAGACAAAAAGCTGGAGGTCGTTAAAATATTTATCCCCCATGCTGTCCATAAACTTAAACCCATATACCGTACGATCCAGAATTTCATTTCCAACAAACAAAAAAACGAAAAAGACAAATGCGGCGACAAGGGTTGAAACGGCGATTCCTATAAGAAGTTTCACTTTCAGCCTGATCCGGCGTTCACCCAACTTTATACCCCCTGCCCCAAACGTTTTGAATGATCCTGCTGTTCTGATTATCATCCCCAAGCTTTCTTCTTATATTCCGTATATGTACCATGACCGTATTGTTGCAGCTGTAAAAAAACGGTTCGTTCCATACGCTCTCATAAATATTCTGGATGGAAAAGACTTTTTGGGGATGAGACGCCAAAAGAAGAAGTATGCGATATTCTATATCTGTTAGGACCACATCGACACCTGCCTGCTTTACGATACACTGCACAGGATCGATTTCAACATCTCCGCCGATTACGATCGTCTTATCGGATTCGCTTTTTTTAGCACCATACTCGTAATACCTTCTCAATAAAGCTTTTACTCTGGAGATTATTTCACTGCATGAAAACGGCTTTACCAAATAATCATCACCACCAACGGAAAATCCTAAAGTCTTATCCGAGTCTTGTGATTTCGCAGTAAGAAAGAGAATCGGTACGGCCGAACGCTTACGTATTTCCGAACAAACTCCATATCCGCCGAGACCGGGCATCATTACATCCAAAATCACTAGATCTATGGATTCATCCATAAGACGCAGCACTTCCGTTCCTTCCGAGGCCTCGACTACCTCGTAGCCCTCGCTTTTCAAAAGAAGGCGCAGCACTTCTCTTATCTCGGGATCATCATCTGCAAAAAGTATTTTCCGGGGGTTCAAAACAGCCTCCCAACAATTATTTTTGATAATTATAAACCGACAAAAAAACGTTGTACAGAAAAGGGATTTGGATTTCAGATTTCTTAAGATTTGTCATTACCGGATATTAAGAAATGCCTGATAAAGTCATAAAAAAAAGAAAAGGGCAGCGGAAAACTATGGAAAAAGGTGTTGATTCCATCGACCAAAAAGGTACAGGCATTAAAAACGGACTTACCATATTGCTTATCTTACTGCTGCTCTTTTCTTCCATATTCCTGTTAAAAGCTTATTTTTCAGGCGATTTCGATTCTGCGGAAAGTCTCAGGGCCTATATCAGCCACTTCGGCCTATTTGCACCTTTTATTTTGGTACTGATTCAGATAATCCAGGTGATACTCCCCATACTGCCTGGATTTCTGGGCTGTATCGTCGGGGCCGGAATGTTTGGTGTTTTCGGTGGTTTCATATACAATTACATAGGTATAAGCGCAGGATCGATCATCGCCTTTTTTCTTGCAAGAAGATTTGGTTCATCGTTCGTAAAGAAGATGATTCCAAAAAAGAAATACAGCTCCTATGTCGATTGGGTGAACACTAAGAAGAGCTATACCGTCTTTTTGTTTCTTGCAATACTGCTACCTCTCGCTCCCGACGATTTCCTCTGCTATTTCTCCGGGCTGACAGGAATGAAAGCCAGCAAGTTCATCTGGATCATCATAATCGCAAAACCATGGTGCATATTAGCATACAGCATCATATTTGGATATTTAATTTAAGGAGGCTGAGGAATGCTGGGTTTTTACAATTACACGGTGGTACTTACATACATGGGTATGTTGATTTCATTTCTTGGAATAACATCCGCATTAAATGATGGTATATATCTTTCATTGGTATGTTTGATGCTCTCAGGAGTCTGCGACATGTTCGATGGCAAGATAGCTTCCACGATGGACAGAAACAGCAGGGAAAAAAGCTTCGGCATACAAATAGATTCGCTGAGCGATCTGATATGTTTCGGCATGCTGCCTGCGATAATAGTATTCAAGATATCGGCTCCAGGAAGGAGTGCCATCTACATATGCTCGCTGTATCTTCTAGCTGCATTGATACGTTTGGCATACTTTAATGTCGAAGAAGAGGAAAGACAGCGCACTACAACGGACGACCGAAGGGTCTATCTCGGTCTACCGGTGACATCGGTTGCTCTATTTCTGCCGCTTTTTCTCTGCTTCGCCAGCTTCTTCTCCCTTCCCGGAGATAAAATCGGAAAAGTAGTGCTATCGATCATGGCGATAGCCTTCCTTACACCTTTCCCTCTTAAAAAACCTAAAATACGTGGAAAAATTGCTCTCATTTTATGCGGCTGCGCCGAACTTTTTCTGATTGTAAAAACGAGGGGATTATGAAGAACGACAAAAGTGTTGAATTCCTATACAAAACGGCTATCGGAAGAACGATTATGAGGATAATGCTGAAAACACATATGGACCGCATCGCCGTGGCATATCTCAAATCACCGTTCTCAAAACCGATGATTGAAAAATATGTCAAAAAGCATAATATCCGGATGGAAGAGTTCAAAAAATCGGATTTCCATTCCTTCAGAGACTTCTTTGCAAGAAAAAGAAACAGTATCACATTCGATAGAGATCCCGAACATCTGATCAGTCCCTGCGACGGTTTTTTAAGCGAATATGAAATAAACAGAGACAGTATTTTTCATATAAAAGGGTCATATTATTCGGTCAAGGATCTAATAAAATATGAAACGCTCGCAGATGAATACCAAAACGGTATATGCCTCATATTCCGTTTATGCGCCTCTGATTATCATCATTATTGCCATATAGACGACGGCTACCAAGGAAAAAACCACTACATTCCCGGGGGCTTGCACAGCGTACAGCCCGCTGCATTTGAAAAATACCCCATATTTAAAACAAATAGACGCACATGGACGCTGATGGCTACGGAAAACTTCGGTCCCGTAGTACAGATCAATATAGGAGCGTTCGTCGTAGGCGGAATAGTAAACCTTAAAGAGAACTCACGATTTTCAAAAGGGGATGAGATGGGATATTTCGATCTTGCAGGATCAACAATAGTCCTTTTATTCCAGAATGGAAGAATATCCCTATGCGAAAAACTTTTATCAGACCTCAAAAAGCATAAGGAGGTACGTGTAAATCAGGGAATGTGGATAGGCGTTTCCAAAAATATAAAAACACGATAAAAATTATTTTTTTACTTTTACCTCTTGATTACTTCCTCTTCTTTCTATATTGTTAGATTATACTAACATATGCTTCTTGTTTTAGCTCTGTTTCTCTTTATTTGAACAAAAAATATAAGAATGAGCAAAAAAACAAAGTATTAAGTTAGTTTAATCAAACTAAATAAGGAGTAAAGATGTCCTTTGAAGAGTTGCTTGTCTTACATGCTTCCCCTACTCTTGCAGGGATGAAATGCGCATCGCTCATATGCCTTAAGAATTTTGACGGACAGATGTCCGAAGCGGCGGAAAAACTTCTTGAAAAAGGGATCATGTTCCTTAAGCTTATGGGGAAAAACGGATGTCCCCTTTTATTGGTGTACCGTATGAATAAACTTGAGCAGGCCCTTAACGACGAGACAGCAAAAAAGATTCTGTCCGACCTAGGATATTTTGGTAATTTATCAAATAAGCTGGATCGTTTGAAAAACAGGTTTCTGGAAAGCTCCTGTCCTCATGAGGTGGGACTGTTTTTAGGCTATCCAAGTCACGACGTCCTCTCCTTTATAAAAAACGAAGGGCGCGGATTTATATGTTCAGGACATTGGAAGGTATACCATGCCGAGCAAGAGGCAAAAAAGACATTCAGGAAATTCAGTATTTGCAGACAAAAATACTGCTTCATGCTTAAAAACGGAATAGAAATATCCAGGCTGTGCGTAACAACGGTCTGAGGAGGATAAAATGAAGAGAATCGCAATCGTTTATTATTCCGCGACAGGTAACACCGAAGCCATGGCGGATATCATCAAGACCACGCTCCAAGGAAAAGCTGATGTGGACACATTCACCTGCGACAACTTTTCTCCAGAGATGGTAAAAGATTATGAAGCCATTGCTTTTGGTTGTCCGGCGATGGGGGACGAGGTTTTGGAGGAGGATAGCTTCGAGCCCATGTTTACAAGCGTGGAGCCCATGCTGGAGAAAAAGACGACGGCACTGTTCGGATCCTATGGATGGGGTGACGGCGAATGGATGCGCAATTGGAAGGAACGAGCCGAAAACGACGGGGCTGTTCTAGTTTCCTCCGTCATATGCCAGGACGCTCCTGACGAGGTGGCGAAAGCAGAGCTGGAAACTTTGGCAAACGCCCTCTTATAAAAAATCATAAATGTCTGCCAAGATTTGAAATACCAGGTCCCTGGTATTTCTTTTTTTTTCATATTCCAACGCCGTCAAAATAAAAAACGGAGGGTCTCCCCTCCGTCCGAAAAATCGACGACATCATATCTTGAACCATAATATTTCATTTGCTTCGAGATCAAGATCGAAAGATGATCCGTCACCCCGATATACCGTAGTGGACTGTTTTTCATAGGTGTTGTTGACAACACAGTACTTGCCGTTCTTCACATAAGCATGCACTTCCACATTATAGTTGGTACTGAACCAGATTTTGATCTCCGCTTCGGAATTACCCGCCCATAGAACAGATCTGTAGAGAATCCTATTGTTCTCAAACGTATAAGGAAGTCCGCTGATATAGACGCATCGGCCTTTTCCATATTCATTGACCGCCATTTGCACTTCCTTGTTTCTCTGTACGAGCACCGTGGCCCCATCCAAAGCATAGATCGATTTCATCCCTTCACCGAAATCAACATCCCCATTCACATCAGCAAGGATGAAGTGATCCCGATGCTCCTGCCAATTGTATTTGTCATAATTAAGAGTGAATCCGGTCTCCTTCTCAACCCCGAGAGCACCAGCCAATTGGAAGAATCGTCCCTGATTCTGATGGGCAGTCGGCTCTCCGACTCCGATGAAACCACCACCATCGTATATAAACGATCTGATTTTCTCGACGATGAAAGGATCAATCCAGTTTTCACCTCCCGTATGTGCAGTATCAGCTCCACCGACATTTATTATCACATCAATGTCCTTAAGGATATCGGGATTGCGTCTTATATCGTCAAAGCAGATGAACGACACATCAAACGGCGCACCGGAAAGGGCCTCTATGATTCCGGCATAACTGTAATTCTGCTTCTGATAGAGTGCGTGATGAACCATATGGGCACCCCACGAACGGCTCTTACCCCAGCAGTTGAGCACCGCAACCTTTTTCATACAATACGGTGTGGTTCCCTTTATATTCTCATAAAGCGTCCTGAACTCGTCGCAAACGGATTTGACATAATCGATAAACTCAGGAAAGTCGAGTGCAAGCTTGAGATATCCGCCATAACCTATCCTGTCGATGGGGCTTCTGAGAATAGCCCTTCGTGCCGTCACCCAGTTCTCCTTCGCCTCTTTCACAGGATTCCCATGCTCGTTGAAAGTATCGGGGAAGAAATACGGAAGGAACCGCCCTTCCCTATACCTGACCCCTTTTATATCGGAAATCAGACGAAGGGTGCTTCCGTTTCCCACGCTTCCGACGATAGCATCGATGCCGGTCTTCTCAAAACCATCCACAAACGGTTCGGTGCCGATCCAATGATCGCCAAGGAACATCATCGCCTCCTTACCGCACTCATGTGTGATGTCGACCATCTCTTTGACCAGAGCCCTTACCTCTTTCATCTGGAAAGCCATGAAATCCCGATATTCTTTGCTTGGTATCCTATACTGGTTGTTATGATATCCCTGATCGATTATGAATTCAGGGCGGAATTTATAACCGACCTCTTTTTCAAACTTATCGAGAATATAGGGGCTGACCGATGCGGAATAGCCATACCAATCCACAAACTTCTCCCTTGCAAGTTCATCGAAAACGAGTGTGAACTGATGGAAGAACGTAGTGAATCTGATGACATCCACATAAGGATGTTCGATGATGAACTTTCTGAGCCTCTTCATTGTGAAATCATGTGTCTTCGGCTGTCTCACGTCAAATGTTATCTGATGTTCGACATTCCAGCCGTTTATGACGGCATTATACATATGAACAGGATCCCAGATGATGAAAGCAAGGAAACTGACCGTATATTCATGGAAAGGTATGGTATGACTTATAGTCACCTCGCCGGATTTTTCGTCATAGCTCCAAAACCGTACCGGTACCACCTGCCCCGTAGTCCTGTCGATAACCTCCCACCACCTCTCACGATCTTTCGGATTTACCTCAAGCATGTCGGGATAAAGGCCTTTCATAAGTTTTATGGAAAGCTTATCGGAAACCGCGGGATAAAAAGGAGTCATGAGATACATCTGTTGAATCTCATCGGGATTGGCTTTCGCCCATGCATTATCCTTTCTTGTCGTATAATACGTAGAATATATCCTTGCATCGGCATCCTTCAGCTCCTGAGGGAAATCGGTTCCATCACAGTCCCTGATCGCATCAGCTCCCCAATATTTGAGAATCTCCAAGGTTTCCTTTACTATCCCTTCATCGGTCGGGATGGTGACACGCCCATGTTTTTTATCTTCACTCATAAAATTTTAGCCTCCAAGCGACGGTCAACCTTTAAGTCCACCCATCGAGATACCTTTTGTAAGGTTTTTCTGTACGAAGCAGTATAGGATCAGCACAGGAAGCATGACAAGCACAAGACCTGCGTACATTCTTCCATAATCGGTGGCCGTCCTCGCCTCCTGCATAATGGAAAGGACACCAACAGGAAGGGTCCTCTTTTCTGGTGTTATCAGGAAAGTCTGCGATACGAGGTATTCGTTCCAGTATGAAAGGAATTGGAACAATATCACAGTCAGAACGCTCGGTTTACAAAGGGGGACTATGACCTTCGTCAATATGGTCCAATGACCGCAACCATCGATCTCCGCAGCCTCCTCATATCCTTTCGGCAGGCCTTTAAGGAACCCTGAAAGAAGATAAACACTGAACGGGACGGAACATACGGCATTTATTATGGCGACTGTCACAAGATTATCGGTAAGAAGAAGACCGTTGCCGAATGCAGCTTTGCCAAAATCATTGATCATGAGATATATCGGATAAACGATATAATTGACATTGATAAAAAGTCCGGCCATCATGATCATCTGCAGCACCTTGCAGCCAGGGAATTTGAACCGTGTCAGAACATAGCTTGTGGGAATGACAAGGAGTATGAGGATTATCATAGCCAATGCGGTCACGAAAACCGAATTGAAAAAATAATCTCCCATGCTTGCTCCGACCCACGCGTTGACATAGTTCACAAACTGAGGAACCGCAGGAAGGCTGAACGGAGACTGACGGATCTCCGCGGAAGTCTTAAGGCTAGAAATAAAAGCCCATAAGACCGGATAAGCGAAAATAATAGTGAAAATCACCAGCACGATATAGCTGAGCCAATTTTCCTTTATGTTTTTCCATATCTTGTTTTTTTTCTTTAAATTTTCCATTACCCCCTCCCATGTCAATCCAAAGGATCCTTGCTGGTAAGTTTGTTAACGACAAGGGCCAAACCATAAGCAAAGACAAAGAGTATACTTCCGATAGCCATTGCATATCCGAAGTTTCCCGCGCTCCTCTGATTCGCCATATATACCAAGAGCACATTGCTTGCACCGTCGGGTGCACCATTCGTCATAGCCTTTACAAAAAGGAAACTCATGTTGATCGTGCTTATTATGAAGAATGTCAAAGTAACCCTTACGACCTGCCAGGTAAGAGGAAGGGTGATATTGAAAAACTGACTGAGTTTTCCAGCCCCGTCGAGTCCCGCGGATTCATACAATTCATCGGATATGCTATCCATAGCAGCAAGGTACATGACCATGTAATAACCTATCGCCTGCCACATCATTGCAATTGCGATCGCATTCACAACCGAATCCGGATTTCCAAGAACGCCTGTATATTCCTTCCCGAAAAGCTTCATGATAGGAGTCAGAATTCCATAATCGGCACTGTAAAGCATATAGAAAATTGAAGAGATTACAACGATCGAAAGGATGTTCGGTATATAAAAGACAATCCTGAAAAAACTTTTTCCTTTTATTTTGCTTTTCGCCAACATGCTTGCAAACAAAATCGCAAGAATGAAGGTGACTATTGTCACTACTATGATCAGATAAACCGTATTGCCGAATGCCGGCCAGAAATTCGAATCATCGGTAAACAATATCTTGTAATTCTGAATCCCATAAAATGTTTTCTGTCCCAACAGGCCATTCCATTTCACAAAAGAAAGGGCAAACATATTCACTATGGGATAAAGCACAAAAATTGCATATAAAAGAAATGTCGGAATCGTACAAATGGCTATAAACCGTTTTGTCGCTCCGTTCATCTTCTTCTTTTTAATAATACTATCCATAATACCGCCTTATGATTAATTAAGCTCCGCCGTAAGACGGAGCTTTACCGCTACTTGAGAACAATATCAGAGACTGGCCTTAAGCTTGGCGCTGTCGGATGCAAGCTGGTCGATCCAATCCTGTACGCTCTTTGAACCATTCATCACGCTGTCCATTGTGAAACAGTAGGTCTGCTTCCAGTCGACACCTTCCGCACTGGCGGCGAGGAAGGAACCAACAAGAACTTTTGCCGATCCATCGTAATATCCGGCATAACCGGCGACCGCACCTGCGTTCATACCGTTATCGACTGCGATCTTATCATAGCCCTTTGCGGGGACGAATGCACCGTTACCGTATTTTGCAATTATGGCAAGGCCTTCGTCTGAATACATGAAGAGGATGAAATCTTCTGCAAGTTCGGGTACTTTTGTATTGGCGTTGATCCAAATCTGCTCAACATTGACTGTACCGTATCTCTCCCCTCCGTTGCTGAATGCGAGGAAAGGTGCCGATCCCCAATTGAATCCTGCAGGAGTGGTATCGGCCATCTCACCTTTCACCCAATCACCGTTTGTCATGAAAAGGGCCTTACCGTCGATGACTGCCTGCTGATTGTTTCTAAACCCATCGGTATTTGCGTTGCCTACGGTTGTCGGAAGAATATAATCCTTGATCCTTCCAAGATATTCGAATACCCTTTCAACTTCAGGATCGTTCCAAATCGGCTCATACGCAAAAGCTTCCTGCACTACTGCTTCTCCTGCACTTGCAGCAATTGAGGCGGGAATCAAAGTATCAAGATATCCAGCCGTCGGATAGGTGAAAAGATAAGGAGTATCCGGATTGGTCTTCCTTTCTTCGTTAAGAATATCGCCCAATGCGAAGAACTCATCCCAAGTGGAAGGCATCTCATATTTTCCATCCGTTTTCGCATCTTCGACACCATTTCCATTATTCTCATAGAAAAGGTCGGCATTGAAGAAAAGACCGTTAGAAGAGAAGAAAAGAGGAAGCATGTAATTGGTGTCATCACCAGGATAAGGATTGGTTACGCCGTTGCCCATGATGGAAGAGAGGATCTTATCTCCAAGCGTCACATCGGAATTATAAACATTCTTTCCAAGAAGACCGGTAAGATCTCTAAGCGCATGAGAAGAGATCATTGCTTCTGTAAGCTGAGCCTCTCTGCCGGTAGCAAGGTACACCACATCCGGACCTGCGCCTGCCTGTATCTGCGGCATAATCGTATTCTCGACCTGAGCTTCGATTGTAAGCTGAACATCAACTCCGGGATGGGAAGCCTCAAAAGCCTTCTCAAGCTCCTTCCAATATTCTTCACCATATGCGCCCCTAAGTCCTGCAACTTTGAGAACTTGAGTTCCGCTCTCGCTGGATCCGCCGGCAAAAACCATGCTCGCGGCAACGAGAAGGATTAGAGCAACTGAAATAAATTTCCTGATTTTCATCATAAACCTCCAAGTAGGAATACAACCTACACTGTCAGTTAACTATGGTTTTTTTCTTCCAACAATCAATAAATTGCTCTCTTTTTTATATTTCTTGCTATTTGACCAAAAGAATCCGATAATTTTGATATGAGCACTACAAGATTTGAGATTTCTCGTGGAAATAAAGAATTAACGCCTGAATTCAGGTATATTACCCATGCAAAATACGGAGCCGACTGGTCAAGTGTCATGCATTCGCACGCAATAACAGAAATGCTTTATATAACAGGAGGAAAAGGAAGCGTACTTACACGTACAGGCATATTTGATGTGAATTGCGGGGATTTTCTTATCATCCCACCACACTTCATGCACACTGAAAAATCATCACCTCAACAGCAAATGGAATATTACGTAATCGGAATAGAAAATATCTCCTATTTGGAGGAGAATATGGATGACTTCAACCCAATAGTTCCGTTAAGCAACAGCGGCGAAGCTGTGCGTTCCTGCATCGATCAGATGTACAGAGAGATACAGAAAAAAGATGAAGGCTATGAAATGATGGTGAAAAGTCTCCTCCTACATTTAACGGTACTTTTGATGCGAAGGAAAAAAATAGACATAGACATAGAAAAAACCGATTCCATAAGAAGCGACATCGCAGCTTTGAAAACATATATAGACGGCCATTACAGTGAGAATATCACGCTTGAAAAACTTGCGAAGATGTCGTTTTTGAGCAAATATCATCTTTCAAGGGAATTCAGAAAAGAAGTGGGGACCTCTCCTATCTGCTACATGATAGAAAAGAGAATAACCGAATCAAAAAGCTTGTTGGCCTCAACAGAAATGAGCATATCCGACATATCTTCCAGTGTCGGATTCTCCTCCTCAAGTTATTTTTCACAGCGTTTCAAACTCATAACGGGAACAACCCCTCTTGATTTCAGGAGGGCAAGTCTCGGGGAAAAACTCTTGCCCTCGCACAAAATAGTAAATAAGCTGTAATTATGAAGAAAAAGCCCAACATACTGGTCATAATGGCCGATCAGTTCAGAGGAGATGCCCTTTCATGCATGGGGCATCCGGATGTGAAGACACCGTACCTCGATTCGCTGGCATCAAGGGGTGTGCTTTTCGAAAATGCCTACTCGGCCTGCCCAAGCTGCATAGCGGCACGGGCTGGTTTCCATACAGGATTGAAACCGGAAAACCATAAAAAAGTCGGTTATGAAGATGGAACAGCATGGAAATATCCACATACGATAGCTTCCGAGATTAAAAAGGCCGGTTATTATGCGCAGGCTGCCGGTAAGATGCATGTGCATCCGTTAAGGAATCTGATAGGCTTCGATCATGTGGACCTTCACGACGGTTATCTTCATGCGGCGAGGTTTCAAAGCGTAAGCTACAAAGAATCACAGAAAAACGCCGATGATTATTACCATTGGCTCAGATGCACTCTCGGAGCGGATGCTGATGTAACGGATACCGGATTAGAATGCAACAGCTGGATATCCAGACCTTGGTGCTATGATGAAAAATACCATCCCACGAACTGGGTGACCGATAAAGCTGTAGATTTTTTAAGGTGGAAGGATCCTGATAAGCCGTTTTTTCTTTACACCTCATACCTGAAACCCCACCCGCCTCTCGATCCTCCTGAATATTATTACAACATGTATATGGATATGGATCTCAGGATGCCGGCCATCGGCAACTGGGAAGATGAGGGAGCATTTGTAAATTCACCGGTACTTTTCGATTCAAAGACGGGGCCGAAGGATAAATTTGAAATAAAACAGATGTTAGCTGGCTATTATGGATTGATCACCCATCTGGATCATCAGATCGGAAAACTAATCCAGGCTCTGGTTGAAGCGGAGGAATATGATAATACGATCATAATCTTCACCGCAGACCACGGAGAGGAACTAGGAGACCACCATCTCTTTAGAAAATCACGCGCATACGAAGGATCAAGCCATATACCATTGATAATAAGCGCTCCAGAGTCATTAATCCCCGGCATAAAAAGAGGTTCGAAATGCAAGGCCGTCGTCGAGCTGATGGATATCATGCCGACCATACTGGATCTTGCAGGAGCAAAATGCCCGGATGTCGACGGAGTCAGCCTGAAAGATCTGCTCATTAATCCGGAGCAAAAAGTCAGGGATTATCTTCATGGTGAACATTCCTACGGTCCTCTCTCATCGCATTGGATAGTAACCGAAAGCGATAAATACATTTGGAATTCAGATTCCGGAAAAGAAGAATATTTCAATTTGGACGTGGATCCGAGGGAAATGAACGAATGCTCGGCTTCCAACACTGCTAGAACCACGCAACTGAGAAACATCCTCATAAAAGAGTTGAAAAATAGAAAGGAGGGCTTTGTCAAGGACGGCTGTCTTATAGCAGGGGTACCCTATCCTCCATATATTAAGTAAATAATCCGTCGCGAAAGAAGAAATATTCCTTCATTCCTGATGAATCCTTGACAAGCAGAGCAGTTTAAGTCTAAATTAGTCAAGGATTCATTCATTTGGAGAGATGTCCGAGTGGTCGAAGGTGCACGATTGGAAGTCGTGTATGGTCAAAAGCCATCGGGGGTTCGAATCCCCCTCTCTCCGTTTTCCAGCAACAGATCCCAGGCTATATGAGCCGCCCAACCCCGTCAGGATCGGAAGGTAGCAGCGGTAAGTGGATTTCATATGAGACCCGGACCATTTGTTGCTGGTTTTTTTCAGCAGTAACACTTTCATAAAAAGAAAAGGAAGCATCACCTGTTACAGCCGATTCTTTAAGCAAATATCCGATATGAGGAAGAATTCCAACCTGATTATGTGTTATTATAGTCTCACAACCGGAGGATAAATGGCATACGAGGTAACAGCAACAAGGAAAAGGCCACAGGATTTCAATGCCCTGATAGGACAGGAGTTCGTGGTATCGACGCTCGAAAACGCCATCAAGGAAAACAGGATCGCACACGCATATCTGTTTTCCGGTCCGAGAGGTGTCGGAAAAACAAGCTCGGCAAGGCTTTTGGCAAAATCCTTGAATTGTCAAGAAGGACTAAGTGCACATCCGTGCGGGAAATGTTCATCCTGCCTGGAAATAGCAAAAGGTTCAAGTGTGGACGTCATAGAGATTGACGGAGCATCAAACAATGGTGTGGACGCAGTCAGGGCAATCAGGGAGGAAGTGACATTTCCACCTCAATCATCAAGATATAAGATATATATCATCGACGAGGTGCACATGCTGAGCATAAACGCATTCAATGCCCTTCTGAAAACCATAGAGGAACCTCCAGAATATGTGATTTTCATTTTTGCCACCACTGAGCTTCAAAAGGTTCCCCAGACAATCCGTTCAAGATGCCAGCAATTCCATTTCCAGCTCATAAGCCAGGAAAACATTGTCAAATGCCTTAAAAGTGCCGCCGAGGATCTCAATATCAAGGCCGATGAGGATGCGCTTTATTGGATGGCCAGGGAAGGAGCTGGGTCGATGAGGGATTCATACACACTGTTCGATCAGGTGGCGGCTTTTTCCTCCGATCACATAACTCTTGCAAAAATCAGAGAGAAGCTGGGAGTGGCGAGTGCCGAACAGATATCAGGTATTCTATCTTTCTGCCTGGCAGGAGATGCTTTAGGGGCCATAAACGAACTCGAGCGGATGTTCGTCTCAGGAACAGGGGAAATGCAGCTGGTGAAAGACTTCACATCATATATACGTTCCCTTCTTTTTTACAAGCAGGGTATAAGACGTGCAGAGGTTCTTTCCTACGCAAAGCAGGATATGCCGGATGAACTGATCGATGGATTCACCAAAGATCAGCTGGAAACCATGATGAGGGCTTTCCTCGACCTATACAGGGATATGCGTTTTTCTTTGAACCCCAAATTCGAGATTGAACTGTTGATATCCCGGCTGTGCTCCATAAGATATCTGAGCACCCCTATATCCATCGTTGAAAAGCTTGAACAGATACGAGAAGGCATCAAGAAAGGCAAACTGGAAATAAAAACGCAGAAGGTTCCTTTGGCTCCGGTTTCCATCCAACAGGATGCGGAAATAAAAAAAAACGTTCCGATAACTGAAAATGGAGAGAAAAAAAAGGAGATGGCGCCTCCATCCTCCCCTGCCGAGCTCATGAAACCGGCTGTCGATGATACGACATTACACAAGCTTGCAAGCAGGCTCAGGGAAAAAGGACTGCCATTTGAAGCGAGACTGATTGCAAGTTCAATAAAAAGTTATGTATTTTCAAATCCGAAACTGGAACTTGTGATCGAATCCCAGAGGGCTTACGATGCGATAAACATGAAAAAAGGGGATATTGAAGCCGCATTGGAGGAAATTGCAGGCACAAAGATATTCCTTTCAACAACGCTCTTTGTCAAAGAAGCGATAAAATATTCAAAAGAAATAGAACTCATTCTTAAGACGTTCAAAAACGCCGAGGTCGGCGAATTGAAGCAGGAGGTGGTTACCCATGAACATAAACCCGTTCGAACTGATGAAACAATTGGGCTCAATAGAGAGTCATATGAAAACGATGAAGGAGGACTTGGCGAAACTGACTAGTACCGGCAGCAGCGGTGCAGGTCTTGTTGAAGTCACTGTCAACGGAGAATACAAGGTTGTCAAGCTGACAATCAACCCTGTGATCATCGATAAAAACGAGCAGAGCACTTTGGAGGTGCTCATCCAAAGCGCCTTTAATGATGCCACACAGAAACTGAAGGACATCATTGAGGATTATACCAGACGGAAACTTGCGCAAGCAGGCATCGGGGAAAAGAAATGAATGCGATTGAGGATCTTGCACGTCTTTTGAAAAAGCTGCCAGGCATGGGTGAGAAATCGGCCTTGAGGCTTTCATATCATCTGATCAAGACCGAACCGTCGTTCAACAAAGCTTTAGGGGAAAAGATTGCTACGCTGCAGGATAACATTCACCCCTGCCCCATATGCGGCAGCTATACCGAAGACGACATATGCCAATTCTGCTCCTCCGCAGAAAGGGATCGCAGCCAGTTATGCATTGTCGAGCAGGCGCAGGATGTTGTATCTATAAACCAGGCAGGCATATACAACGGGCTTTTCCATGTCCTGGGAGGGGCGATAAATCCATTAAATGGAATCGGTCCTGCACAGCTGAACTTCAAAGCGCTGGCAAAAAGAATAGAAGAAGGGGATTTTAAAGAAATCATAATCGCAACAAACCCAACAGAAGAAGGGGACACCACTGCCCTTTATATCAAGCAGATACTCAGGGATAGGACAGATATCACGATCTCCAGGCTTGCATCAGGCCTACCTATTGGAGGTGATCTGGGTTATGTGGATAAGACGACACTGGCACGATCACTAAGAGGAAGGGTCAAACTTTGATCCTTCCTGTATCAGTATCAGCGACAAAGCAAGAAAAAAAAGCACCATCGAGGGGAACAATACCATATGGAACGAGGTCAGCATGACTTTCCTGCCCTCGCTCAATATCGATCCTATGGAAGGCAGATACGCAGGTATCCCACACCCTAAAAAGGAAAGAGATGCTTCAGTAAGGATGCTTGAAGAAAATACGGCAACAGCCTGGCTTGAAAGCTCGGCAATGATATGAGGAATATAATGGCATATGACAATACGCCATTTTTTTACGCCTTGGCTTTCAAGAGCAAGAATAAAGTCCTTCTTGGAAAGGACCTTGAGCCTCAAATAACCCGTATAAGCAATATTCGGTATATGGGAAAGGGTAAGAGAAAGGATGACCAGAAACACCCCGGGGCCGAACAATGCGGAAAGAAACAATGCAAACAAAATGGCAGGGATGCTCTTTACCGCATTGCAAACCATCTTGAAAAATGATCCTACAACACCATTGACGAGCATCAAAAGGGAAAGAAGAAGTCCGAAGACCAAGCTCAGAAGAGAAACACAAAGCCCTATGAACAAAGAAATCAGGCCTCCACTACATACAAGGGACAACAGATTTCTTCCAAAGGAATCTGTTCCGAAAGGGAATTCCATTGAAGGTGGAAGATAGGCCATTTCAGGGATGAATTCTGTTTGGCCGGAGAAAACAAGAAAAAATAGAAGCAGAAAGAAAAAGAGGAACAGGCCGGAAAAAAGCTTATTATTCACTTTCATCCCCCTTTCTTATCAGTATTCTAGGATCTATCAAGGCTGCAATAAACTCAGAAACAATTGAGAAAACGGCAATCAGCAGTGAGATGAGCATGACAAGGGTTGTCACAAGATCCACATCCCGGCTTAAGGAAGCACTAACCAAAAGAGATCCGATACCAGGCAACGCGAATACCGTCTCAACAACAGCAGATCCGGCGATAAGGGAGGCAACCGATTGGAAAACAAGGGACACGAAAGGCACGCAGGCAGGTCGCAACGCCTCAAAAAATCCGACATGTTCCTCACCCCTTGAAACAGCAACCAGCACATAGGGTTCGGCCATTTCCCTGAAAAGGCTTTTTTTCAGTATCCTGACATATAGCGCTGAATGCATCAGAGCAAGTGTGAGAGCTGGAAGAAACAGGCTCCCGATATTATAAAACGCATTATCGGAAAACCTGACAAAACCGCCTACAGGGAAGATTTTCAGCTTATACGAAAAAAGGAACATGAAGCCCAAGGAAATCATGAAAGAAGGAAATGAAAAAATGATTGTTGAGAAAACTGAGGAAAGGACATCCACCGCACCTTTCCTCCTTGATGCTGATATCAGGCATATGATAATTGAAAACGGCACGGCAAGCAACAATGAAAACAGCGCCAATTCCGCTGTGACCACACCTCGCTGCAAAACAAGCTCCCTTATGTCAAACCCTTGCATGCTCACAGGCCAGGACAACGTAAAGAAATCCTTGAGAAAAAGGACATATCTATATAAAAAAGGCCTATCAAGGCCGAGTGCTGAGCGCAGATTGGCAATTTCCTCATACCTTGCATTCTCTCCTGCAAGATAAAACGAGGCATCCCCTTTTGCAAAGGAAGAAAGAGTGAAAACCAAGAACGAAACCATTAAAAGCGTCAACAGGATCAGCACGCTTTCCTTCAAGGCCTTAACCATCACTCCTCCCTATAAGCCGACCAGAAATGATTGCCGTCCTGGATGATGATCCCTTTTATATCGGAGGAAGAGGCATTAATGGTGATGTAATGACCGGGAATTATTGCAGGAAGAACAGACCATAGATACTGCTGTGCCTCCTTCCAAAGCATGGAAGCCTTTGCTACATCTTCCGCTTCGTTCAATTTCACAAGATAGGCCTTTGCCTTTTCATCCTCAAACCATCCAGGATAATCAGAAGAAAGATAAAGCTTCATCTGGGGAAGAGGCACAGAAGAAAAAGCAGAAATGAAAATATCAAATGAACCAGGATTGCTCCTTTCGCTTAAGAATCCTGTCCAATCCAATATGGATACCTCCACATTCATACCGATATTTTCAAGCATATCTTTCAAGGCCAGGGCTATCTTATCCAAATTGGAATTGTTGCTTGATAGGATTCTGACAACCTCACCTTCATATCCGTTCTTCTCAAGCAGCTTCCCAGCCTCATCAACATCCAAATTGCAATACGGATCACCTGAGACAGAGAACAGCTTTTGATGATCTTCCATGTAATCGGAATGGAGGTTATAACCGTAATTTCCATAACAGGCCTTCATCAAAGCATCATGATCCACGCCCAATGCAACCGCCCTTCTGAACCAAAGCTCCTTGCCCAGTCCACTTCTTTTGTTGAATACAAGAGCTATGCTTCCTGTTTCCTCCCCGCCAAGCAATCTCACATCTCCATTTTTTTCAAGGTCGGGTATATCATAGCTCATCACATCGTTGATGAAATCGTATTCCCCTGTTTCAAGACCAAGACGGCGGGTTACAGGATCAGGTACTATCAGATACCTGATCGTATCGAAATATGCTTTTTTTTCCCCCCATAAGCCGCTGCTGCCATCTCCATAGGGTGTATAATCCTGAAATCTGTCAAGCGTAAGCCCTACTCCGGATTCAAAGGAAGAAAGCATATACGGCCCTGTCCCCACAACGGAGGAAACCAACGAAAAAGCATTCTCCCCCAAACTTTCCTTGCTGGCGATAACAGCCGCCTGCGGGCTGGAAGCGATAAGATAAGGAAAAAGTGAGAGGTTGTTCTCACTCTCAATCCTCAAAGCGCCATCCTTGATGTAAAAGCGGGCGCCAGCAACCATATCCGATGCTTGGGAATAACTATCCAACCAACGGTTCATCGAGGCCAACGCATCCTCAAGAGAAAGGATCGACCCGTCATGCATACGTACATTTTCACGGAGGCTTATGGTAAGGACATGGTTGTCCTGGTCAAATAAATATCCGGAGGCGAGTTCGCAGCATGGAATCCCCTCCGCATCCATCACAAAAAGCTTTTCATACACACTGCCGACAAGCATATCCCTCAAGGATCTGTTTGTATTCTTTTGCACATCAAGGTTCGGTATCTCCTGGCTGTAGGCGATAACAAGCGTCCTCTCATCCTGCTTGCGCACACAAGAAGAAAGCAGGCATAAAAAGATGATAAGCAAGACAGGAAATTTCTTCATATACGGAAAGTTTATATATTTTACAAAAAAAAGACCACCCTTTCAGATGGTCTCATAGTCATAGCTTGTCTATCAGCATGGAACACTTTCCAGATGGAATCGGAAGGGTCTTTTTCTTCCTCTTCCAGAATGTGTATGGTGAAATAATAAAGCTTTTCACTCTCGAGCCTGATTTCCCAGCCTCTGATATTTTTATTCGAAAGGATCGTAATATTATTCTTCTTCAGAGAGAGTTTCTCTATACCCATCTCCTCCAAAGTCTGCATCGTCCAGTAAACGGTCTTTCTTGGAAGTGATATATCAAGTCCGACGATGTTTTCGATAATAAGCGTGATCGTCACAAGGCCGAGCATCGGAAGAAACCGTTTGCGGTTTCCACATGAAGAGGGGCTTGCACCTTCACCTACCGGCCTGTATATTTCCCACACATCCCCCATTACCTCCTGGTCCGGATGCAATGTGTCGAGAATATAATAAAGATGTCGGATTGCACATTCCCTGGCGAAAATAAAGGAATTGTAATTCATCAATCCTTTCACAACCATGTATGTGCAGAAAGGAACAACCCCGCAACGATACCCGTCGCCTTTCTCGTTGTAGTATTTCGAAGATACAGGAACTGTCGGGAAAGGATTGTCGGTTCCAAATTCCTTGTCATCCTTGAGCTGATCAACAAGGAAAGAGGCATACTCGTCGTTTGGGATTTCCGCAAGCAATGTCCAAAAGCCTCCGATATGCTTGTTCATTATCATCTTTTCCGAGCCATCCAGATCATAATAGAACTTGGTCTCGGGATCCCACATCATGGAGTTTATTCTGGTCTTAAGAGAAAAATAAACCCTCTTATAGCGGAAAGCAAGCTCCTTGTCGTTGAGGATATCTCCTATGTTTGACATATAAAGAGCGGCGATGGCAACCATGCTGTTGAAATCGACGGTATAGACAGCACCTTCCCTCTCCAAATCATGCATCTCGGTTGCAGCATATGGAACCTCGAAAAGACCATTAGGCTTCTGGAAATTATTTTTAAGCCATTCGAAATACTTTTCCATGTAAGGCACGACATCCTTAAGTCTCTTCTTGTTTCCAATCTTGTGGTAGAACATATATTCCACATATGGAAAGAGCGGAAGGGAAAGCCCCAAGGGATTATCATCGTCAACCACAGGCTCAAGAGTCGAGAGATCATACCGATTGGAAATTCGACCATCCTCCATCTGCCTGGCATAGAAAAAATCAACCATTGAATATGGGCTGTAGGTTTGATTGCTGTACACAAGAAAAAGGGAACTTATCATAACCTGGAACAGGTCGATCACGTTTCCCCCATCAAATGTATAAAAACCTTCTTCAAAGTTGCCGTTATCTTCTTTTGTCTTCCATAGTTCGTCGATCCAGACCCATGTCCTATCGTACATATCTACGAAATCCTGATCGTAAAAATGAATTCTTGGCACTAAATCCTTAACCACAAAAAACTCCATATCTGTTGAAAATACAACAAATTTCGTCCTAAAACCGCATTATATAGAATAATTCATATCAAGAGCAAAGTCAACGAAATTTTTTTATATTCTAAATCATGCAAAACAAGAAATTACAAAAAACATGTAATTTATTTTACCTATTGCAAGAAGGCGTACGGAAAACATATACGGCAGAGGGAATCAAGTCCACATCAAAATCCTTTCCATCCATGTATGCCACAATTTCACCATCGGCATGGGAAGCGACTTCTGCACTCAAAGACCTTATTCTGACGGATTTCGTCCTATACCCACAGAAAAACTTCTTATGCTTAAGATGGTGCCCCAAAAGGAACCATATAACCGCAAGAAGCAGGGAAAACCTGGTAAAAGGACGTCTTGTATACATCAGATCGAAATAACCGTCGTCCACTTTTGCCTGAGGAGCCAGGATGAAAGCGGAGCCCATCCTCCGCCCTATGCAAACCGATATCTGCTGCGTAGAGATGTCCACCGACTCCTCCTCCGTCTCCAAATGTATGGAATAAGGTTTTGGAGGAGAAAAAAGTATTTTTATAAAACCCAGGACATAACTGGCCATTCCGTTGACCCGTTTGAATTCCATCGCCTTGAAATTCACAAGCGGTTCAAATCCATAGCCGTTTCCATTTAAAAAATATTGCTTGCTGTTTTTTTCCAGCCGTCGGACAACTCCGACATCTACGGGAGCGCCCGAACCGGAAAGGATAAGATCAACAGCCTTGACAATATCATTCGGGACACCAATAGCCCAGGCATAGTCATTTCCTCTTCCGACAGGAATGATACCCAGTTTCGGTTTCAAAGGATTGTCATAACGCATCATTCCGTTTATGACCTCGTTCACACAACCATCTCCACCAGCGGCCACAATCGTATCATATCCTTCCCTGGAGGCGGAAAAAGCCAGTTCCTCCGCGTGCCCCTGTGCCTTTGTGAAGGCAATGAAGACTTTTCTTCCCGCTTCTTTGAAAAGTCTTTCTATCTCAGCAGCTTTTCCACCTGCCCTGCCCTTGCTCGCTTTGGGGTTGATGATTACAAAAATATCCTTATCACCCATATTATGGAATGTTAACTTCATTACGGACCATTAGCAATAAAAAGAGGGTGTTGACCTAACATATATGTTCTGCTAGACCCTATTAGCATGAAGAACGGAAATTTCTACGGAAGGCTTGCCTACATCTGCATACCCATAATGGTTCAAAATTTGATCTCATCCTCACTCTCCTTCGTTGACACCCTGATGATCGGACAGATCGGGCAGAATGAAATCGCGGCCGTAGGAATAGCCAACCAGGTATTCTTCCTCATAAGCTTATTTTTCTTCGGCATAGCAAGCGGAACCGGTATATTCCTAAGCCAGTTCCATGGCTCCGGTGAAAAAGAAAAGATGAAAAGCACGATGGCCTTTGCTTGCACAATATGTGTCATGGGGGCCCTGCTTATTTCAATTTATTCCTTCTTTTTCCCTGAATCCATACTTGGCATCTTCACTTCAGATTCACTAGTGACCACACCGGGAAAAGATTATCTGAAATGGGTTGCAATAAGCTATATCTTCAGTGCGGTAAGCACGACACTCTCAATTGGCTTCAGGGCGATAAACAAAGCACATTGGCCTATGGTCGTAACAATGATTTCGCTGACAACCAATGCCATTGGCAACTATCTGCTCATCTTCGGAATCGGCCCATTCCCAGAAATGGGAGTATCCGGAGCTGCTTTGGCAACAACGCTGTCACGTATGTTGGAAATGCTTATGCTCCTTTACCTGACATGGACAAAGAAACAGGATTTCGCTTTCAGAAGAAAGGATTTCTCATGGGATCGGGGCTTCATAGGCTCCTTCACAACCACAAGCATACCTGTTGTTTTCAACGAAGTCTTCTGGGCTCTCGGCATGATCCTTTACAAGGTGGCATACTCAAAACTCGGCACTGAGGCGCTGGCTACCATAAACATAACAGAAAGTATTGCCAACTTCTTCTTCATTGCCATGATGGGAATCGGAAACGGCACAACCATACTACTGGGAAATATGCTTGGTGCAGGAAGAAAGGAAGAGGCAAGAAAAAATGCACGCCTAATCCTCCGCCTTGCAATAGTCATCGGAGTATTGATGTTTGTCTTCGAATATCTAAGTGCACCGCTGTTCGCCTCCTGGTTCAACGTTTCAAAACAGGTCGCACTCACAGCCATAGCCTGCCTGAGGCTGAATGCGGTATTGCAACCAATAAAGAGCCTCAACATGGTCATAATAGTGGGGATCCTTCGTTCCGGAGGAGATACCAAAGCCGCAATGGCCATAGAAATGATCGGCTTATATTTAGTCGGTGTTCCTTTGTCTTTCTTCTTCGTTCTCGCTCTATCATGGCCTCTTTACCTGGTATATATCGCAACAGGATTTGAAGAGCTTGTAAAGCTGCTCCTCGGCTTTACAAGATACAAGAAATACAAATGGGCCAAAGTACTTACAAACAAAGCCTGAGTATTGTGTTATACTTTTGACATGGAAACAAAAACTTTCAAAGGAATTCTTGCTTATACTCCGAAAGGAGCGGAATATCTTGACATCACCGTCAAGAACGGACGTATTTTCTCTTTAGAGAAATCTGACGAAAAAAGTTCTCTTATCGCCGTTCCTGGCTTCATAGACACCCATATCCACGGCTTCTGCGGCTACGGTACCGAAGACTGCAGTGTGGATTCCATCCTGAAAATGAGTGAAAACCTGATCCGCTTCGGCATCACATCTTTTTTCCCGACCATATATACTGATATGGAAGAAAAAATGATAAAGGGCATCAAGGCCTGCTATGAAGCAAAGGGCAAAGAAAAAGGAGCATCGATAAGAGGCATACACATTGAAGGGCCTTTCATTTCACCAAAGCGCATTGGCGCCCAGAATCCGCTTGGAAGAAAAGATCCGTCTGTGGTGCTTTTCAACAAATATCTTGATGCCGCACCCGGGCTGGTCAAAGCCATGACAATAGCACCGGAACTGGCAGGAGTGGAAGAAGTCGCAGCCAGGGCAAAAGAGGAAGGGGTCGTCCTTCTATGCGGGCATACCGATGCAAACTATAATGAGGTCATGAACGGCTATAAATGCGGGGTGTGCCATGCAACGCATCTTTTCAATGCAATGAAGGGATTGCATCACAGGGAACCGGGTACGGTTGGAGCGGTGCTTTCCTCCGATATGACTGCAGAGATAATCGCAGACGGCCTTCATGTGCACCCTGTTGTCGCCAAGTATGTAATCGACACAAAAACCCCTGACAAGGTATGTGCCATCACAGATTCCCTCAAACCAACCGAACAGGAGAATGGACCTTTCACAGCAAACGATGTAGAAGTTGAAATCCTTGACGGCCTCTGGGTCACGAAAGGCAGGCCGGAATTGATACAAGGCTCATCTTTGACAATGTACAAAGGTTTCAAGAATCTGATCAGCTGGGGACTCAGCGTGGAAGATGCCGTAAAACTGACGTCCTCCACTCCGGCAAGAATATACTCACTTGACGACGTAGGTTCGATAGAGGAAGGGAAAACAGCGGATATTGTCATAATGGATAAGAACTATGACATCAAATCCGTCATAAAAGGATAAGAACAATGTGGTACGATAAACTTCAGAACAAGAGGATGTGGGAGATATTTAATGAAATTTCCGCCATCCCACGTGAAAGCGGCAACGAGGAGGGAATAAGAAAATTCCTTCTGGATTGGGCCGGGAAAAACAGCCTGGAAGCAAAAAGGGATGAAATAGGAAATGTCTTTATTTATGCACCGGCGACAAAAGGTTATGAGAAAATCAAGCCAACCGCGCTGCAGGGACATATGGACATGGTCTGTGTAAAGACCAAAGAAAGTTCCCACGACTTCAATAAGGATGCGATAGAAATAATTCTGGATGGAAACAATGTAAGGGCAAAGGATACAAGCCTTGGTGCTGATAACGGCATTGCAATTGCCATGATCCTTGCCATCTTCACCGATCCGGAAGCGCAGCACGGCCCATTGGAGGCGATATTCACAATAAGCGAGGAAACAGGTCTCACGGGAGCATTCAATATCGATCCAAGCATGGTCAAGGCAAAAAGGATGATCAATCTTGACAGCGAAGAAGAAGGGATCATTTATATAGGATGCGCAGGAGGAATCGATCTTACATCAAAGCTCAAAGCTAAATGGACATCAAATAAATATGATCACAGCTACCGTATCGAGGTCCTTGGGCTTTTAGGTGGGCACAGCGGAAGTGAGATAAACAAACAGAGAGGCAACGCAATAAAAATCCTTGCGCGTATTCTCAAGAGCCTAAATAAGTAT
This sequence comes from uncultured Spirochaetales bacterium, assembly GCA_949282255.1. GTDB lineage: Bacteria > Spirochaetota > Spirochaetia > Sphaerochaetales > Sphaerochaetaceae > Ornithospirochaeta. Next base: position 184,039 of record CASDPA010000001.1, read on the forward strand.
TCCTTAAGTGAGATTTCAGGCGGAACAAAGAGAAATGTCATACCAAGCTATGCCCAGGCCGTAATCAATTCAAACAACAATATTGAGAAAAAAGTACAAAAACTCATAGCTGATATCAAGAATGAATTGAAATACTCCGATCCGGGCTTTACTGTGCATATTACGGAAATAGAGCCAAGGCAGGAAGCTCTCACTGATAAGAAGAGGAAAAACCTTGTCAACGCATTGTTCACAGCACCTGCCGGAGTCAAGGCTATGAGCACCGCCATCTGTGGTATAGTGGAAACCTCAAACAATCTGGCAATCATCAGCACCACGGAAGAAGAAGTGGAGGTGATCAACAGCATACGAAGCAATATCGCAAGTGCAAAAGAAGAACATCTCGAAGTGCTTAAGACACTTTACGGCGGATTTGGTTTCAATTGCGAAAGCGGTGAAGGCTATCCCGAATGGGAACCCAACCCATCCTCCAAATTCCTTGCCGCCGTAAAAAAGGCCTATAAGGAAATAGAGAAAAAAGAGCCTGTTATAACTGCCATACATGCCGGGCTTGAGTGCGGTATCATCAACACCCGGATAAAAGGAATGGATTCACTATCAATGGGGCCAAACCTGTTTGATGTGCATTCAGTGAACGAGCATATCGAAGCAGACAGCGCAGAAAGAGTCGCATACTTTTTAAAACAACTTCTGGCGAAATTAAAATGAACAGGACACCAATAATAGGCATTGCCGGATATCTTCTTCCTCCGGTAAACAGTGTTTTTCCATACAGACAGGAAACAATCAATGAAGCATATACCTCCGCCATACAAAAGGCAGGAGGTTTCCCTTTTCTCCTATCCTGCACAAATGATGAGAAGCTGCTTGAGGCTGCGGTTGATGCAGTGGATGGGATATTGATACCAGGAGGGCTTGACGTCGATCCATCCATGTATGGTGAAGAAACCCTTGCATGTTGCAAGGAGCATTATAGGGAAATAGATCTTTTCCAATCAGTCCTGATAGATGTTGCGATCAAAAAAAATCGCCCGATTCTAGGAATATGCAGAGGTTGCCAGATCATAAACGTACACCACGGAGGATCCTTGTACCAGGATCTGGAAACCTGTTTTTCAAAAGAGATATGCCATCCGAGTCTGGATAAACCGGAAGAAGCGGTCCATGAAGTGACAATAAAAGAAAAAAGCCTGTTGTACGGAATATTTAATAAAGAGAGGCTTTACGTGAATTCCCTTCATCACCAGGGTATAAAGACATTGGGAAAAGGACTGAATGCGGTTGCAACAGCACCGGACGGACTTATCGAAGGTATAGAGGATGAAAATAATGGCATAATTGCTGTACAATGGCATCCTGAAGCGATGATGAAAACAGATTGTTCTTTCCTAGGGCTTTTTAAAGAACTTATACATATGACAAGGATGTAGACATGCAGGAAACCAGAGTACAGAAGCTCACACTTGCCCACCCTCTGACCTATAAAAGGGAAAAATTCAGCTTCAACGAGCTGATCAGAGTCATGTTGTCGGAACCGACAGGAACCGACAGCTTCATCAAATTAAAAATAGGGTATAACGACAGCGGTGCTGTATTCGAATATCTTGACTCAGGAAAAAAAACTCCTCTGACAAAGGAAGAAAAAGATCGGATAGAAGCAGGGTTCAGCCCGATAATTAGGACTACTGACAATACTGAAATTCCAGCTGCCACATACTATTTCGAACAATTTCCCGATCTTTCCGAAGAAAGCCTTCTGACAATCACTCTAGCAGGCCTGATGAGCCGTAAGAGCGATAGCGATGTGATTTTCCTGCGCCTTTACAAGGAAAACTCTCTGGAACTCATTATGCAAGGTTTCCGCCCTTGCACCTCAAGGTGATTGTTGGTTATATTCATTTTATGCAAGTTGAGAAAATAAGCGATTCATTGCACAGGTTGACTTTTTCAAATGGGGATGAAGTTGTTCTGATCGGAACAGCCCATGTCTCCTCTGGAAGTGTGGAGCTTGTGCAAGAAACGATAGAAAAGGAAAATCCGGACAGGATATGCATTGAACTGGACAATTCCAGGATGAAGAGCAAAAGCGAAGGCAGTTCCTGGAAAGATATGGATATAAGAAAGGTCATAAGGGATGGAAAAGGATTCTTTCTGCTGGCAAATACCGCTCTGGCATCTTTCCAAAAACGGATGGGAAACCAGACTGGAATCACACCCGGGGATGAAATTCTGAAGGCGGCATCGATAGCAAAAGAAAAAAACATTCCACTCTCTCTGTGCGACAGGGAGATCCAGACCACATTCAAAAGAGCTTGGGCAAAAAGCAGCATTTGGAACAAATGCAAGCTTCTTGCAACCCTGATTTCAGCTGCATTCTCCAATGAAACACTGACTGAAGAGGAGCTTGAAGAGCTAAAGAAGCAGGACACATTGGAAAGCATGATGAATGAAATTGCAAAGGAACTGCCGACTGTAAAGGAAGTCCTGATTGATGAAAGAGACCGTTATCTTGCCACAAGTGTCTACCAGGCAGAAGGGAAAAAGAAGGTTGTGGTTATCGGAGCCGGACATACAAACGGAATTATCAAGACCCTTGGAAAACTTGAAAGCGGAGAAATCGGAACCGATATAAATGAAATCAATTCCATTCCCAAGGCAAAACCATGGGGAAAGATCGCATCATACATCATCCCCTCTCTCATAATACTTCTGGTAATACTGGGAATAGTAAATACAGGCTGGGATCAAGGTATAAGGATGTTCTTATATTGGATGGCCGCGTGTGCGCTTTCGACGGGCATATTTTCAATCCTTGCACTAGCTCATCCACTGAATATTCTCCTTAGTGCTGTCACCGCACCATTTTTTGCTTTGAATCCTGTACTTGGGATAGGTATGCTTGCAGGTGTTTTGGAGGCCACCTTCCGAAAACCGAAAGTAAGGGATTTTGAAGGAATAAACGATGATGCGACATCCCTAAAAGGATGGTATAAGAATAGAATCCTGCATGCTCTTTTAGTGTTTTTGCTTTCAAGTATAGGAAGCATGATTGGAACATTCATCGCTTTCCCAATGTTGATATCCCATTTATAAAAACGAAATAAAGGAAGCCAAAAAGCTTCCTTCTATTTTTATCAAATTCATTAATTAGCAACACTAACTAAATAATGTTTCATGTGAAACATTTTGCCAACTCATATCAAAAAGGCACTCTTAATAGCTGTCTTTATACTTTTAACTGCTATAAGCCCTTCATCGCTTCTTATGGTCTTTGCATATGGAGCAACAACTTTCTTAAAGCCCAAGTCCCTGGAGGCTTTCATCTTTCTTTCCATGAAAGGAACATTCCGTACCTCTCCGGCGAGAGAAAGTTCTCCGAAAGAAACCAAAGAACCAGGCAAGTTGCGATTGATCTTAGAGCTATACAAAGCAAGAGCAAGAGGAAGTTCAATGGATACATCATTAAGTTTGACTCCTCCTGCAACATTCACATAAATGTCCTGGTCTGTAAGCCGTAAGCCTACATGACGTTCCAGAATTGCAGCAACCCTTGAAACCCTGGCATTATCCACCTTATCCGAATAGATACGCTGCAAACCGCTTTTTGCAGGAACGACAAGAGCCTGGATCTCAACAACGAAAGTACGTGAGCCTTCCACAATACTTGTGAAAGCAATCCCAGGTGGCAATTCATCCTCTCCCCTTGAAGATAAGAAAACCTCTGTAGGATCTTTTAATCCATGGAGTCCCTTGGAATCCATTTCAAACAATCCAATTTCATCAACAGAGCCAAAACGATTCTTCACAGCTCGTAAAAGTCTTATACCATTCTCTGCTGTTTCAAAATAAAGAACGGTATCAACCATATGCTCAACTATTTTGGGTCCTGCAATATTTCCATCTTTTGTAACATGTCCAACAAAGAATATTGAAGATCCTATTTTCTTTGCCATCATGGATAAAGACAGACAACAGGCACGAACCTGATTGGGAGAGCCTTGCAGAGACGCCACAGAGGCCGTAGAAAGCGTTTGAAGACTGTCGACCACAATAACTCTCGGCTTAAGCTTTTCAATCGTTTGTTCGAGCATTTCAAGCCGTGTATCGCAATATATGAAAATATTTGAAAGCGGAAGGCCTAATCTCTCCCCTCTCTGCCTGACCTGCCCCGGGGATTCCTCACCGGAAACATATAAAACATCATTATTCAGAGAAAGATATGACAGCATTTCAAGCATCAATGTACTTTTACCAATCCCAGGATCTCCACCTATCAACACCGAGGAGGGAACCATAACTCCTCCCCCAAGAACCCGGTCCAATTCATCATATCCACTGGCCAATCTGACCGCAGAATCGGAAGAAACTTCCTCTAACCTCTTGATTGAAGAATCTATAACATTTGATACGTTTTTTGTCCCGGTTTTCTTTTCCGGGACAAAAGACTCCTCTTCAAAAGAATTCCAAGAACCACACTCTGGGCACCTTCCCGCCCATTTGCTTTCTGTATGACCACATTCGGAACATACATATCTTAGCTGAATATCTTTCATTGTATCAGAAACTTAACAGCTCGACCTCAAAGATAAGATAGGAATTGGGTGGAATGACTCCTGGATATCCATACTCACCATAGCCAAGCTCAGGAGGAATGATAAGAGTGCGCTTTTCTCCCTTACTCATAGTCTGCAAAGCCTCATTCCACCCTTCAATGACTTGTCCGATCTTGAATGTAGCCGGCTCATCACGGGCAATTGAAGAATCAAAAACTTTTCCGTTTAATAAGTACCCCTGATAATGCACAGTCACATCCTGTCCATATTTTGGTGATTTCTTACCATCCCCTTCCTTTTGTACCACATACATCAGGCCAGAAGGTGTTGTCTTCGCTTCTGGATATCTATTCCTGATTTCGACAAGAATCTTCTTTTTAGCTTCTTCAATCGCTGCAGCCTGTTTCTTTTCAACATTTTCGACATAATCGCTGAACGCTTGACCAGAAGTATCGAAAGCTTCGGCATCGGATCCGACTCTGATGATTTTTACAGAATTGATCCTATCACCCTGTTCAATCTTATCAACAATCTTCTGTCCTTCGACAACATGTCCAAAAACAGTATGCTTGCCATCCAGCCAAGGGGTAGCAACATGTGTAATGAAGAATTGGCTTCCGTTCGTATTTGGCCCTGCATTTGCCATGGATAATACACCAGGCCCTGAATGCTTCAAACTTGGATCAAACTCATCTGGAAAGCGATATCCAGGACCACCGGTACCGTCACCTTTAGGACAACCACCTTGGATCATAAAATCCTTGATAACTCTATGAAAGGATAAGCCATCATAAAAAGGCTCTCCCTTATCTTCCATGTTTAGCTCTCCCTCTGCCAAGCCAATGAAGTTACAAACAGTCATTGGACATTTTTTATATTCCAATGACAGGAGAATTTCTCCCTTTGAAGTGTCAAATAATGCGTAAATACCATCTTTTAAGTTGTTAGTATCCATATGAATTCCTTATATTATATATAATTATTCTTCAAATAAATCAGCTCCATCACTCAAAAAAGAATAAATCCTTTCCAATTCTTTTTGACTTCGGAATCGAATTTGCAGCTTACCGCGGTTCAGCGTACCCTTTATTTCAACTTTAGCACCTAACGCTGTAACAAATTTCTCTTCAACATAGGAAATTTCTTGGTCTTTCTTTATTTCCTTCTTTTTTTGTATGACTTTTCTTCCCTTGTTATATTCCTCAGCCAAAGATTCTGCCTCTCTGACGCTTAATTCCTGCTCAACAATTTTATTTCTTAATAAAACCTGATCTGACGGATTTACAAGAGAAAGGATTGCTCTGGCATGGCCTGCCGTCAACAAACCTGAAATGAGATCATCCTTTATATTATCAGGAAGAGAAAGCAATCTCATCGTATTCGCTACAGCAGACCTGGATTTACCGACTCTTTGAGCTACTTCTTCTTGGGTATATCCGGTCTTCTGAATGAGATACTGATATGCGAAAGCTTCTTCTATTGAGTTTAGATTCTCACGCTGCACATTCTCAATTAAAGAAACTTCAATTCTATTCTGCTCATTAAGGTTTCTGACAATAACAGGAATCTCAGAAAGCCCTGCCATTAAAGAAGCCTTATATCTGCGCTCGCCTGCAATGATGGAGTATTTTCCTGGAGCATATTCTTCAACAATCAGCGGTTGAATAACTCCTTGATTTTTTATTGACTCAGCCAACTCTTTCAAAGTTTCCTCGTCAAAAGACTTCCTTGGTTGATTAATATTAGGAGTTACAACCGAAATAGGAACACTTAATATCTTATCTCCCGTATCCTTTTCAACGATATCCAGTTCAGATGCAGAATATGGAATATCCTTAGTTTGAAGAGTTGTAGAAATTACATTATCAATTTGGGCATCGTAGTCAAATCCGGATAAAAGGGAGCCCATACCTTTTCCCAATCCATGTTTTTTCTCACCAGGCACGAGATACCACCTCCTTGGCAAAAGCTTGATATGCTTTACAACCTGCATTCGATTTATCATAGACATTTATTGGTAAACCATGGCTAGGCGCTTCAGAAAGACGTACAGAACGTGGAATAATTGTTTTAAAAACCAAATCCTTAAAATAACCAGAAACATCATCAACAACATCCTGATTTAGCAATGTACGCTTACTATACATGGTAAATAAAATACCCATTATATTAAGCTCTGGATTCAAGCTTTTTTTTACGTTGGTTATGGTTCTCATCAAAAGATTCAACCCTTCCATTGCCATGTATTCACACTGAAGGGGAATAATGACATAATCAGCCCAAACCAATGCATTCATGGTTTCCAATCCCAAAGCAGGAGGACAATCCAAAAGAATGAAATCGAATTGATTATCCAAATCTCTTAAAGAGTGTTTCAGATAAAATTCTCGATTATCTTCATCTACAAGTTCTATGGATAAGCCTGCAGTATCGACAGAACCTGGAATCAAATAAAGATTTTGTACAATTGTAGGCTGTACAGCATCCACTGCACTCTTTTGCCCAACAACAACCTGATAGATGCTGGCTTTTCTACTATCTCCTGTCACAGCTCCAGTAAGATTCGATTGAGAATCGAAATCAATTAAAAGAACTTTATACCCCATCTCAGCCAGACAAGAGCCAAGATTAACACAAGTAGTAGTCTTACCAACACCTCCTTTTTGATTAAAGAAGATGATTTTATGAGCATTCATAATTTTAATATAAGTAATTAATAAATCTTTGTCGACAAATTTCTGTTAAACTTGACCTATGTAAACACATAAAGTATATTTTAGATGCGGAGGAAGCAGCTATATGGAAGAAAAAATCAAGGATGCAATCAATGCAATTCGCCCTGCTCTGCAAAACGACGGTGGAGATATCGAGTTCATAAGAGTGGAAGGAAAGAATGTATATGTCAGATTAGTTGGTGCATGCGCCGGCTGTCCAATGAGTCAAATCACACTTTCAAATGGTGTTCAAAGATATGTCAGAGAAGTAGTTGATCCAGAATTAGTTATAATCAACGAAAATGCTCCAGCTTTTTGACAATAATAAAACAACTCCTTACAAAAGTATCCAGCCTAACAAGCTGGATATTTTTTTGTTTCACGTGAAACATCAAAAAAAAGACAAAACTAAAAAAGAACATAAGAAGCCTATTTAACAGTATATAAATATTTATTCTATAATTTATCCTTTATCCAGATAAAAATATCCTATTGAATAGAATAAATAAGTACCAATAAGTGTATTGAAACATAGTAACACAAGATAATTTTAAAATATATATTTTATTTCAGTATAATAAAATCAATCACTTAATTAAAATGCTTTTTACTGAAAAAATTTTAAAACATACAGAACTAAGTATTATAAAAATTACCTTTTACAGATTTTGAAATTTAAATTATAAGTATTGTACACTTCTGTTTCACGTGAAACATTTTAAATCCACAAATTGAAAAAACAAAAATAATTAAGTTATCAATCAATTGTTCTTTATTAAAGCTTCGAATAAATTTTATTCATATCTGTGTTCTTCCTTTGTTAGTATCTGTTTCACTAAAAACCCCATTTAAGCGCGTGAAATAAAGGTTTTTTTAATCGGATTCTATATATAGAAACATTTTCATGTGAATATCATGCTCCATTTTTACCTATTAAATAGGGTAGTTTTTTTTGTTTATCTTGAGCTTAATATTGTTTTATTTTTCTAAAAAAACAGGATTCTTATCAAATTTTTATTATTCAATGAGTTTTCAATAAAAAATGAACCTGATTCATAAAAAAAGATTCCTAAACATTCATTTTGATATAAAAATAGCCCATGCTAGGCATGGGCTGTAAATGAAACTACAAGATTACTCTTCAGAATTCGTCATTCCTGCTGTTGTTTCCACAACATTTCCAGAATCATCAAATTCATCCTCAACATCTTCCTGATATCCAGTGATTGCCATGGCATTAATCGAGTCTCCAGCCTTTTTAAAGGCAGCAACCTTAACACCACGGGCACTTCTTCCTTGAGTGGAAACGTCTTTACAATGAACTCTGATAGCCTGACCTTTCTTTGTAATGAAGATCACATCACAATCATCATCAACAGCAAAGGCATCGACAATACCGTTTTCTCCTTTTTCAATTGTATAAATCTTTTGACCCATAGTGCCTCTGCCATGGTTCATGAATTCATTGAAGAGAACCTGCTTGCCTTTACCTTTTTCGGTAATCATAAGGATTTTCTTTCCTTCTTCAACCTTTACAAGCCCAACAAGCTCATCTTCTCCCATAAGTTTGATACCACGGACACCATGAGTGCTTCTTCCCATTGTCCTGACAGAGCTGGCTGTGGTTCTAAGTCCCTTGCCGTCTTTTGTAACAAACATCACATCATCTTCTTCTGCAACGAAAATAGATTTTGCAAGTTCATCACCTTCATCAAGAATGATAGCTTTAACACCCTTAACCTTTGCATTGATGAAATCATTCAGTCGGACCTTTTTAGAAACTCCATACTTGGTTCCCATCAGAATATACTTATCTTCAGAGAATTCAGAGAAAGAGATTATTGATGTAATCTTTTCATTGTTATCAATCTGCAATACGCTCTTAACGCTTGTACCTTTTCCTGTTTTTGTATTCTCCGGAATATCGAAAGCCTTCACATAATACGCCTTGCCAAAATTGGAGATGAAAAGAATATAGTCATGACTGTTGCAGATAAATAGATGTTGAACAAAATCATTATCAACAAGCTTTGCTCCGATTGTTCCTTTTCCACCTCTTTTCTGAGCTCTATACTCATCAATTGGTATTCTCTTTGCGAAGCCTTTGTTGGTAATGGAAATGACTACCTCTTCCTTCTTGATGAAATCCTCAGGTGAAGCATCCTCAAGTTCCCGTTCATTGATCTCGGTTCTTCTTCTATCCCCATAAGTTTCACCAATCTTTTTCAATTCATCTTTAACGACACCAAGAATCTTCCTTTCATCTGCAAGAAGTTCTTTATAATACTGTATCTTTACTTCAAGATCGGCAAGTTCCTGAAGAATCTTCTCTGTTTCCAGATGAGAAAGCCGACCAAGTTTCATATCAATGATGGCATCAGCTTGAACTTGAGTAAGGCTAAATCGCTTCTGAAGCTCAAGAGAGGCTATCGTATTATCTTCAGACTCCTTGATGATCCTAATAACCTCATCAATATTGTCAAGACCGATTTTAAGACCTTCCAAGATATGAGCCCGTTCTTCAGCCTTTTTCAGATCATACCTGGTTCTTCTTTCAACAACCTCTTTTCTATGATCTACGTAGGCAACGAGCATTTCCTTCAAATTGAACAGCTTTGGAGCTCCATTATATAGGGCCAGATTATAAATATTGAAGTTGGACTGCAAAGGAGTTCTTGTGAAAAGCATATTCAAAACAATATTTGGAACAGCATCCTGTTTGAGCTCTATAACAATCCTGATGCCGTCACGTCCAGATTCATCCCTGACAGCACTGATACCTTTTATTATTTCATCCTTTCTCAGCTCATCAATTTTCTTGACAAGTTCGCTCTTGTTTACCTGATAAGGTATTTCAGTAAATACGATCCTATCATGACCTCTGTCATTCTCTTCTATCTCGTATTTGCTCCTGATTACAACCTTTCCCTTTCCAGTAGTATAGGCATCAAATATTCCCTTTTTGCCGCATATAATACCATAAGATGGGAAATCAGGACCTTTGATATACTCCATAAGCTCGGGAATGGTTATATCAGGGTTGTCGATCAAAGCTGAAATACCATCTATGACCTCACCTAAATTATGAGGAGCAAGATTGGTAGCCATACCTACAGCAATACCACTTGATCCATTCACCAGAAGGAATGGAAAAGCTGAAGGCAAAACCGAAGGTTCTTTAAGCGATTCATCATAATTTGGGCCAAAATCGACAGTATCCTTACCAATATCAGCAAGCATTTCTTCGCCTAAACGGCTTAATTTTGCCTCCGTATAACGCATTGCTGCAGGAGGATCTCCATCAATACTTCCAAAGTTACCCTGAGGCTTGACCACAGGATAACGCAAAGAGAAATCCTGTCCCAAACGCACAAGCGCATCATAAACAGACGCATCACCATGAGGATGATACTTACCGAGTACATCACCAACAACACGTGCACATTTCTTTGTCTGAGATGTGGATTTCAATCCTATATCCCACATATCATATAGGATTCTTCTATGTACCGGCTTAAGACCATCCCTCACATCCGGAAGCGCTCTGGATACGATGACGGACATCGCATAATTCAGATAGCTTGTCCTCATTTCGGTTGAAAGATCTGCTTGTATGACCTTACCGAGATGTTCTTCCTGTATGTTATCGTCCATAAAAACCTTCCTTAAACGTCGAGCATGCTTACATATTTGGCATTTTGCTCGATATACTCTCTTCTGGGCTCAACATCTTCTCCCATGAGCATTGAGAACACCCTGTCAGCCTCTTCCGCATCTGAAAGATGGACCTGGCCTATCATTCTCGTCTCCGGATTCATGGTTGTTTCCCAAAGCTCTTCTTTTTCCATTTCACCAAGACCTTTATAACGCTGGGCAAGAACCTTGCCTTCATCTCCCTGCGCATATTGGTTTATGATCTGTGTTTTTTCCTCTTCCTGATAAGCATAGAAAACTTTTTTTCCTATGGTGATCTTGTAAAGGGGAGGCATGGCAAAATATACATAACCAGCTTCAATCAATGGCTTCATATATCTGAAGAAAAAAGTAAGCAGAAGTGTCCTGATATGCGATCCATCGACATCAGCATCAGCCATAATGATAACCTTATGATACCTTACCTTGCTCAAATCGAATGTACTTTCCTCTCCAGAAGCTGCTTTTTCATCTTGAGTAGCTTTATCTTCGTTATACCTTGTTATACCTGCACCAATGGTTTGGATAACAGGATGAAGCTTTTCGTTGTTAAGAACTTTTGCTTCCTGGGCCTTTTCGACATTAAGCATTTTACCCCAAAGAGGAAGAATGGCCTGGAATCTGCTGTCACGTCCCTGCTTGGCCGTTCCGCCCGCAGAATCACCCTCGACTATAAACACCTCACACTTGGCAGGATCCTTTTCAGAACAATCTGCAAGTTTGCCAGGAAGACCGCCACCTTCTGTTTTTTTTCTTATGTTTTCTCGTGCTTTTCTTGCGGCAATCCTTCCTATAGCAGCATTCGTCACTTTATCAAGCAGCTTGTCCAGATCTTCTGGGAATTCATCAAAATAATTTGTTAGATTTTCATAAACCAAAGAGTCTACAATACCTCTAACGGCGGAGTTACCAAGCTTCATCTTGGTCTGTCCCTCAAACTGTGGTTCAGGCAATTTTACGGAAATTATAGCGGTAAGACCTTCCGAAATATCTGAAGCCTCAAGGCTTTCAGAATACTTCTTCATGTATTTCACGCTCTTCTTAAGCTGGTTGTTCAGACACCTGGACAAAGCAGTTCTGAAACCTACAAGATGGGTTCCTCCTTCACGAGTATTGATATTGTTAACAAACGTATAGATCTTCTCATCGTATTTATCGTTATACTGGATCGATACTTCTACAGATACCTCTTTCTTTGGATTCTCGATTATACGCTTACCTTCAAATGAAATCGGTTCAAAGAGCGTGGTCTTATACTCATTGAGATATTTGACAAAAGAAGAAAGCCCACCTTCAGCATGAAGATGATCTTTTCTTATCAGCTCTCCTCTCCTGTCTTCAACATCGATGGATATGCCTTTGTTCAAATAAGAGAGTTCCCTGAACCTTGTAAGCAGAGTATCATAGTTGAAGCTGTTTCTTTCCATAATGGAAAAATCAGGTGAAAATCTTACAAGGGTTCCTGTATTCGAACATTCACCTATACACTCAACCGGTTTCTCAGGAACACCTTTATGATAAACCTGCCTATAAACCTTTGGAGACCTGTATACTGTCACTTCCATCCAATCGGAAAGGGCATTAACGCATGATACGCCGACACCATGAAGACCTCCGGAAACCTTGTAGGCGTTTTCATCGAACTTTCCACCGGCATGCAGCTGGGTGAGAACGACCTCGAGAGAACTCTTCTTTTCTGTTGCATGAATATCTACCGGAATTCCTCTTCCGTTATCAAGGACGGAACAGATTTCTCCATATTCGCCATTCTCAAGCGTTACGACAATCTTATCGCAATAACCTGCCATAGCTTCATCGATGGAGTTGTCAACAACCTCGTAAACAAGGTGATGAAGACCATCTATACCTGTAGATCCGATGTACATTCCAGGACGTTCACGTACCGGTTCCAAACCTTTGAGAACTTTGATTTCTCCGCCAGTATAATGTCTGCTGGCTTCTTCTTTTCTTTCTTCTTCTTCGTTCATGTTTGTCCTTTTGAATACATTTTAAAAAAACAATATCCAGCATAAAAAATTACAATGCCGGATAATATTGAAATTATAACTTTTTTACAAAATAAATGCAATAAAACCAGCTTTTTTTATTGTATATGCAAGTATTTGCCATAAAAAGAGTTAATTAATAAAATCAAAGAAGGCGAAAATATATCTTGAACTCATCGCTTTTGACGGTTAACATTAATGGCACGGTACATTGAAAATGCTTAAGGAAATATGGGAAAAATCTAAGGAACAGATAATGGAAAGTCTTCCTGCATCAAAAACGATGTGGTTAAAAAATGCAGAATATGACAGCGAAGCGGATAACGTGCTGACTTTATCCGTAACCAGCTCTTTTTACCTTGATAATCTCAAGAAAAACTGTCTGAGCCAAATGGAAAACACAGTATCAGATTATGCTGGACAACCTATAAAAATTGAATTGGTCATAAATGCCAACAGAGTAAAGACAACAGAAGATGAAAAGAAAGTTAGTAAAACTAACAATGGCTTGGATATAAAGAAAAAAGAAAAAAATGAAACTTTAAATCAAGCATATACCTTTGATAATTTCATAATAGGGGAAAATAATATTTTTGCCTGCAATGTGGCCAAAGTAATAGCAAAAAACCCCGGAACAAGCTATAACCCATGTCTTATATATGGCGGTGTAGGCCTTGGAAAAACACATCTGACCCAAGCAATAGGAAATTATGTATATGATCATAATCCTAGGATGAAGGTTATTTATGTAACTGCGGAAACATTTACAAACGAATTGATACAATCCATAACAACAAGATCTGCAAATAATAAGTTCAAATCAAAATACAGATCGGCAGATGTGCTTTTGATAGATGATATCCATTTCATCGCAAATAAGGAAACAACTCAGGAAGAGATTTTTCATACATTCAATGAGCTTACCGAAAACTATAAGCAGATAGTCGTAACATGCGATCGTCCTCTTACGGAATTGACAGGCATAAATGAACGCCTCATCACAAGATTCAGAAAAGGTGTGAGTGTGGATCTCCAACCTCCACAATATGAAACAAGAATGGCAATAGCACAAAGGATGTGTAAAGATCTTGATTTCGCAATTTCAAATGATGTTCTTGAGTTTATCTGCCTTACGATCAAAACGAATGTCAGGGATCTCCAGGGAGCCATAATGACACTCAATTCTTTTTCAAAACTGGTTGGAAAAACAATAACAAAAGACATTGCAGCTGAGCATATAAAAAACTTCATTCCAACCCAGTTGATAAAAAATAATGATATAACTATAGATCAGATAGTCCATCATACATCAGCCTATTTCAATGTCAACGATTATGAGTTGAGAGGAAAAGGAAGAAATAAAACCTTGACCATAGCACGTCATATATCGATGTATCTTGCAAACGAGCTTACAAATCTATCCCTTACCGAAATAGGAAAATATTTCAACAGCAAGGATCATACAACAGTAAGTTATGCATTGAACAAGATCAAAAGCATAATCAATACTGATGAAAGTGTTAAAATTGCCATCGATAACATTTCCGAAAATCTAAAGAAATAATGCTCTGCCTCTGAAATTCAGAGGTAGATAGATTCATTATCGAAATTTTTTTATAACAGGCAATATTATTTATCAATTTTGTATTGTTATTAAATCTTATAAAAAAAATTAAAAATATTTTTACGTAATAGGTGTGAAAAACCTGTGGAAAACTAGTTAGAAACCCGTTAAAAAGTGGTGTAAAAACACTGCATTTCGGTTAAAAACCAGGAGAAAAACACGAAAATTTTTGTGGAAAACTTTGCAACATTGTGTTTAAAATTAAGCGTGAGTGTGAAAATGGTGAAAAAAACCTTTATTTTTTCACGGAGTTTTCCACAACGTAAACAACGTTTACAAAAAAAATTAATATAGGTTATTCACGTTTTCACATGCACTACTACAACTACTGATATTGATATATAATAACAGTTATAAGGAGAGAAAAAACATGAAATTCATCTGTTCATGCGAAAGCCTTAAAAAAGAAATTGGATACGCAATAAATTTCACAACAAAAAGAAATGCACTTGCCATAACAAGCAACGTACTTCTCGAGAACCAAAATAATATCCTTACAATAAAAAGCACTGACGGAAAAAATGGTTTCGTGGGAAGAATTGAAGTAGAAACAATAATTCCTGGTTCGACAACAGTAATATGTGAAAAGCTGTTCGATGTTCTTAAAAATATCTCTTCTGATATTTCCTTGGAATTCTCAGAAGAAAATGAAAAGCTTTCCATAAAAAACAGTACAGACAGCAAATTCCTGATAAACATAAGAACAATATCTTCTGAAAAATTTCCTGATATGCAGGAATTTGTTGAAGATGATTATTTTACAATAGGACAAAGCGATTTCTTCGATATGGTTGACAAGACAAGCTTTGCTGTAAGTCGTGATGAATCCAGATATTTCCTTACCGGTGTTTATATGGAAAAGAAGGATGACAAAGTTGTAATGGTTGCAACCGACGGAAAAAGACTTGCCTGTGTTAAAAGGGTTTTTGAAAATGAGATTCCTACTTTTACCCCTTCAATCCTTTCCACCCAATTCTTATCCAATTTAAGGATGATAGGATCTGGTGATGGTGTGATGAGTCTTGCATTCAAAAATTCTTATGCATACGCAAATATAGAAGGTCATTTCATATATTCTCTAATAATAACAGGAAACTATCCCAATTATGAAAGAGTCATACCGAAAGAATTTTCCAGCAGATGCAGGCTGAACACTTCCGATATGCTTGATGCAATAAATCTTATTTCTGTCATGATAGAAATGAAAAGTAAAAAAATCTTTTTCGATATAAATCATGATGGTGTGATGGTATCTGGCGAAGACAATGACGGAGACAGCAAGAACATAATAAAATGTGATTATGAAGGCCCTGAAGTAAAGCTTAGTTTCAATTACAATTTTCTTCAGGAATCAATAAAGAAAATCGATAGCGAAGAGTTTAATCTCTGCTTTAATTCCAGTAATTCCGCAATCGGTCTTCTTAGTGAACCTGAAAAAGATTACATTTTCATAATAATGCCGATGCAGGCATGAACCTCAGATGAGATTCAAATCAGTAAAAATTGAAAATTTCAGAAACATATCCTCCGTGTCAGTTGAAACCGATGCAGAGGATATAGTTCTTATAGGTTCCAACGGTCAAGGAAAAACAAATTTTCTGGAAGTCTTATATGTCTTATGCTATGGATCATCATTCAGGACATCGTATCTTAAGGAAGCTGTGAGACATGGTGAAGAAGGATTTCTTCTTGAAGCTAAATTCCAAAATGATTTTGAAGAGATTCAAAACATTAAATTTGTATTTGAAAAAAATAAGAGATATATAGAAATAGATGGTAAGGAAGTAAAGGATAGGAAGGAGCTTATATACCAATTTCCTTGCATAGTTTTTTGCCACGAAGATATAGATTTTATAAAAGGTGAACCGGAAACCAGAAGAAAATTCTTCGATCAAACAATGAGCCTCTATTCACCTTTGTTCTTTGATGATCTCAGATCATATAGAAATGTTCTTGCTAAACGTAATGCTGCAATAAAAAATTGCCAATACGATATTATTCCAATATATGACATCAAGCTTTCAGATATAGGCTTTTCTATAATGAAAGAAAGAAAAAAAGCTGTGGAGGATTTCAACAGCATATTTCCTTATTTGTATAAGAAGGTATCAAAAGGGGATGACGACCTTTGCATAGTTTATCAAAGCTCATGGATGGATGTAAAAGATAAGGATGAGATCATTAGGCTTCTTGATGAAAAAAGAGAAGTCGATATCAAAATGGCTACAACCACATCCGGAGTGCACAGGGATAGGTTTCTTGTAAAAAACTCATATGGCATATTTAGTCAAATAGGATCCACTGGACAATTGAGATTATGTTCCCTGATATTCCGCATAGCAGAAGCAGAATCCTTTTATAGGATGACTGGTAAAAAGCCTATATTGCTTTTGGATGATGTATTGTTGGAATTAGATGATGAAAAGAGAGCTTTATTCTTAGATAATCTTTCAATATACAGCCAATCATTCTTTACATTTCTTCCCAGGGAAAATTACTTTAATGACGAACATAAGAAGCCTATGTGCTACAATGTCAAAAACGGAGGTTTTACACTTGTCTGATAAGCTTTATAAAGATGCTAAGGAAGTTGTATCCTCGGTTTTGGAAGAAGTCATAGGCAATATAGAAAAAAGGCCTTTTAGAATATGTGAAAGATGGAATGATGTAGTTGGTCCGAATCTTAAGGATTTTTGCGAATTCGAAAAAGTTTCCAAAAAAACGCTTTATATAAACGTATTCAGCCATAATTATACAACTTATGTTCTGATGAACAAAAATTCGATAATAAGAAAATTCAATTCTTTTTATCCTGATCTCAAAGTGGGCAGCATAAAGGTATTTTGCAATCAGGATTAATTTTTTGAATAAAAAAGAATAGAATATCTATTGACCTGTATCCTAACAGTCTGTAAAATTCAATGACTGGACACCTGTGTCTTTTTAAAAATGAAAAAAATTAACGCATAAGCGGAAATATTGGAGATTACCCATGAGTTACAAAGGCAAGAGAACTTATCAGCCAAGTAAGATGAAGAGAACCAGAAAGTTTGGTTTCCGTGCAAGAATGGCTACAAAGGGTGGACGTCTGGTACTTGCTCGCAGAAGGGCAAAGGGCAGATACAACCTCACTGTCAGCGATGAGAAAAAGCCTTACTAAGACTGAAATCATCAGAAAAAGAGACGATATTGATCGCATTTTCAAGCAAGGAAAGCGTTTTTCTTGTGAGGGAATGCGATTAATTGCTCTTTATAACAATCTTGGTTTCGATAGGTTTATCGTTATTCCTGCAAAGCATTATGGGAATTCAGTAGAAAGAAATCTTGTAAGACGTAGAGCTAAAGAGATATTCAGATGCTGGCCAAACAGATTGTTTAAGGATCAGTCCTCTTCTAAATATTCAGGCTTAGATTTGGTCTTGGTGGTGTATCCAGGAAGGGTTTCCGATTTTTCCTTGCTTGAGTCCAATTTCAATCATCTGTTGGACAGGTTGGATCGGAAATAGTTCCTTTTTCCTCTTCATGCAGAGTTCCTATTCCTACCTTCTAAATACACGACTTCACTTTTTTCATCAATAAAGGAGAAAAAATGGATAGGAATACTGTTATTGCAATCGTTTTATCAGCAATTGTAATCATAGCAGCAACAACAATACAGGCAGTGTTTTTCACTCCTGAAATCGATTATGAAGCACTGGAAACCCAGCAGACGGTTGAAACCGATACTGCTGTTGTTTCCTCTTCCACTGAAGCATCTAAAGCTTATGGAACTTTATTCAAAGAGGTTGGGGACCAACCATCCATTGATAAATTCCATATAGAAAACGATGTTATAGATGTAACATTCGATCCATCAGGTGCAACTGTAAGCAGCGTCAAACTCAAGGAGCATAAAACAAATGGACAGCCTTCAGAGTTCATATTCAAGGATGAAGGTTCTGTTGGTGCTTTCATGCTTTATGCCGGAAATGATAGGACCAATCCCATAGATGCAGCTTTCAATTATGATGTGAAGCAGATATCCGTTGATGACGGAAATATAATCCAGGTGACTTTCTATCGTGATTTCATGGATACGGAAACAGGTGGTATATTCACTATAAGAAAGATTTTTGCAATACCTCAAAATGATGAATACATGATTCAGCTTGTTGTCGATATAGATACTGCTGACGGATCTTCCATTCCACTGAGTTTCAATGGTGATTGTTATAGTCTAAGCTTCGGACCACAGGTTGGACCTGAGTTTGACAACCTCACAAGTAATTATGATTATAGAAGGGTAAGCGTTCTCAGAAACGACAAAGGAAGCAAAACCAATGTCAAATACGATAAGAGCGGCGTATATACCTATGTTCCTGAAAAAGAGGATGAATATCTCGATTGGATGAGTCTTGGTGGAAAGTATTTTGTTGCAATCGCAATTCCTGAGACAGATGGCATAATAAGTGAATATACTGCTACAAACACTACAAAAGAAGAAGGTGTAAGCCAAGAAAATTATATTTATCTCACAAGAGAAGCGACATCAGCTTCTTCAGTGAAAGATGTCTATTCCTATTATCTTGGACCTCAAAGCAGCAGCGATCTTGTAAAATATGACAGAGCGCAGGACAATATATTCGGATTAAGCGAGCATAGGCTGAAGAAGGCATCCGATACCAGCTGGCTTGGCTGGCTTGAGACAATACTCAAATGGTGCCTTACCTTGATTTACAAGGTTATTCCAAATTATGGTGTCGCCATAATAATCATGACCATCATAATCAAGCTTCTTCTTCATCCTCTTACAAAGAGAAGTATGGAATCGACAGCCAAGATGGGAGCTCTTCAGCCTAAGATAAATGAGATAAAGGAACGTTTCCCTGATGATCCCCAGGCTCAGAATCTTGCTATGGCCAAGCTTTATAAGGAAGAGAACATCAAGCCTATGAGCTCATGCTGGCCAATGCTGATCCAGTTCCCGATCCTTATCGCTTTCTACGGCCTTCTTAATAACAATATAGATCTCCGTGGAGCAATGTTCATTCCTGGATGGATCACAGACCTTTCCATACCTGAAACCGTCTATACGCTTCCGTTCAATATTCCATTCTTGGGAAACAAAATCCATTTGCTTCCGATACTTTATACTGTAAGCATGATTTTCAGTATGAAGATAACCCAGCAGGGTACTTCGGCTGCAGCAGGTCAAGCTGGAATGATGAATTTCATGACATATGGCATGCCTATAATATTCTTCTTTATTCTTTATAATGCACCTTCCGGTCTCCTTGTTTATTGGTCTGTGATGAACGTAATCTCGATTGGAACGCAGATTTATGTCAATAAGAAGAAAGGAAGCCAATTCAAGCTTGAAGAAGCAAAGAAGGAAGCTGATAGGCTTGCATCAAAGAAGAAAAAGAGAAGGTAATATATAAATGTGCAAAGAATTTGAAGGGAGGACCGAAGCAGAAGCCTTGCAGAAGGCTCGTGAAGAGCTGGGTCTTAAAAATGATGATGTATATGTGGAGGTTCTTGAAGAGGTCAAAAAGACCATCTTCAAGAAAGGATATGTCAAAATCCGCGTATATTACGGGGAAGATGGTGATTCTTCAGGATCCGATTTGGAAGATAATTCCAAGGATGGTGATATGATACCTGGACAGGTGCTTGAAGCGGAAAACGATTTTGAAAGGAAAACAATAGATTATATTTCCACTTTGATAAAGAAAATGGGTTATGAAGCTTCAGTAACTATAAATTATAGAAAGGATAACAAGATTGGAATCAACATCGATAGTCCTGATTCAAGCATCATAATCGGAAGAAAGGGAAAGAATCTTGATGCAATACAGCTTCTTGCCAACGTATATGCCGGTAATATAGATGAGGATGTCAAAATCGTAATCGATAGTGAAAATTACAGAATGCGTCATGAGGAACAGATTGTAAGGAATGCATACAAGGCAGCCGAATATGTGAAAAGGACAGGAAGAAGCAAGCTTCTTGATCCAATGAATCCTTTTGAACGCAGACTTGTGCATACTGCATTGAATGATTTCAAGGGCGTCGATACCAAAAGTGAAGGGGAAGGCCTTTATAAGCAGGTTAGGATAATTCCTTTCAAGGAAATCGAAAAATAAATTACTGGTTATTTTTCTCCGGTATGGATGCCGGAGAAATTTTTTTACTTGGTATGCTTATTAAAAAAAGGTAGGACGAACCTACCTTTTTTGATTTTCATTATTACTCAAATCAATAGTTCTTTCCGAGAAGCTCGAAATATGCCTGAGGATGAGCACATACAGGGCAAACTCCAGGAGCAGCCTTTCCTACATGGATGTGTCCGCAGTTTCTGCACTTCCAGATCATTTCTCCATCTCTTGAGAATACTAATCCTTCTTCAACATTCTTTAAGAGAGCAAGATATCTTTCCTCATGCTCCTTTTCAATCTTTGCAACACCCTTGAAAAGAGCTGCGATCTTTGTGAAACCTTCTTCCTCGGCTTCTTTTGCAAATGTTGCATACATATCGGTCCATTCATAGTTCTCACCAGCTGCAGCATCCTTCAGGTTCTCTGTTGTTGATGGGATCTCTCCGCTGTCATGAAGAAGCTTGAACCAGAGCTTTGCATGCTCTTTCTCATTCTCTGCTGTTTCAAGGAAGATTGCAGCAATCTGCTCATATCCTTCCTTCTTTGCTTTGGAAGCATAGTAGGTGTACTTATTCCTTGCCTGGCTCTCGCCTGCAAACGCCGTCTGAAGATTCTTTTCAGTCTTTGATCCTTTCAGTTCCATTTTTATATCTCCTTGGCATTGCATTTAGTGCATATGCCTTCAAAAACCAGTTGATAGGAAGACAGTTTGAAATCATCGTCTCCCATTACATTGACCTTTGAAACAACAGAATCATCGACGGGAAAATCCACATCGAAAACTCTTCCACATTGAGTGCATTTTGCATGGAAATGCGGCTGTGTGTTCATATCATACCTATCGGAGCCGTTACCGATTTTGGGAATTCTTCTTATTTTGCCCTTTTCTTCAAGCTCAGAGAGGTTCCTGTAGACGGTAGCCTTTGAAATATGAGGAAACGATTCATGAACTTTCTCATATAATTCCTCGGCTGTAGGATGTCCCATGAACGTCTTGAGACTGTTATAGGTCACTTCCTTTTGAAGAGTGTTTCTGGTCTGTTTCATCCTTATCCTTATTGATAATTATTACCAATATAATATTATTATCAGTAACATATGTCAATAGAATTCATCTGTCATTTATAAATAATATAACACCAAATATAAAAAGTATTAAATCGTTCCTTTATCTGTTTCCTTTTTATCCTTGTCTTTCGGAAGTATTATATTCAAGATCACAGCCACTATTGTGGCAACGACTACAGGTGATTTTGCAAATACCATGGTAACCCATTCAGGAAATTGGCTTAAGGCCTCTGTGACTTGGCTTATTCCGACTCCAAGCGCGGCTGAAAGCCCCACTATGGATGTGTTTCTGTAATTCATCGGTTGGGAAACCACCAGCTTCATTCCTGTCATTGCTATTGATGCGAAAACCGAAACAGTAGCTCCTCCTAATACGCACTGCGGTATTGTAGTTAAAATTGCACTGAATTTTGGAATCAAACCTGCAACCACCAATAAAAGGGCGGTTATTGAAATTACTTTTCTGTTTACTACTTTTGTAGTCGATATTATGCCGACGTTTTGACTGTAGGTTGCTGTAGGCAATCCTCCAAAGAGGGCTGATACGATATTTGAGGCACCATAGGATAATATGCCTCTTTTGAGCTCGTTGCCTGTAGGTTCTCTTGATAAGCCTCCGACGGTTGTTGCAGTCATATCTCCTATCGCCTGAATGGAGTTTATGGCGAATAGAATGGAAAATGCAAATATGGCTGAAAGTTCAAATCTGATACCAAACGGTGCTATTTTTGGAAGTGAGAATATGGAAGAGGTGGAGATGCTTGAAAAATCCACCATTTTGAAAGGAAGGCTCAATATATATCCGGATGCGATTCCTATAAGTATGCTTGCAAGTTTGATTATTCCTTTGCCAAAATGGTTGCATACTGTAACGATGATAAGAGTTGCAACCGCTATGATCCAGTTCTGCCATGAACCAAAATTCGGATTACCGCTTCCTCCGGCCATATAGGTTATCGCTGTTGGGTATAATGATAATCCTATTGTGAATACGACAGTTCCTGTAATCAATGGAGGAAACAGTTTCTGCAGCTTTTTGGCAAACATACCGATGATCATTGCAATAAGTCCACCGATTATCTGAGCTCCGAATATTTCTGCTATTCCAAATCCGGAAACGATTGCTTGCATGCTCGATAGATATGCAAATGATACACCCATTATCATTGGAAGCCTGGATCCTATAAATAGCTGGACAAAGGTTGAAAAGCCTGCTGTCACCAATGAGGTTTGTATAAGCAGTACGCTTTTTGCATTATCAAGCCCTGCCATATTTGCGATTATTATCGAAGGTGTCACACATCCGACAATCATTGCAACCAGGTGTTGCATGGCCATCGGCAATGAATACTTCAGATTTGGGAATTTCCCATCAAGCTCGAATAACAGATCTTTTTCACTCATTATTATGATGGTACTACACATTCCCGTAAATTCAAGTGAAAATAGCCATATTTATGAAAATATTTAGTATTTGCTCAAAATTTTGATAATATGAATTATTATATTAGAAATTATCCTTTAAATATTTGATGAGTTCCTCAGTTTTATCCTTAGAAAATTGGGCTCCCAATTGGCTTATGATTTCCCCAGCAAGGAAGCTTGCAATCTTTGCAGATGTCTCCACATCATAACCTTTTGCGATTCCAAACAGAAAACCTGATGCATATGTATCTCCAGCTCCTGTAGTATCTATCGGATTATCCGTACCGTATAAAGGTATCTGGTATATCTTTCCCTCATGTGATACATAAGAACCTTTCTTTCCGTTTTTTACTACAGCAGTGCGGCAAAGCTTTCCCAGTGATTTGCAGCACTCATAGGCATCATAGTTGTCGATAAGGTTTCTTGCTTCTTCACTGTTTGCAAAAACCACATCCACATATCCTTTGATGATATCCAAAAATGTCTGCCTGTATCTTCCGACTGCAAAAGGATCCGCTATATCGAAAGCGACTTTGAAAGAGCATTCTTTTTTCATTTCAAGAACACTTTTTATAGCTTTTTTCTGAGGCTCTGTGTCCCACATGTATCCCGTGAAATAGAAAATATCCGCTTTTCTTACATGCTCTTTTTTAACATCGCTGCTGTCAAAAAACCTGTTGGCTCCCAAATAGGTGCACATTGTGCGTTCCCTGTCTTCTGTTACAAGAATTATGCTTGTTCCCGTAGGCTCGTTTTTTTCAACCAGACCATTTATGACGCCGAGTTCGTCAAGTTTTTCAGCATACATTCTTCCATGCTCGTCAGATCCTATGCCTCCTGCTAAGATTGTGGAGATTCCAAGACTTTTCAATGTCACCATGGTATTGGGGCAGGAACCGCCGCAGGAGTACCTTATATCCTTATTTTTTATATAATCAAGTATTTCGATCCTTTTATCTTTATCTATCAGATTCATCGTGCCCTTATGAAGGCCTAAAGCTGTGATATCCTCATCGTTGATGAAGCATAGATAATCTATCAGCGGGTTTCCTATTCCATATACAACCATACTAAAGATTATATCTTTTTTAGCGTCCAGCACAAAGCATATTCATTCATTTTTGCATAACACCATATATGGGATAAAACAGAGTTTTTCACAGGTTTTTCACGGGGTCGTGAAATGCCGTGGAAAACCATCATTACCACTGCTTTTCCCGTATTTTTCATACAAAGGTATATAAAAAGTTAAGTTATTATATTATAAAAAAATATAATAAGACAACATGTCCAAGATTAAATGAAAGTTATATAATAAATTAATAATTTTCCTATATGTGAAAAAACCTGTTTTTCTGCAGTTTTTCACGAGTTATTCACTAAATCGTACATTTGTATGATTTTGGTGTAAATATAGGTATGGAATGAAGTTAAATTTTAATTAAATATTCTATATATAACACTATATATGGTGTATTAATTTTATTTTATGAAAAATTCCCCGCCATATATATCAAATAGAAAAACATATGTTTTTTTTATGAAAGGAGTTGCATATATTTTTGATGATTACAAGGGTTTTTGTACTATCTGTTTTTTATGCTTTGTATGGCACCCATCATATATATACCAGCTGTTTCCGCCCTTAGGATGTTTGTATTCAATATGACTGGATGAAATCCGGCATTCTCCGCACTTTGGCATTCCTCATCTGTGAAGCCTCCTTCGCTGCCTATGAAAACGCTTATCTCATCTGCATCTGTATTATTTTCCAAAAGGGTGAGTATGTTCTCACTTTTTTTTCTTTTGCCCTGGTGAAGAATGATTTTTAAACCCTTTGCCTCATCTATGGCTTTTGAAAACGGAACATTGAAAAAAAGATGGCACAGTTTCGCACCAGATTGCTGGACTGCTTCATTTCTGATGGTTTCAAGCCTGTTCATTTCATGGATATCGATTTCTTTCTGCTGGACAAGGGAGCTTTCGATGAATGTCAATTGTGTTGCTCCAGCTTCCTGGAGCTGTCTGGTTATCTGTGCGTTCTTTTTTCCTTTGCAGATGCATTGGTATATGTATATCTTTACAAAATCACCTGAATACGATGGCATGGCATCAAAATAATTGCTATTGTCGAAAGATTCTTCAAGAATCAGGGTATCGTTTTTGTCTAGTAATGCATCATAAAGGTTTTCTTTATGATCTTTTGCTTTGAAGACAGCTCCTTCTTTTATTCTCAGAACATTTTTTATATAGTTCCTTTCTTTTTCAGAAAGAGGGTAGATGCGTCCATCAACCTTGTTGCCGTTTAAAAGAAAAATCCTCATTTTTCTTCCTTTATGAATTCGATAGCGGCTGAAAGCACAGGATCATAATCAGGAGTGGCTACAGGTCTTTCCGAGATATCCATCGAATAAATGTATTCGTTTCTCATGAGAAGGCAGAGTATATCGTGAGGCACTCCGGTATCAGCATACATTTCGGCAAATTTCTCTATATTTTCAATGCTGTATTCAGGATTGTCATTCATAAAAGAGGTTATGCTGCCGGTATGCATGAAATCCTCATATGCCTGCATTTCCTCATCCGTATACTCTTTCTCTTCTATTATTATATCCGGTTGTATACCTTTCTTGTTTATGTTGTTGCCTTTGGGGGTGTAATAGTCTGCTGAAGTGAATCTTATGAATCCCCCTGCATACGGGATCACAGATTGCATGATACCTTTTCCAAAGGTTTGGGAACCAATAACTGTTGCTCTTCCATTTTCTTTAAGTGCCGCTGTCATGATCTCACTGGAAGAAGCTGTTCCTCCGTTTACAAGTATAACAACCGGGATATTGTTATCTATCACAGTTTCCTTGTCCGCTTGATATGTTGTATTAGGCATTCCCGAGGTATCCTTGTATTTCAAACTTACCATGTCTCCTTCTGATAGGAACATGTCCGCAATCTCGAGACAGGAATCGACAATACCGCCTCCATTGTTCCTTAAATCTATTATTATTGCGGTCGGATTTTCATTTTTTATTTCCAACAAAGCTTCTTTGACACTCTTTGAGCTTGCTTCTGTGAATTCATATATTCCCAGATAGGCTATCCCGTCTTCAAGCATTCCGTGAACGCAGGTGGGTATTATCACTTTCTCAGGTATGAGCTTGATTTCAAAGGAGCTCGTTCCCCTTAGCACGGAAAGGGTCATTTCCTCTCCTTCCTTGCCCCTTAAAAGCCTGGAAGCTTCTGTTGCATCCATGCTGGATACATCGGTCCCATTTATTGAGCTGATAAGATCGTTTGCCCGTAAGCCGGCCCTGTCCGCAGGTCCTCCAGGAAAAGGAGACACTATTATCAGCATATAGGTCTCAGGATCTGAATAATCTGCAAGGGCTGGATTGACCTTGGATACATATGTGCCTATCCCGACATACTCGCCTTGGACATCTTCTTCAAAAGCTTCTGCATCCTTTGCAGATATGTAGTATGAGTATTCATCTCCAAGGCTGTTGACAAGCGCCGATATAAGCTGCTGGGATACCTCTTCGTTATCTATTTCATATAGGAAGTTCTTATCAAGATATGCATACAGATTGCTTATCGAATAAAGTATTTCGCTTATGCTCTTTTCCTTCATTTCAGAGCTTTGGAGCATGTTTGAGGCGACAATGCCGGCGCTTATGGGATTTTCCCTGTTTCCTCCTGCGGTAAGAGTTGAGAGACAGGCAAGAGCCAGGAGGATAGCGGAAATAAGTTTTTTCATCATGTAAATAATATAACCTAAAAGGAAAAAGGTGTGCACCTCCATAAAATATCAATTTTATTGACCATGCCATCATGTAGAATCTATACTCAAGCCATGACCCTCTATATTGATTATCCTTCATGGATAGACCCTTATGTGGTTTCGTTTTTACCTGTCAGGTGGTATGCGGTGATGTACCTGGTTGCGTTTTTCATCACTTATCTGCTTTTCAGATATCAGGTATCACATGACAAGATCATAAAAATGACCGGAGATCAGATCGAGGGGCTCTTTTTTTGCTGTATAATCGGCCTTTTTTTGGGAGCAAGGATTTTTTCCTGTATTTTTTACAGCGATACTGTTTATTACCTCACTCATCCCTGGATGATGTTCTGGCCTTTTGAGAATGGGAAATTCACAGGTCTTCCTGGAATGAGTTATCACGGAGGAGCTGTCGGCTGCTTTTTGGGAGGATGGATTTATGCGAGGAGAAATAAAGGATCCATTCTTTTGTTCACGGACATGATGTGTGCGGGAATACCTTTGGGGTATACATTCGGCAGACTTGGAAATTTCATAAATGGAGAGCTTTACGGTCGTGTGACGTCTTCTTCCATAGGAATGGTTTTCCCTCTTGCTGAGCGGTTTTCAACAACTCATGCATGGGTCAGGGAAATAGCGGATAAGATCGGAATGAACTACAGCTATGGGGATATGTTGAACCTTCCAAGGCATCCGGCCCAATTATATGAGGCACTTTTCGAAGGTATTTTCCTTTTTCTAATACTTTGGTTTTTGATAAGGCCTTTGAAATATAAGAAAGGGTGGAAGGATGGTGTCATCTTTGCCTTCTATCTCATTGGTTACGGTCTTGTGCGTTTTATAATAGAATATTTCCGTGAGCCTGATGCTTATCCCGGATATGTCATTAAATTGGGGGAAGGAAGCGGAAATATAGCTGTTTTCACATCATTTTTGAATATAAGCAGAGGACAGGTGTTCTGTTTTCTGATGATTTTAGGCGGTCTTGCACTGCTCTTGTTTCTTAAATTATGGAGGAATGATTATGAAGGAAATAGACCAAAGAGTGGAAAACCTGAGAAAAATTCTAAAACAAAAAGGGTTTGATGCTTATTATGTCTCCGGGTCCGATCCGCATCAGAGCGAATATGTGGCTCCCCGTTGGAGGACAAGACATTTTATTTCAGGTTTTTCCGGTTCTGCAGGAACGGTTCTGATTACAATGGATGATGCTGTTTTATGGACCGACAGCAGATATTTCATACAGGCTGCCAATGAGATAAAGGATACCTGTTTTAAAATGCTGAGACAGGATACGGAAGATCCTGATATGATTTCTTGGATACTGTCCAATTTGAAGAAGGATGCCAAAATAGCTGTTGAGGCTTCTGAGATTTCAATCGCATCTTTCAATGAGTTGAATTCCAAATTGGAGGGTAGCGCCTGTTTTGTACCTGTGGAGGGGATTTTGGATCAAGTATGGTCCGGCCGTCCTTCGGTTCCTGAAACCGCAATTACTCAGATGAAATTGGAATATGCTGGGAAAACAGCGGAGGATAAAATAGCTTCTGTCAGGGAAAGCTTAAAAGAAAAGGATTGTAATTGGACGTTTATCGCCAGTTTGGATGATATCGCCTGGCTTACGAATCTCCGTGCAGACGATATAATGTATAATCCTGTTTTCTATTGCTACATGTTCATATCTATGGAAAGGGCTGTATTGTTTACATCAAAAAAACGTTTCGCTGGGTTTGATACATCCTCTTTGCCCTTTGAGATCATGGATTATGAAGAAGCATGTGATGTACTAGCCCTTCTTGCTGATAAGAAAGGATATTACAATCCGGAAAGGATTGTTATGTCTTTTGAAAGTGCTTTGAACAGGAATCCTTGCTTGACAGGAGCTGATATCACAACCTTGATGAAGGCGAAAAAGAATGCCTTGGAGATGGAGGGGATGAGAAGGGCGCATTTTGAGGATGCTGTAGCCTTTGTCAATTTTCTTGCCAAGCTTGATCCAATGAAAAAAACAGATGAACTTGAAATTGAGGAAAAGCTGGAAAATGAAAGGAAAAGAAGACCTTTATATCTCGGTCCATCATTTTCAACAATTGCAGGATTTAAAGAGAATGGTGCCATGTGCCATTACCGCGCATTGAGGGATAACTATAAAATAATAGAAGGAAACGGCCTTTTGGTATTGGATTCAGGTGGACAATATGAATGTGGTACCACCGATATAACAAGGACCCTTTTGTTCGGGCAGGCGGGAGAAGATGAAAAAAGGGATTATACCTTGGTTTTGAAGGGGCATCTTGCTTTAGCCTTCCAGCGATTTTATAAGGGGACCAGAGGTGTTCAGCTGGACGTTCTTGCCAAACAGTTTTTATGGCAGTCAGGACAAACATTCTATCATGGTACAGGTCATGGTGTAGGTTGCAGGCTTAACGTGCATGAAGGTCCGATGAGAATTTCTGCCGCTCTGATCGATGTCCCTCTTGAGGAGGGTATGGTGATTTCCGATGAGCCGGGGCTTTACAAGGAAGGACGGTACGGCATAAGGATTGAGAATTTGATTGCCGTAAAAGACGATGTGGAAACGGAGTTTGGAAAATTCCTGAGTTTTGAGGTGTTGACCATGGTGCCATATGAGAAGAGGCTCATCGATACAAGATATCTGAGCGATGTGGAGATAAATGCTATCAACAGCTATCATAAATGGGTTTATGAGACACTAAAGGATCATGTTGATGAGACTTCTGTGCCGTATCTTGAAAGTGCCACTTCACCGATAGTGAGAAAATAGAGTATATTTTAAGTAGAGTAAGGAGATAGGTAATTATGGTTGAACCACTTAAGAAAAATGGCAAGATAGTCCGCAAGGGTCCTGTTGTTCTTGTGATCATGGACGGAGTGGGCTATGGCAAATACAAAGAAGGCGATGCAGTTGCTGCCGCAATGACAAAGAATCTCGATAAGCTTCTTGCAACTTGTCCCAACACAAAGCTCAAGGCGCATGGTCTGGCTGTGGGACTGCCAAGCGATGCCGATATGGGCAACAGCGAAGTAGGGCATAACGCAATGGGTTGTGGAAGGGTCTTCGCCCAAGGTGCTAAGCTTGTGGCCAATTCCATAGATTCAGGAGCGATGTACGAAGGGGAAACCTGGAAGAGGATTGTGAAAAACTGCTTGGATAATGGATCCACCCTTCATTTCATCGGACTGTTGAGCGATGGAAACGTCCATTCCCATATCGACAACCTTAAGAAGATGGTGGTTGAAGCAAAGAAAGAAGGAGTCAAGAAAGTCAGGGTTCATGCTCTTCTTGATGGAAGGGATGTAGGAGAGATGTCCGCACTGGATTATTTCGATCCTTTTGCTGAATTCCTTGCAGATCTTTCCAAGGATGGCTCTTTCGATGCGAAGATTGCAAGCGGCGGTGGAAGAATGGTAATCACAATGGACCGTTACAATGCCAACTGGGATATGGTGAAGAACGGCTGGTATACCCATGTGCTTGGTGAAGGCAGGCAATTTTCATCCGCTCATGAGGCGATCGAAACTCTTAGAAAGGAGACAGGGGCTATAGATCAGGATCTTCCTGCGTTTGTGATTGCAGAAGATGGAAAACCGGTTGGAAATATAGAAGATGGGGATAGTGTCATACTTTTCAATTTCCGTGGAGACAGGGCGATCGAGATTTCCAGGGCTTTTGATGAAAAGGATTTTTCAGAGTTTGACAGAAAGAGATACCCGAAGGTTCAGTATGCAGGAATGATGGAATACGATGGCGATCTTCATATTCCTAATCAGTATCTTGTTTCTCCTCCTGCCATCGATAGGACTATGGCTGAGTATCTTTGCGCTTCCGGTGTCAAGCAGTTCAGCATTTCAGAGACACAAAAGTTTGGACATGTCACATATTTCTTCAATGGAAACAAGAGTGGCAAGTTTAACGATAAGCTGGAAGAATATGTCGAGATACCTTCGGACAAGGTTCCATTTGAGCAGAGACCATGGATGAAGTGTGCAGAAATTGCAGATCGCGTAATCAGTGAAATCGAGAGTGGAAAGTGGCAGCTCATCAAGCTGAATTTCCCGAACGGAGATATGGTTGGACATACAGGCGTTTTCGAGGCTGTCGTATGTTCGATGGAGGGAATGGATCTTCAGATCGGAAGGATCAAGGATGCGGTTGCCAAGGCCGGTGGCGTGATGGTTGTCACTGCCGATCATGGAAATGCCGATGACATGTACGAGCATGACAAGACTGGTGCTGTAAAGGTTAAGAATGATGGTGAGCCAAAGGCAAAGACCAGCCATTCTCTCAATCCTGTTCCCTGCATCATCTTCGATCCTTGCTATGATGGTGAGTATTCAAAGGAGCTCAATACAGGTCTTGGAATTTCATCAATTCCTGCGACACTGATGAATTTCCTTGGTTTCGATGCACCTGCCGATTATGACAAGAGCGTCATAAATCTTGCTTAAGAAAAAATACTGTTATGATGCAGAACCCACCGCAGAAATGTGGTGGTTTCTTTTTTTTAAGAGGATTCAAATGTTTTTATGGAAGCATAATGCTTATTTCAGAAGGTTTCCTTGCTTGTGATTATGAGCATGATGAAGCCTATGATGAAAAACAGGCATACAGTTATGATCAATAATGGATTTGTTGCAGAGAACATTCCGTAGTTTCCTATTATCAGCAGAATATAGGATATGCTTCTCTTTATGTTATGTGCGGTTTTTTCATTGACAGCCGCTATTATGAAAGTTGCTATCGATGCCAGATTGATCAGTCCTATGGCAAAGGAAAAATAAACATCGTAGATCGACCCGAAATATCTTATTTGCTCATGGGCCGCGGATGTGTTTGGAGCCATTACCGATAGGGCGAGAGAGCATATCAAGGCGATAAGCACATAGGTTCCCATCTGGGTTATATTGGAGCCCATATATAACAGGCTTGTAAAAATGAATAGCACAGCACAGGAAAGGAAAGAAAATCTTATCAGTACGTTTATCGTTGTGGGTGCGAAGATAAGTATCCCCGTTTCATAGAAATAATCCGGAATGAAAGCTACGCACTGCAGGCTCATGAACAGAAACAACAAAGGAAGTATGCCTCCTTCCGGAGTATGGCTGCGGTGTCTGATCTTAATCAGGAAGCTTGAAATAAGAGAGAAAAAAAGCACAATCGCTTCCTGCGCCGTCTCAAGATATAATGAGAGGTCCAAAGCCCGTCCGTTTCCGATTCCAAGGGAGAATGTATGGATTACAAGAGCTCCAAGAATGAACGTGATTATGCATTGCATCAGCAGGATTATCCTGGAAACGATTTTATCCATCAGATGAGATCCTTATAAGGCGCTTCGGTATCGATGTTGATATTTGCTGCCGTTATTTTGCAGGCAAAAAAGGCGATTGCCGTATCGAGCATTGCCGCAAGACCTCCAACAAGAGGTACTATCGATATGATTGCCGCCTCAGCTCCGTACAGGTTTATATTGAGAATCTTGAGCACAAGAAATGTTCCTATGACTGTTTCCATGGATGAAAAGAATGAAAGAGAAAAGGAGACAAGGCTTGATGCGAAAGCTGTCAGCAAGGCAACATTTATATCAATATTTCCTGTAATTGCATAAATCATGGAAAGAGTCACCGAAGTGATTATTGCTGCGCTGCCTCCTCGGGAAATTATGAAACTGAATGTGCCAGCCTCGCTTGCAATCCTTTTCTGCACCCCTTGGTTGGTCCTTGAAATGGACAGCATGGCTGGGTAGCTGAAAAGGATATCAGCGCTGGTTGCTGCCATTATCAGGGCTGCCAGCTGCTGATGAAGACTTCTGTATGGATTTCTTTTGAAGCCGGTCATGAAAGAGAAAAGCAGAGGTAGAAGGAGAAGCAATATGATCAGTACTGTTATGCACAGGCAGATCATAAACAATGGTGCGGCAAGAATGGTCTTTTCTTCATAGAGGCTGATGAACAGATTGCTGGATGTGAAGAAAACCATTATATAGCCGTATATTGCATAGAATTTTGCAACCCTGTACATAACTTCAGAAAATGAATTCATTACAGCGTATGCCGGTCGTATTGTGTCTGAGCTTGGTTTGAGAAAACAGCCGGATATCCACATGATCAATACGAGAGCAGCAATCATTTTTGATGATATTGTCATCGTATAGAACGGATTTATCGGAGAAAATGAAGACAGCGAGCTTTCCGTCAGGTATAAAGCATAGGTCCCGACGATATCACCGGAAGAGCCTGCGCTTGCTGTCACAGGAAATGCAAATGGAAATGCGATATATAGCAGGCTTGATACCAAAGGAAGAAGCAAAGAGGTGAGCACCGTCCAAAGAATGAGGTTTTTTGCACATTTTACTCCTATACCATCTTTTCTTATTGAAGCTATTGCGCTGGAAAAGGAAAAGACTATCATCGGTATTGTGATGAACATACCAAGATTGATCAGATATGATGAGATTGCGCCGATTACATCGGATGCACCGGCCATGTTTCCGAACAGCAAAGCCACGGCAAGTCCCATCAACAGTGCTGTGGTATAGGTGATCCAGGTTTTCATAAGAAAATTTTACTTCAGCCGTTTGATATAGTCAACAAAAGCAAAGAGGACGGCTAGCCGTCCTCTAAAAGGTGGTCATGCACAATCGCTTATTCTTGTGTTTCGTTTTCTTCTAAAAGCGTTTCTACCTGGTATGCACTCTTTAATTCCCTCTCAAAGAGAATTTTGATGAATGCATCTTCCTCAAAGCCCTTTTTGTGGTATTTTACAGCAATGGAAAGTGCGGATATGAGCATCAGAAGCTGCATCTTTTCCTTGTTGTACCAGGTTTTACCGTTGTAAATGTTGAGGCCTGCAAAGTCTTTTGCACCTTCATCCTCCAAAATGAGAGAAAGCGCCTTTACAGGATTCTCGGCATCTTTTGCTTTTATAATCTGTGCTGCAGTCAAAAAGAGCGCTGCACCATGGGCTATGAGCCGGGCCTCATCCTCGCTTAAAGCAAGTCTGACCACTTCTTCCTCGAATAAGTACGGAAGAAGCATCTCATCTGCACATTCCATGGCTTCCTTTATTGTTCTTCCAGTCACAAAAGGCTTGAGGCATGTGGCTTCTGCGAGCATGAGAGGCAGGACCTTCTCCATGCTTCCCCAGGTATTGAATGCATCTCCTGTTCTCTTTTTAAACAAGGTGGAGAGCATCTTGACCTCATTGACCATCTTCTTCGGATCTATATCGTCGATAGGTCCGAGCATCGCTTTGACCACATCATCAAAGGACGGATAAACTTCGGAAAGTTTTGTGTAAATTTCCGCAATCGAAAGCAGTATCTGCCTTTCTGCCACAGGGTTGGATTCCCCTTGTGTTATCTGTTCCAGTGTTTTGATGAAAGGCTGTCCCTTGAATGTCTCATATAGTTTGAATAACCCTTTGAGCCTTATGAGGGAAACTGCCACCTTCAGATTTTTGACACCTTTTGTGCCATAGGTGTTCCATAGGATTTCATAGGATCCATCGGTATCCTCGACCTCTCGTATATTCCAATACACCCTCGCTTCATAGCCATCCAAGGCGAAGTTGAAGCCTTCTTCGAAAAGCTTTATCGATGGCATGAGATATACCAGGCCGTCGCTGAAGCATTCGAGGATGACATATCGGCGGGATCTGAAGGAAAGTCCGAGGTTGTCTGCAAGCTGCATGGTGACCGTTGTCTTTTCCTCTCCTTTCTTCTTGAGCTTCGGAACAGACTGCTTTATGTTACCCCAGATCCTTTCATATTGGTTGTTGAACAACACAAGCGTCCTTTCGCTTCCCTGTCCGTTGACGAATGCGAAGACACTTTCAATGACCGATCCGTTGTTATAGCAATCATACAGGTTGAAATGTTCCACATTGCTGAAAAGATATCTTCTTCTGAAAAGCGGGAATATCTTTCTGTAATGCTCTGCAATGAGTCCTTCGTTTGGAGTCTCATTCCAATAGGCTCTCTTATATTCCATTCCGTATTTTTCATGGAAGCCTTCTATTTGTCCATGCCCGATCATCGGAAGACCCGGCAGGGTGGCAAGAAGGGTGCAAATTCCGAAATACCTTCCCCCGTCACCGAATTGTGCGATTGCAGTCTCTTCATCCGGGTTGTTCATGAAATTCACATACCGCTTAAGGATTTCCGGTTCGAATACCAAAGTATTTTTGATGCCGAGCCTGTATTTCTCATTCTCCTGGTTCTTAAGCATGTTCATGAATGCGGAGTTGTATACACGATGCATTCCAAGAGTTCTTACGAAATAGCCTTCCATCATCCAGAATGCTTCTGCCAGTAAAAGTGTATCCGGAACCTCTATTGCGATCCTGTCGACTACCTCTCTCCAGAATTCCTGTGGAATGCGGGCATTGAATTCGCTTTCGCTCAATGCATGTCCGGCTCGTCCTGCTATATCTCCCGCCTGTCCCGGTTTTGGATACCAAAGCCTCTGTATATGCCTTTTTGCCAAGGTCATAGCTGCATCGAAACGTATTATCGGGAAATTTTTGGCAACGTGGATGATTTTCTGAATAACAGCCTCACGAGTCGTCGGATTAAGATAATCAAGCTGGGCCGTATCATTCCAAGGCATCGTTGTACCATCATTACCATGGAATATGTACCTTACCTGTCCGTTTCTCCTGTCAATAAGACGGAAGGTGACAGCCGCATCGGTCCTATCATAATAATGATCTTCGATTTTCACCTCAAAATCTGGATTTGTCGAGAGATCCGGTCCGTTGTATGTATACGATGGGAACGGCGGCCAATCCTGGCTGATGTAGTAATCCGGATGCTCATAAACCCAGTTGCCATCTATGCCTGTATGGTTTGGAACCATGTCCGATGCAAGGCGTATGCCTCTTTTTTGACAGCGGATGCGAAGATTTTCAAGTGCTTCCCATCCTCCGATCTGATAGGAGATGTCATAATCTTTCAATGAATAGGCTGATGCCTCTGCATCGGGATTGCCGCAAAGGTTCTTTATTGTCTTCGAAGCGGTGCTTCTTTCCCAAAGGCCGATCAGCCAAAGGGCTGTGAAACCCCTTTCCTGAAGAAGATCGAGCTCGCGGTCAGGTATCTGGTCAAGCCTGGTTATCTCCTTTTTGTATTGCTTTGAAAGCTGGTCGAGCCATACGAGGGTACATTTTGCGATCATGACAACCCGCGGCATCCAGTTAGAATCATCGCTGAAGGCTTCGTATTCGTATGCTTCGCTTGAAAAATCGGTTACCGGCATCGGTCCGGGAGGTCCGGGCATTCCCCGGTCTTTCTCTTCTTCCCTTATATAATCCAGCGACTGCTGAAGAAGGGTCAGCAGCTCTGCTGGAAGAAGGTATGCCCATTCCTTCAATATGTACCTGATCTGGTCTGTCAGGGAATTCGGGTAGATGCGTGCCGGTTTTGTCAGTAAGGTGAAGATATCCTCATCTTCCAGGCTTTTGCCGTTTCTCGACTCATCTTTTATATATGCGCTCAAAAGCGAGGCAAGGGCTGAAAACCCTTGTGGATATGTCAGGCCGTCCGGCTGCACGAACGGTTTGGATGCCGAAACCAAGGCCGGGTTGTTGATCATGACCTGATGTACAAAGAATGATCTTGCATTCTCCTCTTCTCTCGGTTCCCCATATTTTTTCTCCTCATCGAGCAACGGGGAAGGGAAGTGCATATTGTAGAACATAAGAGATTCTTGAAGTTCCCCATTGCTCCTTATCGCTTGGAGCTTCCTGGAAAAAAAATCCGTATGCCCGGCATTCATACAGGAGGTCAGGACCACCTGGTAAAGAAGATGCAGAACTGCTGTGGCATGCAGCTTTGCAGCCGACACAAAATCGGATTTACCCTTGTTTTTTGCATCCGTATTATATCTGTAAGAAATCACAAGCGCTTCCTTGTAGAGCGCAGAAATACCATCATCTGTTTTAAACACAGGTTCTTTGAGCTGAAGTTCGTCCCTGACTATATCGGAAATTCGGAAATCCCGCTTGTCCATCAATACCCTCCTTGTGCTTCTATTAGTTTAGCATGAAAAACTTGCTTTTAGATAGATAAAAATAAACTCATTGAATATGTTTTAGCAGTCTTTCCGCTTCAGAAAACGCTTTTGACATCTCAATGAGCTCGTCTCTTGTGAAAGCGGTTGTCACATACAATCTGACATCGTTGTGCACAGGTCTTCCTATTCCAAGTCTGAGGCGGTGGAAATCCTTGCTTCCCAAGCGTTCCGAAATGCTTTTCAAACCTTTATGCCCCTGTAATCCTCCTCCTTGCTGAAGCAGTATTTTCCCAAGAGGCAGTTCCAGATCATCGTGGCATACCAGTATCTCCTCCGGCTTTAATTTGAAAAAGGAAGCAGCTTCGCTTACTGCTGTTCCTGAAAGATTCATATAAGTGAGCGGCTTTAACATTTTGATTCCGTCTTTTTGCAGGAATAGGGAATGGAATTTACTTTGCATCACCTCATTACCAAACATATGGTCGAAAAGCATAAAACCTGCATTATGACGGGTATTTTTATATTCCTGTCCCGGATTTCCGAGAAAAGCTATAAGTTTTATCACAAAAGTATTATAATGGAGTGCAAGAACAATATACAAGTTCGGAGGTTTCTTTATGGCAACAAAAGCTTCAACTGTGGCAAAAGCGAAGGTTGTAGGGGATTTCGGTCTCCGCCTTCTCGTCGGACTTCTCTTCATCTGTATCGGCATACAGGGAATTGCAACGACAAATTCGAATGATCTTTATAGGGCGATCGATAATGATACCGTCAATATCCTTTTGGGTATTGTGCTCCTCGTCTGTGGTCTTTTGATTGCGGTTCCTCTGTTTATCAAGGGAATCAAACCGATATTCACAAAGTATTCTTTGATAATCGTTTCGGTTGTCTGGATTCTCGTGATCATCTTCTCTGATTTCGTTTATGGATTCAGGAATATCGATGGCATGGGCATTTTCGAATGGCTGGAAGCTTTCATTTATCATCTGCTCATTCTGTTTTCCATTCTCAAGGCTTCCAAGGGTGCTTTGAAAGGGGTAATAAAATAATCCGGATGATGGCTTGATTTCAAGATTTCGGAATAAATTTGCAGCGGTATGGCCAGATCATACCGTTTTTTTATCTGCTTTTTTTAACTCCTTTTTTAGGACACCATGAACAGGCAGGGCATTGTGAGCACCATGGTGAGATGGGTGTGCATATTGATTGTCCATATCTGACAAGGACCTCGTTCAAAGGGATCCAGAATCTTTTTGGCAGTATTTTTCTCAGTTCCTTTTCTGTTTCCTCCGCGGTTTTTGTATCAACTACGGCCAGGCGGTTTAAAATTTGATGTACATGGCAATCCACGCATATGGCTTGCTTGTTGAACCCGAGATTAAGAGTTAGGGATGCAGTTTTTATTCCTACTCCTGGAAGCGCCAGAAGGCTTTCCAGGTCGGAAGGGACACTTCCATCATGCTTCTCATTTATTATTCGAGCTATATTTTTTAAATCTGAAGCTTTTTTGGTATAAAATGCCACCGGTTTTATGATTTCAGCCAATTCTTTTTCATCCATGGCCTCGAGCTCTTTGAGGTTTTGAGCTTTTTCAAAGAGTGCATTGCTTCTCTCGAGTGTCACCTTATCCCGAGTACGTAGCGACAGAATGGTTGATACCAGGATCCTATATGGATCATTGTTTTCTTCTGCAACGATTGAAACAGAGGGCAGTGGATGGCCTATCTGTTCAAGTTTTTGAGAAAAGGAATCAAATAATTGTTGGAAAAACTTTTCATCCATAGCCTTATCCTTTGTTGACCAAACCAACTAAAAAGCTTAGTTAGTTAATCATGATAATAATCCTCAAGCAGGGTATAACACCCGAAGAAAAAAATAATGTCAAATCTGTTTTAAAGGAAAACGGTTTTATTGTAAAGGAAATCAAGGGAGAGCAGGATACCGTATTAGGTGCGGTAGGCACATCCCGTATCGATCCCAGAATGATAGAAATAATGCCCGGGGTGTCCTCCGTGGTTCCGATTTCCAAACCATATAAACTGGCTTCCCGTGAGCTGAAAAAGGACGATACCATAGTTTCTGTCGGCAAGGTGAAAATCGGTGGCAACCGGATTGCGGTTATTGCCGGTCCTTGTGCTGTTGAATCCTGTGACCAGATACTCCGCATAGCCGAAAAAGTCAGGGAAGCGGGTGCTGTCATCCTCAGGGGAGGAGCCTATAAGCCAAGGACCAGTCCGTATTCTTTCCAAGGACTTGGAGAAGAGGGGCTCAAGCTTCTTAGAAAGGCCGGTGATGAATTTGAAATGCCTGTTACAACCGAAGTTGTTTCCCCTCGTGATGTCGAGGTGATGAAGGGTTATATCGACATGTTCCAGATCGGTGCGAGGAACATGCAGAATTTCGAGTTGTTGAAGGAGGTTGGAAAAACCGGTATGCCTGTCCTCCTTAAAAGAGGACTTTCCGCGACGATAGAGGAATGGTTGATGGCTGCCGAATATCTAATGGCATCGGGCACGGATCAGGTTGTACTTTGCGAAAGAGGAATAAGGACATATGAAAAAGCTACCAGGAACACATTGGATTGCTCTGCTATTCCCGTTGTCCAAAAGCTTACGCATCTTCCCGTGATAGGAGATCCTTCCCATGCCACAGGAATAAGGGATATGGTTTCACCAATGGCTCTGGCGCTGGTTGCTGGAGGTGCGTCCGGCATCATGGTCGAAGTTCACGATCATCCCGAGCTGGCTTTGTCCGATGGCCCCCAATCCCTTTATCCCGAGCAGTTTGAGCGTTTGATGAGAGATATAGAAGCACTTGCTCCCGTAGTTGGAAAAGCGGTTGAGAAAATGCCTCGTCTGGTTCCTTCGACAATCAAGGATAAGACGGCTGAAACAGATGGGGATGCATCTCATACAATCGCTTTCCAAGGTGAGAGGGGTGCTTTCAGCGAGCTTGCTGTCAGAAGGGTTTTCAGCGAGGATGAGAAGGTGCTTCCCTGCAAGGAGTTCAAAAATGTTTTTGATGCCGTTGCATCCGGAAAGGCCATTTACGGAGTGGTTCCGATTGAAAACACATTAGGTGGGACTGTATTTGACAACTATGACCTTTTGAAGATGGAGGAAAACATCACGGTGGTAGGTGAGGTTCAAGTCCGGATCATCCATAACCTGATTGTTAATCCCGGTGTTGTTTTATCCGATATCAAGAAGGTCTATTCCCATCCGCAGGGCTTGGCGCAGTGCAGGGAGTTTTTGGACCGGGAGCTTCCTGATGCAGAAAGGATTCCGTTCTTTGATACTGCCGGTGCCGTATCTTATTTGAAGGAGATCGGATCAATGGATTCCGCGGCAATCGCAGGAAGTCCTGCAGCCGTATACAACGGAATGGAAATACTCAAGCAAGGAATAGAAACGAACGTAAGGAACTATACCAGGTTTTTTGTGATATCCAGGGAGGAGAATGCCCCGATGTTCAAGAGCCGGGCTCATATAAACAGGGCTGCTGTGACCTTCAGCGTCCAGGATCGTCCCGGTTCCCTTTTTCAGGTTCTTGATATCCTTCAAAAGCATGGATTGAATATGAAGAAG
Organism: uncultured Spirochaetales bacterium; assembly: GCA_949282255.1. GTDB lineage: Bacteria > Spirochaetota > Spirochaetia > Sphaerochaetales > Sphaerochaetaceae > Ornithospirochaeta. The sequence goes on from CASDPA010000001.1 coordinate 224,656, forward strand.
CTTGAGTCCCGTCCCATTCTCGGCAAGCCATGGGAGTATTCATTCTTTGTTGAGACGGAACTCTCGGATGAAAAGGATCTCGGGAACATCATTCCGATGTTGAAGGAGAACACCACTTCCTTCCGCGTGCTCGGAACATATACGGCGGCGCATTGATGGTAAGCAAAGAATACGAGAAAGTGCTCCTTTTCATGGGAGTGCTTTCTTCCGTCGGATTTCCGGATCGGTTGAGATCCTGTCTTGAGGAGAAATTCGGCAACATAGTTTTCTCCTCATCGCCAATCCCCTTTGATTTCACTTCCTATTATGATGAGGAGATGGGGGAGGGAATAAAGAGATTTTTCATCGCTTTTTCCCATCTTGTCGATCCCGATGCGCTCAGGGATGCAAAGCTTTTCACGAATGCTGTCGAGTTCGAGTATGCCGAAGGGGACAACCGCAAGATCAATCTCGATCCGGGGACACTCAGCGTATCGAATATTATTCTTGCCACGACAAAAAACAGGGCTCATAGAATTGCAATCGGCAGCAATTTGTATGCTGAAGTCACTCTCATATACCATCATAAGGGATTTGAAAGCTTTTCTTGGACCTATTCAGATTATCGCAGTCCTGAAGTGCAGGATACCCTTTTAAAGATGCGTAAAAAATATCTTGAGCTGCTAAAGGCTGAAAAAACTGGACAAGAGCTGGATTAGAAAGATTTCATCTTCATGATGAAAGTCCCTTTTATTCTAGCAGTTCTCATTTCTCTTTTTTCCTGCAGCTTTTTAGTGGAGGATGAGATTCTTTTGATCCTTCCTTATGAAACACGTTTGGAAAGCATTACAGGAGAAAGTCCTTATTACATACTTCAATATTTTGATGGTTATAAAGTATCTTCCTTGTATATTCCGATGGGCACTTATGATTTGCACATTAAGGTCAGAAAGGCTTCCCTTGCCGTTTTTTCTCTTCAGCCTGTCGGCTATTACAGCTCTTTTGGCGCATATTATGAGCCGGGATCGCATAAAACGGTTCACTTTAATCAGGAAGATGGCGACTTCTGTTCCTTTCTCATCGATATAGCCAGCTATAACGCAAGGCCGGTTGCAAATCTCAGCCTTTCTTCCTTGAAGAGGCTGCATGGGGATTTTTACAAGATCGACAAGGAAATTTTTTTAAATCTTCTTGAGGCGGGAGCTTTAAACGGAGCTTCTGCAATAAAGGCAAAAGAGCAGGCTGTGGTTCTTGAAAATCTTCCGTCCGGGCTATGGGAAAGCGATAAATGGTGGATAGGGGATATCCATGTTGAAAACAGCGGAGAAGAAATCCATCTCGATCTTTATGAGGGGACTTATCTGTTTTTGAATATTGATAGGAATATGCTTCTCATCCTTTTAGTCATGAAGGACGAGAAGCATACAATGAAGATAGAGAAGCTCCGAGCTTGGTATTAGATGCCGCTCTTTCCATAGTTGGAAAGGACTCTTGCCGATGGGTCGTCCACCTTGCAGCCTTCCCACGATGGGTTTGGCATCCAGAAGCCAGGAATCATGCCATCCTGTCCCGGATAGTATTTTTCAAATATGCTTCTGTAAAGAAGGGATTCCGGGGTGAAAGGCCTCCCTTTTTCCGGATATTTGAGACATTCCTTTTTCCAATCCTGACCATCATATAAAAGATAAGCGTATTTTTTCAGCTCGTCGACAAGGCTATGTCCGACGGCATCGCTGAATGCCGCCTTATCCCGCCACAATATGTTTTGCGGAAGCCAGTTTCCTTCCTCAAAAGCCTTTCGTAATAGATATTTACCATGTCCGGTATGGTTAATTTTCATTTTTGGGTCTATGGAAAGGACATAGGATGCGAAATCAAGGTCTCCAAAGGGCACCCGTGCTTCAATGCTGTTATCCGCTATACATCTGTCTGCACGTAGAACATCATATGCATAAAGCTCCCGCACCCTTTTCTGGCTTTCCTTTTCGAATTCCTTCTCATCCGGTGCAAAGTCTGTATACTTGTATCCGAAAAGCTCATCGGAAACCTCTCCTGTCAGAAGAACCCTCACATCCGTATGCTCATGTATGTACTGGCACAAAAGATACATTCCCATGCTTGCTCTTATGGTGGTTATGTCATATGTCGCCAAATCATATATGACCTTTTCAAGGCATTTGGTCACATCATCCATTTTTATAAGCACTTCAGTATGTTCGGCATCAAGATGCTTTGCTACAAGGCGCGCATATTTTGCATCAATTGCATCTTTCTCCATGCCTATAGAGAAAGTCCGTATTCTTTTTTTCATTTTTCTTGCGGCTATTGCGCACACAAGGGAGCTGTCCAGACCTCCTGATAAAAGGAATGCCAGAGGGGCATCCGAATCAAGGCGCTTTTCAACGGCTGCAATCAATTTCTTTCTTATGCTGTCCGTAATTGTTTTCTCATCACCGCGGATGAATGTTTTGACTTCTCCGATATCCTTGTAACGATATATTTTTCCTCCCTGATAATAGCAACCAGGAGGGAATGGGAGAATTTTCCCATCAATAAAGGAAAGAAGTTTTGCCTCGCTGGCAAAGGCTATTTTTCCATCCTTGTCGTAGCCATAAAACAGAGGTCTGATGCCTATCGGGTCCCTTGCGGCTATAAGTCCTTTTTGGGGATCGTATATCAAGGTCGCATATTCCGCATCAAGCATGGAAAATAGGGAAAGTCCGTACTTTTGATAAAGAGGTATGATTATTTCGCAATCGGAGCCGGATAAAAATGATGCTCCTTCATCCTCAAGTTCCTTTTTGATTTTTCTGAATCCATATATTTCACCATTGGTGCAGCTGATTAGCCCATCTTTTTCAAACGGTTGCATTCCATTTTCCTCGAGACCCATTATTGCAAGACGTTGGAAGGCCATTGTTCCTGAATCTCCGAAATGGATTATTCTTTGTCCGTCAGGACCTCTTCGTATCGTTTCTTCAAGCAGCGCCCGCATTTTTTCTTCTGTAAGCAGTTTTCCCTCATATGCAAAAATGGTACACATCAAAATCCTCCTTCGAAAAAAAGAAAGGCGTCCTGCATTTCCGTCAGTAACGGATTTGCAGGACGCCTTTGTCCCTTATTTCTAATTGGTGCCAGCATACATCAAAAATCTGCGATGAAAAAGAGGTTTTATGATTTTTTCTTTTTCTGATTGACAGCAGTGCGGTTTAAGATTATAAATTTCAACAATCAAGACAAAGACGTCTTCCATCAGGAGGGCGTCTTTTCTTTTTTTGTCAGGGAGGAAAGAGATGGCGGCAAAACATATTTTTGTCACAGGTGGTGTGGTGTCAGGCTTGGGCAAAGGCGTTACGGCGGCGAGTTTGGGCCGTCTTTTAAAGCAAAGGGGATTGAAGATAGCGGCCCAGAAACTGGATCCGTATATGAATATAGATCCCGGTACCATGAGCCCATACCAGCATGGGGAGGTGTTCGTTACAGAAGATGGAGCAGAAACAGATCTGGATCTCGGTCATTATGAGCGTTTCATGGATGAGAACCTCAACCGCCTTTCCAATCTTACAAGCGGAAAGGTATATTGGAATGTCCTGCACAGGGAAAGATCCGGCGGCTATCTGGGAGGTACCGTCCAGATAATACCGCATGTGACCGATGAAATCAAAAAGGCAGTATATGATGTCGCCTCATTAACAGGTGCGGATGTCGTCATAACTGAAATCGGTGGAACGATAGGGGATATTGAAAGCTTGCCGTTTTTAGAGGCTGCGCGCCAGATAAGATCCGAGCTTGGGCGGGAAGAATGCATGTTCATCCATGTTGTTCTTGTGCCGTATCTTGCGTGCTCTGGAGAATACAAAACCAAACCGGCACAGCATTCCGTGCATGAGCTGCAGGGAATGGGCATCATGCCTGATTGTATAATCGCACGATCTGAGGAGAATCTCGATGCCGCCATTCTTGATAAGCTTGCTCTCTTTTGCAATGTCGAAAGAAAGGCGGTGATATGCAATGAGAACATCAGCCCAATTTATCGTGTTCCACTTGTTTTGCATGAACGCGGGTTTGATGATTATGTATCTTGCCGGCTGGCCCTTCCTTCCAATGGCCCGGATCTTTCTGAATGGAAGAATAGTGTGGAGAGGATGATGGATGCAAATAAGCATGTCAAGATCGCAATATGTGGAAAATACGTAAGGCTTAGGGATGCCTACTTATCGATTAACGAGGCTTTGCTGCATGCTGGCTATGCCAATTCCACAGTTGTGGATCTGGTTTTCATCGATAGTGAGGAAGTGCAGAAAAATGGTGCCTCATCACTTTTTTCCGATGTCGATGGGATTCTGGTTCCCGGAGGATTTGGGGAAAGGGGGATAGAAGGCATGATTGCCGCCGCAAAATATGCAAGAGAAAACGATATTCCATATTTTGGCATTTGTCTGGGAATGCAGGTGGCGGTGATGGAGGCGGCGAGGAATATGACAGGGCTTGCCGGTGCATGCTCAAGGGAATTCCATCCCCAAAGCGATGTGTGCGTTATCGATCTTATGGAAGATCAGAAGGATGTGACGCAAAAAGGAGGCACGATGAGGCTGGGAGCTTATCCTTGCAAAATCAAAAATGGCAGCCTGCTTGGCAAAATATATTCCGAGACCCTGGTCTATGAAAGGCACCGGCACAGATATGAGGTTTCCAATACGTTCAGAAAGCGTATTGAAGAATCCGGAATAGTTTTTTCAGGAACAAGTCCGGATGGAAGACTGGTCGAAGCGATGGAAAATCCCAATTGCCGTTTTTTTGTTGCGGTACAGTTCCATCCGGAATTCAAAAGCAGGCCGAACAGGGTACATCCCTTATTCGACCATTTCATAAAAGCGGCTTTGGAAAAAGAATTGGTTTAGACGGCGGCATACAGCTGCCGGCATGCCTTGAGGGGATCTGCCTCAATTGCAATGAAATCCCCTTCGAGGCAGTCTTTCACCTCCAGCGAAAAGGTTTCTGCAAATGAAGTTATTATGGGTCGCAGTTTTTTCTCCTTCTCTTCTTCTTCCACTTTTCTTGTGATCAGATACTTTGACAATCCCATTGGAATTTCGGAAGTTCTGAGATAAATACAGCCTGCATACATTCCGTTGCCGCAGAAATATCCTGTAACAGGAGATGCCTTCTTTTTTCCTAAACCAAGGACAATGATGGTACCTCCAGCAAGATATTCACCAAGAAATGAGCCTGCAACTCCACCAATTACCATCAAGCTTGTCTTATCTTCATATGCTTTCATATGCACGCCCGCTCTATATCCGGCATCGCCGAGAACGAATACCCTTCCTCCTCTCATTGCATATCCAAGGGCATCTCCGGCAGAGCCTTCGATAGCTACGAGGCCTTCGTTCATCGTATCCGCAACCGCATCCTGTGCATTTCCCTTTACGAAAACAGATCCTCCATCAAGATACGAGGCAAGTCCATTCCCCGGGGTTCCTTCGATCAAAAGCCGGGCTTTTTTCATTCCACATCCCAAATATCTTTGCCCAAGACAGTTTTTGACTGTCATATCTCCGGTTTCCTTCCTTATCTCCTCGATAAGGGTTTTTTCATTTTCTTTCGCCGCGTCCAGTATTCTCATATCATTCTCCTGCATGCTTTATTCCCAGTATTTCCAATTCCTTGGCGTTGAGTCCTATACCTCTCAGGGCAAGCCTGTTCCCTTTCAAGGCTTCTATGCTGTTTATTCCCATACCGCCCATCATTTCCTTTATTTCTTTAGTCCATGCGGAAACAAGATTGATGAGAGCGTTTGCCCCTTTTTCCGGATCCAGGCGTTTTACGAGCTCGGGATCCTGGGTGGCTATCCCCCATGCACATCTGCCGCTATGGCAAGAGGCGCAAACATGGCAGCCAAGGGCACAAAGTGCAGCCGTTCCGATTGAAACGGCATCGGCGCCAAGGGCGATGAGCTTTGCCACATCTGCAGAATTGCGTATGCCCCCGCTTGCAATTATGCTGACCTCGTTCCTTATCTTTTCTTCCCTTAGTCTTTGGTCCACAGCTGCGACCGCAAGCTCGATTGGGATACCGACATTGTCCCTGATCCGTTTTGGAGCAGCTCCTGTTCCACCTCTGAAACCATCGATTGCGATTATGTCTGCGCCGCTTCTTGCTATTCCAGAGGCTATTGGTGCGATGTTGTGCACGGCTGCCACTTTAACGATCACCGGTTTCTTGTGCCCGGTGGCTTCCTTTATGGAGGATACCAGTTGTCTGAGATCTTCAATGGAGTAGATGTCGTGGTGCGGTGCTGGGCTGATGGCGTCAAGTCCTTCAGGCACCATCCTCGTCTTCGATACATCCCCGATGATCTTGCTGCCTGTAAGATGGCCGCCGATTCCCGGCTTTGCCCCTTGACCTATCTTTATTTCCACAGCGGAACCTGAATTCAGATATGTTTCATGAACGCCGAAACGTCCGGAAGCAACCTGCACGATCGTATTGTTTTTGAAATCATACAAATCCTCGTGCATTCCTCCTTCCCCGGTATTCCAATATGTTCCCAGATGTTTCGAGGCAAGGGCAAGGGCCTTTTGGACATTAAGACTGACAGCGCCATAGCTCATTGCTGCGAACATTATCGGACTTTTCATTTCAAGATGGGGTGGAAGATTATCCACTATTTCACCATTTTCATCCCTGGTTATGCCTTTTGGCCTCCTGCCCAAGTAGGTTACTGTTTCCATAGGCTCCCTGAGCGGATCGATCGAAGGATTTGTTACCTGGCTTGCATTCAAAAGCAGCCTGTCGAAATATACCGGTATGCGTCCTTCTCCGCTTCCCATGCTGGAAAGGAGGACTCCTCCTGTTACAGCCTGCAGACCGATTTCTTTTATTGCATCCATGTCGAAAACCTGGTTTTTGCGGAAGGTGTTTTCATTCTCGGTTATGAAAAGCACACCCATGGGGCATTTTTCAACACATCTCTGGCAGTCTGTGCAAAGGGAATGGTTGAAAACCAGGCGCTTTTCCTCCTTGCTGCAGCTTATTGCCCCAAAGGAACACTCGGTGCAGCATCTGAGACACAGGATGCAGCCGTCATACTTTCTGATCCTGAATTTTGCTGGAAGTCTGAAATCAGCCATTTGTCGCCTCCCTGTTCAATCTTACGATTACCGGTTCTCCTCCTCTGGGAGCCCAAATGCGGTCCAGATCGGGCTCTATCGCCCTTATCGCGGCTTCTTCCGAACTGAAATATATGGTGTTTCCTTTTTCTGCTGCGACAAGGCTCCTGAGCTTGAGACGATCGTTTAATGCCATCATTCCTCCTTTGAAGCCTACAAGGATGGAAAACGGTCCTGTTATAAGGAACGAAGAATACATTTTTCTCAGGTATGCAAGTTTTTCAGCCTCTTTTTTCTCTTTCATTGCTATTGTGGACCAGAAGGGGGCTGCAATTACTGAGGCACATTCCTCTAGTGTGAGATGCTCTTTCCTTAAAAGCAAATCAAGGATATATGTTATGACTTCGGTGTCCGTAAGCAGGTTGCATGAATAGCCATACATCTCTACAGATCTGCGGTTTGCATCATAAGACGAAATTTCTCCATTATGAACGACGGACAGGTCTAAAAGTGCAAAAGGATGTGCTCCTCCCCACCAGCCTGGAGTGTTTGTCGGATATCTGCCATGGGCGGTCCATGCATAGCCTGAATATTCCTCAAGACGATAGAAATCAGCAACATCCTCAGGATATCCGACTGCTTTGAAAACACCCATGTCCTTTCCACAGGAAAAAACATACGAGCCTGTTATCGTATTGTTTATTCTGATCATGCACCTTGCCGTATACTCATCTTCGTCAAGACGGCTGTCCTGTATCTTATGGGGCAGGGGAAGGACAAAGTAACGCCATATGAGGGGCATGTCCGTTATCCCTTCTGTCTGCCTGACCGGGATTTTGGAAAGGTTGATTATGTCAAAATGCCTGTCCAGGAATCTTTCCGTTTCCTCCCTGGATGATTGATTGTCGTAGAAGATATGTACCGCATAGTAATTCTTATATTGCGGGTAAATGCCGTAACCGGCGAAACCTCCGCCCAGTCCGTTTGATCTGTTATGCATCACTTTGATGCTTTTGGCGATCCTGTCTCCTGATACAGGAGATGCGTCCTTTGAAAAGATGCCGCATATCGCACAGCCTGAAGGAATCCTCACTTCCCCTTCCTTTCTCATGCATTCCTCCTTGGAAATAAAAAAAAGGCGTCCAGGGAGAGATGTCCTCTCCTTGAACGCCTTTGTTCATGTTTCTGATTATTGGAAATAAGGAGTTTTTGTCAAGGAGGAAAAAATTTTTACATTTGTTTATGTTTGGTATTGACCAAAAAAAAAGTACGGTTTTATAATCCGGGACAAGAAAACAGCAAAGGCGCTGCAGATAAGGGCTATCTGCGGCGCTTTTCTTTTTTTGGAGGTTCCCATGTCTAAGGATTTATCGGATATCAAGGCAATGCTGGAGGATTACGAAATCAAATTCATACGTCTCGCTTTCTTCGATATCTTCGGACAACAGAAGAATATAGCCATCATGGCCGACCAGCTTGACCATGCTGTGGAATATGGGGTTTCCTTTGACGCTTCAGCCATAGGTGGTTTTATGAATGTTAATGAATCGGATCTGTTTCTTTTCCCTGATCTTGATACATTTTCCAGCCTTCCATGGAGACCGTCCCAGTCTGGGGTTGCAAGATTTTACTGTTATATAAAATATCCTGATGGACGTCCGTTTGAAGGAGATGGCAGGTATCTTTTGGCAACGATGGAAAAGAAGGCGAGAGCTGAAGGGTATTCGTTTCTCGTCGGGCCAGAATGCGAATTTTATCTTTTCGAGACGGACGATAAGGGCTTTCCGTCACGTATTCCGTTTGACCGGGCCGGATATTTCGACATGGCGCCTTTGGACAGGGGGGAAAATGTGCGCAGGGAGATTTGCTTTGCTCTTGAGAATATGGGCATAAAGCCCGAACGCAGCCATCATGAGCATGGACCGGGACAGAATGAGATAGATTTCAGATGTTCCTCACCGTTGAAGGCGGCAGATGATTTGATGTCTTTCAAAACAGCGGTTAAGGCGATTTCACAGGCTCATGGCCTTTTTGCCTCATTTCTTCCAAAACCGATAAAGGGGGCGAGTGGAAACGGCCTTCACATGAATCTTTCCCTGTTTGAGAGAGGGAATAATCTGTTTAAGGATTTTTCCTCTTCTCATGATAGCAAGGCTTCTTCGTTCTTATCAGGAGTCCTCAGAAGGGTTAAGGAGATATCCGCATTCTCCAATCCTCTTGCAAATTCGTATGAGAGGCTTGGTATGAACGAGGCCCCATCGACTGTCAGCTGGAGCTGCCAGAACCGCTCCACTCTCATCCGTGTACCCTCTGCAAGGGATATGGACAGCCGGATGGAGGTCAGAAATCCGGATCCTGCGGCAAATCCCTATCTTTTGATTTCCCTTCTGCTTGCTGCGGGCTTTGAGGGAATATCCGATGGGCTTGAGCTTTCCTCTCCTTTCGAGGGTAATGCCTATGAGGTAAGAAAGGATGGTGTTGAGATGCTTCCCAAATCCCTTGAGGAGGCTGTTGCCATAGCAGGAGCAAGCAATTTTGTAAGTTCCGTGCTGCCTAAAAGGATTTTGGATTCATACCTTGAAGAAAAGAGGCTTGAAGCTGAAGCCTATGATAATGCAAAGGATTCGCATCAATTTGTGATGGATTCGTTTTTCGATTATGTCTGAGGTCCTTGGACGGGAGGACGGCTATGGAGAATATACTGCTGGTATGCCCTGTTTGCAGGCAAAGGGAGCTTGAGAAGCTTTTTGCCCCTTTGGGTGCGACCATCTTCATTGCCCATGGTGTTTGCGAGGCAAGAAAAAATTTATGTGACATGTCTTTTTCCCTTGTTGTGATCGAATCTCCTCTTGCTGATGGATCTGCCAGGGAATTGGCAGTTCAGGCTTCTGCTGATTCTTGCTCTGATGTCGTGCTTCTTTCTCCTCCTGTCCAGGTGGGACATTTTGTGCAGACCCTTGGAAAATATGGGATATATACGGTTTCAAAGAATATCGGAGAAGAGGATTTATGGTTCCTTATAAATGTATTGAAGACAGCAAGAGGCAGGCTTGCGGCTTTGGAAAAGAAGAATCTTAAGCTGATGAAGAGGTTATCCGATGAGCGTATGCTCACAAAAGCCAAGTGTGTCCTTGCAAAAGAGCAAGGATTGACTGAAGAAGAGGCCCATCGCCTGATTGAGAAAAAGGCGATGGATGAAAGGATAAGCCTTTTGGATGCCGCAAGATATTTTATAAACGGATTTTGAACTTATTTCATCTGGAGGGATGATCATGGAAAATGTACCGGCTATGTTCGCAAGCATGGTTTTTGATGACCATGTGATGAGGCAGATGTTGCCTAAAGGTGTCTATCTTTCGCTTAAGAAGACCATGTCCGAAGCAAGTGCTCTTGATGAGGATGTGGCTGATGTGGTTGCGGCCGCTATGAAGGATTGGGCCGTATCAAAGGGTGCCACGCATTTCACTCATTGGTTCCAGCCCATGACAGGAGTGACGGCGGAAAAGCATGACAGTTTCCTTTCGCTTGATAAGAACGGTTCAGTGATAATGGATTTTTCCGGCAAGGAACTTATCAAAGGGGAACCCGATGCATCCTCATTTCCATCCGGCGGCCTCAGGGCGACGTTTGAGGCTCGCGGTTATACGGCCTGGGATCCGACCAGCTATGCTTTCATCAAGGATGATACCCTCTGCATTCCCACGGCTTTCTGTTCTTATACTGGACAGATTCTCGATAAGAAAACCCCTTTATTGAGGAGTATGGATGCAATCAGCCGTCAAGCCGTCAGGGCGCTTGCTCTTTTTGGAAAGAATGTAAAAAGGGTAAGTGCGACGATAGGAGCGGAGCAGGAATACTTTCTGATCGATAAGAAGGACTATGCAAAAAGGCTGGATTTGAGGCTGACCGGCAGAACTGTCATAGGAGCCCCTGCTGCAAAGGGTCAGGAGAAGGAGGATCATTACTTCGGATCCATCCGTCCTCGGGTAAAGGCCTTCATGGCCGATCTCGATCAGGAGCTTTGGAAGCTTGGCATTCCTGCCAAGACGGAGCATAACGAAGTTGCCCCATGCCAGCATGAGATGGCCCCGATCTTCGATACGGCAAACAAGGCTACCGATGCCAACCAGCTTACCATGGAAGTTATGAAGAAAGTTGCGGAGCGTCATGGCTTTGCCTGTCTTTTGCATGAAAAGCCTTTCGATGGTATCAACGGATCGGGAAAACACAACAACTGGGCTCTTTCAAGCGATGAGGGTGAAAACCTCTTGGATCCTGGAAAAACTCCTGGAGAGAATGCGCAGTTTCTTCTTTTCTTAACTGCCATAATAGCCGCAGTGGATGAGTATCAGGACCTTCTTAGGATAAGCGTTGCAAGTGCCGGAAACGATCATCGACTGGGAGCAAACGAGGCCCCTCCCGCCATCGTATCGATTTTTGTCGGGGAGGAGCTTGATGATGTGATCTCCTCGATAGTTGGGGATAAGACCGTTGCCACAGGAAAAACCTCGGGGCATATCGATATCGGAACAAGTGTTCTTCCAAAGCTGTCAAAGGACAATTCCGATAGAAACAGGACGAGCCCCTTTGCCTTCACCGGTAACAAGTTCGAGTTCCGCATGCCAGGATCCTCCTTCAACATTGCATGTACGAATGTCATGTTGAATACTGCAGTGGCTGATTTTTTGGAGAGGTTCTGTACCGAGCTAGAAGAAGCTCACGATTTCAAACAGGCTTTGAACAAATTGGTTAAAAGGGAACTTATTGCCCACCGTCGAATTCTTTTCAACGGCAACGGTTATAGCAAAGAATGGGAGGAGGAAGCAGAGCGACGTGGACTTTCCAACTATAAAAAGACTCCAGAGGCGCTCATCCATTATTGCGATGATAAGAATGTCGGGCTGTTCAAAAGGCATGGCGTTTATTCCAAGCAGGAAATGGAATCGAGGATGGAGATAGGTCTGGAGGAATATCGCAAGGCCATACAGATCGAGGCTGCAGTGATGCTCGAGATGTTGAAAAGACAGATATTGCCCTCTGCCGTCGCATTTTCCAAGGATGTTACGCTTTCAATCAGTGCCAAGGATTCCATCGGGATACCCGCAAACGGAGAAAGGAGTCTTTGTACAAAGCTTTCTTCCGATATCGATTCTCTTTATGAGCGTATCGGTATTTTGGAAAAAGATCTTTCCGATGTCCCTTCGGGAATATATGAATCCGCCCGATGGTGTGCAGACAAGGTTGTTGCAAGCATGGAGGCATGCAGGGAAAAAGCCGACGATCTGGAAAGGATCGTGGATAAGTCATATTGGCCTGTTCCCACATATTCCGACATCCTTTTTTATGTTTGAATTCCTTTTCTTTTTTTTGGGGTCTGGAAGCTTTCCCGGCCCCTTTTCTCGTTCATGGATGGACACAATGCAAATTGCATAATATTTTTATCATGGGTGGTCGAATGATGGAAATTGTACCGGCATATGGAAGGATTGAAGATTTGAGACCTCTTTTTTCAGAGTATACGCAGATGCTCGTAAAAGGGGATCCTGGATTTTCCAAATATCTTGAGATGCAGGGATATGACGACGAGCTTTTGGATCCGGAGAAAAAATATGCCTTTTCCGATGGACGACTTTATCTTGCCTGTCAGGATGATTCTGTTGCAGGATGCATAGCTTTGAAAAGGTTGGATGAAGAAAGTTGCGAGCTCAAGCGGCTATATGTCCGGCCTTCTTTCCGGGGCAGGGGTATTGCCAAGGCCTTATGCCTAAAAATTATTGCAGATGCACATGATATAGGTTATCGGTGCATGTATCTCGATACTCTTCCTTTCTTGCAGGAGGCCGTAAGTTTGTACAGGAAGCTGGGCTTTGAGGAAACGTCACAGTACAATGATAATCCCATCGTCGGTTCCATATTCATGAAAAAGATGCTTTCTGATATTTCTCACCAAGCAGTCTGTAAATGATCGTGCATACGGGTACAGCAAAAAGCATGCCCGCCAGTCCGAATATCGCACCTGAGATGGTGACAGCCAGAAATACGTATACGGAAGGAAGCCCAAGGGAAGATCCTACGACCCTTGGATAAATCAGATCTCCCTCAAGCTGCTGGAGCACGATGATAAAAATAAGGAAGAATATTCCTTTCAATGGAGAGATCACTGCGATCATGAACGCACCTATGACTGCGCTCAGCAGTGCCCCGTATATGGGAATCAATGCGGCGACTCCTGTAAGTGCTCCTATCATTGGTGCGTAAGGAAGGCGGAATATGAGCATTCCGACAAAACATATGCTTCCAAGTATCATTGCCTCAAGGCATTGGGCTGTGATGTATTTTGCAAAGATTTCGTTGGATAGTCTTCCCAAATGGGCCACCTTTCCAATTGTGTCCTCCTTCATTGTCATTTCCATAAGTTTTTTGATATGGGAAAGTATCCTCTCTTTTCCGGCTGTGAAGTATATTCCGAAAACAAGTGAGATGAAAAAGGTTATTATCGACCTTATTGTCAGAAGCATGGCAGAAAGGGTGCGGGATATCAGGGAAGGATATTCCCCTTTAAGCCAAATGGAGAATGTTTGCATCAGGTCAAGAAGATTGTCTTCAACCGATTTTACAGCCTGGAACAATACTGGATATTTTTCAAAATGCTTCTCAAGAGCATTGTAGTCTTCAAGAAAACTTGTGATTGATGAGGCTAGGATGGCTGTGGCCTTGATGAATTCCGGTATGACAATGACTATTACAAGTATGAGGACGATAAAGATTGAAAAGATGCCCAGTGCTATTGCAAGAGGTCTGACAGCTTTTGCATGTATGTTTATCTTTTTCAGCAGCTTTTCAAATTTTGTTGCAACCATGTTGATGATGAAGGCTATGCATATTCCTGCCGCTATCGGTATGACCACACCGTTTTTGATTGTTTTCATGAAAGGCGCAAATAAATTGAAATTGGTGAGCATGACATAAAATGAAATCAATAGTATTCCCAATAGCAGGTACGAAAGGAAGTTTTTTCTGGTCATATCAGAAATGTACAAAAAAAGATTTTTGTATGCAATCCTTCAGCTTTTGACTTACTGTCGTCTCATCTTTTTGGTTCTGCGATATTGTGATTAGTACGGTTTCGTTTTTATAATATTGTCATGGAATCTTTGAGAGAGCTTTATAGGATAGGTTACGGGCCTTCCTCCAGTCATACAATGGGACCACGCAAGGCGGCGGAGGATTTCATTTCCAGGTATCCTGAGATAAAAGGGGTGAAAGCCGAGCTTTTCGGCTCCCTTGCAGCTACAGGGAAGGGGCACCTTACCGACAGGGCCATTCGTGAAGCTTTCAGCGAGAAAGGTATAAATGTCGAAATATTTTGGTATCCCGACGTTTTCAAGAGCTTCCATCCTAATTGTCTGGGCATATCCTCTGCAGACGGAGAAATTTATGAAACGTATTATTCCGTGGGTGGAGGTAAGATCGTCCGCGAAAACGGGGGAGAGGCTGAAGCATCCGAAGTGTATCCTAACGACAAGCTTGGCAGCATGAAGAAACTTCTCGATTATTGTGATACCGAGGGGCTGCAGCTGTGGGAGGTCGCATTGGATTTCGAAGGCCAGTGGATATTGGATTATATGAAAGAGGTCTGGGCAGTGATGCGGGATGCCATAAACCGGGGGCTTGACAACGAGGGGGTTCTTCCAGGAGGGCTGAAGCTTGCAAGGAAGGCCTGCTTGGTGCATGAGCAGGCGCTTGCAACAAGCGGCGCTTTGGGAAATACGCTTATTGCCCATTCCTATGCATTGGCAGTAAGCGAGGAGAATGCTGGTGGGGGAAAAATTGTAACCGCGCCTACCTGTGGGTCCTGTGGAGTTCTTCCCGGTGCCCTATATTACATAATGCAGGAATATAAGATACCTGAAAAAAGGGTTCTGCGGGCTCTTTTGACCGCAGGTCTTGTAGGTAATATTGTGAAAACAAACGGTTCTATAAGCGGAGCGGAGGTTGGGTGCCAAGGAGAAGTCGGTGTCGCTTGTGCCATGGCCGGAGCTGCTGTTGCCCAGCTTCTCGGGGGGACGATACATCAGGTCGAATATGCCGCAGAAATGGGACTTGAACATCATTTGGGACTTACCTGCGATCCATTGAAAGGGCTTGTCCAGATACCTTGCATCGAGCGCAATGGATTTGCCTGCATGAGAGCCGTCGATCATGCTTCCTATGCCCTGGTGGGTGATGGTAGGCATAAGATCAGCTTCGATGATGTCGTTGAGGTGATGATGGAAACAGGGCATGCTCTTCCGTCTCTTTATAGGGAAACCAGCATGGGAGGACTCGCTAGGGTCTATGGAATCTAGAGGTTCTCTGGAGCATGGAGATATCCGAATTCCCTGAATAAGAGATTTATGTTGGTATGCCTTTCCAAGCTTCTTGTTTCTTTTCTGATTTCATCCCATGACTGTTGGAAATTTTCTCCAAGAGGCTGACCTTCATTTTCAATATAGTATAGAAATGCTTCCCAATCCTTGTTAAAGCGTGAAGAGAAGCTGTCGGCAAGGCTTGTCTTTCTGCTGTCGTTCATGCTTTCCTCTTTTCCATAGAGCGCATGTTCCAGATTGCGGGACATGTAATAAAGCCTGTATGGCGTCTCATCGTTGATGCTTCTTTCTTCTGAAAGGATGTTCATATTCTTTCTTTTCTTATGGTTCCTGGCTTTGATCGATGAGACATATGCTGTTTCAATATGATCGCAATGGTATACTATTTTTTGTGCCTCAGGGTTTTCCACTATATTTTCGTTACTTATGAAAACCCCGTCAGTATCGGTTATTTGGAACACTGCAAGGATATCACTTTTTTTTAATGCATAGCGCTTCATCTCCATTCTTACGATATCGCGGACATCGTCCATGACCGATCCCTTTTCTTTATCGTGGGTGAGTATCGGATCCCCATGGGCAATGTGGAATTTTATTTCGTTATGGTTGAAGAAGGCCTTCATTATGTAGTAGAGGGCGTTCTCATCGGTCTGGCCCTCGCATATGAGCAGTACGAGCTTCTTACTTCTCTTCATCCTCCCTCCATGCCTTTCTCAAAGCCATACCGATCTCATGGCTGTCTGTTTCCTCGTAGATGTTCTCCTTTGTGCCACCAAGCAGAATACTCCTGATGTAGACGTCCCTGAGGTTGTTCGTGTTCTTGATGTTTGTCATGCGGATATATCTGTTATCGGGATTTGAAGTGCTGAAAATGACGGAATCCTTATCGATCATCTCCAATATCCTGAGATTATGGCTTGTGAAGATCATCTGCCCCTTCGCTCCCTGGCTGAATACCGATATGAGCTCTCCTAAAAGGTATTCGAAGATGCTTGCATCAAATTCATCGATCACAAGGCATACCGACGGGTTGTTGTATACGCATAGCAGTATGTTGAGTATCGAGATTATTTTTATTATTCCCTCCGACTCGAATCTGAGCGGGATAGCTTTACCGTTCTTGAGGGATACTATTTCTATCCTGACCCCTTTCTTGCCGCTGTCGGTAAGCTCTTCTCCCGCGGTATACAGTCCAAGCTCAAGGTGTGGGACTATTGCCGACAGCACGGTGTTCATTTCCTTGATCATGCGCCTTAGTTGTTTTTCTTCCTCAATTGTCAGCACCTGGCTATGCCTTAAATCGATTGTAAGCTGTCCAAGAGAAGCCATCCCTTGTGTATTTTTCTTTTGGAATGAGAGGTGGAGCTTGTCATCCTTTCCGATTCCTGATTCCCTCGTGCTCAGGACCACAAGCGAGGTTTCCGCATAGCTTCTTATCGTCGAGATAGGCATTGCATAATCTTCTTTGAAATCGCCTTCTAGCCTAGAGAAGACATCAAAACCACCATCCCTACCGAAGATGAATGAGCTTGCTGTCCGTTCGGCCATGCGGGAGGCTACCATCAGATCCAAGGCTGTGTTTTTTGATGCTTTGACTATTCTTTTGAACGTTGCCTCCGGCTTGAAATCAAGGCTGCCCTGTTCATAGCGTATCAGAACCTTCTCCCTGCCATATCCATTTTCCTGTTTTTTTCTGACACTGAGGATCTCCGAATCGATAAAAGCCTTGCCGTCTTTTGATGCGACCGATATGCGGTAGGTGTAAAGACCCAGCGTCTCCATTCTTGAATCAAGAATCCGGAGGGTTAGGCTTATCGTTGCTTTGGAGCTGTCGACGTTTATATAGGAGGCGGCATCATCTTCCAATGCTTTACCGCAGAGGATGCGCTGTAGCATGCAGAAGGCATCTATTACTGCTGTCTTTCCACTGCCGTTCTGCCCGTATATCCCAAGTATGTCTGCTGTCCTTGTTTCCTTTTTCAATGCAGAAGGCATCTGGAATTTTCCATGCCTCACATTCTTGAAATCCTCAAGTTCCATTTCTTCAAGTCTGACTGTCATATTCATGGATATCTCCTAATATAATAATAACTAAATTTTTGAAATTAGCAAAATTAATTGCAAAAAAGGAATAAAAAATACCGTTTTTACATATTGATTTTAAATTATTTCACAGCTTTGATGTCGGTTCCTATTATTTATCTGTGCATTCAATCGAATTTGTATGATGGATGCACCGGCTGTTTTGAGCAAAAAAAACCCGGATATGTTCCAATCCGGGCATCTATGAAAAGGCTTGCTATTTTACAACAATGTTGACAAGCTTATTAGGAACTACGATTTCCTTTACAATCGTCTTTCCCTCGGTCCATTGCTTTGTCTTCTCGTCGTTTCTGACGGCTTCCAGCACGGCATCCTTTTCCGCATTATGCGGCATCATTATCCTGCTTCTGAGCTTACCGTTGATCTGTACAACGATCTCCACCTCGTCATCGAGACATTTCTTCTCATCCCATGTTGGCCATTTTTCTTTGGAGATGCTGGGCTCGTGACCAAGCAGGGCCCACATCTCCTCTGCAATGTGCGGAGTGTAGGGGCTCATAAGAAGGGCAAGGATCTCAAGGGTTTTCTTCGGCACGGTCTCAAGCTTGTTGAGCTCGTTGACGAACACCATCATCTGGCTGATTGCCGTGTTGAAGTTGAGAGTTTCCGTATCCTGGCTGACCTTCTTAATGGTCTTGTTCATGAGCTTGTCCAGCTCTTTGTCCAGCTCTTTGTCCTCGATGTTCTTCTCGGTAATGATCCTCCAAACCCTATCTAGGAATCGGTAGACTCCCATAAAGCCTGCAGTGGCCCAAGGCTTGCTTTCTGTGAGCGGTCCCATGAACATCTCATACATCCTTACCGAATCGGCACCGTAGTCGCGGATGAAATCATCCGGATTGATGACGTTCTTGAGACTCTTGCTCATCTTTGCAGTAACCTGGGTTACCTCTTCACCAGTTTCGGTTTCAATGAATTTACCGGGTGAAATTTCGCTTACCTTATCCACAGGTACTAGGGATTTGTTCTTTTTCTGGTATGCGAAACTTGTGATCATGCCCTGGTTGACAAGCCTCTGGAACGGCTCCTTGGTGCTTACAAGTCCGAGATCGTAGAGCACCTTGTGCCAGAACCTTGAATAGAGCAGATGCAGCACGGCATGCTCGGTTCCTCCGACATAAAGGTCTACAGGCATCCAGTACTTTTCTTTTTCAGGGTCTATGAACCTATCCTTGTTCTTGGGATCGATATATCTGAGATAGTACCAGCAAGAGCCTGCCCACTGAGGCATCGTATTGGTCTCCCTCTTTGCATCGGCTCCACATACGGGGCACTTGGTATTTACCCATTCCGGGACGTTGACAAGTGGACTCTCGCCGGTTCCCGACGGTTCGTACTTTGTGACCTCAGGCAGGGTGAGGGGAAGCTCTTCGTCAGGAACAGCCACCGTTCCGCATTTCGGACAGTGTATGAGAGGAAGGGGTTCTCCCCAATACCTTTGGCGGCTGAAGATCCAGTCGCGGAGCTTGTAGTTGACAGCCTTGTGCCCGCACTTATGCTCCTCAAGCCATGAAATCATCTTGTTGATTGCATCTTCCTTGTTGAGTCCGTCGAGCCATTGGGAATTGACATGTATCCCGTCTTCGGTCCAGGCCTGGGTCTGCACATCAACATCGCTCTTTAAGACCTCGATTATCGGGAGACCGAATTTCTTTGCAAACTCCCAGTCCCTGTCATCATGTGCAGGAACAGCCATGATTGCACCGGTGCCGTAGCTTATGAGTACATAATCGGCAATCCAAATCGGAATCCTCTCCCCGTTGACGGGATTGATGGCATATGATCCGGAGAATACACCTGTCTTATCCTTTGCAAGGTCCGTCCTTTCCAAATCACTTTTGTGTTTGGTATCCTCAAGATACTTTTCGACTGCAGCCTTCTGCTCCTTTGTGGTGAGCTTGGAGACGAGAGGATGCTCTGGAGCGATGACCATGTAGGTTGCACCGAAGAGGGTATCACAGCGGGTGGTGTATACCTCGAGGGTATCGTCGAAATTCTCAAGTTTGAAGAATACAGCAGCCCCTTCGCTCTTTCCAATCCAATTGCGCTGCATCGTCTTTACGCTTTCCGGCCAGTCGAGAGTGTCGAGATCCTCGAGCAGACGGTCGGCATAAGCTGTGATCTTCAATATCCACTGCCTAATGTTCTTTTTCTCAACCTTCGTTCCGCATCTCTCGCAGTGTCCTTCCTTAACTTCCTCATTGGCAAGTCCTGTCTTGCAGCTGGGACACCAATTGATCGGTGTGCTCGCTTCATAGGCCAGCCCCTTTTCAAAGAGCTTCTTGAAAATCCACTGTGTCCAGTGATAATACTCGGGATCACAGGTTGCTATCTCCCTGTCCCAATCGTATGAGAACCCGAGGCTCTTGAGCTGACGGGTGAAGTTCTCCATGTTCTTCTTTGTTGTTGTGTACGGATGTGTGCCGGTCTTGATTGCATAGTTTTCCGCAGGGAGTCCGAAAGCATCAAAGCCCATCGGGTGAAGTACATTGTAGCCGTTCATCCTGAGATATCTTGAATAGATGTCGGTCGCTGTATAGCCTTCGGGGTGTCCCACATGGAGTCCTGCTCCGGATGGGTAGGGGAACATGTCGAGGACGTATTTTCTCTTTTCCTCCGGCACCGATTCATCTTCGATGGTTCTGAAAGTCTTATTTTTCTCCCAGTATTTCTGCCACTTTTTTTCTATTTCGTTGAAAGGATACTTGCTCATACGGCTAATGATAATGTCTTACCCTTTTTTATTCAATAAACGCCGCATGGGGGATGTTTCATTTCTTCCCCATGGCTTCGATCTGGCGCTTTATCCTTGAAGCGTTGAATCCCGAAAATGGATAGAAAGGCAAAAGGGCATCCATCAAGAGAAGAGGAAGGGTCAGATCCGGTCGTCCGGAGATTGTCGCCAATACCGCTTCCACGGCTATTGCAGCACCTCCTGCTGCTGCAAGAATAAGGCGCTTTTCACCCATTTTCCAATTTCCTCCCTTTACATACACCCCGGCAATCGGAGGGAGGAAAAATGGCAATGCGAGAGCTGATATCAGGCTGTACAAAAGACTTGTGTCCCAGTTTATAAGTATTGAGTATCTCCATCCGAGCACAAGTTTCATCACAAGGCACCGGCCAAGCGAAAGGATAAGCGTTATGCAAAGGCTTTCGAGTATCGGCGCTTTTGTCCTGAAAGCGAATATGAGCGTGGATGCGATGGAGAAAAAAGCCAGGTAGAGCCAATCTGCAATGCTTTCCTTTTTGATGCTTCTTCCTTTTCCGCGATGCCATAAAAAGTAGCCGAAATCAAAGAAATGGCTCATGCGCTTCCATACTTTCACCATACCGATGCCAAAGGTCCTGATTTGTGAAAAAAGGCCCATTATCCTCATGTCTGTGCAAAAGAGCTTGAATGAAGAGGGGTTGTCCCCCTCGATCAAAAGCAGGATTTCGTCGCATCCTTCTTTTTCAAGGTGTGAAACCATCTCTTCTTTCAGTGCTGATGCAGTTCCTTTACCCCTCGCTTCCTTTTGGGTGTACAGCCATCCTATATAGCCGATTTTCTTGCCACCTGGTATGGTGAATACATCGGCATTGCAGCCACCTGTGATTCTTCCGTATTCTCTTGAAACGACAGTATGTTCCTTCTTCAGAAAGAAGATGCTGTGGTATGACGGGCTGAAACATGATGCCATCAGATCTGCCGTCTCTTCAATTTCATCATCCTTGATCAGGGAAGTGTCCATGTCCATATTATGACTTCTTACATGGTTTAAGGCAATATCGGAGAATTTATGGCCCATACGTAACTTGCTGCATGTATGCAGTTATATAAAATATATAAGCGTTGTTTGCATTTATACGGTTATTTAGGGTATAGTTTATGAATATGGGCACAGCAAAATATACGGAAGCGGACGTATTGTCCCTCTCTCCGCTGGAGCATATCAGGCGGAGGCCTGGGATGTACATCGGCCGATTGGGAAACGGATCCCATATCGACGATGGGATATACATCCTTTTGAAGGAAGTCATAGACAACTCGATAGATGAATTCGTGATGGGTTATGGCAGCAAGATAATCATCACCGTTCTGGATAACAAGGTTACGGTGCGCGACTACGGAAGAGGCATACCACTGGGTGCTGTTGTTGATTGCGTCAGCAAGATAAACACAGGTGCAAAATATACGGGGGATGCTTTCCAGTATTCCGTCGGCCTCAATGGGGTCGGAACCAAGGCAGTGAACGCCTTGAGCTCCTATTTCCTGGTCACATCCTTCCGTGACGGCAAATCCATGACTGCCTCTTTTGGACGTGGTGTTCTCAAAAGCAAGAAGGAGGCGAAGACCGAGGAGCCGAACGGCACATATTTCGAGTTCATCCCCGACAAGGAGATTTTCGGCGATTACCAGTTCAACGATGATTATATAAGAAGCAGGTTGAACAACTATGCCTATTTGAATACTGGTCTTGTGCTTTCGTTCAACCGGGAGATCATCAAAAGTCAGAACGGACTGATGGATCTTCTGGCAAAGGAGCTCGGGGATGTGGCGCTTTACGATGTGATCCATTATAAGAGCCAAAGGCTTGAAATCGCTTTTACTCATACCTCCAGCTACGGAGAAAACTATTTTTCTTATGTCAACGGGCAGCACACCTCCGATGGGGGAACACATCTGGCGGCTTTCAAGGAAGGCTTCTTGAAAGGCATCAACGAATATTTCAAAAAGAATTGGGCGGCCCCCGAGATAAGGGATGGCATTGTCGGAGCGATAGCCATCAAGCTCAAGGATCCGATTTTTGAAAGCCAGACGAAGAACAAGCTTGGTAACACCGACGTCAAGAGCTGGATCGTGCCTGAGGTCAAGGAGGCTGTTGTCGATGCGTTGATGAAGAATACCAAGACGGCACAGGCGATGCAGGCAAAGATCGTTTCCAACGAACAGGTCCATAAGGAGGAGCAGACGGTCAGAAACGGCGCGAGGGAGAAGGCCAAGAAGACAAGCATAAATATCCAGAAGCTTAAAGATTGCAAATATCATCTTTCGGACCGTTCCAACGCCCATAGGGAAGAGGCTGAAAAGTCGATGATTTTTTTGACCGAGGGTGATTCTGCCTCAGGAACGATCACAAAGACCAGGAAGCCCGAGTACCAGGCTGTTTTCTCTCTCCGCGGAAAGCTTTATAACGTGGAAGGTCAGAAAAGAAGCATCATCTACAAGCATGACGAGCTGTACAACATCATGGCCGCCCTTGGCATTGAGGAGGATCTTGAGAACCTGAGGTATGCCAAAGTCGTCATCGCAACCGATGCGGATAACGACGGCTACCATATCAGGAATCTGATAATGACATACTTCCTCACTTATTTTGAGGAGCTTGTCACACAGGGGCATCTGTATATTCTTGAGACGCCTCTTTTCAGGGTGCGCAACAAGCAGAAGGTCATCTATTGCTACAGTGAGAAGGAAAGGGATGAGGCTGTGAGCAAGATGAAAGGAGCCGAGATAACCAGGTTCAAGGGCCTTGGAGAAATAGACCCCAAGGAGTTTGGACAGTTCATCGGCGAGGATATCAAGCTCATTCCTGTCTCCATTTCCTCCATAAAGGAAACCAGGGAAGTCATGGATTTCTGCATGGGAGACAATACCCCTAAGAGAAGGGAATACATCATGGAGAATCTTATCTGATGGCACACGCGGACGAATTATACAAGATAAATTTTTTGGAATATGCGAGCTATGTTATCAGGGAGAGGGCCATCCCTGATATCGAGGATGGTCTCAAGCCTGTCCAGAGGAGAATCCTCCATACGCTTTTTGAGATGGATGATGGCCGGTTCATGAAGGTTGCGAACGTCGTTGGAGCAACGATGAAATACCATCCTCATGGAGACAGCTCCATATATGAGGCCTTGGTGAATCTCGCCAATTGCGATCTCTTCATAGACCGCCAGGGTAATTATGGTAACTTCCTTACCGGTGATGGTGCGGCCGCGGCCAGGTACATCGAATGCCGTCTTCTGCCATTTGCCCGCAAGGTGCTTTATTCTCCGGAAATCACCGAATATATAGATTCATACGATGGCAGGAACAAGGAGACCGTGGTGTTTCCTGCAAAGATTCCAGTAGTGGTCATCCAAGGTACTCAGGGAATTGCCGTCGGAATGTCCACTCAGATACTTCCACACAATCTTGTGGAGGTTTTGGAAGCACAAAAGGCGGCCCTGAGAGGGGAGGAGTTCCAAATCTATCCCGATTTTCCAGGTGGAGGCATTTTGGATGTCTCGGATTATGCAGATGGAACGGGAAAGGTCGTGATACGTGCAAAGCTCAATGCCAGCGATCCTAAAAAGCTTGTTATCGAGGAACTCCCGTACGGGGTTACTTCGGAGCGGATGATCGCCAGCATAGAGGAGGCCAATAAGAACGGTCAGCTCAAGATAGACAAGATAGAAGACTATACCGCTGACAAAGCCTGCATTGAGATCAAATGGCAGAGAAACACCTATTCCAAGGACATGGTGGATGTGCTTTATGCGACCACCGATTGCCAGGTGAAGGTCAGCCTTAATCCTCTTGTGATAAAGGACGGTCTGCCTCATGTGGTCCCGATTTCGGAGCAGATAAAATATCATGCCGATCATCTTATCAAGGTCCTTACGGCAGAGCTTAATATCGAGAAGGGACATCTTGAGGACAAGCTCAGGATGCGTACCCTTGAGCGCATATTCATCGAGGAGCGGGTTTATAAAAAGATTGAGAACAAGACCACACAGGAGGCTGTTGAGAAAGCTGTGATTTCCGGCATGCAGCCGTTTATGCATGAGGTTGGTGATATTCCTCTTTCTGCAGAGGATATCGACCGTCTCTTGAAGATCCCAATCCGTAGGATTTCATTGTTCGATATCGATAAGAACCGGGAGGAGATAAATGAGATCAATGCCCGTATAAGCGCTGTTGACGACCACCTTGCACATATTGTCGATTATGCCGTTTCCTATATCGACGAACTGCTCGACATGGTCGATAAGCAAGCCCATGAACGGAAGACTGTCGTATCTTCCTTCGAGTCCCTTTCCGCAAAGCAGGTCGCTGTAAGGAATATGGACCTTAGGTATGACAAGGAAACCGGATATATCGGAACCAATATCAAGACTGGAGAGGTTCTGATGAAGGTCAGCCCGTTCGATAAGATATTCTATATGAAGAATAATGGTGAATACCGGGTTACAAACGTCAGCGACAGGGAATTCATCGGAACAGATGGCTTGGCTTATTTCAATTATGGCGAGAAAGAGATCATAGTTAAAGAGATCTTCACCATCATTTATACGGAGAAGTCAAAGCTGGACCAGAAAAAGATATGTTATATAAAGAGGTTCCAGATTTCATCCTTCACCACAGGAAAGCTTTACTCTGTGCTTAAAAACCCGAATGCTAAGATCAAGAAGTTCTCCCTCTATCCGGCTGCGGTCATCTTCCTGCAGTATAAGAAGGGCAAAGGCTACAAGATGCTCGAGGAGAAGATGCGTTTTGCTGATTTCCGGGTCCAAAAAAGTCCGAGCGGAGGAGGTGTGCGCTTGACTGCAAAGGAAATAGAAAAGATTGCAATCAGGCAGACTAAAGACACCTCGACATCAGAAGAGGCATCTCCCGATCTTTTCGAGGAGGATGAGGATTGATGCTTTCTAAAGAACGCATCCTTTATGAGGATAACCACCTCATTGTGATAAACAAGCTTGTCGGTGAGCTTTGCCAAGGTGATGAGACGGGAGATAGGACGCTTCAAGATGATGTTAAGGAGTACCTGAAGAAGGTTTATAACAAGCCGGGGAATGTGTTTCTCGGTTCCCCTCATCGTCTTGACAGGCCGACTTCGGGAATTGTCATTTATACAAAAACGGAAAAGGCCCTTAAAAGGATGAGCGAGGCTTTCAGGGATGAAGGCGGGGTGAAAAAGACATATTGGGCCATAGTTGACAAATGCCCCGATCCGGAGCAGGGAAAGCTGAGGCATTACCTGATTCGCAACAGCAGCCAGAATAAAAGTTATGCCTATAAGGATGAGAAGAAAGGATCGAAGCTTGCTGTCCTTGATTACCGCCTTATTGGGAAAAGCGACAGATATTATCTGTTGGAAATAGATCTGCATACGGGGCGTCATCATCAGATCCGGAGCCAATTGGCTGCCATAGGCGTACATATCAAGGGTGATTTGAAGTATGGTGCCGAGCGCAGCAACCCGGATGGCGGCATATGCCTGCATTCCAGGAAGGCCGTGTTTCTGCATCCTGTGAAAAAGGAAATGCTGGAGATAACAGCTCCCGTCCCTGAGGATGCTCTTTGGCAATATTTTTCCCATTGATGTGTTTTCTTTCTTTTCATATGCATTTGTAATTGTTATAATTTTTACCGGAGGTGAGAATTATGAAAATGATAATCGCAATCATAGGACAGCTTGACGAGGATAATACCGTCCACAGCCTGAACGAAGAAGGTTATTATGTTACAAAGCTCGCCACAATGGGTGGATTTTTAAGGAAAACAAATTCGACCATCCTCATAGGATGTGAGGATGAGAAGGTCAATCATGCCCTTGAAATCATAAGAAAACAGGCGGGTAAGAGGACTGAGAACGTCCCCTACATGCCGCCTTCTGCAGTTGAAAGCGGTACCCATGTAACAGGTATTCCGTTTGTTTCCGTACCATCCGAGGTTGGAGGCTGTACGGTGTTTGTCGTTGATGTGGCACAGTTCAACAAGTTCTGAATCTTATCCAGTTCAGCTTAAGCCACCGGAAATAAAGCTTGGTGGCTTTTTTTCTTTGCTTATACAGTTGATGGAATGAATGTGCTGCAATTAAGCTTATTGATGAAATTTGATTGGAGAAGACTTGCTTGTATATTGATTTGCTCTCTGTTTTGCGATCAATGGATCAGCCCCAGAGCCTTCAGATCCGTATCGATGCCGTTTTCATAATCAAACATGTTTCGTTCCACAAAAATATCAGGAATGAGAGGCCCTTGGCATGGTCCTGAAAAGTATTTTGTCGAATATTGGAACATGACGCCGGTTTCAGGAAGTGTTTCCAACAGGATCTCCCCATAATGCGAGACGCTTCCTCCCGTAGGCCTTCCGACGAGAGTCGCATCGAGCCTTTCTTTCATTTGCTCGGCATTCATGATTGCGGAGGAGAAGGTGTCTTCACCGATTAGTACATATGCCGCGATATCCTTTTGTTCCTTCAGCTTAGCAAGACCTTCCACCAAAGGTGAGATGATACTGCTGTCTCCTCCTTTGTTGTATCTGAGGTCGATCACGATGTTTTCGTATCCATTTTTTGCAATCAGATCCAAAACCTGATTGCAAAAAGAAAGGAACGGAAAGTTCTCCATTTCCATACAAGCATGGTAATTTATCAGGATTGCGGTAGGATCATCAAGGAACATTGCACTGTAAATGGAGGAGGGATTGAGGGTGGGTGGTATTGCTTTCTGAAGGTATGAATATTCCAGCCCTGCCGCATCCATATATGACTGTGGGTGGATGTCTGTTTTTTTCATATCTTCCGTTTCTACTATGATGATTCCCTCATTTTGCAAGAGCCCGAGGTGTTCGTAAAATTGATATATCCTCATATGGTTGCCATAAAGGCTTTTTGCAAGATAGATGTCGTTATCGTTCGGTATTGCCATCCGTGCAGCAGCAATGATGTCTTCAAACGGATATCCGTTTATGGAGACAACCTTTTTCCCGATAAGGTTTTCATATCCTCCTGCCGCCATGACTATGTATAGCCCATCCTTAAACCAGTCAAAGCCTATTGGAAGGATTTTGAGATCTGAAATCATCATCCCATCCATCCCCACCTGAGTGTGGCTGTCATGTGGTATGGCCGCTATCTCGCAAAGCGAATAATAAAAGGATGCAGGAGATTCAATATCTGATTTGCTGATACTTCTATTTAAGATCTGTTTTGCCTCTCTCTCTTTGACCGTGTTGTAAAAATCGGGATGGTTTTTCTCTAGAAAATCATATAGGGATACGATGTCTTTCTCATAAGGGGAAGCAGATGTCGCCTCATCATCGTTTATGATCGTATTGCATGATGCCAAAAGAAGGATTGCAAATAAGAGTATTAGAAGCTTTTTCATAAAACAGAATTATATCATAATCATCCGGATGAGATTGGGTTATCGGTATATTGGTATCATCTTGAAAGAATCAGGCCTCTTTCGAGGCCTATCATATTATTTAGCAAGCTCGTATATTGCTCTCATGTCCTCTCTTTTAAGGACCTTGAACGCTCCGAGAGTACGCTTTCCGTAGAATGTTGCCTTATCGAGCAATTCCTCCATTTGGCTGTCGGAGAGGATTATATCCGCATCTGCAAGGCTTGTTGGCATATCAAGCTTTTTGAAATAGGCTATGAATTCCTCTATTGTTTTCTTTGCACCTTTTTCCCCTTCTTCCTTTATGCCGAAAACAAGCCGCCCGAGCTTTGCAAACCTTTCAGGATTTGTCTTATAAACATATTTGGCCCAGGCGGGGAATACTATTGCCAGTCCTGCGCCGTGGGCGATATCGAACATTCCTGAAAGTTCGTGTTCCAGCTGATGACAGGCCCAGTCGCCCCTTTGGTCGTTGCCAAGCGCCATAAGCCCGTTGTGCGATAAGGAAGATGCCCACATGAGGCTTGCATGCGCTTCATAGCTGTTCCTGTCCTTGAGACATTCCAATCCTTTTTCCTTAACATTCTTTATAAGAGCCGCGGCAAGGTTGTCGGTGATGTCTATTCCGTTTCCCGAATGGAACCAGCGCTCGATCGTATGCATCATGATGTCTACAGTGCCGACTTCTATCTGATAGTCGGGCAGTGTGTAGGTGAGGCATGGATCCAGAAGGGCGAATGCGGGGCGGCATACATTGCTGTTACAGCCTCTTTTGAGCCATCCGTCCTCATCGTTTGTGATGACCGAGCTGTCGCTCATCTCACTTCCTGTCGCGCTGAGTGTCAGGATGACGCCGACTTTCACAGTTCCTTGAGGGACTCTTTTGCCACAGTAGAAATCCCATACGTCTCCGGAATTGAAAAGGCCATATCCGATTGCCTTTGCACTATCGATGACTGAGCCGCCACCTACTGCCAGGATATAGTCAACATTCTCCTTTTTCCCAATTTCTATGGCTTTGCGCACCAAAGAAAGCCTTGGATTCGGCTTTACTCCTCCGAGCTCGACGAAAGCTATTTCCTTCTCGCTGAGAAGTGTTCTCACTTTTGATAGAAGCCCGGATTTTTCAGCACTCGTCCCACCATAGTGGATCAGAACCTTTTTCGCCCCGTCCAAGGCGAGTTCTTCCGCAACTTTCATCTCCGCACCCTCTCCAAAGGTGACCCTGGTGGGCGCATAATACTGGCTAAGCATCATTCATCCTCCTTGATAACGGCTTTACTTGTCCTGCCGTTGACTTTTATTATCAGATCATTTTTGCTCCTTACGTGCAAAAAGTGTTTTGTTTCCCTTACCTTTTCCATCTCTTCGAGCTTTTGAAAATCCACATCCCCATCACCATGCATCGGATTGACAGTCAGGTAGATGCAGCCCAGGCTCGTCATGTTCTGGAAGAAATGGGTTCCCTGGCTAGGCTCCACATCAAGCTCTTTCAAACCTGTTTCAACAATCACATGGGCCTTTGATATATCGGACCATGTGCAGGGGATGCCCAGCCAGCGGTCGGAAGAGCCAAGCCTTCCACAAGCGATCAGCACATAATAGCTTTCCATGCTGCTGTTGAGCTCGCTCAGCTCAGAGGCCATCTCAATCATTTCCGAAGCTTTAAACGCGTCTTTTTTTATCGTGATTATATCCCGGATATCCTCGATGATGCCGTTACCCATAACTTTTTCTGCGTAAATGAGGGATTCCTTTCTGTCCTCGGATTCTATTACGATATCCGATTCCGTCACCTGACTGCTTATGGGCCTGATTTGCAATATGGAAAAATCCGGCTTCTCCCTTTCTGTATTGACTGCAAACTCGATTTCGACCGGCTCGGCCATGCTTCTTGTTCCCATCTTAAGGATCTGGTCTACGATCTTTGCCAGAGGAAGGGTGTCGTATTTCAATATCCCGTTGAAAGTGAGCATGTTGACGCCGTTTTTATCAATTCTTTCGCTGACTATCCCGGTTCTCATGTCCAGGCTGGAGAAAATTCCTTTCATGCTTTTTGGCCAGCAGGAGGCTGTCGATATCGGCAGCTTTTCAAGATTGTCGCTGTCTTCCAGAGGTCTGAACGGTTTTTCAAGATTCAGGGCATAAAAAGTATCCTGGCTGCTGGATTCGCTTCCTGTCAGCGCCTGGTTCGGTTTTTTGGGTTTTGCCGGACAGAATCGGAAGCTGGTTCCTTCGTCGACCACCGTTTTTCCAAATCCGAATGAAAGCATTCCGATGCCGTCCTCCTGGCTTTGGCCGGGAGCGGGGTAGTAGTTGAGGCTTCGGGCGACTCCGGATATGTTCGGATACCAGTAATTGTCATGGGCGCTGCCTGTCACCTGTTGTATGATTACGGCCATCTTCTCATCTTCCAGTGTATGGTCGGTATTCTTCAGGTATTCTTTCGCACATCGGAAATATGTGCTTGCCCAGACTGTGCGGATTGCATCCTTCAATTCCTCATAGCGCCTGAAATCATCTCCTTGGTTTGGAATCATGCAGGTTTGGTATACTCCTGCAAACGGCTGGAAATGAGAGTCTTCAAGCAGGGATGAGGATCGGACAGAAATCGGGACCTTGATGACCTGGATTATCTGAGCCAGTGAATCTTCCAGACATTTGGGTATGGGTTTTGACAAAAACAGTTTCAGTATTTCCTCATCGCTTTTTTCGGTGAAATACAATGTTTGAAGCCCGTTATCGTTCATGAAGATGTCAAATATTTCAGTTGTTATTACAACTGTCCTCGGTGTGGAGAGGTAGAGATCCGGATATTCCTTCCTGATTCCCATGGCATGCATTTCCATCGCAAGGAAGGCAAGCCCGCGTCCCTTGCCTCCCATGCTGCCTTTTCCGATTCTTGAAAAATGCAGGGTTTCGTCGTAATGTGCGGATGAGAATTCTGCAATCACCCCCCTTGTCCGGTCCGATCTGTATTCCTTTATGGTGTCGTAAAGAAGTTTTCTCACATCTTCCGGGTTGTCATGCTCCCCAAGGTTTATGGGTTTTATCATCGATGCCAGCTGATATAAGGACTGTGCCCTCAGCCATCTTGAGAAATCATTCTTTTTCGAATGGTATATGAAGGATTCTATGGGTATGGTTTTGATCATACTCTGAAGTTCTTTCATGGTTTCAGCCTTTCCGATTTCCCTTCCTGTCAATGGGTTCATGAATATGAACGGGCCGAAATTATAGTGGTTGAGGAAGTATGTTTCCAAATCCTGCAGCAATGTTGACGAGAGCTTCCATATGAAATCCGCACCGAGGCTCAGGGCATCCTCTTCGTTTTTAAGCTCCCTGGATTGTATGAGCACGGGAATTTCTGGGTCCACGGCCTTGATGTTTCTGCAAAGCTCGAGCCCCGCCGTTTCCCTTTTTCCGTTTTCTATCGGAAAGGATACGTCGGATATGACACCGAGCACGTTTTCTTTGTATTTTGTGAACAGCTTCCACGCCTCTAAGTAGTTTCTTGCAAGCACGATTTTCGGACGTCCTCTCATCCTGAGCGTTTTTCCCCATTCGTTCAAAGCTTCCAGGATACTGATCCTGTTCTGATGGATCAGGCATGTGTACATTTGAGGAAGATAGGAGGAGATGAACCTGACCGAATCCTCCACGAGGATTATCACCTGGACATCCGCTTCGTCTGTATCATGGTCGATATTGATCCTGTCCTCAATCAGCTTGATCATGGCCAGAAACAGGGAAGCGTTACCTTGCCAATAGAACAGATAGTCGATATACGGACAGTTTTCGCCCTTCAATGCTTTTGCCTTTCTATGGTCGGGGGAAGGGGATAGTGCGATCACCGGCATGCCCGGGCATATTTTCTTTATATTCTCCGCAAGCAGCTCAACTCTTCCCGTCTGCAGATCCAGCATGGTTATCACCAGGTCGAAATTCAGGGTCGAAAGCAGTTTTAGTGCTTCCTGCTCATCATTTGTATGTGTGATCTTTGGCGGGTTTGACAGGCCGAGCGCCGTATACTCCAGATAAAGCTCCTCTTCAACCCTTCCATCCTCTTCGAGCATGAAACGGTCGTAATCGGAACATATGAGCAGTACATTGTAGATATGTTTAAGCATCAGGTTGCTGAAAGGCAGCCAGGTTTGGTCAAGTAGATACATAACCTTGATTTTAACAGGAAGAGGAACTGTTGACAAATGAATGGTCCGATAATGGTAATTTATTAAAATTTCGGTATATTGCTAATTTTTAACAAGAAAAAATTACATAAACCCAAAAAATCTTATAAAAGATTGCGTTAACAAATATTTTCTTGACGGTTTTATTATTCAGACTTAATCTGAATCTGCGGGAGGATGTATGTATAATCTCGATAGTTTCATGAAGGACCTCGAAAGGAGGAATCCTTGTGAGCCGGAATTCCTGCAGGCGGTACGTGAAGTCGTCGAATCCGTCCTGGACGTCGTAAATGAAAATCCCCTATATCTTAAAAATAGGATACTCGAAAGGATAACTGAACCGGACAGGGTTTTTTCCTTCAAAGTAGAGTGGGAGGATGATGAAGGAAACATCCAGGTCAACAGAGGCTACAGGGTTCAGTTCAATAATGCTCTCGGCCCATACAAGGGCGGGCTGCGTTTCCATTCCTCTGTCACATTGGGCTCCCTCAAATTCCTTGGATTCGAGCAAACCTTCAAAAACAGCCTGACCACTCTTCCTATGGGAGGTGGAAAAGGAGGATCTGATTTCTCTCCAAAGGGAAAAAGTGATGCTGAGATCCTCCGTTTCTGCAGATCCTTCATGACGGAATTGCAGAAATATATCGGTCCTGATACCGATGTTCCTGCGGGAGATATCGGGGTAGGGGCAAGAGAGATAGGCTTTTTGTATGGACAGTACAAACGGCTCAGAAGCGAAAATACCGGCGTGCTTACAGGCAAAGGCCTTGATTACGGCGGATCTCTCATACGTCCGGAGGCCACGGGGTATGGTACGATGTATTTCGCATCCGAGATGCTTAAGGCCCATAACGATACCATGGAAAATAAACGCATCGCGGTCTCGGGCTTTGGAAACGTTGCATGGGGAGCTGTCATGAAGGCCAGCCAGCTTGGTGCTAAAGTCGTCACAATAAGCGGACCGGATGGATATATAATCGACGAGGAAGGGATCAATACGCCTGAGAAATGGGCATTCATGCTGCAGCTGAGAGCGAGCAACAATGATGTTGTCGAGCCTTATGCAAAGAGGTTCAAGGCTGAATTTGTTCCAGGGCGCAAGCCTTGGGAAATTCCTGTGGATATGGCTTTCCCATGTGCAATTCAGAACGAGCTTGGCCTAAAAGATGCTGAAATGCTGCATAAAAATGGTGTGAAATACGTTGTCGAAACCTCCAATATGGGAGCAACGCGGGAAGCGATGGAATATTTTATCAAGCATAGGATGCCATTCGTGCCCGGAAAGGCTGCAAACGCAGGAGGGGTTGCTGTTTCAGGCTTGGAGATGAGCCAGAATGCAATGCACCTGAGATGGACGGAAGCGGAGGTGGATGAAAAACTCAGGCAGATAATGCACTCCATACATTCGGCTTGCCTTTCAGAGGGCATGGAAGAGGATGGATACGTGAATTACGTCAAGGGGGCTAATATCGCAGGCTTTAAAAAGGTCGCGGATGCGATGTGCCAGCTTGGATATTGAACAAGGAGAGGTCGGAATTGTCTGCTTCCGGCCTCTTTTTTTGTTTTAAACAAGCACTGCTTTGAGAAATTCTTTCACAAAAAACGAAAAAAAAGCACTATGCATGTAATTATTTATTTAATAGTTTATAATGTCTTTTTTTCTTTTTAAAAAGTTTAAGAAAAGAAGGAATATGTCATATGTTACATTAAATATTTAATTTTAACGCTTTTCATTTGCTGTGAAAATAATTAACTCTGTGATTTTCTTCAATTCCTGCAAAATGTTTAAATATTTCAAACAATGTTTATACCGGTTCTCATAAACCCTTTTCGAAAGTGATCCGGACTGGCTGTATAATACCTATGTTTTTTTCTGTAATTCCTTGCTTTTTAAAGGTTAGGAACGATTTAAAAGTTGAATTAGTGTTAAAGTTGGGTTAATATTCAAAAAAGAAATACGGCTTTGGTAAAAAAATTAAGGGGAGGGCATTGATGTATCGAACGGTCAGAGAAGTCGCCGAAGAATTCAATGTATCGGTAGCATCCATTTCTGCAAAGTTGAAAAAGAAGGGATTGAAGAAAACCGCAGGACTCTACAGAATCGATGATGAGACATATGAATGGCTGAAATCAAGGAAAGGCAAAGTAGGAAGGCCTTGGAATACGGACATTTATAATTCAAAATGATTTCCGGACTGCGGACCTTGCGCCAGTCGGAAAGGATTGCTTCAGGATTTACTTTCAATGAAAAACGGGGATGTGTTACGCATCCCCGATATTTTTCATACCTCTTGAGGCGAAAAGCTGTGTCTGGCTGTCACTTGAGGTATTTGTCCATCCACTTGGTTATTTCTTCCAGCCTTTTGATTCTGTTCAAAGGTTTTCCTGAACGGCTCAGTTCATGGTTCTCTCCATGAAAGAGTATGAGCTTTGAAGGAATGCGCTTTTCCTTCAGCACGGCAAAAAGCTGGTATGCCTGTTCGACAGGGCATCTGTAATCCTCATCGGAGTGCAGGATCAAAGTGGGTGTTTTCCCATTCTTTATGATTCCTGAAAGCGGACTTTGTTCAAGAAGAGGGGCAAAGTCACTTTTTAGTAAAGCCGCTTTGCATTCGTCATCGACGAAAAAGGATCCTATGTCGCTGGTTCCCCACATGCTCATCCAGTTGGAAATGCTCCGTTGGGTTGCTATCGCTTTGAACCTGTTTGTATGCCCGAGAATCCAATTGCTCATGAATCCGCCATATGATCCGCCGGTTGCTCCCATTCTGGAGCTGTCGATGGCTGGATATTTCGCGAGAACTGCGTCAACAAATGCCATTATATCGGAAAAATCTATTGTTCCGTATTTACCCCTGATATCTGCAAAATCATCTCCCCTTCCGTCGGAGCCTCTGGGGTTTGTGAACATTACGAAATATCCATGAGCGGCCCAGTATTGCATCTCATGGAAATAGGTCTCCCCGTATACTGTTTTCGGTCCGCCGTGGATATCCAGGATTGCGGGGTAGGTCTTTCCCTCTTCGTATCCAACAGGTTTTATGACCCATCCATAAAGTGTGATTCCATCATTCTCAAATTTGAGAAGCTCACATTTGGATATCGTTTTTTCTGCAAAGAACGGCATGTTGATTTCTGAGGCACATTCGCCGTCAAGATAGATTTCCTGCAGTAGGCCGTCCCTCATTTCGACGGAGGCTATGTGTCCATCCTCCAGTGTGAAGGAATCCACAGAACCTTCCCTGAGTGGAGGAATGAAGATTTTTCCATTTTTATCGATGGAGCAGATGGAGCTGTGGTGGAGAAGGGTTGTAGTGAAGAAATACCTGCCGTCATATACTGCATCGGTATTTCCGCCGCCAAGCCTGCAGTCGGAACCTACCGAGGATCTTACCGCTTCTCCCCATCTGCGGAAAAGGACCATTTTTCCGTCTTCAATCTTATAGAAATCCGGATTCTGGTTAAGCCCATGGGCCTTCATGTCTGTGGCCACGGCCAGTACGAAGGAGTCAAGATAAACGGCTCTTTCGATCTGCCAGCCGTTTTTAAGCATTATTGCTCTTACCTTCTTGCTTGGTATGTCTATTTCATATACGTTGTCGGAAAAAACGACATGATCCTTCCATTTCGCTCCGGTAATCAGTATTTTGGTCCTGTCTTCCGATAGGAAATAGGAGCTGACCTTGAAGGCTCGGGGAGAGATTGGGGAAAACACGTTCTGCTTTATGTCATATAGTGCAAGACGGGCTGTTTCCCTGCTGATGAAGCCTCCTCCGTTTTCACAAAATGGATAGGCTTCAAGCTCATGCCATCCGCAATCCCCGGTCTTGAAGTTGTCGATATAATGCACAAGAAGGGTGTTTTCATCGAGCAGCTGGAAACTCTTCACCTTTTGCTTTAAGGAAAAAACCTTTTCCGCCTCTCCCTGTTCTGTTTCGATTCTAAAAAAATCAGTATCCTGGTTTTTATCTTTCCCCTTTTCCTTTTCTCTTGAGGATGTGAATAGTATCCCGTCTCCAAAAGAAGTGAATGCTGAGACTTTTTTGCATGTGGTCAGCCTTTTTACACTTCCATCCTTTTTCATCAGCATCAGGTCGCTGCTGTAGCAATTGTTTTTTTCATCTGCAGTTTTGGAAATGAAAACGACATCCTCTTTGATAAAACTTGGGGAAGATAGGAAATGATAGGTAAGAAAGTCTTTGAGTTTTACTGTATCCATGGCTGTCTCCTGTTTCAAAATGGTATGTCCTATGTATGGGAAAAACAAGGAAAATCAGACTATCGCATTTATTTCTTTCCTTTGCTGCATCTTTCTTTTCTTTTGCGGAAGCCTCCCGTTCAGATAGAAGAACATGTCATATACCGTTTCTTTGATATCCCTTGGGGAATATCCGAGCTCCCTGGTGGCCTTGTCATGGGAAAAAAGCACTTTGTTCGAAATCGTATGCAGGCTGTATCTTGTATAAAGAGGCCTCTTTCCTGTTATTTTTGAGCAAAGAAGGAGGAAAGGATAGCATATTTTTGCAAAAGAGATCGGAAGGTAGATCGTATTCCTTTTCCCCGATGCCCTTGCAAGATAAAAGAGATATTCCCGTATTGTCACATATCTGTTCGAAAGAATATAGCATTCTCCTCTGCTGCCTTTTTGCAATGCCGCCAAAGCACCTTTCGCCACATCCCTGACATCCACCATGTCATAGCCGCCGTTCACTCCAAGCGGCAGCCTACCCAAAAGGAACAAACGGGCCACCTGCACAAGATGGTTTTTCCCATCATCTCCCAATCCGATGATTCCCGATGGATGCACGCAAACGGCATCAAATCCGTTTTTGAAGCCTTCAGTACAAGGGCTGTAGCAGCTTTTGTTTTTGCATATTCCCCATGAACCGCATCCGGTGAGAATTCCTTTGCCTCGATTTGTACGGATATATCCCTTCTTTTCGGTATCGCATGTACGCTGCTTATGTAGAGAAGTCTTTTTATTTTATGTTTTTTGCATAATTTTTATGATGTTTTTGGTTCCTTCGACATTTACCATGTGAAGTCTTGCATCACCTTTGTCCTGGATACTGATCACCCCTGCTGCATGGATGCAGTATGTTTCAAGATATTCGCTTCCTTCGAAAAAGGCTTTTAAACTGTCCGGCTTCGTGATATCACCCAAGAAATATTTAACGTAAGGTCTTTCCTGCTCTTTTTCCAGGTTTTCAACAAGCCTTCTTACTGGGTGCTTGCAATTTTTGAGAATGGAAACGATTCCCGATCCGATATGCCCGGCGGCCCCTGTGACTAAGAAAAGCTTATCCATCGATTCCTCCTTGTATGATATTCCTCCATTGCCTATAATATCGACATAATGTTG
Source organism: uncultured Spirochaetales bacterium (assembly GCA_949282255.1). Lineage (GTDB taxonomy): Bacteria > Spirochaetota > Spirochaetia > Sphaerochaetales > Sphaerochaetaceae > Ornithospirochaeta. Next base: position 261,935 of record CASDPA010000001.1, read on the forward strand.
GATTATAAACAATTAGTTTTTAAACAAACGTTGTGTATTATACAGCAGCGTTGTTTTATGTCGGACCCAACACATTGAAATATGTTTTTTTATGAAGGTAGGAGTGGATATGGACGAAAACAGAAGAGTAAAGCTTACAAAGAAAATGATAAAGGAAGCGCTTACCGCGCTGATGTGTGAAAAGGGATTCGCCAAGATAAGCGTCAAGGAGCTTTGTGAGAAAGCCGATGTGAACAGGTCTACTTTCTATGCATATTACAGGGATACATCTGCTGTGATAAGGGATATGGAGGAGGATATTTTGATGCAGCTTCCCGATCTGGGCTCTACCGATCTTGAGGAATTCAATTCTAAAATTTTTTCCTTGTTCGAATACATAAGGGTAAACAGCAGGGTGTTTTACGTCATGATGTTCAACAGCAGCAGTTCCCAGTTCTGTAAAAAACTCATGGATGCGATCCTGCAGAAATATGAGGGGCTTTCGACGATCAAGGATGAAAGGGTGTCCAGAATGAGCTATATTTTTTGTGCCAACGGGATTGTTGGTCTTGTAAAGGATTGGATTGAAAGCGGATTCTGCCTTGACACAGGTAATTTCACCAAAATAGCAATGGGGCTGGCTTTGCGTTCGACAAGCCTTGAAACAGAGTTTCATTTTTAAGGTTTCAGCATAAAAACTTGTTGTAAAGAGTTGTAACTTGTTTTATTCTGAATAATGACATCATCGTGGCTTTTTGTGCCATGACAAATCATATTATTGGAGCGTAACTAAAAATGGCAGACAAAAAAATGGTTACAATCGACGGAAACACCGCTGCGGCGCATATAGCATATGCTTTCAGCGACGTTGCCGCCATCTACCCGATCACTCCGTCCTCTCCGATGGGCGAGTACGCGGAGCAGTGGTCCTCGACCGGACGTGAGAACCTCTGGGGAAAGAAGGTTGACATCATGGAGATGCAGTCCGAGGCAGGTGCGGCAGGTGCGGTACACGGTGCTCTTGCAGCCGGTGCTCTCACAACAACGTTCACCGCTTCCCAGGGTCTTTTGCTCATGATCCCGAACATGTATAAGATCGCAGGAGAGATGATCCCGACGGTTTTCCATGTTTCTGCAAGAAGCCTTGCAGCGCAGTCCCTTTCAATTTTCGGAGACCACTCCGACGTCATGGCATGTAGGAATACCGGCTTTGCAATGACTTGTGCATCCAGCATCCAGGAAACAATGGATATCGCTCTTGTTGCACATCTGGCAACTCTTGAGTCCCAGGTTCCTTTCCTCAACTTCTTCGATGGATTCAGAACTTCTCATGAAATCCAGAAGGTCGAGGAGATTTCCTATGAGGATATCAAGACTCTTGTGGATGAAAAGTATATCGAGCGCTTCAGGAACAGAGCACAGCGCCCTGAGCACCCGAAGACAAAGGTTGCGGCTCAGAACGAAGATGTTTACTTCCAGGGAAGGGAAACGGTCAACAAGTATTATGATGCCGTTCCTGCAATCGTTCAGAAGTATATGGACAAGGTTGCCGCCCTCACCGGAAGGCAGTATCATCTCTTTGACTATGTTGGAGCCCCGGATGCTACCGATGTTGTGATCGTCATGGGTTCTGCAGCAGACACATTCGAATGGGTTGTCGACTATATCAATGCAAAGGGTGGGAAGGTAGGCCTCGTCAAAGTAAGGCTTTACAGACCGTTCAGCGCAAAAGATCTTGTTGCAGCTCTTCCGAAGACAGTCAATAAGATTGCGGTTCTTGATAGGACAAAGGAGCCGGGTGCAATCGGCGATCCTCTCTATCTTGATGTTGTTGCCGCTCTTGATCTCGAGCAGAGAAAGGGCATCAAGGTGATCGGAGGCCGCTATGGTCTTTCCTCAAAGGATTTCACTCCGACACATGCAAAGGCTGTTTATGACTTCCTTGCATCAAAGGATGCTTTCCATAACTTCACAGTCGGCATCAATGATGATGTGACACACAGAAGCATTCCTGTTGGAGCTCCTATCGATGTCACTCCGAAAGGGGTTGTTTCCTGCATGTTCTGGGGTCTTGGATCCGATGGAACAGTCGGTGCGAACAAGAACTCCATCAAGATCATCGGAGACAACACCGATCAGAACGCACAGGCTTATTTCGCTTACGACTCCAAGAAGAGCGGTGGTATCACAATCAGCCACCTCAGATTTGGAAAGGGCAAGCTCGATATGCCATGGCTCATCGACCATGCGGATTTCGTGGCATGCCACAACCCGGCATATATCGGAAGATACGACATGCTTTCAGCCCTCAAGCCGAACGGCGTGTTCCTCCTGAACTCCCAGATTCCTTCAGACCAGGTGTTCGAGCACCTCACAAAGAAGGAACAGGAACAGATAATCAACAAGCATATCCGCTTCTACAATATCAATGCTCTTGAGATTGCCCAGAAGGCAGGTCTTGGCAACAGGATCAATACCGTCATGCAGGCTGCATTCTTCAAGATCAGCGCAATCCTTCCAGAGGATGAGGCTATCGCATTGATCAAGAAGTACATCAAGAAGACCTTCCTCAAGAAGGGTGAGGATGTTGTAAACAAGAACTGGGCCGCTGTTGATGGCGCATCCGCAGCTCTTGTGGAAGTCAAGGTTCCCGAGAAGATCACAAAGAGCTATGAGCCTAAGAGGCTTATTCCGGATGATGCGGATGATTTCACAAAGAACATCATCGAGCCTATCATGCATCAGCAGGGCAACGGGATTCCTGTATCCCACATGTCTTTCGATGGAACTCTTCCAACCGGGACTGCAAAGCTTGAGAAGAGAGGCGTTGCCGCATTCGTTCCTCACTGGGACAGCACAAAGTGTATCCAGTGTAACCAGTGTGTACAGTCCTGTCCTCATGCCGCCATCAGGGCAAAGCAGATTCTTCCTGCCGACCTCAAGGATGCTCCGAGCACATTCCATGTGATCAAGAGCAATACCAAGAACGACAGGGATCTCCAGTTCAAGATCCAGGTTTATCCTGAGGACTGCCAGGGCTGCGGTGTATGTGTCGAAGCATGTCCTGCAAAGGAGAAGGCGCTTTCTTTGAGCCCGATCCAGACAGAAAGGGATCTTGGAGAAACCATCAATTCCGAGTTCTTTGAAGCTCTTACATATGACAACCTCGACGGACTCAACATGTCTACAGTCAAGGGCCTCCAGTTCAAGCAGCCTCTGTTCGAATTCAGCGGCGCCTGCGCAGGCTGTGGTGAGACACCTTATGTAAAGATGCTCAGCCAGATCTGTGGAGAGAGAGCGGTTATTGCAAACGCTACCGGCTGTTCTTCAATCTACAGCGGAACCTTCCCGACAATCCCGTATACAAAGAGAGCTGACGGAAGAGGACCGGCATGGGGCAACTCACTGTTTGAAGATAACGCAGAATATGGTCTTGGAATGAGGCTTGCTGTCGATTCCAACAGGAACCTTCTGAAGATCAAGGCTGACGATCTCATTGCAAAGGGATGCTCTGCCGAGCTCAAGGCTGCAATTGAGAAGTGCTATGGTCTTTGGGACAGCGACGGCGAGGATGCCATCCAGGCTCAGAAGGAACTCCAGGCCGTGCTTGCAAACGAGAAGGAAACAGCTGAAAACGCTGCTTCTCTTGCAAAGGTCAGAGAGCTTCAGGATTACTTTACAGACAAGGCGGTCATCATTATCGGTGGTGACGGATGGGCATATGATATCGGATACGGTGGTGTGGACCATGTCGTTGCATCCGGCAAGAATGTCACCATCCTTGTTCTTGATACAGAGGTTTATTCCAACACTGGTGGACAGGCTTCCAAGTCGACCCCGATTGCTGCTGTTGCCAAGTTTGCAAACGCAGGAAAGCAGGTCGGAAAGAAGAACATGGGCTTCATGTGCATGAGCTACGGTCATGTATATGTCGCATCCTGTGCTCTTGGATACAACAGGCAGCAGGCTCAGAAGTGTCTCCAGGAAGCTGTCGCATACAAGGGACCATCAATCGTGTTCTGTTATGCACCTTGTATCAACCACGGCATCAATATGAGATACTCGCAGGTTGAGGCCAAGAAGGCTGTCGAAGCTGGTTACTGGCCGCTCTACCGCTTCAATCCGAACGGAGAGGAAGGCAAGAAGTTTACTTGGGAAACCAAGCCGGCTACAGCTGATTATGAGACCTTTATCAAGGGAGAAGTCAGGTACTCATCCCTTTACAAGACCAACCCCGAGCACGCCGACGAGCTCTTTGCAAAGGCTGCAGAGGATGCAAAGGAGCGTCTTGCATTCTACGAGAGATGTGGACAGGTCATGGGAGAAATCCTCTGATAGTCTGCATATGGCAAAACAATGGGGGACGGAAACGTCCTCCATTTTTTTATCTCTTTCAGTTTGTACCACTGTTAAAAAACGTTCCTTTTGCTATCATGTTGCTGGGGGCTTTATATGAAAACATGTGTGATCGATGTCGGAGGAGGAATGCGCTCTTGCTATGGGGCAGGCATCTTTGACCGTTTTATGGAGGATGGCATCCATTTCGATTATGGCTTAGGTGTTTCTGCAGGGGCATCCAATATTGCCAACTTTATCTCTGGCCAGAATGGAAGGATGAAGCGTTTTTATTCCATTTACCCAAACAGACGGAAATACATGGGATTCAGCCAGTTCCTGTTTCATGGAAATTTCATGAATATGGATTATATATTCAGGGAGCTTCCGGCTGAAGGAGGGGAGGATCCGTTTGATATCCAGGCCTTCAGCAGCAATATTGCAGGATTTTCCTGTGTTGCTACGGATGCAGAGACCGGAAAACCGGTATACTTCGATAAGAATGATTTGTTATCATATCCTTTTGGGGATGTTCTTGCTGCCACTTCAAGTCTTCCTGTGATAAACCGCCCCACAATTATCGGAGGAAAAGCCTATTACGACGGAGGATTTTCAGATCCCATACCATATGAACATGCTTTCTCAATGGGCTTTGATAAGGTGCTTGTGATACTCACCCGTCCTAGAAGCTGTTTACGGGATCCTGAAAAGGACAGGAGATTTTCAAAACTTCTTTCAAAGGAATTCCCCAATGCCGGAAGAGCACTGGGTGAAAGGGCATCGACCTACAACAGGGAGATTGAAAACATGAGTGGATACGAGAAAGAGGGTTCGTTGTTTGTCCTTTCTCCAAAAGACACCTGTGGTGTAACAACCTTGAAACACGGGAAAAAGAATGTAGAACGGCTGTATGAATACGGTTTTGACGATGCTCCTTCCTGCTATGCCTTTCTTGGGCTTGGTTGATCATTTTCCCTGATTTGGATAAGAGCTTTATGATCGTCTCTTTTACGACGGCTTTATACGACAATCGGTCGAATATGGTGTAAAGCGCTGTTGGACACCACTTTTTTAATTTGTTTTTTTCCTATAAGGGTTGTACGGAATCTGCTTGGATCTGTGCAGCTCTTTTTATAAATGGTAATGGTTTTGTTTTTTACTTTTTCCTCAAAAGAAAAGAGCTACCTGTTAGGGGTAGCTCAGCAAAGGGGGTGTGATTGGAACTTCAACCACAATTACAGGATATCAGTAATTATAGAATAATACAAATAATTCTTTTCAAACTATTAAAAAAAATCTTTCTACCATAATTAAATAGCTCTTAAAAACCTTCTATTTGAAAAAAATTATTATTAGTTTATTTAATTGAAAAAACCCCTCAGCAAGACGTCTTTTGGGGTTTTATTGCATAATCATAATTTTTTGACAATATATAGCTTCATCTATATTGCGCTATGATGGATTCCAAATATTTCAGCATTTTCTGCTTATAGCTTTCAGGCTTGATGATCTGTACACTGGTGCCGGATTGTACGATCCTGAGCATAAGTTCTATCGAGTTTTCCGCTTCAAAAGAACATATCAGTTCACCATTATCATTTTTGCTGAATTCCGGTTTGCCATGGATTATCGTCGAGAAGCTGTTGAGTGCCGATTTTTCTTTGAGCTTGAGTGTTAAGGGAACCATATCTATGGCATCATAGCTTTCTGCTTCCTGATTCTTCTTAAACGGCTTCAGATTATCGGGAATCGTATATGTCTCATCAAGCATCATTGCATCTGTGATGGTAGAAATGTCGATTGTCACGATATCCATCGTGTGCCGCAACCGGCCAGTGACCGTAATGGGCTTTCTTTCCGATGCCTCATCTTTGAATCCGATGAAGTAGGGAGCTATTTCAAGCTCCTCCATGTTCCTACCGGTGGTTGTGATTCTTGCAATGTGACCGCTGACCCAGCAGTCTATAAGTACTTCCAATATCTTATTGTATTTGCTGCTCATGCCCCGGTTTTTCTGCAATCTCTCATCGATCTTGTCGGCAAGGTCAAATATGTTTTCGCTCACCTTTGGCGCATAGGAGCGCATGTTCATTGCAAGCTTTCTGAGACCTGAAGCCAGATGGGGATTCTGTATATCCATCGAGGAAGCCAGCATTTCCGCGCTCATGTTGAAAGCCAGTGATTCATATACGCTCAAAGCTTCCGTTTCCTCATCGTCTTTTACCCTTATCTTTATAAGGTTATTGTCTTCATAGAGATCTATTTTCTTTGAAAGATCCTCGACATATCTTGAGATTGTGGATCTGTGGACACCGAGTCTTCTTGCGATTTCCGCCCTTCTTAGTCCTTCGGGATGGCTTCTGAGAAGAAGCTCCAGCTGCGCAACCCTTTCTCCTTTCATTTGCTTACTCCTGATAAATAAGAATAACAGATAAATCTGCAGGCGTATAGAAAATTGTTGCAATTTGTTTCATACGGTGCACTAGGACGGTGATTTTGCAACAGTATGCTTTATAAGTATGGCTGATGGTTGATAAACAGCCGGTATTGTCGGATAATCCGAAGCATGAACGAAGAATTGGAAAGGTTGGAGATAAAAGTCAGCTATCTTGAAGCTCAGAATGCGGAATTGAACGAAGTGGTCGTATCGCAGGCAAAGGAGCTTGCAAAGCTTGAAAAGAGGCTTGAGATATTTGAGAAGAAACTCGAGGATCTTATAGAGGAAAGCGGGAGCGACAGACCTAATCGCAGGCCCCCGCATTATTGATCATTTTTTCTTCCAGGTTGAATTGCCTTCGAAAAGGAGGGTATCCTGCTTATCTTCTTCCTTGCGCATTATCCTATGGACAAGGCTTGCCGATTCATCTGTTTTTTCCGTGAATGCAGTCTCGACATAAACTTTGTCATGCGCAAAAGTCTGGCTCAGCCAAGAGACATCAACCATCGTCGGGCGATAGGTGTTGAGAAAATCCTCACCGAGTCCGGAAATCATCCACCGGGTATAGACGACATTGTTTATATGGCGGTTGTAATCGATATCGTAGTATTCCGGCTCGGGAAAGGAGAGCGGCAAGGTTTCGATTTTGACTGCATTTTCATATCCTATGGTTTTGCCTATGTCGGGATTCTCGTAGAATTTCTCCTTATCCGGCAAGCCTATCTTCTCTTCGATCTCCCTTGGTCTGACCGGACGTTTTCTATCTATATCCATTACTACCCAATGCGTCATCGAGCTGAATATCTTTCTTTTATCCTTATCATAGGCCTTGATGATTCTCGGGCAGTAGAGATGAAAGCCCTCCTGCGGCCAGGTGACGACTTCAAGGCTGTCGCCCCAGCTTGGGATATCATCGAAAACAATCCTGTTTCTTACGATTACCCATGTGCGCCTTTCCTTTTCCATCATCTCTGTTATGGATAACCCGCGCTGAGCCGCATGCAGTCCTCCAACCTCCTGGCAGACGGAAAAGAAAAATGGTATTCCCGCCTTATAGAACCTGTCGGTGTCGCTTGCCCTGACCTCGATCATGTCATGTCCTGTATTATCTTCTTCTATCCTAAGCATAGTTTTATTCCTCCTTGCATCTGTAGAACCGCAGCATGCTGCGTCCGTATTTTCTTTCATCCTTGAAAACAAGATTTCCCATTTCCTCCGGCCATAGCTTCTTCTCTTCCTCCGGGTAATGGATTATGAAAAGCCCTCCCGGCTTCACAAGACCGTTCTTATCTATTTCAGCAGCCAGATCAACCTTGCCCTCCATATTGAAGGGCGGATCTGCGTAAACGATAGAATAGGATAGTGCGGAAGTTGCGATGAATCTTTTCACATCCATTAAAAACAACTTCTTTTCTTCCGTCACAAACGAAAGGTTTTTCTCCAATGTGGCTTTTTTCTGCCTGTCCATCTCGACCATGTGAATTGGATCCGCTCCTCTGCTGGCAGCCTCTATTGCTACGCAGCCGCTGCCTGAAAACAGATCCAAGAATGAGCATCCCTCCAAATCTCCCAAAATGGAGAAAAGGGATTCCCTCATCCTGTCCATCGCCGGACGTATCACTCCCGGTGGACAGGCTATGTTTCGTCTTACGTATTTTCCGCCTGTTATCCTCATAATCAGCCTTCCTTATTCCTGAGCACTGCATTTTCCGCCTTCAATAGACCTCTGTCCTCTTTTGCAATCCTATCCGCCTCTTTCTTGGCCAGCAGGATAAGATCCTGATCGGTGACAAGGGATGCATGCTTAAGCTTCATGAAGCCGGATTGCTTGTTTCCTGTTATATCTCCTGGTCCTCTTATGGCCATATCCTTTTCTGCGATCAGAAATCCATCATTGGTCTGTTTCATCACGCTGAGTCTTTCCTTTCCTTCTTCTGTGAGACTGTCTGAAAAGACAAGGAAGCAATAGGAGGGTATGTCCGATCTGCCAACCCTTCCTCTGAGCTGGTGGAGTGCGGCAAGTCCGAACCGCTCAGAGTGCTCTATCACCATGCAGGTCGCATTCGGAACATCGATACCCACCTCGACCACGCTGGTGGATACCAGATAGCTTATCTTTCCATTCTTAAAATCGGCCAGTATCCTGTTCTTTTCCTCTTCTTCAAGTCTCGAATGGACCATTGCAGAAGAGATCGGAGGATAAATTGTTTTGAGTTCCTCGAACATCCTTTTAACCGGTCTCAAATCACTTTCTCCGTCTTCCTCGATCCTTGGATACACAAAGTAGGCTTGATGCCCCCGTTTGAATTCGACATCGATGGCTCTGAACATGTCCTCTCTTTTCTTTTCCGAAACGAGATAGGTTTTTATCGGGATCCTGCCTGCGGGCATTGTCTTGATTGTAGAGATCTCCTGGTCCGCATAATATGTAAGGGCCAATGTTCTTGGAATGGGGGTGGCGCTCATCATAAGTATGTGCGGATCTTTTCCTTTTTGCTTTAGTGCTTCTCTCTGTCCAACTCCGAACCTGTGCTGTTCGTCTATTATCACATATTTGAGATTTTTGAATTTGATTTTCCCTGAAAAAAGCGCATGTGTTCCTATCGCAAGGTCGATATCCCCACTTTCCAAAGCTTTTTCCAAAAGGGCTCTGCTTTTATTTTTGACCTCCCCGGTAAGAAAACAGATTCTTATGCCGAGTTTTTCCAAAAGCTGAGCGGCCCCATCGGCATGTTGCCTGGCAAGAAGCTCTGTCGGGGCCATGAAGGCCACCTGTCCACCCTTTGCTATCTCATGTAATGCGCTTATCCAGGCGACCAGCGTTTTGCCGGAGCCCACGTCTCCCTGCAGGAGCCTTGTCATGGGCTTTGCTGAATCCAGATCCTTGCGTATTTCCTGAAGCACTTTCAGCTGATCTGATGTGAGGCTGAACGGAAGGCTCTCTATCAGTGCCTTTTCCTTTGCTGTGATGACAGGTCTGCATTTCGTATCAGGTTCTTTTTCACGGGATATTTCCAATTCAAGCCTGAAAAGTTCCGTGAATGCAAGAGTCCTGCGCGCTTTTTTCACATCTTCCAATTCTGATGGGAAATGCAGGAGATGATAGGCCTGGTCGTGATGCATGAGTCCGTTGCGTTCATATATGTCTTCAGGGAGCCTGTCGGCAATGGGGGAGTAAGAGTCAAGCACCGCTTTCACGATATGCCTCATCTGATTCTGCTTCAGATTCCCACATAATGGATAGATTGGGATTATGGTTCCAAAAAGAAGCTCTTTCGGGTCTTTTTTTATTTCAAATGAGGCACTGCTGTAAACCCCTTTATATTTTTGGACCTTTGCAGTGATGTACCACATGCTTCCGATTACGAGCATCTTATCCAGGTAATCCCTGGAAAAACATAAAAGGGACAATCTGTCCCCATTCTCGTCGCTGCATTCCACACGGAGTGTACGCCCTGCCTTTGATGGGAAATAAGATTTTTTTTCCACTTCGATTTTGCAATAGATAACAGGATTGTCCACAGTAGCATCCGAAAGCCTGCGCCCTCTTCTGCGGTCCTCGTAGGCACGCGGTGCTATATCAAGGATATCCCTTGCATTTGAGGCTCCGAGGGCTTTCAGATCCTTTTCGGCGGCTTTCCCCACCGAAGGGATATCCGTAAGACGGGTCATTGCCATCAGAGAGGTATCCTGGATGCGGCCATCATCAGGTAAGAGAAGGCTGTTTTTACGATGAAATAAAGGGCGATTGTAAAAATGAGCATTATGATGTTTATCGTGGTTTGTTTAGGTATGCTCCTTTTGAAAAAAGTCCTTCTTATACTGTTTTCAATAGGGGTGAAGAATCCCTGCACCCTGCTCATGGCATAGCTGAATTGCGATCCGCTCATAAATGAGGCAATGGTCTTTAGAATCAGTATTATAATGCCGATTGTGAAGAATATCTGTACCCCATAGCTCCAAAACGCCTGTAAAAAAAGCATTATTATCAAGCTTAATGTCATCATTCCGTAAGTACCGTAAATCTGGAAAACCGATTGTGCGACAGTAAGCAGACCGATACCGATCAATGGGGAGAAATCGAGCATACCCGCCCTGAAACGGCTGCTGCGGAACATATTAAGGTATGGATCGACGATGGCTGCAAGATAATATGTGAAACTTCCCGGCATCGGAAATGGATTGATCCAGCTCAGCATTATCCTGATCCAGATTATGAACGAATATATTTCCAACAGTCTTGCAATGAACAGTGCGATTGTCGCCATTTATATACATCTCCAAAAATAAAACTAATAAATTCTCACGCTTTCGACAATCCCAAGCTCCTTCAGCTCCTTTATATTGTCGCTGGAGTAGCTCATCCTCATGTCAAAGCCAAGCTTGATGTCTTTTTTCTGCTCCTGGAGGATCAGATGCACAGGTATTTCCCCGCTTTGGTTTTCCAGAGTGCTTTTCAACTCTGTCAGATAACCTTCCTCCATGATTTTGGATTCCTTTAATACAATGGAGATGCTGTTTATGTTTTCCGGTACCAGGGTGGCAGGATCGACCACATCATCGATTATGAAACCGAGCATGTCCCCTTTGTATCTGAATATGCCCTTGAACGCATATATCCCGTCCACCTCCACTTTCGATGCGATCTGGTCATAAACCTTTTGGAATGCTGTGGCTTCTATCTCCCCATCCTTGGTTTGCAGATTATATACACCCATTTTCTTGTTATCTCCGAATTTGATCATCCGGCTTGAGGTCACAAGCGCAATCAATGGAGTGGATTTTGAGAGCGGAACATCCTCAAGATGATCCAGGCGTACCCTTACGCATTCCTTTATTTTCTCTTCATACGCATCAAGCGGATGCCCGGAGATGTAAAAACCAAGCATCTCCTTTTCGTTCTTAAGCTTTTCTTCCTTGCTCCAATCTTCTACAAAGCGCATGTTGAAGCTGTTCATCACCGGTTCTTCTTCGCCAAAGAGGGACATTTGCCCGCCTGCGGTGATTTCCCTTGTCGCCTTATCATAGTTGAGGGCTTCATCCAGGTTCGCGATCAGCGTCGCCCTGTTTACACCGAGCTCGTCGAACGTGCCTGCCTTGATCAAGGATTCCAGAAGCCTTGTATTCGGGGATTCCGGCATACGTGAAAGAAAATCCATGAATGATTTGAAAGGTCCGTTCGCTTCCCTTTCTTGGACAATGACATCGACAATGCTCGCACCGACGTTCTTGATGCCGGCCAAGCCATATACGATATTGCCTTCTGAGACACCGAAATAGGTGAGCGATTTGTTTATTGAAGGAGGCAGTATCTTTATGTTTATCTGCGGAGCAAGGTTCAGATATTCCCTGAACTTGTCCGGATTGTTCATTTCGTTAGTGAGGTTTGCCGCCAGGAATTCGGTCGGGTAGTTGGCTTTGAGATATGCAGTCTGGTAAGCGACGATCGAATATGCCACAGCATGGGATTTGTTGAATCCGTATCCTGCAAAAGGTTCAAGGATGTGGAATATCTCTTCCGCATGTTCTGCCGTGTAGCCTCTCTTTATCGCCCCTTCGCGGAATTTCACAAGCTCCTCAGCAAGTTTGTCCGCCTGTTTCTTACCCATGATCCTTCTAAGGATGTCCGCTTGTCCAAGCGAATATCCGGCGATTATCTGGGCCACCTGCATGACCTGTTCCTGATAGACGATTACCCCATATGTGGTCTTAAGTACATCCTCAAGAGAAGGATCGGGATATTTGATCGGGATTATGCCATGCTTGGAGTCGATGAATTGGTCGATGAACTGCATCGGCCCCGGACGGTAGAGTGCGTTGAGTGCGACAAGGTCTTCGATGTTTGATGGCTGCGCTCTTTTCAATATCCTTCTCATGCCCTGGCTTTCGAACTGGAACACACACGCCGAGTCCCCTTCGCCAAGCATCTTGAACGTCTTCTCGTCCTCCTCGTCTATTTTGTTGATATCGAAGGAAGGATTGCTCATCTTGATGAGGTCTACCGTATGCTTTATGAGAGTCAGCGTCTTAAGACCGAGGAAGTCCATCTTCACCAGACCGCAGTCCTCGATCTGTTTCATCGTATATTGTGTTGCGATACCTCCCGTTTTTGCATCGCAGCAGAGAGGAACGTAATGTTCAAGCGTATCACGTCCGATTACAACGCCCGCCGCATGAAGGGACGTGTGGCGGTGCAGCCCTTCAAGCTTCATCGCAGTTTCGAACAATTCGGAATATACTCCGCCTCTTTTCTGGTATTCCCTGAGCTTCTCCTCTTCTTTCAAGGCCCGCTCGATGGTCATCTTCGGATCTTCCGGAATCAGCGAACAGATCTTTGTCGCTTCATCAAACGGTATGTCGAGGACTCTTGCCACATCCTTTACCACAGCTTTCGCTTTAAGCGTTCCGAATGTGACGATCTGTCCGACCCTGTCCTTGCCGTAATGCTCGGTAACGTAATCGATGACCTCTCCCCGGCGTTCGAAGCAGAAGTCTATATCGAAATCGGGCATGCTGACCCTTTCGATGTTCAAAAACCTTTCGAACAGCAGGTTGTATTTCATCGGTTCGACATCGGTGATTGTGATGGAATATGCAACCAGCGAGCCTGCACCGGAACCTCTTCCGGGGCCTACCGGTATGTCATGCGCTTTTGCCCACGCAATATAATCCCGGACGATCAGGAAGTATCCGGGGAAGTCCATCTTGATGATCACACCAAGTTCATAGTCCAGCCTTTCCTGAAGGGTTTCTGTAACCACCTCATATCTTTTTCTTAATCCGTCGTTTGCAAGGTATACCAGATATTCTGCTTCCGTGGTAAACGGCGCAGGAATATCGCATTTCGGGAGGATCGGTCCGGGGAAGAAAATATCGATATTGCACCGGCTTGCAAGCTTTGCAGTGTTTTCAACCGCTTCTGGGCACCAGGAAAACAGGTTCTCCATTTCTTCCTGTGTCTTGAAATAGAACTCCGAATTAGGAAATCTCATCCGGTTCTCTTCCATCTTTTTGGCGTTTGTTCCGATACATAGCAATGTGTCCTGTGCATTTGCGTCATCCTTTTCTATGTAATGGATGTCGTTCGTACAGATTATGGGGACATCCGCCTCCTTTGCCAAACGCACCAAGATCGGGTTCGTATATTTTTGCTCGGCAAGCCCATGGTCCTGCAGCTCTATGTAATATCGGTCTTTAAAAATGCTTTTGAACCAATATATCCTTTCAAGGGCCTTCTGATAGTTTTTACTTTCCTGTTCCTTTGATGGCTGGATGAACTCTTTCGAGTTCCGTGCCTGGGGCTGCATCAATAGTTGAAGGATTTCCCCGGCCAAGCAGGCGGAAGTGCAGATCAGATCCTCGCTGTGGGCCCTGAGAACCTCGTCATCAATCCTTGGCTTATAGTAAAAACCTTCTTTGAAGGCGATGGCATTAAGCTCCATGAGATTGTGATAGCCTTTATCACTCATTGCCAAAAGGATAAGGTGGTAGTATTTGTTGTTTGGATCTTTCGACTTTCTGTCGGTTGGGTTCACATAGAACTCGCATCCTATGATCGGATTGATTCCCGCGGCTTTGCATTCCTTATAAAAATACAGTGCGCCATACATGTTCCCATGGTCGGTGATGGCAAGGCTGCCCATCCCGCATTCCTTGGCTTTTTTTACGTATTTGGATATGGTGGCCGCTCCGTCAAGAAGAGAAAAATCGGTATGGTTGTGCAGATGTACGAATTCACTCATTGATATCGATGATGGATGCTCCCGCTAAATGTGGGAGAGGAACACATCTTCCTCCTTATATGTCAGATAGGACGGCATGAAGCGTATTAAACAGGCTAGAGCCAGTCCAGATAATCTTTTTTCCTGTCATTTGTCAACGGGCTGGTAAGCGCATTGATGTTCAGGTCGTTGATGATCTCGTTGATCATCCCTCTCGTTCTGGTTCTCTGTAATGGTGAAATGCCGGGAACCAGGTTTTCTGTCATTTCAAGAACAGCATTTCCCAAGCTCGCAGTTTCCGCTTTATCCAATGGAAACCTCACGCTTGAGATGAGATTGTCCAGATCCCTGGAACAGGCAAAACCGAGATTGGGGTAGGTGATGGCGATTCTTGCGTCGTTGACTATGTCCTGCTCCGGATTTCCAACAAAAGCAAGAGAGACCATTTCTCCCATATCCTTCATGAAGGGGCCGGAACTCAAGAATCTTTGATAGCTTTTGTTGTTGAAAAGTATTCTTATCCTTGATATCAGAAAAAGGCCGTCGATGTCTATCTTTCCATTCTTGTCGAAAAGGCTGGATAGTGGCATCCATTTTGAACGCATCCTTTTCTTTTTCATGTATTTTATCTCACATGAGGTGTCCAGAATGGCAAGGGTGCCTGCAATCGATGATCTGAAACCTCTTGTGGCCAATGCCCCTCCGACGGTTATCCTGTCTGTGATCAACATCCCACCAAGGCTTTTGATATTGTCTACAAGCACTTTGGGCAGTATGGTCCTTCCTGTCTGAAGTATTTCGTTCATGGTGACCATGGCCCCGAATTCGGCGATCCTGTCGTTTCTTTGGAACCTGTGCAGTTCTTCTATGCCTGCCAATGATATGATCTCTTCATTCGTCACACGGCTTGGATAGGAATCGGGTATTGCCATTATGTACGAGCCCATCGCCCAAAGTGTCGAAGTAGGGTAATGTTGCACGATTGCCGCATATTCGCTGAGATTGGACGGGGTATGTATGTTGGGTGATCTAAGACCTTCGTGCACGTCTGCGCCTCCTGATTTCGATTGCGACCTGTACGACTTTTATTATATCCTCGGTATCCATGCAGTTGCAGTCCATCAGTTCCATTTCCTTTTTGATGTCGTTCTCGTCTTTTTCGTTCATGCTTACAAGAGATTGGATCAAAAGCGTACGGGATGCAAAGCATGAGGGGCATGGACTGGCCTTGACTATGGAATATGCCTTTTCTATATCCTGATAGTCTTTCGTCGTTTGGAAGCTTTCAAGAGTGACTATGTTCTTGCCCCTGATCTCAAAAGCGGGAACAAGGCACGAGAGGACTGCTTTTCCTTCCAAGAGAACCACGCATTTTCCGCAGAAGCGGCCGTTGCAGCAGCTTTTTATGGATTCGTTATGTATGTTTTCCATAAGGATCATGGATAGGGGTTTGTTTGAATTCAGCGATAGCGAAAGGGTTTTACCGTCTATGATGCAATCAACCTTCATCTTTTGTTCTCCTTGCCGCAAGTATTTCTGCAGAGCTTGTCGGCAGGTGCATGCTCTTGTTCCCCATCGCCTGCCTGAACGCGCTGGTTATTCCGCTTAAAAGCATCGCTTTTGTGACCGATTCGATCGCAGCAATGCTTTCTGTATCCCGTCTCCGGAGAGATATGTGCATCTGGAAATCCTTGCTGACGGATATCCCGTTGAAGCTTAGTAATTTCAGTATGTTCTGTTTGATCGAATTCACCATGGAACTTTCATCGATTATGAATCCGATGCTGTATTCGGCCCATATTTCTTCCACAATTGGATGGTAGTCATATTCCGAGATGCTCACTTCTACGGCCATTGCTGCAAATGAGCCTTCGTCGAACTCGCATGGGAAATAACGGTTTTCGATATCCACCAAAAGGGAAAAGGGCGGTTTTTCTGTTTCTTTCAGCTGCTTGAGCTTCTTGGCGGCAAGCACAAGCTGCTTTGAGAAATTGCATATCAGCCGCGCAAGGATTTTGGGCCCCGAATCAGGAGTATCTTGGTTCACCGCCGAGAATAACACATCTTCGTCCTTTGCAAGCCCCATCGTATCTTTCACAAGCTTCTTCCAAAATTTTGCAAGTGCTCCCGAGGGGACTGCGGAAGTGCTGATTAAAACCGTGTTTTTCTGGGTATATGTAAGCTTTGCCTGAAATTCGTTTTCGCTGATGAAGGAAGTGGAGAATCCTGCAATTCCTATGCCAGAGGAAATTGCAATTCCCCTTGAATAACCTATTAACGAAGGATCTCCCTTTTGCAGGGAGTAGGAGCTCCATTTCCTGTCAAAAGAGGATTTTTCCCCAACAGATAGAAGTAGCTTCTTTATTTCAGCCATTTCCACTGCAGGAAGATAATCGGTGAACTTCCTTTTCTCCTTGTATGCCATAAGCCGGAATTGCAGAGGACTGATATCGTACATACGGGCTATTTCGTTTTCATGATATTCCGTTGCAGCCAAAGCCTCGCTGTATCCTAAAGAGGAAAAAAGGAAAGAAGGGTATTGCGGAGTGCATTTTATCCTCACCTTCACCCTGAAGGCCTGTAGCGGATAGGAAGGGATGAGGCCCGTGATCGCCTGTCTCTGGTATTCCCTAAAAAGGACGGGGTATGCTCCGATATCCACAGTATGCTCGACTTCTTCCGCTATTGGTTTTGCCTCTTGGCTGAACCATGTGGTGCGCTTGGTTTGTATCAGACCTCTTCTGTTGTGCGCCCTGTCCCTGAGCTGGATCGGACCTTTTGTTTCTATACAGGCGATGGCGGCAAGAGCGGAAAGCCTGGCCGGTTCGAGAAGATACTCATCATTTGTCGGCCCTCCCTCCAGGGCGTGCACCATTATTTTCTTTTCATCCAAAGCGGTGGACGCGGCCACTGTTTTTTTCACGAACGCAGGATACTGTGTGGGCACCTTTATGTGCATCAGCCCGCCTTCCAGCCAAGCTTCTGCGGTAAAAAGCTCATATGGCGAGCTGACTATCGGATCCAGGCGGAATTCGGTTTCCATTTTCCTGTAGTCATCTTTCTTTATGGCTGTTTCCTGGCTTTCTGATCCCCCTTCCTTTGTCTCCGGCACTTCTTCTTTTATCTCGGAATCGTTTTTGAAATCCTGGATACGCCCCCAGCCGTATTCATCAAATGGCATTTCAAGCCCCTCTGACGGCTCTTCCTTTTTCTCTTCCGAGGTGATCATCCTTTCTGCTATTATTGCAGACTCGTAGTCGGGTGCGAAAATGGCGCAAAGTGGATTTCCAGCATATGCTTTCTCATCTGAAAACAGCAAAGGCATCGGAGTTCCTAGGAAATTCATTTCATTTTCGCCTGGAACGGCGTCCTTTGTAAGTATGTAAAATTTCGGATCAAGCTCTGGAAGCCTGATGTCTGAAAGAGTGGTTTCCCTTGTGGGAGCATGGTATATTATACCATATCTCATGTTCAGTCTTGGAACGGCTGTCTTTTCTGCCATATATTGAAGATACCATAAATAGTTGGGGTTCTCAATAAAACGGAATCTGAAATATATGAAATTACGAACAGGGCCATTAAGATTTTAAACATGACGATTTGTTATTATGATTGCTTATCATGGGTTGTGTTGAAGATTATTGGACATAAATCTGCATATAAGGACATTGATGTAAATTTTATCTTTAGTTTTTGTGAATCGGTGCAGGGATTAACCATATAATAATTCAAACAAAAATGTGTTATATTTCAATTCATGGACATAAAAGAAAAAATCGACGGACTCGTTGAACAGCTTATAAATTACCAAAAGGCTTATTATGTCGATGGCAAGCCCCTGGTCAGCGATATGGAATATGACAGGCTTTTTGACGAGCTTGCAAGATTGGAGAAGGAAAATCCCTCTCTTGTGCGTCCCGACAGCCCGACAGTCAGGGTCGGCTCGGATCTCAGCAATGATTTTCCAGAAGTCGAGCATACGATACCGGTATTGAGCCTTGACAAGGCTTATTCCAAAGACGAGGTGCTTTCGTTCATTGACAAATGCATTCGTAAGGAAACTTCTTCCCTCACTTTTGTGGCAGAGGAAAAGATAGATGGTATCTCCATGGTCCTTTATTACGAGGATGGAATCCTTTCCCGTGCGGTTACCAGGGGGAACGGAACAGTCGGAAATGATGTGACGGCAAACATAAAGACAATAAAAAGTATTCCTCTTTCCTTACCGGAAAAAATAGATATCGCGGTTCGTGGAGAGGTCTTTTTGAAAAAGAAGGATTTCGAAATAATAAACAGCAGGGAAGAGGATGAGGATAAGAGAGCAGCCAATCCCCGTAATCTGGCTGCAGGAACGGTCAGAAGACAGAAAAGCGAGGAAACTGCGCGTATCCCGCTTGATATGTTCATCTACGAAGGTTTCTGGAGCAACAAGGACCTCACTCCGAAAGATCATCTGCATATCTTGAAAAAACTCAAGGATCTTGGATTTAAAATCAATACCCATATGTCCTTTTTTGCGCACGATAGGAAAGAGGCGGAAAATGCGCTGAAGCAATCCGGGCTGGAAGGCAAAGCGTTTGCTTTCAGCGAAATGGCAGATTATATCGCATTCAAAACAGGAGAAAGGAAAAGTCTCGAATGGGAGATCGATGGCCTTGTTTTCAAGATCAACGAGCTTGAAACAAGGGAGAGGTTCGGTTATACGGAGCATCACCCGCGTTGGGCGATCGCCTACAAATTCGAATCCCCCCAGGCTGTTTCCAAACTACTTGGGATAACCGTGCAGGTGGGGCGCACTGGCAGGATAACCCCTGTTGCCGAACTTTCTCCGGTTCCTCTCGGAGGCTCTGTCATACGCAGGGCCACGCTTCATAACCAGGAGTATATAGAATCATTGGAGCTTGCAATCGGCGATACTGTTTCAATTGCGAAAAGAGGCGATGTGATTCCTGCCGTGGAGGATGTGATAGAAAAGAATGAAGAGGGCAATACGACCTATGAGATCCCTTTGATCTGCCCATCCTGCGGCAGCACATTGAAAAAGGATGGCGCTCATCTTTTCTGCCAGAACCGCGAATGCCCGGAGCAGGTCAAGGGCCTTTTGTCGTTCTTCGCTTCGCGCAACCAGATGGATATAGAGACATTGGGGCCGAAGACAATAGAGCTTTTCTATCAAAAGGGAGTGCTGCGCAGAATTGAAGATATCTACAGCGCCGATTACCATGCTTTGGTCGGCATGCCCGGTATAGGAGAGAAGACAGTACAGCAGATCATCCGCTCTGTCGAGGAGTCGAAAACAAGGCCGTTCAAGACTGTTCTTTCTTCTCTTGGAATAAGCGAGCTTGGCAAAAAAAGCGCGGAAATGCTGATTTCCGGCGGATTCGATTCGATAAATAAGCTGAGGAGTGCCAAAGAGGAGGATCTTATCAAGATCCCTGGAATAGGTGAACGTACTGCCAAGATTATAGTGGATGCCTTTAAGGATGGGATTCTGCTTTCAACCATCGACAAGCTCTCTTCTTATGGTTTGCATATGTCTCAGGACGAGGATGAAAAGGAGGATAAGCTTGAACAGACTCTATCAGGAACGGTTTGGTGCGTTACCGGAAGTTTTGTCCATTTCAATCCTAGATCAAAAGCCCTCGAGGAAATTGAAAAGAGAGGAGGAAGGACGGTTTCCAGCGTTACTGGGAAAACTACTCATCTGCTAGCCGGCTCCGGAGGAGGATCGAAACGTGCAGAAGCGGAAAAACTCGGAATTGAGATCGTGGATGAGTCTGCTTTCCTTGTTATGCTGGGAATTGAAGCTGATCGTAAAGAAGTGGAAAAGGATTCTCAACTTGAGCTTTTTTAATCCTTGGTGTATCTTTCGGAAAAAAATGTTTTTAACGCCATATGACGGAGGTCCCTGTTATGAATGTTTTGGCAAAAGAACTCAACAATGTATTGGATGGTACCGTGGTTTCATCTTTCCTTTCTTCCACAGGAAGAAGGATGTATTTCCCCAAAGGGATTGTCGCCCAGTCGGCAGAAGCGGGAGAGAAGGCTAAAAAGTATAATGCGACGGTAGGCCTTGCGACCAAGGATGGCGAGCCCTTGCATATGAGCGATATATATGACAAGTTCGTTCCAGGAGCTTTCAGACCCAAGGATATTTTCAACTATGCCCCAGGCGGCGGAGATAAGGAGCTTAGAGTCCTTTGGAAGGATTTCATGCTCAAAAAGAATCCATCCCTTGATGGAAAGAAATTTTCCGATCCTCTTGTTTGTTCTGGTTTGACCCATGTCATAAGTATTGTTTCCACCCTTTTTGTGGATCCAGGGGATGAAATTGTTTGTCCCAATCTTTTTTGGGATAACTATGAGTTGATTTTCTCCGATCTTGCAGGTGGAGTCCTGATCCCATTTGATTTCTTCTCCCCGGATGGGCATTTTAATACGGAAGGTATGAAGAAGGCACTTCTTTCGTGCAAAGGTGATGTTGCCCGCATCATTTTGAATTTCCCAAACAATCCCACAGGCTATTCACCCTCCAGAAGCGAGGCTGACGATATCGTAAAAGCCTTGAAGGAAGTGGCGGCTACAAAGAAAATCCTTGCTATTCTCGATGATGCTTATTTCGGGCTTTTCTATGAGCAAGAGACAGAGAAGGAGTCTCTTTTTGCAAAGCTTGCCGATGCCGATGATAACATTTTTGCCATAAAGGGCGATGCCGCCACAAAAGAAGACATGGTGTGGGGATTTAGAATCGGTTTCATTTCCTATGCTTCCAAGTGTTTTGACGATAAAGCCCTCGATGCACTTACCAAAAAAACGCTCGGTGCAATAAGATGCACGGTCTCAAATTGCGATCGTCCCGGACAGAGCTTGCTGGTAAAAGCGTTGAAAGAGGGAAAATCTGTCAATAAGGATAAAGAAACGCTCTTTAATGAGATGAAAATGCGTTATAATACCTTTAAGGAAGCTCTTGAACCGTACAAGGAAAGCAAAGTCCTTAAGCCTTATCCGTTCAACAGCGGTTATTTCATGGCTTTTGATACTTTTGGCCGAAGTGCGGAGGAGCTTAGGACCTATCTGTTGGAAAAGTACCAGGTTGGTGCGATAAACATAATGGATAGGACTTTCCGTGTGGCATATTGTTCTGTTGAGAACGATAAGATCAAGGACCTTGTCGCTTTGATTTATAAAGCGGCGGAGGAGTTATGGAGCTGAAGGTGAAGATCTATCTCTCCGATGACAGTGGAGAGAAGTTCATGGGTATCGGGGTTATTTGGCTTCTTGAGGAGGTCGGGAAGGCCGGCAGCCTGAGAAGGGCATCCATCAATCTCGGCATATCCTATACCAAATGCTACAACATGGTAAAAAGGGCTGAGGAAAATCTTGGCCGTGAACTTATTGACCGTAAGAAAGGAGGGGCTTCCCATGAAGGAGCCACCCTTACGGATTTTGCAAGGGAATTTATTTCACTTTATTGGGATTTTCAGAAAAGGGCGAAGGAAAAGGTTGAAGAGGAATTCGTCCTTTTTGGAAAAGATCTTGAAGGTCTGAAAAGGAGATTTGAAGAAGATGCAGTATGATTTCACCATTGAAAGTCTTGGGGAAGCTAAACTGAACAGTCCCATAAGAATGAGCAGCCGTCAGGGTGATGGAATCACCGATTATGTATCTGATGAGAACAAAATCTTGTATGATATCGATACAAAGATTGTGGATGGTAAGACCGTACCTGTACATTCGGACGCTGTCGAGCTGGCAGGACCTAGAAAAAAGATATATTTCAATCCGAGCCATGTTCATGCTGCCATATGTACCTGTGGAGGAATATGCCCAGGTTTGAATAATGTCATACGTGCTGTTGTGCGTTGTTTCTGGTACCGTTATGGGGTAAGACGCATTTCAGGCATCCAGTATGGATATCTGGGATTGCTTGAGAATTCCCCTTGGCCGCTTATTCCGCTTGATCCTGATGTTGTGGACGATATCCAAGAAAAAGGTGGTACCATACTTGGCTCGGCTCGTGG
Source organism: uncultured Spirochaetales bacterium (assembly GCA_949282255.1). Taxonomy (GTDB): domain Bacteria; phylum Spirochaetota; class Spirochaetia; order Sphaerochaetales; family Sphaerochaetaceae; genus Ornithospirochaeta. The sequence continues at coordinate 284,428 of CASDPA010000001.1, forward strand.
AGGCGGAAAGCAGGTTGAGGAGATAGTGGATTCCTTGGAACGGATGAATATCAACATCCTCATTTCCATCGGCGGCGACGGAACACTGCGTGGTGCTTACGATATCGGACAGGAGATTGAGAAGCGTGGTCTTAAGATAGCGGTTGTCGGTGTTCCGAAGACAATAGACAACGATCTTTCCTTCATTGACTCTTCTTTCGGTTTCGATACTGCTGTGACTTCCGCAGTTCCATCAGTGCGTGGAGCGCATGTCGAGGCAAAGAACAGCATTAATGGAATTGGTCTTGTAAAGGTCATGGGACGGGAATCCGGGTTCATAGCCGCACATACATCCCTTGCCCAGTCCGATGTTAATTTCTGCCTTATTCCCGAATCACCGTTTGATCTCGAAGGCCCGAATGGACTTCTTGAGAACCTTAAGAGGCGCATACTTTCAAGAGGCCATGCGGTTATTCTTGTGGCCGAGGGGGCGGGGCAGGATCTCGTACCGCCGACAGGAGAAACGGATGCGAGCGGAAACAAAAAATACCAGGATATAGGGCTTTTCCTAAAGAGTGAGATCAGCAGGTATTTCGCGGATCAGGGCATCCCGACCTCGATAAAGTACATAGATCCTTCGTATATCATCAGGTCTGCTCCGGCCAACAGTTACGATTCGATTTATTGTGCCCGTCTCGGGGCCCATGCCGTACATGCGGCCATGGCTGGTAAGACCAAATGCATTGCAAGCCGTGTTAATAACCAGTTTGTATACCTTCCCATCAAAGTTGCCGTATCAAAGCGCAGCCATGTGGATGTTGAAGGTTCTCTTTGGAGGGATGTGATAGAGAATACCAGACAGCCTGTCAGCATGAAAAACGACTGATGTCTGCTTATTGCTTTTTCTGGTGCCGCCAATACTTTCAGGTGGCACTTTTTTTCTTGTTTATAGCCTTAAAAAAGTGAAGAATTTTGATATTCCTTTTAACTAATATATTTGTATACAAATTTAATTTTTATATCCATTCTTCTTTTATTTTTAGTTTGATGTGAACAAAATCAATTTAATGTGAAATTTATTGTTGTAATACTATTATTAATGTGAAGAATAAGAAATTATTTTAAATAAAATAAGGGATATTAAGAAAATAAAAAATAAAAATTTTTTAAATTTTTTTCAAAAACCTATTTACAAACAATTTTGATATGTATATATTAGCTAGTGGAATTAGGAAATAGAACCTAACTTCCAAACCTCCTTTTGTTCCCCACGTAGCGGTTTACCTCCTTTTGTCCGCGGTGGGGTTTTTTATTTACCAATAAAAATCATTGGACATATATGAAACATCTTGACCTGATGCATCTTGCCTGATAGATTGCCATGGTGGTAGGGATGTGGGAAAAATGAAATCCGGTTCGCTTGTTCTATTCATGATTGTTTTGATCATATGCACTTTCTCTGGCATCTCTTTGATATATGGATTGTTTTTCGGACTGATTCTGTTCTTTGCCATGGCTTTGCTGCAAGGCCATAAGCCATGCCTGACATTCAAAAAAGCTGTTTCAGGGATATTCACGGTAAAGAAAATCCTTCTGCTTTTTATCCTTGCTGGAATGGTTTCTTCCTTGTGGAGAGCCTCTGGGACACTTTATTTCCTGGTATTTGAGTCTTCAAGGATAATCAATCCTGATATAATGCTCCCTTTGGATTTTCTTTTGTGTGTTTTTGTTTCCTTTCTGACCGGTACCTCCTTTGGAACTGCCGCCACAATGGGGGTCGTTGCAATGGTGATATCCAATTCGATGGGAATCAATCCGATGCTCTCAGGCGGGGCTATAATATCAGGGATCTTCTTTGGGGACCGCGCTTCTCCCGTGTCCACCACTGCAATGCTTATTGCCGATATAACCGGGTCTGATATCCATCAGAATCTCAAGCGGCTATGGAAAGAATCGATAGTTCCGGTGGTGATAACCACATTCATTTATTTTATCGCCGGCCTACTTTTCCCCGCGACGGCTGAAACCTCCTTTGGCTCTTTGGGCCTATATCCCTCAGGAATGGTGATATCTCCTGTTGCTGTGATTCCGGCGTTGCTTATTCTGATTCTGTCTTTTTTCTCCATGCCTGTTCTGCTTACATTGTCGATCAGTGTCTTTTCTGCAATGCTTCTTGCTTTTTTTCTCCAGAAAATGGATCTGTTGGATATACTATCTGTGGCATTTTTCGGGTACGTGTCCAATACCGGAGATGCCAGCGGTGGCATAGTCTCGATGACCGGGGTTTTCTGCATCGTCCTGATATCCTCCTGCTTTGTCGGAATTTTCCGCCTTACCGATATGCTTGAGCCTGTGGAGAAAGCGATATCTAGGATGGAAAGACATCTTCCAAGGTTCTTGGTGACATTGATCTCCTCTTTTGTCATTGCAATAGCGGCATGTAATCAGACGTTGACGATTATTCTCACGAAAGAGCTTTGCTCACATCTTTATAAGGATGGAAGCGATCTTGCGGTCGATCTTGGAGATTCTGCCGCGTTAATGCCTGCATTGATTCCATGGTCGATAGCGGTATCGACTCCGATCGCTTCAATCGGAGCACCGCTTCTTTCCATACCGTTTGCTTTTTTTCTTATGGTACTTCCTTTATGGAAGGTCCTTGTGTCCTTTTCGCATCGTCGGGCTGCGATATCCCATGTATGAGATAGGACTCAATGTTATAAGCTTTTGGGAAATGGAACCTTGTGAAGTTTTATTTCCGTTTTTTCTCAAGTCAGCTCACTGCCCAGCCTTACGCCGAACATGGATCTATAATGATCCATGATCCCCATTACCCTGAGGGTTTCCGACCAAGGCATTTCCTCAACTTGTGTCCGGCCTTCCCTGAGTGCGTCAAGACATGCTTCCACCTGGTATTCAAAGCCTGTGGCCATATGCGAGAAGTGTATTGTCCTGATAGGATTTCCATCTGCTTTGAAAGAATACAGATTTAGGGTTGCCGGATCATTTATGTTGTCTATTTCGATATATCCGTCCTCTCCGTATATGATCCCCCGTCGATCGCTGTTGGTGAAGCTGTCTGTAAATAAAGATGCCTGTATGCCATCTTCTGTAACGAAATTCAGCGTTTCTTTCATATCAGAGCCTTTATCATTCTTTACGCAACAGCCGGAATATTCTTTTATCTTCCTGTCTCCCAAGGCCATAAGAGCGAAATTTATGGGGTATACCGACAGGTCAAGCATGACTCCTCCTCCCATCTCCGGGAGTCTTATCCTGTCGACTTCCGAAATCCTGTAGGCAAGATTTGCGGTGATGCTGGTTATCTTACCGATTTCTCCCGCCCTGATCAGCCTGTCCATTTCCTTTCTGTATGGCATGTATCTTGTCCATATGGCCTCGGCTGCAAGAAGTTTTTTATCTTTTGCAAGATTGAATACCTCTTCTGCCTCCATTCTGTTTACGGTGAAAGATTTCTCGCAGAGCACGTTTTTACCGTTTTCCAGGCACATGAGCATGTGTTTTTTGTGCAGACTTGTTATGGTGCCGATATATACAAGGTCTATATCCGGATCCTCTAAAAAATCCTGATAATCCCCATATGCCTTTGGAATATCATAAGTGTCTGCAAATGCTTTTGCCCTCTGCAGATCTCTGGCGGCAACGGCATGAAGCGTACAATCCTCCATCATATTGATCGTTTGCGCCATCTTGTTGCATATCTTTCCCGCACCTAAGATTCCAATCCTGAATTTTTCTTTTTCCATTTCTTCTCCCGACACCGTAATCCAAAGGCTGGCACTTCACTCTTACAGAATCAAATGCGATGTCTTTTTTTCCGTCTAGCGTTATTCTTCCTGCTTGGGTGGGCATATTTCAGATTAATGACAGTCCTCCATATCCACATCCCATATTAATCAGGCTTGAGATTATATTGTATATTATAAGGCATACCCAGTGGAATTTTTTTTCTTAAAGGAGATTTTGTATGCTTAGGATCACATGTCTGATGGAGGATGAAAATTCAAAAAACAGGAGCCTTGTTTGTGAGCATGGGTTGAGCCTGCTTGTGGAATGTGATGGAATGCAGGTCCTTTTTGATTGCGGTTCCGGGGATAAATTTTTGTTCAATGCAAAAAAGCTCGGCCTATCGCTGTCTTTCGTCGATCATGTCGTCCTAAGTCATGGACATTATGACCATGCTTCGGGCTTCAGGGATTTTCTCGATCAGGGCAACACCTGCGGCATTCTCCACATAGGTCCTGGTTTTTTTGAGAAAAAGTATTCTGGTGATGGTTTTAAGCATACCGATCTCTCTTCCGGTCTCGATCTTTCGTATCTTCATCGTCACAACGTATCATTTTCGGTCGTGGATGATAACGAGGCGGTTGTTTCAGTCATGCACCTGTTTTCCTCTTTCGACCATCTTTTCGAGGTTGGCACCATCCCGAAGCGTTTTGAAAAAAGATGTGCCGAGGGTTTCATATCCGATGATTTCCATGACGAGGTTGCCGCTGCCTTTGAGACGGAAAATGGTCTTGTGGTTGTTACCGGCTGCTCCCATTCAGGAATATTGAATATTGTATCGACGATTTCAGATCGGATGGGTCAGGGGATTTATGCGGTGATCGGTGGGCTGCATCTTGTTGAATCAGGAGAAGAAAGGATCGATAATACCATTTCAGGACTGAAAGCATCGGGTGTTGAGGTTCTGGGACTCTGCCACTGCACAGGAGCTCCTGCCGAAGAGAGGATAAGAAGGTCCGGGCTGTTCGAATGCTTCCATTTTTCTGTGGGAGACGTGGTGGAATTTAAGTGAATAATAATTGGATAAAGTAAAATCCCAATATCACCCGGCTCTAAAAAACATATAGGATTATTGTGGCTTGATTTCAGATTAAGTTTGCGTATTTTTGTTGTTTTTTTCAATTTAGGCTATTGTTTATAGAATAAAAAAAGAGAAGATGGTTTGTTATAAGAGCTTATTATCTGCTTTTATCATCATGCTTTCATTTATCATAAAAAAATCTGAACGATTGTGGCATGAATACCGCTGCTATATAATTTGTTAGGTATCAAATCTTCTAAAAAGGAGTTTCCACTATGATAAATAAACAAGGAGATTATTTTTTCATTTCAACAAAGAGGACCTCATATGTCATCAAGATCCTGGATACAGGGCATGTGAGCCATTTTTCTTATGGTGTAAGGATTGATTCTTTTGAGAAGGGATTGGAACTCATCCATGAAGGGTTTGATATCAATATTGGATGCGGCACGTATTATGATGAAGATCATCCGATGATGTTCATGGACAACCTTGCAATGGAATATGGGACAGTCGGTAAAGGTGATGCCAGGGAACCTGCTCTTGAAGTCAGATATGGTGGCGGCATGTCAGTTCTTGATCTTGTCTATCATGGGCACAGGATTTTCAAAGGAAAAAATGAAGACTTTTTACCTTGTGCACTTTCAGATGAAGAAAATGTGGAGTCTTTGGAAATTGTTTTGAAGGATAAGCTCCTAGAGGTGTTCGTCCACCTTTTTTACAGTGCGTACGAAGACGAGGATGTCATCCTGAGGTCTGCAAGAATAGAGAATTTGATGGATGATGTGGTTGTTCTGGAAAACGTATCGTCGATGATGCTCGACCTTCCTGATTCAGATTGGGAACTCCTTTCCTTTGACGGAGCGTGGGCGCGTGAGAGATATGTTACAAGAAGACCACTTTCTCCCGGTGTGATTGTGATAGACAGCAAGCTGGGCTGTTCATCAAGCGAACATAACAGCCTTGTTTATCTTGTGCGGAAAGAGACCACTTCTGATTCGGGGGAGGCCATTGCCTTGAATCTTATCTATAGCGGAAATCATAGCGAAAGGATAGAGGTGAGTCCGTTTTCGAAAACCAGGGTGCTTACAGGTATCAATCCCTTCAATTTTTCCTGGACGCTTGAAAAAGGCGGCTCCTTCGCAACTCCTGAAGCGATTCTGACATATTCTCCAAACGGATGGAACGATGCCGCTTTGAATTTTCATTCCTTTATCAGGAAATACATCATCCGCGGCAATTGGAAAGACAGGCTCCGTCCGGTTCTCATCAATAACTGGGAGGCCACTTATTTCAATTTTACAGAGGAGAGGCTTATTGCTTTGGCCTCTAAGGCAAAGGATTTGGGTGTTGAGCTTTTTGTTCTTGATGACGGCTGGTTCGGACGTAGGGTGGATGATCGTTCAGGTCTCGGAGATTGGATCTGCAACAGGACAAGATTGCCGGATGGACTGGAAGGGCTGGGAAGAAAGCTTCATTCGATGGGGCTTTTGTTTGGACTTTGGGTTGAGCCTGAAATGGTCAATGAAAACTCTGCTCTTTTTGAAAAGCATCCAGATTGGAGAATTTCAATTCCGGGCCGCACTCCCAGCGTTGGACGCCACCAATACATTCTTGATTTGTCCCGCAGGGAGGTTGTCGACTATCTTTATTCTGCATTGTGCGAAGCCTTTTCTCTTGGAGATGTGGATTATGTCAAATGGGACATGAACCGTACGATGAGCGATTATTTCAGTTTGAGCAATGACTGCTCCGGTATGGGCTGTTTCTTCCATAGATATATTCTTGGCCTGTATGAGCTGCTTTCAAAAATCACAAAGAGGTTTCCTGATATATTGTTTGAATCATGTTCCGCTGGTGGAAATCGTTATGATTTGGGGATGCTTTGTTTCATGCCTCAGACCTGGACAAGCGATAATACGGACATACATCATCGTATAAGCATCCAGGAAGGAACCCTGATGGGGTATCCGCAGTCGACGATGGGCTCTCATGTATCGGCCAGTCCTGGTCACCAGAGTCTCAGAAAGAGCGGAATAGAATCAAGATTCAATGTCGCTTGCTGGGGAGCTTTCGGCTATGAATTGGATCTTACAAAACTCTGTGCCGAGGATCTTGAAGCCATACGCGGGCAGATCGCTTTTTACAAAAAATACAGGAATGTTCTGCAGAATGGAAAGTTCAGGAAGATATCATCCCGTGATGATAATCTTGTTTTTTGGTCAAGCACTTTGGATAAGACAACAATCGTGTTGGAATATCAGGCTTTCAACAGGCCGAACACAGGATTTCAAGACAAGCTCAGGCTTCCTTTCCTTGATAGAAGCAAATGTTATAGGATCTCAAATAGGAATCAGATTATACGGAAGGAGGATCTCGGTGATATCTTCTCAAGTTATGGAAAGGGCGTAAGCGAGGAATGGACGGCTGTGGTCAGCGGAAGATTATTGTGCGATTATGGAATTTTACTCGGCCCTCAGTTCACAGGCAACGGAGTTTTTGAAACCACCAGAATACTTGGGGATTTCGGAAGCAGGCTGTATATAATCGAGGAAATGGATTGATTTTTTGAGAAAATCTCCCCGGATTTCAGCCCGGGGAGAGGATTACTCTCTATAAAATAATAAATGACTGAATTTATATCTTTAGTATATTATATATCATCCTAAGGTTTCATTACTTTCAAATGAATGTATTTTCCCTTCTCTTTTCAGTACACATTCCTTTATGAACTGCACGTTCTTCAGGCTCCGTCCTGAAACGAACTGCCGTATTGCACATTCCGCTTCCTCCCTGCCTTCCGCACCTTTGTAAAGGATGAATCCATGATAGGAATTGGGGGCTGTGAAGACCTTTACCGGTGTTCCGGCTTTTTCCAATTCCTGTGCATAGAGTATTCCATCATCCTTCAATGGATCGTTTTCCGCTGTTATTATCAAGGCAGGAGCAAGCCTGGATTTATCCTGTGCTAGCAAAGGACTGAACATCGGTGATAGTATATCCTTAGGCTCCCTTGCATATGTATCGATATAGTATTGAAGGATTTTTGTCGTCAGCATGGGAGTATTGTTATGCTCCTCGATGGACAAGGTTCTCAGTCGGCCGTCCGTGATTGGATAAAGCAGTATCTGACCTGCCAAGGCCGGTCCTTTCCTATCCCTTGCAAGATGTGCTACAACCGCAGCCAGATTTGCACCTGCGCTGTCGCCTGCGACAAAAATCCTGTCCGGATCTATCTTCCAATATTTTGCCCCCTCTGCAGCCCAAAGTAGCGCATCATAACAGTCTTCGACCGCTGTCGGGAATTTATATTGCGGTGCCAGCCTGTAATCGATGGAAAGTATGCAAGAGCCCGTCACATGAGCCAGGTGGGAAAGAAACAGCTCATAAAAATCCATATTGCCGAAAGTCCATCCGCCGCCGTGGTAGAAAATAATGAGAGGACAAAGCCCCAAAGCCGAAGTATGGGGATTGTTAAAATAGTAGGCTGTTACGGCACCTTCTGATACCGGTATTATATAGGAGGAGGTTATTATCTGTTTCGGATATTTCATCAATATCCTTTTAAGTTTTTTCCCAACCTCCTGGTTGTTGATTTTATATATTAATTCCACGTCGGGCTTCTCAACGTGCCTCTGCCAAAACTCATCAGAGAGGTCGACGATCTTTCTCATCCGCCGTGAAAGATTGTATTCATCCATAAGAATAATGTTAGTTTATTGTCTTTTCCCAGACAAGTATTAAGTATATTCGACATAGGATTTTGTAAAAAAAAAGCAGTTTTTCCCACACTTTTGCACTAAAAATCATTTATGTGCCGGTGCTTTGATCCTTATGTCAGTATATTTCGGGGATATATGCACCTGGCATGGTGTAAAGTGTTGTCATTCCTGTCAATGAATACTTTTTCTGTTTGTTTTCCTCTTTTGCGGGTATGAAGAATTCAGCAAGGGATCTTTTAAGCTGCTCAAGGCCTTCAATTCCTTCATAAGCGCATTCCGTGACCCGTCCTGTCTGGCGGGATACCAAAGCATATGCGTTGTTCAACATCAGAAGATGGTTTTCTTCAAGATTTCCCATCCATGCCCGCTCGTCCTTTAGTATGCAGCCCGTTTGAGAGAAGCATGAAAGATATATGCTGTTTATCCGTTTGATATCGGGATGATCTGAGTAGGGGATATGCTTTTCAGATTTTCCTATTGCAGATTCAAGGCGGGGAGAGTGGAAGCCCAGCTTCTGATAAAATGGACGTACAGCTGGAAAAAGGAAAATTCCCTCGCTGTGGTCCTTTACCGCCTCTTTGATCAGAGCAGACATATACCCCTTGTTGCGGTATTGGGTATATGTAGCCGCTCCTACAAGATATTTTGCCTTATGTACCTCTCCTTTGAAGCTGTATCCGATATCGAACAGGTGCAGCGCGCTTACAGCCCTGCCGTTTATTTTATGCTCGTATGTCTCCGGCTTGCGTTCAGTGTCGAACTGCTCTATCCAGTCGTAGGGATCCGAAAAGACTTCATGCCAAAGCTCAACAAGGTCAGATCTCATTCTGAGCCATCCATTTTTCACCCATCATGTCCGGATGATAGCTTTCCTTTGCTCTTCTGAGTCCTTCGAGCCCGATGTCCTCCTGCCTGTTTATCCACGTTACGTTTTCGAAATGCGTGGAAATATAATGCTGGTTTATGGCGGCATAGATTCCCAGATAGGATGTGTCGCATTTTTCGAAATGGATTATTGCGAGCTCATCCGATATCTTTTCCCCTATGGTGAATGCAACAGCTTTTCCATCGATTCTTATTATCGCTCCGGAGAATTCAAAGTCGTCCCAGCAGTTGAGGCAATTCTCTATACCCTTTCTTTCTTCCTCTATGCTTTCGTACATGGATGCATCCTGAATCTTTTCCCAGTCCTTGTCTATGTTCAGGCATTCATCGAAATCTTCCTTCCTTAAAGGGCAGAAGGAATAGTCATAGGTCTTTTCGAACTGGTGTATATGGTTTCTCTTTGCCGAAAGTTTTTTTCCTTCAAGGCTGATGAGCTTGTGGGATGAGTAGATGTAATCGTCCAGATCACGTTTTCTTGAGACTGTGAAACTCGAAGGGATGAATTTTATGTATCCGGCAGGAATGGACGTGATGCAAACTTTTCTTTCGCTTTCAATAAGCTCTCCAATCGCCTTTTCCGGTTCATCCGAAAAGGGGAACAGGAAGCTGCCGCTTTTGTCGTGCCGGAGATAAAGTCCGTATCCACCCTCTGCGATATGGATGTCTTCTGCATCATTCCATATCGAAGCATAACTGGGTTTATACTCATAACATAGGGTGTCGATCTTTTCCGAATATTTTTTCAACAGGGGGATATCGGCATCGCTGAATTTTCTGAAGTCCAACATACTGGCGCAGATTATATAATGGAAACAATGCCTATGCAAGCTTTGTTAGAATTTTATTCTTAACGGGAAAATAGTACTCCGCAAAGGCATTTTCATACATTCCGGGCGTGTTTGTTGAGGATTATCATGGAACCGTGTAGGAAAAAAAATTTTTTTAGGTGTATAATACCTGCGTTTTAAAGTTTCGCGGAAAATCTAGTGCTAAACCGAGTCAGACCTCTTCGATGCGTTTTCTGAGTCTTGCTTTCAGCAGGCTGGAGACATCA
>CASDPA010000002.1 GCA_949282255.1 uncultured Spirochaetales bacterium
ACAAGAACAAGATGATAACAAAGTTTGAATACTGAATGGTTGTTCGAGTCTAATTCCCTTCTGATATCTGAACTTATCTTCACATCACTGATTATATATTACGTATAATGAAAACTCAAGTTCATTTGCACATTCATCTCCACCTTTCACTTCCGTTTAGAAGGTGGAGACTTCTGTGTGGATGTGTTAAATAAAGTTTAATAAAAAAACCGCAGTCTCCTGCGGTCAAAACAACGTTTTATTTCAAAAGCCCTTTGAGGTTTTCAAGTATATCCTCCGGCTTTCCAGAACAATCCAGATCGATGAGGATTCCTTTCTTTCTATAATAGTCGATCAAGGGTGCCGTGCTTTTCTCATACACGTCAAGCCTGTTCAAGATGGCTTCTTCCTTGTCGTCATCCCTCTGGATAAGAGGCTCTCCGGTCTCATCATCGATGCCTTCCACCTTTGGAGGATTGTAAATGATATGATATGTCCTTCCTGTGCTCTTGCAGACCCTTCTTCCAGAAAGCCTCTTGAGTATCTCGCTCCTTTCCAAAACGAAGTTCACAACATGGTCCGGCTTCCTCATTTCTTCAAGGGCGTCCGCCTGTGCGACAGTGCGCGGGAATCCATCGAGAATGTATCCATTCAAGGCATCAGCTTCACCAAGTCTGTTTTCAACCATCTTGATTGTCACTTCGTCGGGAACAAGGTTTCCCGCAGCCAGGATTCCCTTCACAAGCTTGCCAAGCTCGGTCTCATTTTTGATATTCGCTCTGAAGAGATCTCCAGTGGAGATGTGGGGAATGCCAAAGGCATCCTTTGCAATAGCAGCAATAGTGCCCTTTCCCGCTCCCGGAGGGCCTAAAAACACTAGATTCATAGTCTTCCTTCCTTAACAAATTGAAAAGTAAGCTGATGATACCACGTAAAGGAGAAAAAGTTAATTGTAAAAGCCGGTTCTTATAAAATATAATAGCGCCTAGAGGTTGTGATTATGAAGAAGATAGTACTCCATGCCACGGATCTGGACGGGTTCCTCACCAACCAGGATAAAGAGGATTTGGACCAGATAGAGAAAATGTATGATGAGAGTCTTGAGGCATGCAGGCTGATAGACAACGATCCTGCTGATGAAAAAGCCCTATCAAGGCTTGTGGACAGCGCAAGGGATATCGGGCATAAGCTTGAAGAGATAACAAAAAACAACAAAAGAATACACGTCTACTCTTTTGATACCCCCGACGAGATGCATGGGGAATGCTCAAGAATAATTTCAAAGCTCAGGGATCCGGAAACGGGGCATGAAGAATTTCTATATTATATCCAAAGGGCATATGAACTCATGTTCACACATACCTTTGCAGATGAATGCCTACCAAAAAAGAGAAGCATAATACAGAAGACCCCTGTTACAAATCCGGTGAGAAATTATGCGGTGCATAAGATCCCCGATGTGGACGATATGATTCATAACAGCGTCATGTGCGTCATGCTGCGCGGCGCCCTTTTGCCGTCGATGATCATAAGTAAAGAAATAGAGGACTATTCCTCAGACAGATACATAACTCCGTTTGCCCTCTTTAAGATCAAACGGGATGAATCCAGGAGCGAGAAAAACATGGATTACATCCTGGATCTGGACAAATCCTTTTTCTCTCTTTCGGAGCTTGATGGCAAGGATCTGATTTTTGCAGATCCCATGAATGCCACAGGAGGATCTCTTGTGACCATAGTGAAATATCTGAAGGATGAAGGGATCAAGCCAAAATCGATCAAGTTCATAAACGTCATAAGCGCATTGAAAGGTGCTCTTAGAATAACAAGGGCGATCGAGGAAGCGGAGGTATACACGCTTTGGATGGATCCGGTTTTAAACGACAAGGCATATATCCTTCCCGGCCTTGGAGATGCCGGAGACCGCCTGAACGGTATCGACAGCGGTGCAAGCCCGAGAAACATGATCCAGCTCATAGCGGATTATGGCACCTCTATTGTCAACCTGTACAGGGATCAGGTAAGGGAAATTGAAAAGACCGTTCTTAATTAGCCTGATTCCATTTCTCATTTTCCTGCTTTCATCCTGCTTTACGAGCCGGACAGACCGGACTCTGGCTCTTGCAGGCAGGATGGATCTGCAGGATAGGATTGCGCTATATGAGGAAGAAGCGGAAAAAACAGGTGACTTCAAGCTTTATTACAATCTGGCATATTCCTATATCCAGGCGGGAAAGCTTGAAGATGCAGAAAGGATTGCAGACGATGCCCTCCTGCTTTTTCCTGACAACTACAGGATGCTGAGCCTGAAAGCGTATGCGGCACGGGAAAATGGGAATTTGGCCGAATATGAGAAGGCACTTATAAAAATCCTGAAGCAGGTTCCGGCCGATATGGAAAAGCGCAAGCTTTTGATGGAGCTTTATTTCAAAACAGGCTTTACGAAAAAGGCGGAGGGCCAGGCATATTCGATCCTGTATTATTATCCTGATGATGAGGATGCTCTTTTCATCCTTTCGTTCAAGGATGGTTTTTACAGCCTATTGGGTCCTGGAAAAGAAATAAGAAAGCTTTTGGAGGCGGAAATTCCGCTTCCGGAAAAGCTTTTTGAAACAGAAATAGGAAAAAGAAGGGCTTTCAAAGCCCCCGTCATTTGAATTTTGCAATCTCTTTTTGTGTCAGATCATCACAGTATTCGTTCCATTCAAGGCCTGCATGCCCCTTTACCCATACCCATCTGATTTCAACGCATCTGCACAGCTGGTCAAGTTCCTCCCAATACTGCCTGTTTTTGACAGGGTCCCCTGACGAAGTCTTCCAGTTTTTTTTCTTCCAATTTGCTATCCACTCCGTAATGCCGTTCTTGACATATTGGCTGTCCGTACAGATCTCAAGGGAGCTGATGCCGTTTGAGATGGCGAATTTCAGAGCCTCTATCACCGCAGTAAGCTCCATCTTATTATTGGTAGTGAGCTTTTCCCCTCCGCTTGACGAGGCGATCAAGGCCCCATCGCACAAAATGCAATATCCCCATCCTCCCGGACCTGGATTGCCGCTGCATCCTCCATCGGTGTATATGCTGTACATCATCTTGCTCCTGTCTTCTTGATTATGTGGTAGCATCTTATTTGATTTAACTCAATTGAAATAAATTTAATCAAATTCATAATTCATTAACTCTTAAACAAATATTTAAAATAAAAAATTGTAAATGATTTAAACTGATTGTAACGCATTTAAAAAGATTTCTCAATCCGTAGACAAATTGTAGACACTCTTTCGTAATATCCTTAATACGAAAGGGGACACTCCTTCCCCTTTCGATAGCTCATGAATTTTATTCCAAAGCTCCTCATCTTCTGGTTTGAAAATAATTGTTGCTTTGTGAATTTTTGATTGATATTTCTTATCTGCTTTTTTCTGTGCTTCGGAATATCCCATAACCTTATCCTTTCATCAACCTCCTTACCTCTGCATTAGTTAACTTGTAATCTGGTATTATCTCACCTTCGATTCTGTCCTCTTTAAGAGCGTTCTTCAAATCCTCCCATGCTTCTCTTATCTTCTTAGATGTCTTTCTCTCTCCCCAGAAGTCAATCATGCATGGCTCGAAAAGTTTCATCATTTCTACCTTAGTCATTCCTCACACCTCCAAATGGGTAATGCTCTGAAATTCTTCAAGCATCTTTTTCACAATTGCTTTTACATCATTCTCATCGTATCTTATGATTTCCTCTGCGTAACAGTCCGCTTCCAAGTCTGGGGAATCATAGATTCCCACTCTTGCTTTCTTACCAGACTTCCCAACTGTCATCATAAACCAGTATTCATCTCCATCTTCTGTTTCAACCAATATGTATTCTGCGTTCTTCCTGTCGTTTATGATGTTGACCATCTTTTCAATTGTTAATGGATTAATCATTTTTATCCCCTTATTATTAACATTTTTCATTTTCGACTTCTGAATATTCCCAATCAATCTTACCTTTCTCAATAGAGCAATAAGCTGTGGTGCAATAATCGTTTCCTTCATCATCTGATGTGGAGAACCAGACTACCAGACTCCATGTGTTCCATGTACTATAAACCGGTTTCCAGTTCCTTTCAAAACTTACAACGATTGTGTCGTTAAGAAATTCAACTGTGAGTTCATCGCATTTCTTGACCTTCTTCAATTCATTCTGTATAGCCTCGCATACAGCTTTGACACTTTTCTTGGAGTAATAACCACTCTTGGTGTATCCAATCTTTTCATTGACTTTTAAATTCTGCATATCGAATCTCCTATAACTGTTATACCCTTATTATAGTACGTACTATATTTAATGTCAATAGAAAATTCCCTACCTGATTTCTCAGATAGGGATAAATTCATAATTTGTTTTCAAGATTTGTAATTCGTACTTCGTGCTTGTCCACTCTTCTTACAACCTCATCAAGTTCCTTACCATGCAAGGTTATTCTTTCATCTCTTATCCTATCACGTTCGAGCATGTTGTCTATGCTGTCTCTCATACGGGTTATATTCGAATTGATTTTAAAAAGTGGTGTCAGCACACTTATTAATGTGCCTATACCTAATACTATGTAACCAACCACATACACCTCATCCATCAGTTAGCCCCCTTGTTCTTCATGTTTCTGATGGACTCGAAAAGACCTGTGGAAGCCCATCCTGATACTACACCCTGAGCGATTATGTCAAAAGAAACAGCCTTGCTCATCAAGCAGGCTATCACTATCCCAACTACCCCGTTGATTATGGGTATGTACCCGTTATCAATCTTGGATACGAAATTCTTAACAATTAATCCCACCAAGTAGCATATCACTACAATAGTCGGAGAAATTAATGTTGATAAAATATTTTCCATGTTAAATCCTTAAATCTTAACCCTTAGATATCTTGAAGAATCGATATATAATCTACCAGTTTCATATGAATCAATTTCATCTGATGTTACCCCCTGCCCTTCAATTCCTGGAATATTAACAACAAGTCGGTTACCACCTTGGAGAACTTCAAGAGTAACATCTTGTGTGAAGTAACATCCTGAAAAATTGTCACCAAAGTTATATGAATTTGAAGTAAACAAATATCCATGAGTTGTATCACCAGAATAACCAATCCCTAAATTTGCCAGTTTTATTTCTTTTCCATCGATATCGTAAAAAATAATCCTGTCCTCAGAATAAGAGCCAAACGTATAACTGTCATAAGAAAGCTCCAATTTAAAGAAAGCCACGTTACTATTTCCAGAAAGACGACATCTAGTTTTAACTCCGTTACTAGTTTGAGGAGGATTATACCCAAGCTGAATTGCTAGATTGCGTACTTGCTTGATTCCTTGAGAAGCATAAAATATTACAGTTTTGTATACAGATGATTCATCAGGTTGAGCTTTAATTGACTCGCAATCAAAAAACCCTTTAAATTGCCCATTTGTGATGATTGCAGTCCCCGAAATGGAGGAATTGATGAAATCTGCATTTTGAGCAGATATGGTTCCATTTGAAGTGTCAATTTTGAAGATGATATTATTATTGTATTTCACTTCCCAAATTGGATATTCTAATTTATTTCCATCATCATCTATAGTTGAAACCTGAAATTCGAAATTGTTAGTTACAATGTGAAGATTCCTACTTATAAACATATTAGTAAAAACAATGTTTGCCGCAAGTTTCTTAAACCAAGATGAATATTTGGTATTTTCAACGGTATCGGTATTTAAAGCATCTTCAAGACATTTACTCATAATGTCTGCATACTCGTTAACAGAGACATTCCCGCTCAGCTCTGCGCTTTCCCATGAAGCACCATTATAGACATAAGGATTTCCTGCCAAAAATTCAGCAAAACTCTTAGTGCATAAGAAGTAATCACCTTTTATTAAATCCGTTCCTTCTGATGTCTGTGTAGGTACTGAGTTCTCGCATGCCCCTAGATATAACGCACCTCCAGTCTTATCTATGACTGTTAAATTGAGAGTATCTTTCAGTACAGTTCCATCATATAGATTCACACTGAAAGCTTCTGCTTTCTTATATGGGATGTTTCTGGAATAACTTCCACCCTCTCCTACTTTTTCACCGTCGATGTACCATAAAGGTACTGCATTGGGATATCCGCTGATATCAGCAGTAAATATTATGGTCTGTGCATCTGTACGTCTATCATTACGGATTACTACAGTTGAATCAGCTTTTATCTTGAATTGTTTTGCATCCATCCCCTGATATGAAGGATAGTAGCATTTAGTCTCTGTCCCATCGTTGAATTTAGTGGTGACCCTAGTCCATAGCCATTTCCCCTGCTGAGGTGAGTAAGTGGTACTGAAAGACTCGTCATCAGGTTTTTCCGTGCCACTCTCCGATATGGCATATGCAAATTCATACCCCGTTATTTTTATTGATTTACCATCAACAGGTTTTGTCTTATTATCGTTTACAATCTGCTCTACGAAATTGGGAATCACCTTGCCAAGCGTGAATTTATTGCTTGATGGATTCTGCAAATTCAACTCAAGTTTCGTGATGTTATAGGAATCCTTTATTCCATGTTTATCTGATATGACATCAACCTTCTTTCCTATCTGGAAGAAATCAACATCGTTTAGACACGACATATCGACTGCCGTTATTTCGATGCTGTTTGAAAGTCCTGTAAGATTATCGACATCTGCTATCAACTGGTCTTTCCAATCATCTGGATATCCATCATACGAACGTTCTTCAATTATCAGGCCATATTTCTCATAAAGTGGAATATTAACCAGATAGATGCCATAATCACCAAATTGCTCATTTCTACTTTCAGAATCAGGGACAACCCCCATCTGCCTATGAAGTGTAGTTGTCGGAATCTGTAACGTGCTTATGTTGCAAGGCCAATTAGTATCTTCTCTAGTATCTCCATGAGGCAATATAGCTGTCACAACTTTATCACCTTGAATAGTCTGAGTAAGGTCTAAAAGATTAATCCCAAAAGATACATCCTGATTGATGCTTTCATAATCCTCTGTCCAATCGATATAGACACCTTCATCCTCGTGTCGGAAGATGAAATGACCACCGCACCTATCTATCAAATCATCAAGTGCTTCTATGCTTTTAATGAACTCCATGTTCGCATATCCGATTTCTTCTGTTGAACCTGTAATTGATATGTTTCCAATCAAGAATCTTCGGTCTTCCGATACCTGAGAATTGTAGTCCGTTATAATCTGAGTGAAGATTTCAATCGGAGTGAATGGAGTGATTTGTTCCTCCCCATATTCATCTTCTCCTCCATCCTGTCCCAAGGGATAGAATATTCCATCGTTGAAGAAAGCATATTCCCCTTCACAAGTAATCTTCCTGTCCTTGTAGAAAGACTCTTCGCTATCTAAGACCCTTCCTCTGAATATGATTACATCATTTTGCTTGACTAGGATTGTCGATGTGATTTTTTCGAACGCTGAATAATATGGATGGTCGGGGTAGATGGTAAATTCCAGAGAACCAGCCTTGTTTTCTTCAAGTGTCAATTTCAGTCCTGTAATGCTTCTCTGCTCCATCCTATCATCATAGAAGCACTCATCATTCAGATAAATTTTAAACATTACAAACTCCCCATCCGATAACGTATCGTTATCGTTCCTGTCCCTGTCACTTTGAGTATGTTCTCACCTTCCACAAGCCTTATATCAGGACTTGTGAACTCCTGTTCCTGTGGACTGATTATAGTCTTATCATTGAACAACAGATTCATCACCGATGTAGTCTTGATAATCGGATTCACAGGCTTCCTGTTGTTAATCAACCTCAGTGTTACCGATTCCGTGACATCTTTTTTTATAAGCGTCTCATCTTTGAAATACTTGTAAGGGTCTGCCGTGATATCGAATGTCATCGACCCAATCACTTTGTCCGTCTTCCACTTGTCGATTGAAACCCTTCCGACATAATACCAATCCGAATCATCATCAAAGACTATGTTGAATCTCCGTCCATGAAGTAGGTTTTGACACTTGCTGAAAACATCCCAGAAATATTTTCTCTCTGTCAACGAGATGAATGTGAGGGAGATGTCCCTGTTTTCATAGAAGACATCTCCGAACACTTCCGTTAAATCAATAGAACCATCTCCACCTTCGATGTCCACATAGTTGTCTTTAACCTGTGGAGCGGAAATATCACGGGAACTCAAAATCAATCCTAAATCCTTATAGCTGTCTATAAGACCGAATCTCACATTATGTAATGGCATCAAATCCCCCTTCCTCTGAGTCTTGAGGCATTTCCGAGTTCGTTGTTGACATATGGAGATATGACTCTCGCAACAACCTGTCCATCAATCACAATCTGCTGATTTCCCTGACGGATGTAATTGAAGAAGTCCGCAACCATCTGTCTGAACTGATTGATTTCCACTCTTAACGAATCATCATTCCTTTCAGAGTTGGAAACAGCAGGAGCAAGAGCTTTTGCAAGTCCTCCAACCCATTCGGTGTTTCTCTCAAGTGGAACAATCGCCTCAGCACCATCCTCACCAATCAATGCGTGTGTAGCCTTATCGACAATTCCACCTTCTGCCAATGCTGGTACATATTGCTGTTCATTGATTGCCGCAGTCTGTATACCAGCCGTAGTAGCTATAGCCGCAGTGAGTCCCAATGCAACAGGCCAGAAATTTTCGGAGAATGCCCTCATTGTCGCACTTGCCGCATCAATCCAGACCTGAGCTATCTTATTGGCTTTCTCCGACTCGAACTGTTTCTTACCCAGTTCATCTTTCTTCTGCTGTAATTCGTTCTCTTTAGCGATTTCCTCATCCGCTAATTGGTCTTTGAGGTTATCGAGAGACTTCTCATTGTTTTTAAGAGCCGTGATGTATTCTTTATAGGAAATCTCCCCATCATAAAGCTGTTCTTTTAAAGCTTCGTTCTCTCCATCAAGACGTTCTTCTTCATCCTTTATCTTCTGTTCATTTAGTTTTTTTAATTCCTCGTATTCGCTTTCGAGAATGGCTATCTCATTCTCCAATGCCTGATTCTGCAAATCATGTATAGCGTTGACTAAATCAAGCATTGTGCTTGTTACGGTCGTTGCAAGTGAAAGAAACTTATCAATCACATCCTGATAAGTATCTTTTACCTCAAAACCTTCTTCACCAAGAGCATTTATCTTATTCAGTAAATCGGTAAGCAGTGGAGAACCTTCTTTAACACCTACCTCTATAAGCTCTTCTATAGCTCTTTTGTAGATTCTCGCCTTCTCAGCATTGGTTTCAAAAGTTTCACCCCATATGGCACTTTTTGTGTTTACATTGGCTATATCCTCGGATAAGCCTTTCATGATTTCTTCAATCGGATTTTCCGCAATGGAGTTGATTTCATCCATTTCGATATTCAATGCCGCCAACTTAGCGATGATGTTTTCAACTGCCGCAGAACCTCGTTTGAATCCGCTCTCAAACAAATCCTGTAAAGCGTTCTTGTAGATATTCGCTTTCTCTCCGCTGAGGTCGAAAGAATCACCCACCACGGTAGCCATCTGCTCTGCCGCCTGAATCTGACGCTCCATGCTCTGTAAAATCAAATCCGAATCACTGTATTCAACACTTGGTACACCTATATTTCTAACAGCATTATTGACAGCTTTTACCAGATTATCGCCATATTCCTCACCTGTCTTTTTTCCAGACTCAGAAACATCTGTTTCCAGTTCTGAGACTACATCCATGATGGAATTGTAAAGGTCACTGTTTCCAAGCTTGAGAAAATCGACATTTACAAGTCCCTTGTTGACAGCCTCCGCAATTGAAAGTATTGAACTTTCCATCTCGTGAATCTGAGATGTTACATCCTTCTCTGCTTCGACATAGTTCTTATAGAATCCTTCGATTATTGGATATAGTTCTTCTTCTGTTCTTCTGAAATTACTTTCAATCGCATTTATGTACTGCTTATAGTATTCATATTCGGCACTTCCGAAATCAAAGCGTGCCATCTGGTCTCGGGCATATTCCACCTCATCCAATATACCGTCAATTCCCAGAGGATTTTCTTTGAGGAAAAACATTGCATCCAATGCACCTTCTGCACCTTCTGCTTTGACTCTTGAATCTTCAATATTCTTGGTCAATTCCGAATATGCATCAGCTAATGCAAGTACCTGCTCTGAGGCTTCCAGTCGGTAAAGACTCAAACGCTGTTCATATAATTTTCTCTCTTCTTCTGAAAGTTCTCCAACATCACCAGAAAGTGCATTAACTGCATCCTGATACTTCCTGCTTATGGATTCAAGATTTGCCGTTGCATCCGTTAAATCTCTCGTAGAATCGTGTGCGTTACTGAGTATTACGACGAGTCCAGTCAAAGCCGCTACAAACAACCCTACTGGATTAGCACCCATTGCTATGTTAAGTAAGCTTTGAGCAGTTGTGAGATTTTTAACCCAAGTGGTGACAGTCTGTAATATTTTGAGTCCACCAGCGACAGCGATATATGCACCGACTGTCTTTATTGCAGTCTCAAAAATGTCTATCAAAAGACTCATTGCATCATGATTGCTGTTAATCCAGTCAACCAACTCGCTCATTTTTGAGCTAAGCTCCTGCATGATGGGTAATAATGCATTGAGTATAGGCTCTCCCAATACGGCTTTGAGCTGTAACCAAGAATCTGCCAAGTTCCCAGTCTGGTTAGCATATTCCCCAGATTCCCTTGCCGCCTGACCTGTCGCACCTGCCATGTCGTAGATGTAAGATGCAATGTCAAGCATCACCATCTGCTTCTGTGCCTCTGTTAGCGTAATGTACTTCTGTCCATACATCTCAAGAGCCTTTGTGTTACGCTGTGTTTCTGATGTGAAAAGACCAATCATATCACCAGCTTCCACATTGCCTCTGATGAATGACCTCAGTCTCATATCAGCGTCTTCAAGACTCATATCGTAATAAGCCGCCGCATCTGCCGCCAGATTGAGATATCTCTCCGTTTCGCTCAATGCCCTGTTTGCATCAAGTCCTGCCCCTTTGAACTGAGAGAAAGCCTTCGTACCTGCAACCCTGAGCCTTGTAGCCATTACACCAGTTGCGTTTGCAACTCTCTGGAACATCGTCTGAGCGGCTTCCCCTACCTGTGCGAATGTAGCCTCGAATTGTGCATTGCTTGCGTTCACCTGTGCTGTCGCAGATACAAGTTCTTTTGTGAAATTGATTATGGCTCTTGCTGATAACGCACTAGCTATAATACCGCCCAATCTCTGAAAAGACTGAGACATCTTATCCGTAGTGGAATCGGTTTGAGATTCCACATGTTTCAAATCATTATTGAACTGTGACGCACCTACTAATTTAAGTACGCCCTGTATTGTGAAAACATCATTCATGTGTACTTTCCTTAAATTCGAATTGCGTCAACATATCTCTTGATGATTCGATTATCGCCTTGAGTTCTTCATCTGATAGTTTCTTGTTCGATGGATGTTTTGATTTCTGGAAAACCATCTCCTTGAAATCGTTGAAAGAGTGTTTGAAATCCTTATTCAGCCAGAACTCATATAACATGGAGTCCTGACAGATATCCCAGAACTCATGTATGAATCTAGACAACTCCCCAGAACCGATGTATCCATCTAATAAAAAATCGGGACATGAATAGCGACTAACCATCATGTCCCAGAACTTGACATCCCCTATTTGAAGAATTTCAAGGCAACCTTGAAAAAATCCTTGAATTCCTGCTTGGAGATTATATCCGCTATGATATTGGCGAAATCAGCCATCGACATTTCCATAAGCTCTTTCATACCGACATCATCATCCTTTATTACGGAAGCGACAAAGGTGTAAATCTCCCTTTCACAAGATGGAATGTTGGAGATTATGATTGAGGCTATTTCAAAAACAGTGTTGACTCCAAGTAAAGCATCAAGATTCTTCTTATCCTTGCAGGTATCCGCAAGCTCGACTGAATTGTTGAAAGCTTCTTTAAACTCTTTGATTCCAATCTTTCTCAGTATTCCGCAAATCGGGAAAATATCCTTGCTTGTAAGCGTCCTAAGCTCCATCATGCATCCTCCTTATCGGTATCATTCAACGTCTGCACCTGTGGAGTCGGATAAAGGATGTGATATGGTAATCTGTCATGGTCTCCTTCAAGAGATGCGACACACTCAAACGTAGCTGTCGATACTGATGCACTCTTGTTCTGAGGATTGATTGAGAATCCACCTGATACAAGTGCAAGCTCGAAAATGATTATGATTGGAGTGCCATCAATCTTCTTACCGACATAGGCAAGATTCTCAATGTAATCACCATCGGAAATCCTGTTCTTACTTGTGATTTCCGTATATCCCTCATATGTTTCGCTTTCCGCTTCTTTTCCGACCACAAGAGCCTTGATGATGTCTGGTTTGATTTCGATGAGATTGATTTCCATCGTAGCCGTCTCACCTGTCTTGAGGTCTGAAAGACTCTTGACCTTGACCAGCTTTCCATCGATTTCAAGGTCTGTTAACTCTGGTGTGATGTTTATCGCAAATCCACCTGATGTAGCTCCGATAAGGGACTCTGCAAAATTCCATTTACCAGTGGTAAGTTTCAATCCTTTATGGATTGTACCTGCTCCGAATAATATGTTTTTCGGTGTATCAGCGGTAATACCGCTTGATTTCAATTCTTCATATGCCATTTATTCATTTCTCCATATGTGTACTTCGAACACTATCTGAATACGCTTCAACTCCGAATCCTCAACGGGAATGGGAGTTGAATTACTATACATAATCAATACCCCGTAACCGTCCACCATGCCTGTGAAATGTCTGAATTTATTAGCAAGCTTCTGTTTGATTGTCTCCAACTCCATCCAGCTCCCTTTAGTCCAGCCATTAAGATTGAATGTGACACGCATCTCACCGCTCTCAGTAGCTTCTTGACTCTCAATATAATCACCAACGAAATATGGGTATGAAACTTTGCCATTTTTACGCATAAAGGAATAATTAATCCCAATATCCAAAAAAGCATGGTTTAAATAAGCTAGAATCTCATCATTCATATCTCAATCTCCATATTCCTTAGAAGGTATCTGATTCTGTTGACAATCTTTTGTTCTTTCTCGTTGAATGCTCTGAAAATCGGTCTGTTTGGTGTCTTACCATTGGTGTAATACGCTTCAAGCCCCTTGCTCCTCAGAATAGCCATAATCTTTACCGCTTCCTCTTTGGTGTAATATCGCTTGGGACTTTCAGATGCATATGTACCATCAGAACCTTTGACATATACCCAATAGCCTTTTCTTCCATTACCATCTAACGCATATTCGCCAGTACCGAACTCCTCCCATACCGCATTCTGCAAGTCTGAGCCGATATAAGCTGTTTTTACATTGGTATCGACAACGTGATGATAAGACCCCTTGGTCTGTCCCGTATCAACTCTTGAAAGTTCTGAAATCTTCCCTTCCAACTCTCCTGCCGATTCCTCAAGCCACTTGTTTATAGCTCTGTCAACTTCCTTGGTGAAAGAACTCAACTTGCTTTTAAAAGTAATCCGACAACCATCAACTACCATACTGTTCAACCCTTTTGAGAAAGATTTCAAAATGATATCCAAACCCCACAGGCTCATCGAAATAGACCACATCGTACGCAGATTCTTTTATTGATAATCGTGTGACCTTGCTTCTATCGATGTTGAACGTATCGCAGATGAAAA
The DNA here is from genome assembly GCA_949282255.1 of uncultured Spirochaetales bacterium. GTDB lineage: Bacteria > Spirochaetota > Spirochaetia > Sphaerochaetales > Sphaerochaetaceae > Ornithospirochaeta. Next base: position 13,691 of record CASDPA010000002.1, read on the forward strand.
CATGTGTAACTTCCTCCATCTTCGTTCTATACTTTTCATACGAACTGTTACCAGATGAAAGGTCGAGAAAACCAATATGTTTTGCAACTGTTTTCAACGATTCAACATCTTCGCCTATTTCATTTTTGGATACTGTCATAGCCTGAAATTCGGCTATGACATTCCCACCTATCTTCTTCATCTCTTCATCTTCCTGTACGGCTTCAAAAATGAAGTCAATTTAATCGGATACCCCATGATTGTATTAGATGCTCCATGAGTTACATACGATACGCTGTGACGGGATATCGACTCGCTAGCCACATCCTCTCTACCGACACTCGCAATATCGTATGTAATCATGGACAACGCACCCATCATCACATCATCGGGGTATTTGACAAGTCCAACTGTTCCATCACCATCCATGCATTCAGGAGACACCCTATAAGTACATGATTCAAGTTTTTCAACTATCACATAGAGTCCATCCGAATACTTCATATGGAAAAATTCAACAGTGTCATCAACTCTGAAAACGTCATTCTCAGTTATGAGGATTCCATTTTCAATGTGCATTTTCTGAACGGTGTCGAGTTTTACAAAATTATTGTTAGTGTAAGCCCTGATGGACTGTTCAACTCCGTTGAGCCTCATCATCAATTTGAGGTCGTCCTCGTCCGTGTCAATGAGCTTACGTAGGTCGGAAACACTCATCAGCATAGGTTCAAGCTCCTTCGGTTACAGAAACTTCAACTTTCTTTGTTGCCTTGGTTTTGCCATCCGCCTGAGCTTCAACTGTTACAGTTGTCTTTCCAACATCAACGCCTGTAATCTTCTTACTTGACTTATCAACACTTGCAATGTCTACATTCTCGGAAGTCATAGAGAAATCAGATGCATCTGTCTCAATTGTCAGAGCATCAGACTGTGTTCCTTTCTGGACGGATACAGTCTCAGGTGACACTGTAAGCTGTGTAACTCCATCTCCGAACTTTCCAATCACAACCTTGGTTTCATCAGTGAGAGCCGTAACATACATCTTATCTACTGTGATTTCAGTCGTTCTCGTTCTTGACTTTCTTTCGGTCTCAACATTAGTGTCACGCTTGATGAAGATTGTGATAGCGGCTTCCTTGGTCATCGTCTGTTCATCGTCAATCGCAAGCATGACAATCGGATTATAGAAATATCCCCCTTCGTGCTTGACCTTTCTCGAACTTACAAGTTTGACACCCGCAATCTTACCGAACTCTCCAGACACCATCACGTTGTCTTTGTATTTATCAGCAGAAAGAAAATTCACATCTTTTCTGAGCTGAGTCTTCTGATTTGGATGTACGAACATGACCTTTTCTGTCTCTCCATCTTTTTCTTCTTTGAAAAGGTCAACTACGTCAACAATGCCGTTGTAACTAATGATGTCGTTAGTTACAAAAATTCTCTTGGCTGTATAAAGCTCGTCCAGAACGTCATTATCCATCTTCTGAGCAATCGATGCCGCCAACTGTCTGTTGATTTCACCAATAGGGTCGCCATGAGCGGAAAGAACAGATTCATCAGAAATCGGAACTCCTTTTGCAGATTTCTTGATGGTGTATTTCACGCTCGTAGCGTTAAGTTCGGACATCGGGATTTCCTCACCCTCACCCACTTCGACGGCATCTCCAATGTAACCGTATCTTGTTACGGTCATACTATCACCCTCTTCCCCTTTGAGCGTTGTATCTATTTTTGCATAAGGAGAAGCGACAATCTTCGCTTCAACAATTGCCTCAATCATATCGCTCATCACTTCTGGATTAATGAGCATACTCAATCTTGTTAGTTTATCCATTATTTTAACTCCTCGCTGTTATCTTCAACATTCCTTCCTGAAAGAGCTTCATAAAGCTCTTTATCTTTCGAATAGAGTTCAATCCGTTCCTTGTAACTCATCTTTCTAAACTGCTCTTTTGTAATCTTGTCATTATTACCGAGAGTCTCATTACCCGAATCGAGTTTCTTGACGTTCACGGTCGGTTTGGCCTTATTCTCAGCCTCAAACTGAGAAGGATGTTCTGCTTTAAGGTCTTTAATAAGGTTATCGATATTTTCAATCTTCCCCTTATCATCGAGCTTGATTTCACTCTTCTGTCTGAGCTTGTAACTCATGTAATCAATGTCCGTAGCCTTGGCTTCCATAAGAGCGGTGTTGATTGCAGAATCAAGCTTGGTCTTCTCAAGCTCCGCATTAAGGTTTTTAACGGTATCCTCATACTCACCGATTCTCTTCTGCATCTCTTCCGTCTTATCATTCTTCTTCATTTCATCGATAAGCTTGTTGGCATTATCAACCTGCTCTTTGAGCTTCTGGTATCTTATGTCCATGTTCTGCTCTGTCGTAAAATGATTCTCCTTCATTGCCGCAACGATTTTGGCAATGACATCCTCCGACACACCCTGTGCCGCCAATAACTCTTCGAAAGTCATCTTTTATTTCTCCTATGATTTTTACGGCTTTCATGCCGCTTGTATGAAATCCAGTACCTCTGGAAAGGTATAAAAAAGGCAAAGAACTAAATGTCCTTCGCCTTTGTTTTAAATTCGTTAAAATTTCGTGCTTCTATGAATCCGTCACCATCATCTTTCAAAGTCCATTCCGCACGTTGTAATAATCGGCAACGACAGTTGACATCCTCGCTTGCCACTCCGAATCCCGATGGATAGAGTGTCCTGTGTCCGTTCACTTCAAAATACTCTTCAATCCGTTTGATTTGATTGTGAAGTTCCGAATGACTCGGCCTGATTCTCCCATCAAGAATACCACACCACTGTTTGAATATATCAGCCCCACGCTTCTTGGCATCCATCTGTGCTTGATATGTAGCCTCGTTCACTATCCTCTGTCCCTCTGTCCTTGCAATCCTGTAAGCATTGTACCTTCCAGTATTCATCTTGAGGTCAATGGATGTTGCTACCTGAGCATACATTTTTCCCGTAGCTATAGACCTGGATATTTCATCTCGCACTGTCCGTTTGAGTTTATCCAAGCTTATACCTAACGAGTCGTAAAGCGATTTTGAAAGCTTGGAATCAATCGTTATAGCTTTGACCATTTTTTCAGGGTCTATAGGCATTATGAGAGGTACACCTTGTCCTTGCATATCATAAAAAGCACCAAGATAGCCGTTTTCATAACATCTTGTGCGATAATCCTCTATGCTCTGATATACACCGTTATGGATTCTCTCAAGAGTGTCATCAATCTGCTTTTTCAAAGCCCTCTGCCACTTCGCCTGATATATCTTTGATGGAAGTCCCGTCTTTTCAAAATCCTTCATCAACTTCTCTATCCGTGCCTGTATATTCTTACTTGCCTCACGATATATCATCTCAAGATATTCAAGTATCTTCTTCTCCTCTCCGAGCTGATATGTCATCAATTCCTTCTGTCGTTTCGTCATCAATCAACCCCTGCAATTCGACATCATCTGGTGGAAGCTTGTCTTTGATTTCATCGTAATCTATATCAAGGATTTCGCAGATGTTCTTCACTATTGTTTCGTTGTCAAACTTCTCTGCAATCATCAATAGTGTTGCAATCTCAGTCTGTTTGGCTTGTGCCTCAGCTCCCTTAATCTGAGCGTTATCAAGTGCATTGGTTATCGTCTCCCGTTCAAAATCAAAATATACATCTCTGACACTGTAAGCAGTTCCATGCATTGTATTGATTTCATCCAGTACAACTTTGACAAGTTTCTTCATTAACTGTTTAAGCTTGATTTCAAGCTTGTTGCATTTGAGGTCAAGCAATGTGTAACGTGATTTGATAACGACATTTGTAATGTTCCCATCCCCTACTTTCTGAGAATTGAATCCCATCCCAAATCTATAGATGTTATCTTCATCTAAAGCAAGTTTTGTTTGCCTAGCCTGAAAAGGAATATCAACCGTCTTTATCTCTATTCCACCTTCGGAATCAACACCGACAGCCTTTCTTGCTTTCACATCCTTGACAAGTTCATCAATATCCTCACCCTGATAGTTCTTAACCACCCATACACCTTCGGCAAAATCCTGTAGATTATTGGAAAGGCCACAGCTCATCATATCGTAGTCATCTATCAACGGTTTTGTAACAAATACCTCGGATGTACGCTTCCTATTTCTGTCAAGTCTGAAAAATGGAATGTAACCCAATCCATAACCATAGTCATCATTGTTTTTTGAAAAGACAACATGAGGCTGTGGATTATATTTTACATTCTTATCCTTCTTAACTCCCTTACTTCCTTCCTTGATGAAATAACCGACTTCATTTTTATCCCATACCTGAATCTTGATGATAGGTTCATTGTCATCGTCATATCTATCGACATAGTGATATATGACATAATCCGCATGGTCATCCGTATCAACCGCTCTTACTTCTATCACTCCCAGACCATCAGCCCATTTGAAAGAGAGTCTTTCATCCTCATCCTTGTATGCATAAACGTAATCGTATCCTTTCACAACAACACCAGTTAAAAGGTCGTTAAGTTCCGCATCAAAATCCTCATCAAAATACGAATCCAGAAGTTCCTGCAACTCGGGAATATCGCTCTTCACATGAGGTCTGTCACCACTGAGCATATACTGCACTTCTTGGTCTACCAGCTCTGTGAAAAAAGGATGTGGAATCTTTATATTGCTTCTGGTCGTATCCTCTATGTAATGTCCATCCTTATCAGGTATGTAAAGCTTGTAATTTAAAATGTCATGCTTACCTTCGTAATATCTCTGCCCTATCTTGGCCTGTCTTTTTTCCTTATTTGCTAAATCGTTGTTAAGAAAATAATCAATCTCGCTAGGTTTTAGCATTTCACATCTCCATCAATCTCTCAAATTCCCCCTGAGATAATCTTCCATCTTCAACATCCTCAATCATGAGTTCTTTAACTTCATCCTTATATTTCTCAGGACAATCCGAAAAGAACTGCGTACCAGCTTCTATCCTGTTTCTCCAAATCTTAGCCATCGCACTCATAATCATCCCTCCATGCTGAGTTCGCATAATGCGTCTTCCAACCCTGCAATACCTTCCGTGTTCTCATCTGTCATAGCTAAAAGGTCTATCACATCCTTTGGTAGTGTAGTCTCCTTATAAGTCCATTTTGCTGGAACTTCCTTCCCCTCTTCATCCGTATATCCTTCATGAAAAACGAAATCCTTTCTGAGATAAACCACCTTGGAGGAGCTTTCACTCTCTCTTACAGGTGGTTTAACCTCGCTTATGCATTCAACGTCATGCCACTTCGTCATTATTTCTTCTCCTGTCATATGTGCTAATATATCTTCGCATCTTTCCAATATTTACTTTCGGTTCTATGTACCTCATCCAATATCCCTTGGTGGTCGTACTCTTGTAATACCCGATGTATGATGTCATCTGTCTGCAATCGTAAATCGTAGCTTTCGTTTTCCTTGAAATGCGATTTGCTTTTCTTCTTGACTTCATCAATATGGATTTTCTTATTGTGGTTCTGTTTCGATAGAATCGATATCCCATGAAATCCAAATCCCTGCCGATTTCCTTTCCGTCTTTCTTTTGATAATTGAATTTAACAACCTGCCAATTGGCTTTAAGTTCAAGACCATCTTCGGAAAGTTTTTTCATTATCGCTTTCCTCATCTTATGTAATTCACGCTTGTTATCTGAGAATATGACCATATCATCCATGTATCGATAATAAGCAGGGACTTTCAGTTCTTCCTTCAACCAATGGTCAAAATTCATGAGATAGAAGTTTGCAAGCCATTGTGAAAGATAGAAACCTATCGGTATCCCTTTCGGTACAACATCTATGATTGTGAAAAGAACTTTTAGAAATCTTTTATCCCTTATCACCTTGGAAAGCTTTTCTTTCAACTTCTCATGTGGAATGGATTCAAAATACTTCTTTACATCTAATTTCAGATAATATCGGATGTTGCGATTCTTCTTTATGAGTTTTTCAATGTGCTTCTTTCCAAGTGTAGCGCCTCGATTCGGAATTGATGCATAGGAATGCTCATACATCCCTTTCATGAAAATCCTCTCCATCACAATACACATTGCATGTTGTACTACAAGTTCAATAAATGTTGGTACAAGTATCGTTCTCTTCTTTCTACTTATTCCGTCATATATTACTTTAGGTTCATGTTCGTCATTCTTGTAATCCGCAAGTCTTTCTCTCACTTTGATTTTGAATGACTCCACATCTTTCAACGCTTCCTTGACATCTCTTCTTCTCTTCCTTTTCTTGCCTTTTGAAGCGTTTTTAATTGCAAGGTCAAGAACAGCATCGCTGTTACATTCTTCAAAGAGTCCGTTATAGCTCTTCATTTTCCTTCTATCCTCTTATCCATGTTGAGCATATCGCTTACTAACAGATACCTGCATCGAGTTGATTTTTTCCAAGCGGAAAGGTGTAAAGGTGGGATTAAGGAATATTTGATAGAAATAAAGACCTGCCTCAATGTTCCAATTGACATTGCTAACAGTGTTGTTCACATTCACGTAGAACACTCCGAAATTAGCACCATTGCTAACGTTACCACCGTGATACGGACAAGCCCGACCCCACCAGAACACCTATATACCTAAAATTCACATATGACAGAAATAAAAGCTTTCATAAGGGGGAAATCCCCCTAACCCCCTATACAGGTGGTTTAAAGGAAAGACCCGCCCCAAAGTACCAATAGACAAGGCCAACAGTGTTGTCCACATGCACGCAGAACACTCCGAAATAAGCACCAGAGCTAACGTTACCACCGCGAAACGGATATCTATCAGAGACATCATCGTTAAACCATAATCCATCTGCATAATAAGTAGATGATGATGCTCCATCTCCTACTTCCACAGGTACGCATGAGCCTGATATATCGAACAACATGTTCTTGATATATGCATTTTTATATCCCTGTCCTATGCCGCTCTCTCCATTATACCTGATAGGCTCGTTGTTAAGATTTATATAGCCGTCTCCGTTATTGTTATACCCTTCGACTGCTGAGCCGTCCTGCATACCCCATGTATACTTAACCTTATAGACTCCATTATCAACAATAAGTCCTGCAAATCTCTGCCAGATGTTGCCCCACCAGTTTTCCATGCCGAAAACCTTTACAATATCACCTGTGTTGTTTGAGGCATTCTTACCATAGAAAAGACCTTTGTCATTTCCTGCCCCACTAGCTTTGATACCGTAATAATTCTCTCCCGTAGGATGTGATTCATCGTACCCGTTCCAACCATAGCCATATTTGGACTGTGTATCTGTCGATTTGCACATCAAGACCAAAAGCATGTTGATAAGCATGATGTCCGACCATACCTCTGTGTACCAATAAACCGCATCAACTGGATTATTGGCTTTAGCAAGAGTAATCTCCTGCGTACCATTCTTGTTATGACATGGCATCTGTCCTGAAATACTTCTAAGCCTTGCAACACCATCAGTACCAGTAACCTCAGAGCCGTTGTAAATCCTAGTATAAAAGTGGTCTACCTCCACACCCTGATTATTTGTGAAAGACCAGCAATGATAATTCTCATCAACCTTGTAATCAGCAATATATACATCCGCACTCTTACCATCGGATGACGGCTTGATACACATCCATATCTTCTTCCCGTTCTGCCCCCATTCCATCATCGCATTACCTTCATAATCAACATTTGCGATATCGGAAGCCTGACCGTTCGCTTTCTTTGTGTAGTCGTTCTCATCCAGATAATAATCAACTGTTCCATCATACTTGACCATGCACGGCCTCGGCATGAAGAAAGCATCTTTCCAGCCTCCCCAAACGAACTCATCGTTAGTGAAATCATAATAAGCAGGTTCTAATCCTACCGCATTTTCAAGATATGTCACTTTGTCATCTGGATTGGATTCATTGCCGTTTATGTGGAATCCATAAACCGTTCCACCGCCTCTTATAGCCTGTGTGACCGCCTGTATCGCCTGTACTACGTTTTTCAACGTATCATCACTTGCCACTCTGTTACTCATCTATCACCTCGCACAAATATCCTTCTTCATCTATTGCAAATCTATTACCAAGAGCTATAAAACCTTCCATACCTTCTACAAGTTCCTCAGCTTCATCATGTAACTGCTTAGTTTGATTTTTCAGCTCATTGACTTCGGTTTTTATCTGCCCTGTGTCATCATGAATCTGCTGTGTGTCCGTCTTAATCCGACTGGTTTCAGTCTTTAATTGGCTTACTTCCTCTTTTGTGTTATTTACATTTTCTTTTACAACGAGTGCATTTTCATAAATTTGAGAAGTATCATTCTTGATTTTCTGCGTGTCTGTCTTAATTTGATTGGTTTCTGTTTTAAGCTGAGAAACATCATTCTTCAAACTTTCGACATCGGTTTTTATAGCCGCAGTATCGGTCTTTATCTTTTCAGTGTCGTCTTTGATTTTCTCTGTCGCTTTCTTGATATCGTTCGCTTCCTGCAATACCTTGTCGAACGTAAGCAAATCCGATTCTTCATAGACGTATTCATCCGGTCTCTGTCTAGGTATCAGATTGATGACACCTGACATTTCAACATACTGCCCATTATCATCAAGAGCGTTGCAATAGAATCTTATCTTCTCATCAAGAGCTAAGACCTCATTAGGAATCTGGACTTTTATCACACCATCTTCTTTTTTAGTCTGGACTGTGAAAGCCCCTGTTCCTTTTGAATTATAGAAATTAACCGTATTACATTCTTTGATATCTATAAGTTTGAGATATCTACCTGTCTCCCACTGATAGACCTGCATCCTCCCATCATCTAATTCCCATGTCATTTCTTACCCCTCTGTAAAAATCCTCCCAGCCCTGAATTACAACTTCCAACTTCTTGCTATATATCATTAACTCCCCAACATTTGACTCCATATCATCCGTTAATGTCGGCCTAGAAGGAACAATCAATTCAAAATCTGGAAGATTGGGTGTGATATATCGTGTCTCACAACCCGTTATTCCAATTATCAATAAGATTATCGATAGGTATTTTTTCATTTTTCTCATCATCAATCACCTGAATCTTTTCCGTCACATTTTTAGTAACATTCAATGCTTCCTGTGTAGCGTTCTTTTCCATCTCACTCTTTTCAAGCCTTTCAGATGTCTCCTCAAGCTTGCTTTCCACTTTCTTTCTTTTGAATCTCTCAATTCCGAACAGAAAACCAAAAATAAGTGTGATACCACCTATCACATAATTGAAAATCTTTTTAATCATTGAAATATGACCTTACAATATCGTTCATCTTATCGCCGTAATACCCAAAGAAATCTGCCATCTGCTCATCGGTAAATGTTTGAAAATACATGAAACCATATGCGAAAAGAAATGCATGAACTAATTCATGACGGAGAGTATTCATCTTCTGTTCTCTCGACAAATCATTAGCAAGCGTGATTATCCTTGGTTCATACTCGCACATTCCTAAACACATTCCGCTTGCATCGAGTCTTCCCTTGATTTCATCCCTGTTTTTCTCTTCTATAGTCCATATCTGCTCATTAATCATAGTTGTAAATTTCATATTCCATTCTCCTAATGAATCCATTTGCCTTTTATGATGTAATCCTCAAGTGCATATCTCATCGCATCCATGAGGTGATTGAAATCATCTATCGGGGTATTGATTTTCTTTCCGAACTTATCCTCAGCCCAACTGTAATTTGAAATCTCGGTGAGGAAATTAACGCATCTAGGATGTACGACTATATGCAAATCCTGTATCCACTGGATACCGTTGTTAACACTATCACGACCTTTCTTCGCACCTTTTATCCTAAGCCCCATTCCTGCCAGCTCCTTGATGCTCTTAGGTTCTGCTGAATCAGCCGTTATATGAGCTTTGACATATCCTAATTTCTCTATCTCATCATATATGTCCTTATTGCTCATATTTTTCTTATACATCTCGTCCCAGACATACAAGACCTTCAATTTCTTATCCAAAACACCGATGAAAAGTGCTGACGGGTCATTCGTGTACCCGAAATCCAATCCTGCAACAAAAACATGGTCATTATCGAACTGTGGAAGTTCAAATCTCTTCTCTTCCCAGTCCTCATATATGACACCTTCGACTATTCCCCAGTTTCCCAGCCCTGCAACCTGATAACGTCTCGGATTGCGTACCCTCATGTCTTCGAACAATCTTCTATCCGAATCGTCAAGCCACTCGTTGCATAAATATGTGGTGGTCATCGCTAAGACTTCTGGATTAGGTGTATCGAAAAATCTTTTCTTGAGCCAATGTTTCTCGTTCCATGGGTTAAAAGTCAAAACAACCTGTTTGAAATACCCATCTGGAACTTCACCTCGGATTGCCTCATTTACTACATCGAAATCGGATTCCCTTGATATTTCATATGCTTCTTCAAACCATACCCAACATAAGAAGCCAACAGAAACGGATATCGATGTGATTTTCAACGGGTCATCCAACCCTCGAAAATATATCTTCTGACCAGTTGGAAGATATTCAGCTTCAAGGGGGTTGTTTCGGAATTTCCAGAAACCCTCAGCCTTGCATCTCCTGACAGCCCATTGTAAATCCGCAAAACATGAATCTTTCAACGTTCTGAAAGTTTTTCTCACGACAAGTAGATTTGCCAACGGAAATTTCATAATACCAAGAACAAATTTAATAGCCGTGTTTTTAGACTTCTTACTAGCACGACTCCCTTTGACGACAAGATAACGGCCTCTCCATCTCCAATACTCACCGTAGCCCCCACCTATCAGCTCAGGTATCCTTACAGGAACATACTCAGTCTGGTATTTCATCTTCCCCCTCGAACTTAGGGACTTGTATGATGGTGGTCTCTATCTCCTCTTTAGGCTTCTCTCCTATCTGGTCTCGTATCATCGCTACGGCCTGTAAATCACCTGCCATGGCTTTTTTGACAAGATTGACTGCTATCTTATCTCCGACTGTTATATTGGAATCCTTGGTTATGTTCTTGAATCCTTTTATCTTTTCAAGATTCTCAGTTTTACCATTTGTAAGGGACATTGAGAGAAGTGTCTCAAGCGTTTCTCGCATCGTCCTCTTCTCCCTTCTCTTCTCCCCTGATTTTCTACCTCCCATCCTGCCATACTCAGCGGCATTCTGAGAATTTATTTTCTCTCCCATGATGATACCTCAATAAAAAAGCACCATCACTGGTGCTGTTCAAATTATCACATGCCCTTTCGGCTGTTTACTCTTCTTCTTTTTCTTCTTCACCGAATACGCTCTCCCTAGTAAATTCCACTCTCGGTAGATATCCCTCTATGACTGCAAACTCCCTGCAAGCATCTGCCGCAAATCTGACCTCATCTGTCGCATCCGCTTTTGCAAACTTAGGCCAAGAATCAAACTCATCATAATTGGGGTCGTCCTTATCAAGCTCGGAAGGTGCAACGAACTCATCACAATTTTCCAATCTCAGCTTGATAACCCTCCTGATGTTGAGTTTGTATTTCTCAAGCCATCTGTATAAAAGATTTGCAATCGGCTCTGTAAGATACTCTTTCAATTCATCAAGTGTAAATTCAAAATCCGTTTCACTGAGAATCGATTCCCATTTTTTATCGCTAATCACTGCAACTCTCCTTTCATCAATCTTATTATCTCACGAGATATAGGTCTAGCTTTATTTTTATTCGCATTATAGTCTGCAAAAGCCTCTGCTATCATCTCGCTCGGATTATAATTGGCATATCTTGATATCATACTAGCATACTGTCCTGCATTTTTATTAGAACCAGTCTGTTTGTTGAGATTATTAGCCGCAGTCTCGACAATTATGTTAGGTACGTTGTTCCCTTTAACAGTCTGACCGAAAAGAGTATCGCCATTTTTATATTTACCGATAATCGTATCATGAGCTACATGACCGTATTCGTGAGCCACGATATCAATCGCACTTGTACCTTTTGGATGGAATCCCGCTTTTACATCATTTGCATAACTTCTTTCCAGATTCTCATTGGCAAAGTATTTTCGATTCAAATATACAGTGCCATTACCACCCAGAGCATATACATTGCTGTTTGAAGTATACAACTGTATCTGAGTATCCCTTAATGCAGGAAACTCATTCATCATGTTCTGTCCAAGCTTGTCTATTTCATAACCGAACTGACGATTCACACCCAATCTCGCATATTTGAAATCTTCCGTGTTAGTTGGTACTCTGCCACCACCAGCAGAACCACCAGAAAATCCATTCCTCTTACTCCTACTTCCTCTGCCACCCATCAAAACACTCCAATAAAATGTAAAAAAGAATCGCTATGAAAAACATTCCTAACGAAATCCAGAGAGGTATCAAAACAATAGGCCAACTCCATGAAATCAGATTCAATAGTTTCAAGACTATGAATATAATCTGCAACACCCCTAAAACTCCCATTCCAGAACTACCCTTTTCTGCCATTCTTCATCCTCTCCGTCACTTCATTTTTAAACTCGATAATCTCGGATTTCCCATAATCAGCATCCACCATCCCACCATAAAGGACTATCTTCTTAGGAGTGAGACGTTTGACCATCTCTCCAACCCCGTTCCTGTAAATCAATAACGACTCCTCAGAGCGTTTGACACCGACAGTTGATATCGCTAATACCTTTCGCTTCGGCAAGCCGTCAAAACAAAATGTATAGCTCTCAGGAGCAGACCAAGAAACGGTAGGTATGACTTTCAAACCCTGTCTCTCCATCATCTGCCCTATGAGCCTAGAGCGATAGACGTTCCATATCTGCATTGCAATAGGCATATCAAGGTAAAGTGAGAAATCAGGGGTTAAGACGCATTTGAATTTCCTCAACCGCTCTATGTTGGTTAGAGGGTCATTCCATACCCTTTCAAATTGATAATCATCTATGAAGAAATGCACACCCATGTCAAAGTCCTTGGATGTCTTCGCATAGTTGAACCCTATGAATCTCTCTGGAATCACATCAGAGCCGTGTATGATTGGCATCTGATAGAATCCATCACACGAATTGGTATCGAACTCTCCAAGATTATATGCATCATCAGTCCTGTGCCTCTCGTTGATGTCATCATCGTCATCATCGATTTCAAGCTCCTCATCCTCATCGATTTCAAAACCGAAATCAGACATGTCTATGTCCAAGTCCTCAAGTTCCTCGACAAGCAGTTTGTCATCCCATCTTGAGGCTTCCGACACCTTGTTGTCCGCAAGACGAAATGCCTTAATCTGCATCGGGGTAAGGTCATCAGCAACAATGCATGGCACTTGCGAAATATGTAGCTTCCTGCTAGCTTCGAACCTTGTATGTCCTGCTACTATCACGTTGTCCTTATCAACGACAATCGGTACTTTGAATCCGAACTCTTCAATACTCTTCGCCACCTTGTCTATAGCGTCATCATTCTTCCTCGGATTCTTTTCATATGGTCTCAATTCATCGAGTTTCTTATAGATTATCTGCATCAGCTTTCTCCAATTTTTAAAAGCGGCACGAGAAAGCAACAACAATGAAAAATTTACTTAGAGGAGATAACGATAAAAAAACAATCAACACCCGTGCCGCCATTAAAAATCCCCAATGTGTGAAGGAGGTAGAAACACACATTGGGGAAGTAGCCAAATCCCTTAAAATTCTACGATTATATTAAAACATGGGACTTCTACAAAATAAACTGAACATTACTGCATTTTACTGCACTCGAACCTGTACCGCTCGGAAAGCTCTTTCAAGACCTCACCATGGCTTTTGTATATCTGTCTTTCACTGTATCCAGATTTCCTCACTATCTCCTTCCATGTAAGACCTTCGATGTATCTGGAATACATCAGCCATCTTTTGAAATCATCCGTTATACTCTCAATCATCACACATGCATCTTTTTGGAGCTTAACATCCTTAACCAACAGCCCTTCCACTTCATCCCGAAATGATATAAGCTTGACGAGTGCATCAGTCCTCTTATGTGACGGGTCTCCATTACCATGAGGCATGTCCGATATGATGGGAGAAACATAAACCGTTGAAGATTCCATCTCTTCGAGTTTCCTCTGTTTGATGCGACAGATGTCCCCCACATACTTGATGTTCTTGAAATATTCCTTTGCTGTCATTTTTGACCTCTTGGCTAAGGGTCTTCCTTAGCGGTAACACTTGAAAAACAGCCTTAATTCATTCTACCAAAATAAATTACTTTTGTCAGGTAACACTTGGTAACACTTGAAATTGAGCAAGTGTTACCTCGTAAATATCTATACTAAAAGTAATTATTCGAAAAGGTAACAGGGTAACACTTAAAACCTCAATTCCACTTATATATTATATATAGTATATACTATATTACTCATTTACTAAGTATTCCTATAATATAATAAATAAGAAGGTAACACTTGAAGTGTTACCTTGAAATAATTCCTTCTACTATAGATATTTAGATAGGTAACACTTGGTAACACTTGAGGTAACACTTGCCCTATAAAATATCATCTAAATCCTTACAGTAGCCGAAATTAGCAAGGTAACACTTGGGTAACACTTAGTCATCACTAACATACATCCTGAACACCTTTCCTGCCACTTTTGATGTCTTTGTCTTAACATTTGCACTCCTGCATATCTCCTTGCTGAATGTCTGTTTGTTCATCTCCTTATATCCATTCTCGATACAGAAAACCCTGTATTGTCTGTAAACCTCATCGGTAGACCGTCCCATTACTTCATTCTCAGCGATGAATGAAAGCACTGGATTGTTCTCAATCTCATATTGTCCAAGAGCTTTTGTGACAATATCTGCATGCGTGAAATCCTTTCTCATCAATACACGTTTGAGTCCTTCAATGCCAATCCGTATAAGATACTCTATCGACTCCTTGCTTTTGAGTTTTGAAACGATGTACGGGTCGTAATCCTCATCATCTGGTGAGAACTTGGCATTGAACGGGACGATGACCATTCTTCTCAATACAGCTCCCGTCTTGTCCTTCATCCTTGGAATCTCATTGGCACTGAAAAAGAGCTTGCAGTATGGTTTAAAAAAGAAAACATTCTCCCCTTTGTATTCGCCTTTCAATGCATTACCAGATACTATCTTCTTAAACGTGCTAACACTCCTCCCCTGTAGAAATTCATCGCTGATATCATCTCCGATATTGACAAGCTTACCAGCAAGCTCCGCAATGCTGAATCGCTCATCAAGCTCCCCCAAATCCAGATTGGAACAATTGGAATCGCCGTATATCTCCTGCAACACTTCAAGAAACGTACTCTTACCATTGCTCTTCTCTCCTGTGAGCATGAAAGCTTTGGAAAGCTCGTTTCTCCTAAACATCCCATAACCTATGCATTCTTCCAGAACCGCCCTCACCTGATGGTCGTTGCAAGAAAGCTTATCAAGCGTCCTGTCCGTCAACTCGCAATAAGCATCGGGATTATAATCATGCCTGATGATGTTCCTTGTCACCACATCAGGTGTAGGAGGATTGATACTTCCCGTTTCAATATCAAGTACCCCGTTGTTGAAAGTTATATATCTAGGCTCAGCACTTTCTATCGACTCGGCAAGTACCGCATCTATGTATTTCGCTACCTCAGTCCTATATCTTGATTGAAGCGTCCTAATATGCCTCACACAGAGGCTATCTATCATGTCGTTGGCATTCACATACTCACCATCCTTGTAGTAGCAGAGTACCCCGTCAATCCTTTTAATCTTGTGTTCCGCAATCAGGTAGTCTCCGAACCTGTCATGAAGAAACTTCCCTTTCGAAAAGAAGGTTTCCTCTGGGAAAGCGTCATCCCTCGTAATCCTGTCTATATCCTTATCGGAAAGCTTATCTTCAAACACATACTTGTTGATTATGGAAAGCGTCTCCCTGCAATCATCCTTGGTGAATCCGTGATTAATCAAAGTGAGGATGTAAGAATACAGCGTGCTGTCCCTTCCGTCTCCGTCCTGCATCCCGTATAAATGCCTGTCCGTTGAATCTATAGGTAACATCCATTTGGGTATCTTCTGATAGTCCGAATCCTCATCCTTGTCAAAGACCACCTCTCTGGTCTTTCCGTTATATTTGAGACATGCGATTGAGTTCTCACATCCAACCTTGATATCGGCCTTGATGCCACATGCCAGATAAACCCCTGTCCTGCACTTCCTTACCCCGTCATTGTAGAAGAAGAAATGCATCCCTTTAGTGGTCTGTCTCATCCTGCATTCAAGCTGTAAGTCTTCAACCATGTCGGCCAGCAACTCAGCCTGTTCCTTGTCATCGACATCTATGAGGATTGCGTCATCGGATAGCACACCTGCATACTCGTCAAGTTTGGAAGCCTCCTCGTAAGTGAGAAGGTTTCCAGCGTCCTTATATTTCTGCAAAGGTGCTTTTCCTTTCGTCTTTACATATCCCTTGAAGAAAATATCATTCATCGTCAACTCCGTAGTATGCTCTCGCATAGTAATATATGAGTTCTAGAGACAACCCCTGATATGTTTTTAATTCAAATGCAGGAGAGATTACCACAGGGGCCGAAAAATAGTAATGCCTCACTCTACAAATGAACTCCTTATATCTCATATTCCAGAAATCAGGAAAACATTCCTCCAAACCATAAATTGCAGTCTTGATTCTTTCAACTAACAACTCGTCCCTTTCATCCATCACACATCTCCTCAGCCTTATCCGCTATCTGTTTCAGCATCGTGTCGCAATACTTCTTGGCACTTTTAAGTGTAGTGTAACTGTTAGCTCCAATCACAATCACCTCCGATTGATTCTTATTCGTCACATACACTGTCGCCAAGAATGTATAGTTCTTCACATACTCCACTCTAGCACCTATGAAACTTCGCTTCGTAAGCTCATCGAACTTTACATATGTATCATCCATCCTCTTAATCCATGGCATTTAGAAAGTCCTCCATATAAGGTAAGCTCTCAATCCACTCGCAGAATGCATGCCATTCCGAAAGTCTGTGATTCTTTCTCTGGTGGTAGATATTCAAGAGACATTCATAATTGGTGTCTATCGTCCTGAGCTGATTATAGGATTCTGGAAGAAGCTGTTTGATTGTTCTAAACCAACTTCTTTTCATCCCTTCATCTGTTGACTCCTTATAGCAACGAATGCTGTTGTTGAGTATGAAGATGATTCCTAGAATGCCATCTTCAAGAAAGCCATCATCAAGGCTAAAATCTTCAATCGCCAGCTCACGCATTGTAATCAAGTGCATGGTGCTTGAGCTATTCATATTCACATGCTTATAAGTATCCATCTCAGCCCACCAGTAACGAGGAGCGAAAATATCCGCTTGTACGTGTATCATGCGTAGGAATTTCCTATGCTCGCTTCCAGCTTTAATCAGCGTACAAGCAAGCCTCATATCCTTTTTACCTATTGAATATCCATCTAAAGAGTTGTCTTCGAATGGACAATGCTTCCATTTAATGCACTGATAACACTCAGACATTTCCTCGCATATCTTACTGTCGCTGTTCTCATGGCTCATGTATGGATTTCTCATGCCTCTGATAGCTCCATCAAAGCCCCATACATCTGTATTTGTTATTTTAATCATCTCAAGACCTCCTCTATTTCCCTGTCGGTAATTGAAGATGGCTCATTATGCAGTCTCGAACATACTTTGTTGTTGAATTGACAGTAATCACAATCGGTGTGCATCTTGCACATCTCCCTGACGGCTTCAACCATTACTTTCATGTCTTCTTTCAATATCTGCTTTTCAGTCATTCTTCCTCCAACATCCGTATCCCTGTGAATTCGTTCCAAGCTCGTATGTCTCAAAAGATGTAGGTGTACTCACATCCTCCAATGTCGTTTTCATTGATTCCAGAAAATCCTCAGCTATCCTGATTGCCTTATTGACGTTCCTGCTTCGTCCAATCGATACGTTCACAATATTCTTGCTGGATTTGCATATCATGCTGATTTCAAACCAGTTAAGTTGTTTGTTATAAGAAATCTCCACATGAAGATTTTCCGTGATATTGAAGATGTAATATTCACTGTCTCCTATCTTATGGATTTCCCATATCATCCTACTCATCCCCCGTACTTATTCTTTCAATCTGTCTATCAAGTTTTGCTCGCACATAATCCTTGATGATATTGTCCTTACCTAGCAGATATTCGATTTGAGCAATCATTATTTTCACATCCGCTATCTCTTCCTGTAGATGGTCTATGCTGTCGTTTGCATCAAAGAAACCTTCTATCGCTTCATTCAGCTCTTCGGATTCTTCTGATAGTTTGAAGAGTTGATGAATCAAACCGTAATGATTTGCTATGAATTTAATGTCTTCTTCCATGATTATTTTTTTGTCTCCTCTTCCATAATGTATTGAATCAGATACTTTATACTCCCATCTGCTGAGAGTAGTTGAAGAGGAAGTATGGACGTTGCCTTTTTCCTTTCAACCGCATCCATCTCATCAAGCTCTTCTTCCGTATAAATCCTGCTGAAACATGCCCACATGAAATCATCTAAAAGGAGTTTGACTTTATCAAAAAATTCAGGATTATAAAGACAATCCACTTCACGACACATCATTTCACATAACAGGAAAGGAATGTATTTGTTTGATATTTGAGCCTTTCCTGCCTTGACGCTCAAGCTTGGTATGTCGAACCGCTCGACGTGTTTTCCGTTGATGTCATAAAACAATCTTTTCCAATTGGTGTATCTACTTTCATTATCTGGAAGCTTATCAACTGCGATAAGAATATCGTTCTTGAGAAACTTGCAGAACATTGAAGTCTCTTCGAACTGTGAAAGAAACTCATCGTTTTCAATCCTTATCGTAAGAAGCGTTTTCCTGTTGCTAGCAACGAATGTCTTCTCATCTGCATCATAGTAGATGTATTCGAGAGAACGTACCGTATTGGACTTGTCACCGTCCTTAATTCTTACAGAATCCAGTGTTTTAAAATAATTGATGTATTCTGGATTTATCCTTATCAATTTTTCCATTAAAATAATCTCCTATCGTTGTTTTTGAATTTGACGATTCTTCTTTCAGCCTCAGCTATGTACCATCGCTTATCGAGTATTGATGGAATCGGCATGTCATGGACATTCTCATTGACTATGAAACAATGGTCTGGTGTCCCTTCCACTTTCTGAATCCTTCCGTTCTTGTGCCGCTTATAAAGTGTAGTGTCCTCCCTTCTTATCGATGCAAACACCCTTACGGTCTTCTCATTGAGCATCTTTCCGTTGTAAATCAGATTCGCATATTTTGCAGAAATTCTCTTTACAAGCTGGAACTTATAGAGTTCGTTGCAATTATTGACGGTCTTTGATATCGGGGTATCGTTAAGAAGATTCTCAACAACAGCCTCATTGACTATCGCAAGGTCATAATCAAGGTCTGAAAGCTCCTTCACGTATGCACCTTTACTTTTATAATGTCCATCCTCTGCAACAATGAGATAGTTGTTCACATCGCCTTGGAAGACCTTGCAGTACTCATCGAACTCAAGATTCAATCCTGTACGGATTTCCCATTCATGAGCCACATTGTCTATATCGCTGTAGAACTTATCTATTCCACCTTGATAATCATCAGGCATCCTTACAAGGACACCATCAGTGTTGCTCTGGATGATTTCCGCTCCTGCATCTTCAAGATGCTCGATAAGGTCTAAGAGAAGAAGCTGTCCATAGACACAGACCCTGTTTGCCTGTCTTGGGTCATAGAGTGGATTGTTCTTATCTTTAGATGCACCATATGTCCCATTGATGACAATCTTGAGTGGTGCTTGGAGAGGATTCTTCTCAGCCTTGTATTTGAGCCTTGCATCAACAATCTCCTTGAACTTCTCCGCATGACATGAGCGTGATATAAGGTCATAACGAATCATGAGGGATGGATACAGGGAAGCGACATCCATGTTGATGTAATTCCCCTCACCCATATAGTTTGGTATGGCACCATGTACGCCGCCCCATCCGAATGTATGAGGGACACCTGCTATAGTGATGTTAAGTGACTTTGTATAATCATAATTGCTTTCATCAAGATACCAGTCCATCACTTCCGTATATCTTTTAATGTCCAGAGTCGGTGGTACATCGATATCAAACTCATCGTTGTATCTTCTCTTCCTAGCATCCAGAATTTTGGCCGACAACTGCACCTTGGTCTTGCTGATGTCGGAAAGTGGAAGATTGAACATCTTCAACAATCCTATATGAGCATTGAAATCATCAATCCTTCTGGAAAATACTTCCATTGTCTGTTCGACATCGTGAGTACAATACTTCACAGTCTCATCAATCTGAGCCTGAGTGAGACGAAACGGGATGTGGAAAGGGACGCTTGATTCCCTTATGTCGTTCCCCATGCTCCCTTCATAGTATTTAAGTCCTCTGTCGGTAGCATTCATAACATCGTAGAAATTCAAAGGGATATCTCTGAACCTGCTGTCAAACTCCCACCCTGCACGGTCTTGCACAATAATCCAATCGTTTACCTGTTTCGGCTCTAGTCCTATCAGGATTGCTTTGAATATATACTGGTCGTAGTGACGGATGTTGAAACCAATCCAGATGTCGTTGTTGTTCTTCTGGTAGTAGTCGATTAGAACATCCCTGTCATTGACTATAACAACCTCATCATCAACATTGGGATTGACGATTACGCAGAGCCAATCGTAATGGAACACTTCAAAATCTATGAACTGCATCAAAACCTCCTAAAGTGTAGGTGGGGTAAGACAACCCCACCTCGAACAGTCAACCTTCTTCACCGATATCCCAGCAGTCGCTGATTGCAAAAGTCGGATAGCCTTTCTTATCCTTTCCGATTTCGAGAACTACCCCGACCTTCTCACCAAGCTCTTCAAAAGCATTGATGAGCGTTTCTTCGAAATGAGTGAAATTACCATCCCACTCGATTTCATGTTCAGGTTCCATGTCATTGAGCAATGTCTTGAGGTTTGAAATCGCCAAGCCGTAAATCAAATTGTAATTAGCCCAAGTCCACTGTCCCTTGTACTGACCTTTGATGATTCGGAAAGCGACTTTCACCATGGGTTCATCGTTCTTGTTCTCACAGCATTCCAGTCTTGCCAGAACAGCTTCATATGTACCTTCTGGTATTTCCTGATACTCCCTCTTTCCTCCGTTCTCCTCAATCTCTCTCACATCATTAGTAAGCTTCTCCGTGTCAACAATCTTATTGAATTTATCCCACTTGCCCATTATTTAATCTCCTTATCATTTGGTATTGATTTGACTCTTGTTCCACCGAACGCACCTTTCGTGCCTATGTTCTTATAGATGCGTCCATGTCTCCATTTCTTTGTTGCCATTACGTTCTTCTCCTTCTCCTAGTTCTGCTAGGAGTCTCTTCTTCCTTAGTCGGCTCGTCCTTGATTGTGCTGATGTTCTCAATCATCTCATCGTCTCCTGTACGCTCTTCATCTTGAGGTTCTTCAACAACTCTTTTCGGTTCTTCTTTAGACGGCTCGGCTTTTCGGCTCTTACGTTCAATCTTCATAGAACCTATCACGGTATCGTACACCTCCATGAGCTTGTCATAGTCATTGTCGATTTCAGTCTTGGGGAAGTTGATTCTCCCTCCACCAAACACATTCTCATCGGATTTGAATTTGAGCTTATGCTCCCCATCGATTACCACGGCTCTCACAACGACATCCACCATGCCAGCTATCTTGTTGGCAATCTTATCTTGGATGTTCGGTCTGATTGTGGTGATGGACTCTCCGCTTCTCTTGGTGATATTCTTTGAAGAGTCCTCGTGACTGACCAGAACGATGTTCTCATAATCCAGATTCATCAGCTTCTTGATTGTGGATAGGAACTCCGTACGTACCATGTCCCATGCTTTTGAAAAACTGGATTCGGATTCATGAGATATCCCAAGCTTCTTGTACACATAGAGTCTGCAACCCTCATATGTGTCTTCAAGCAGGTCAATCACGATGGACTTGTAATCATTGTCCTTCTTGGCAAGCTCATCTATGGTTTCTTTAAAAACCTCCCACATCATCTTGGTCTTGGTAATATGCCCGTCAACCGTCACTTGGTCTGCAATCTTGACAAATGGTGCTGTCACGTAATCGATTCTTCCATCGGTATTCAGCATCAATACATCAGGGAAACTGTCGCACAGTGTAGTCTTCCCACTGAACGGACTTCCATAAACCCACAGTCGTTTCTTTCCAGATACCCCGACTGTTCTTCTTTCATTCTTCGGTAAAATCATCCAATCCTCCTTACCGTTAGATTCACAGTATTCTCTAAATTCGCAGTACCAGCAGAGATTCTTACTTTTCTTCTCATACTTGAGAGTGTTCTCAATCCTGCCGATATATCCCAGAGTTCTTAAAGCCGCTTTCTCATCATATTTGACATATTCGATATGAGGTTTGAGTCCGCTCAGCTTATCCCTTATGTATTCCCTGTAAAGCTCCTCCGTCTCAAAGTCATCCCTCTCGTCATCCAGTTTTGGGATGAAGAGATATCCCTGCCTCTCTATCCTCATTCCATAGAATCTATGGAGAAGATACCTGTAGAGATGTATTTGAGGACTTTTCAGGTAATGAGCCTTGTTGTTGCTGTATTTGAAATCCAAGATGGTGTTGGTCTCAGGGTCTATGTAATCGACATAGCCGATGAAATCAGCAGTCTTGATTTCAAATTCGAACATCGCATTCGGGTTGATAATCTCCTGCACTTTCGGGACAAGAAGTGAAATCTTGAGTGCTTCCGTCTCCATCTCCGTACTCGTGACTGGATAGCTGTTGAGATATTCATCAACGGCCTCATCTATCCCCAGCTCTATCCCGTGATGCATGGCATTCCCGACAGTCAAAGGATTGTCCGCACTGTCGTAGTCTGGTAGTGTATCCAGCTTTGCTATGTATCTGAGAAGGAACTTATAAGGGCAATTGAGATAAGTCTCAATTCTAGAAAAGCTGTACCTCATAACGACTCGTATTCTTCAAACAGTTTCTTGAACTCATCATTAATTTGAGCCAAACCCTTGTATATCTGATAAGTGTCTATGCCTCTGAATATATTGGTCATCTGTTCATCAAGTGCTTGTTTTTTACGTTTTCTTTCACGGTCTTTCTCATATAATGTGAAATCCAGTTTTGACAGTACGCATTTAACATTTCCATTATTCGCATATTGTTTCTCTAGAGCTGTCATTTCCTTAATCGGTTTTACTCCAACAACTGTCACACATGCCAAATCCCCTTGACTATCGACAAGTACGGAATCCCCTGCTTTAATGGATTCATCGTAGCTTGAATAACTGTAGATTTTCTCATTCCCTTCGAATTTCACATTGATTAATAACTTTTCCATTTCAAATCTCCTCCAATAAATTCTTGTATTCGGTATAAAGCTCCTGCATCTTAGGGTCTCTTCCTGCAAGCTCTTCAAAACCTTCATTTCTTACGAAATCCTCATATCGTGTCATCATCGCCTTATCCAGTTCCGCAAGCTGTGTACCGATGTTGATGTGTCTTTTTATCTCATCGATATCGATTCTCATGACAGCCCATACATTTATGCTCGAATTGTCATTTGGCTTGATATCGGTGACAGTTCCAAGTCGCATCTCCCCACTTGAGAACATGACAAGAGCCTTGTCTCCGATTGCCAAATCCAGATAAGTACGACAGTGATATGAACATTTCGCACCTTCGGTCTGCACATATACGATGTGTACTTTCTTCATAGGAACAGCACTCCCATGACCAAGCCGATGATGATTCCTATCAAGTCCGCTATGATGTCGTCCCAGTCCCAGCCACCATCTACCGCACCGTCCAGCCCTTCTTTCATAAGCCCCAGAATCGATGCAACGCACACACCTGCAATCAGATTGAAAATCCCAAGTGTGAGAACGATTGAGTAAGACACGAATGCGTGCAACAGCCAATCAAGATGCTTGTCGCACATACTTTTGAGTTTCTTAAAAACTTCCATCTATATTTCCTCCATTAAATGTTTGAAGTCCTTGAAATCCTTGGGGTATATCACTAGAGCGATTCCCCCAGCCTCTTTGATTTGTTTAATCTGGTGTTTCTGCAACTCCGACACCCTCCCATGTGTAGCTTTCAACTCCACCCCGATAAACCTTCCCTTGTGACAGATTAGAAGGTCTGGTACTCCTGCTTTCTGGTATCCGTTCGATATGGTTTTCAAATACCAAGCTCCTATTTCATCCAGATACCTTCTGACCTTCATCTCAAACCGTTTCTCTTCTGCCATCAATTCTCCTTCCAGAAGATGTGTCCAGCAGGATTCAAACTCTTGTCCAATTCGCTTCCGCAATGAGGACAGAAATATTTATGTGGATATCCATAAGTCACACATGTCTCATCCTCAGATAGAATCGGTAACTTGAAGTTCTCACCACAGGAAGGACATTTGAAAGACTTGGTTTTCGTCTTCTTTGAATATTCCTTCCCTCCCTTGAATGGCTGAGTGTAAATCCGTCCCATATCAGCTTAAACTCCCATCTTTTTCATATATTGATTGAGCACCTTGTATTTGCTCTTTCTCTTACCATGAAGTCCCATTGCCTTTTTGAGTCTTCTTCTCTTTGATTTGAATGAAGCGGTAGCCCAGTCTATTGCACGTTTTGCCTTTTCCAGTTTCGCCTGTCTCTCTTGCTCTTTTTCAATCATTTCTGCCATTTCGCTCATCTCTTATTTACCTCCTAAGACTCTTTTGAAAATCTCATCAGCTAGCTGATTTTTAACATTTATTACTTTTTCGAGAGCAATTTTTGATGCCGTTTCCAATCCAAGCAGATACTTGAAATCTTCATCATCTTCATAGGATGCGTTTAATGCATCACTGCACTCATCGTGATAACTATTAAGTTCGTTTATCACCTTCTCCAATTCTTCCATCTCTCAATCTCCTTCCTTTTTTATCAGTTCATCCAGATATTCCTTAGCCTTGATGATTTCCAGCTTGGCTGTTGCAAGATATCGGACATTTCTTTGTTCTTTGGCTCTTTTAAGGTCATAAGCCGCCATGTCCAACCTGTTGATTATCGCTGTCGTCAAATCCATTCCCTCATGTCCTCCTTGAATAGTTCGTCCGTATAATCCCTACGCTCTTGGAGAGCCTTGTAGATTCCTGTCTCGATAGACCTTTCGGTCAATGGGATGTAATACCAACAGGTTGATTTCTGACCTAACCTGTGGATTCTCTTCTTGCTCTGCTCAAAAAGGTCTGTTCTCTCAGGTAATGAGAAGTAGATGATTCTCTGAGCCTTCTGTAAGTTGAGTCCCATAGCACCTGCCTGATACTGCACCAGCGTGATTGAATCGGTCTCATCCTCATAAGCCTCCAAGTCCTTTTCTTTTCCATTGACTATCGATATCGGTCTTCCAAGTTCGTTAGCCAACGTCATTAGAAGTTTCAGCTCGCTGTTCCAGTTGTAGAAGATGATGAATCTCTCATTGCTTGAACTGAGCAAGTCCATGACTGCATCAATCTTGTATTCCGAATACTCAGCACATAATCTTCTGAGTCCTATCCTCCAAGCCATGATAGAGTCCCCTATCAGCTCAACAGGCGGCTTGTCTCCGAACTCGACAAACTTATCCATCTTGAATCTCAGATACTCATCACTGCTCTTGATTGGAATGGTCGTAATCATCTGTTCTGGAAGCTCAATAACCATGTCGGTTTTGAGAAAATCCGCCCCGTGTTCCCTGAGCTTATCCTTGAGTCTTTCGACATTCTTATAAGGATTGTTTTTACAAGGTCTGAAATGAGCAGTCCTACCGATATAGAAGCGTTCCCAGTTGACATATGTTGACTCGAACACGCTCTTGGAGATATCCCAGCCTAGAAGTACGGCCTGAGACCATAGGTTTTCATATTTCCCAGAACAAGGTGTTCCTGAAAGCAATATGCAATGCTTGTAGTGTAGTCCCAGTACAAACTTCGTAATCTTTGCTTTTGCATTCTGGATGATGGATGATTCGTCCAGCATGATTACGTCCCATGGATAATCAGCTAGAATCGGTCTTCTCCAAGCAAGTTCATAGTTGCAGATTATGGTCAATCCATTAGGATTCCTATTGAATACGCACTTGATGATGTCGTTCTTCTGGTGTTTCTTATCAAGTAGAATCACATCACCTGAAACGTTCCAGTATAGATGCTGATACCAGTCATCCATCTTTGACTTCTGACAAAGTACGAGATTGAGTCTGCCGTTGAACTTGGCCATCTGAGCTGTACCGACATACGTCTTGCCAAGCCCCATGTCCCAGTAGAAGGCCACATTTTCTTTCCCATTCACTCTTGATAGACCTTCCCTCTGAAAGTCATACAATCCCATTATCGTACCTCCTCAAAATACTCACTACCGATGAAACCGTTAGAACCTCTTGTAAGAACGTACCTTCCAGTCTTTTTGAAGTGCTTTTTGTTGCTGAGTTTTCTGCATATGCCACGTATGAGCATTGATAGGAATGCTTCGGTCAATAAAACGATTGCTATAGTGAGACAATGTGTTTCAATCATAAGACCAACTCCTTGATGTTCTCTAAATCGCTGAAATCCTTTCCTTCTGCATCCTTTAGAAACCTGTCGATTTCAGCTCGTCTGATTTTCAATCCTTTGAGTTTCAACCCTTTGATGTAGCCTTTCTTAACCAAACTTCTAACTTTGTTGATGTCCGTATGCATCAGAATCGCCGCTTGCGGAATCGTTAGAAGAATCTCGTCATAAAGATTCTCTATATTCATTACTTACCTCCTGTCATCTTCCATCGATTGCCCACCCAGTCATATGAAACGGAAATTCCAAAATAGTCTTTGAGAATCGTTTCATAGGCGAATGCCATACCTGACTGGAACTCATTACCAGTTTCAGCTTTCTTCTTGCTCTTGCAGAACAATTCGAAAATCTCCCTAGCAAATTCTTCTCTGCCCATTCGTCTACCTCCTAAACTTACATTTCAATCGGACTTGAGCTTACCTGCGGAAAAATCGTTTTTTGCTATTTCATCCTTTATGAGACTTCCGATAAAACCTCCGAAGCTCATACCTTTCGATTTTGCAATTTTTTTCGCTTTATCCCTTTCTGCTTTGGTGATATTGGCTGTTAGCATTGTGTATTTTTTATTCACTATTCCCTCCATATTTGAGCTTTTACTCAAATTATAGTTAAGAATGTATAATAATAATAATAAACTTTCAAGTAAATTTTTGAGTTTTTCTTCAAAATTTCTAAACTTTTGCTAAA
This sequence comes from uncultured Spirochaetales bacterium, assembly GCA_949282255.1. Taxonomy (GTDB): domain Bacteria; phylum Spirochaetota; class Spirochaetia; order Sphaerochaetales; family Sphaerochaetaceae; genus Ornithospirochaeta. The sequence goes on from CASDPA010000002.1 coordinate 40,965, forward strand.
CTACTTATATGGATAATATTGAATTTAATTTTTGGGCAAATGTTGATATGTGCAATCCGTATAAGACAATTAGAGGATTATGCAATGCTACAGGATTGGATTATTGGAATACTGCACAACAAAGAAGTAAAAACATAATTCCTAAAGCAGATGTACTTCTTAGGATTTCGAATGCTGTTCATAAAAGTATTGAATATTTACTTACGGGGAAAGACCGCAAGGAATATCCTCCTCGAATAGAGGCAATTGCTAGGAGATGCTTGTATTTTGCTAGTGAGGAAGATTTATTTTTAATAGAGCACATTTTAAAAATGCCATCTGAGTATGAAATAGTTAAAAAAGGTAGCGAAAAAAATAACGTTATTGCATAACGGTGTGGAGTTTGAGTTGATATAGTTTTCAAACTATTCAATCTTAATAAATTTTTAAATTTTTATTGAGGTGTATAAATGAGAAAAATGCTGGTTTTAATTTGTGTTACTCTTATCACATTAATATCATGTGATTTTAATCCAACTGTTCAAAATGAAGATGTAAAACAATTTAACATTCCCGATTACATGTGTGGAACATGGATTGACTCAGCAAGTCAAACCATTGTAATTACTAATGAAAACATAATCTATAACCCTTTGAATGGAAGCATAAATTTTGCAGACCAGATAAAACTTTTACCAGAGTGTTATTCGTTCCATATATCGGATAATTATATTGAAATAAATGCTGAAAACATATCGGCACAGTACAAATTTGAGTTTGAAGGTAATAAATTAAATTTTACGTTATTGATTGGTGGTTATTCTTATAATCCTGTCAGATTTACAAAAATTGCCGATGGAATACTTGATAATTTGAATAAAGTTCCAACATGGTTACAAGGTAAATGGAAAAGTGAAGGCGGCACTTATTTTACATTCAACGATACTGAATGTACATTTAGTAGTCCACCTATTTATGATGAGGCTATTTTATATTCATATTTTGAAAATGATGCTTACACTATTGTTTTGGATAAAACTCTAAAAAACATGGGAGTCAATTGTGATGTAAAAGGTGAATATGTTTTTAGGTTTATAGATTCTGAGACAATTAGTTTTTCATATGATTATACGATTATATATGAAAAAACTTATGAAGATGAACATAGAACCAACAATGGTATTTTATATAGAAGATAAAAAAAATCGCTCCCCTTTCAAGTCGGCAATACTCTGGAGGAAGCGATAAACAGTTATAGGATGGACACTTTTGATGTCCATCTTCATTTTAGCATGAAATGCAATGGAGGACTACACGAATGGCTCAATTAATCACGAGAAAAAGAGGAAAGTTCTGGGAATATGCTTTTGAAATCGCATCTATTGAAGGAAAAAGGAAAAGAATCTCAAAAAGCGGATTTCAAACTAAATCAGAAGCATTGAAGGAAGGGAGCAAGGCAAAAGCAAGATACGATAACACTGGATTGACATTTGTACCCACCGACATGTCGGTTTCCGATTATCTCGATTACTTCTATAAGGTCTATGTGATGAGTGAATTAAAACCCAACTCTCAGGAGTTCTGGGAGTATTTCATAAGGATTCACTATAAGCCCTATCTTGGAAAATACAGATTGAACTCCATCACACCTGCTGTAATTCAGGAGTTCCTATACGAATGTAAGAAAAAAGGATATGCAAGACCAACACTCATACATCTGAGAAACAATCTGAAAGAAGCATTCAACTATGCGATTAACCCATGTGGATTCATTGAGGACAATCCAGTAGCTAAAACATCGTTACCGAAAACGAGCAAGGAACAGGTGAACCCACACCACCTGATTTCTCTGGAAGATTATCACTCTATCATGGAATATTTTCATTTTGGGAACCGCTATCACGTCATGCTTCAACTTGGATGGAATCTTGGATTGAGACTTGGAGAGATTACAGGCTTGAGATGGAGTGATATAGATTTCGATAAACGGGCTGTAAGAATTGAGAAACAGGCGATATATTGCAACAAGATACCAGAGCGAAAAAGCAACTTCTATATTGAAACTCCTAAGACTGAAAATTCAATCAGGACTGTTTCTTTCGGAGAATCTCTCAAGACTCTTCTTTTAAAAGAAAGAAAGCGTCAGAAAGAGAATGAATCGAATTATGGGATTTATTATACGAAACAATATCTAGTCGATGGTAAGTTCATAATCGAACATCAGGTCATGGATGATTTCAAGGATGGAGAGGAACTTGATTTCATTTGTCTGGATGAAAACGGAAGATGGGTCAATCCTTCCATGTCCACATATTGCACACGAGTGATTACCAAGAAGCTTGGAATAGATTTTGATTTCCATTCTTTAAGAGTTTCAAATGCTACACATCTGATAGACAATAAGGTTGACATAAAAGTTGTCCAGCAGAGATTAGGTCATGCGAATATCACAACAACCTATAACAGTTATGTGAGAGTTACTGAGGATATGAATGATGAAGCTGTCTACGTTCTAGATGAAATTTTGTCTACAGATGAAAAATCCGTAGACAAAACGTAGACAAATAACCATTTTAAACAATTTTCTAGTGAGATGATTTCTTTATATTGAAAGGAATTATCTCACCCCCGTCTTCTTAATTATGTGATATCCAAACTGGCTATGGACCGGCCGCGAAACCGCGCCTATGGACATTCTTCTGACCGCATCCTCGAAAGACCTTACCATCTGTCCTTCCTTGAACCATCCAAGATCCCCACCCTTGGATTTTGACGGACATTGGGAATACTGGGATGCAAGGGAAGAAAAGCTTTCACCTTTTTTTACCCGTTCATACAGCATATCCGCTGTGCTTTTTTCCTTTACAAGAATATGGCTTGCTCTGAATTCCATCCTAAACTCCTAAAATCATTTCCCTATAGCTCTTCATTTCAACATCGCTTTCGTCAAGCCCAAAAAGATGAAGCAGCCGATAAAGTTCCTGCTGGGCATGTTCAACATCCTCTTTTGAAGATGAAAAGTCAAGCAGATATTCCATTTCCAGAAACGCACCTACACCGTTGACCTCCAAAAGCTCGACATGCACCGGACCGAAGTACCATTCAAAACCTGTCTTCTCCTTAACAAAATACTCCTCGTATCCAAGGCAGAGAAAAAAAGCCTTCAGGTTTTCAGCCTCATCAAGCGATGCGGAAAACTCATATTCACGATTCTCTTCACTGACACAATCTTTGAACTGTTTTTTCGCAGTCACTTCCAAATGGTCCTCAAAGCGTCTTATTCTCAACGCCTGCTGGACCTCCCCCGGCCTATGGAAATACAGATCGTGCTTCTTTACACCCTTATGCCCCTCTTCGGATAACGAATCGATGAGGGCGGCCATTTTTTCCATATTGCCGGCATGAGCCTTGATCTCTATCTCTTTCACACTAGTCCTTCCATGGGAAAATCATGTTCTTCAGGCTTCTTGGACCAACCTTCTCCCTCTCATCATAAAGAAGATCCTCCCAGTTTATGTTCTTTCTGTCCGCAGGATGCTTTTCCAGATAATCATATTTGAACATCAAAAGCTTTATTGCATCCTGGGCAGCCAGCTGCATGCCGGTCACACCGGGAACGAGACCCATTGTAAAAACGGAAAAAGCTATGCAAACGATATTGTAGATGCCAAAGAAAATGGCAAACAAGAGATTGTCGGCTACGATTATGAAACATTTCTTCAATGTCTTGAGAGGCCTGTCCCCTGGAAGGCGGCACATAAGAGGGAAATAGAACGGGCAAGCAAGAAGAAGTATTACAGTGAGCCAGAACAACACCACGGTTATCACAAGACTGACAGGGTTATCAACCGAGAAATAAAACGGAATCACAAGAAAAACCAGAAGGAAAAGAAAAAGCTGTAAAAAGAAATAAAGTATGGAGTGTCTGATATTCCTTACCAGTCCTTCCTTGAATGCCTGAAAAGTGTCTCTCTGGTAATTGGACCAGCTTAAGGTTGCACCGGCAACCCCGCCCGTTATCAGGGATTGGACAAAAAGCAGAAGGACCAAAAGCACATAGGCCAAGACCGTCATGCTTTCCATCAAGGACAGGACGCTGAACGACAGCACCAGGATGAGGACAAACAAAAGATTGAAAAGAACCATTGGGATCAAATTGTCCCAACCGTCAAAAAACGCTTTCTTTATAAAAAAACCTTTCATACATCAAGACTCTAAACGAAAGAAAGGTCAAATTCAATCGCAAATATGCAACTCAATGAAATATATAAAGTGAAAAATCATGAAACACGGCTTCATCCTATGCGCATAAATGCTGTTAATAATTTTGCTCCATTGGTCCGCCTTATCATTCTTTTCAAATTTAAATATGTTTTTATGTAACCAATAATTTCCACTTGAGTTTTGCATTGGAACAAATAAGAAGGAAAGAAGAATAAAATAAAAATGTCGTTTAATAAAAATTATATAAAAATCATAGCTTTTTTTATAAAAGTCATATTTACAAAATATATGCATGATGGTATAAGATTAAGTAGTGGCTTAAATGAGTAATCTGGTTGCCTAGAAGAGAGGGACTGCCGCGAGCCGCCTTCCTTGTGAACGGGAAGACGCATACAAATAAAATCCCGGCCTGCAAAGCTGGGATTCTTTTTTTTGGAAAAAAATACAGCCAATTTTGCAAACATATTTACTCATATTTTCATTATTATTCGTAAAACAAATGGTTTTTAATAAAAATTTGAATATTTATACAAAAAACTAGTTGAATCTTTTTTATATTTATGCAAAATACAAGGCATCAGGAGATAATAAGATGAAAGAAAAGATCATTCTTGCATATTCAGGTGGACTTGACACCTCCGTCATACTCAAATGGCTCAGCAACAAGGGCTTTGATGTCATTGCATACGTGGCCAACGTTGGACAGAACGAAGATTTCAAGGCTATCGAAGAAAAAGCTTACGCCACAGGCGCTTCAAAAGTTTATATCGAGGACTTGAGAAAGGAGCTTGTCACCGATTACATCTATCCTGCTCTCAAATCAAATTGCATATATGAAGGGACATACATGCTCGGCACAAGCCTTGCAAGGCCCATCATCGCCAAAAAGCATATAGAAATCGCAAAAAAAGAAGGAACCAAATATGTAGCCCATGGTGCGACCGGAAAAGGAAACGACCAGGTGAGGTTTGAATTCGGCTATTACATGAACATGCCGGATGTAAAGATCATAAGCCCATGGAAGGATGAGGAATGGCTCAGCCAGTTTGAAGGCAGGTCGGACATGCTTGCATACGCTGAAAAATATGGCATTCCTGTAAAGGCTTCTTTGAAAAAGCCATACAGCGAGGATGAGAACCTGATCCATATCTCCCATGAAGCGGGAATCCTCGAGGATCCGTCAAAGAGATGTCCTGAAGATGTTTTCTCTCTTACGGTTTCTCCAAAGGATGCTCCTAACGCGGAATGCCTGCTCGAGCTTGATTTCAAGGCCGGCATACCCGTCAAAGTCACAAATCTCAAGGACAACACAACAGTAACCGATCCCCTTGAAATGATCCTCTATCTCAACAAGATGGGACACGACAATGCAATCGGGAGGGTCGACATGGTCGAGAACAGGTTCATCGGAATCAAAAGCAGAGGCGTATACGAGACCCCCGGATGCGAAATCCTTTGGAAGGCACACCATAACCTTGAAGGTCTCTGCATGGATAAGGAAGCGATGCATCTGAGGGACATGCTCAGCCCGAAATATGCAGAGCTTATCTACAACGGTTATTGGGGAGCACCGGAATTCAATATGCTCACAGCGCTCTTTGACGAAAGCCAAAAACATGTTACCGGCAAGGCCGTAGTTGCTCTTTACAAGGGGAACGTCATCAATGCAGGCATCGAGAGCCCCGAGTCGCTTTACAACGAGGATCTCGGGAGCATGGACAAGGCCGGCGGCTACCACCCCATCGACTGCAAGGGCTTCATCAACATCAATGCAATAAGACTGATGGCCTCCAGCATGAGGGACAAGAATTGAAATACAGGGACGCTTCGGGCGTCCCTTTTGCTTACTTGATTTATTATCGAAAAAAACATATATTAACAACATCGTGTCTTTTAGAGACGAAATTTCCGCCCGTACGGGTGAGATACAGTGTTAGGAAGGATAGAAAAGCTATCCTGGCGTAAGGGAGGATTACTATGGCAGTAGTAACCATGAAAAGCCTGCTTGAATCAGGCGTACATTTCGGACACCAGACAAAGAGGTGGAATCCGAAGATGGCCCGTTTCATCTTCACGGAAAGAAACGGGATTCATATCATCGACCTTCAGAAGACTTCAGCATGCATAGTTGAGGCCTATGAAGCAGTAAGAGCTCAGGTAAAGAACGGAAAGCAGATCCTTTTCGTCGGAACAAAGAAACAGGCACAGCAGGCCATCGAGGATGAGGCCAAGAGATGCGGTATGCCTTATGTTTCAAACCGCTGGCTCGGCGGAATGCTCACAAACTTCACAACAATCAAGAAGTCCGTTGCAAAGCTTAAGAAAATCGAAAGGATGGAAGCTGACGGAACATTCGATTCACTTACAAAAAAGGAAGTCGCCCTTTTAACAAAGCAGAAGCTCAAGCTCAGCAAGAACCTTGGTGGTATCAAGGATATGAAGGAGCTTCCGGGCGCACTCTTCATCATCGATACAAAGAAGGAAGCCACTGCTGTTGCAGAAGCAAAGAGACTTGGCATTCCTGTAATCGCAGTCGTTGATACAAACTGCGATCCTACCGACATCGACTACCCGATTCCGGGCAACGACGATGCAATCAGGGCAATCCAACTTTTTGTTGAAATCATTGCAAATGCCGTAATCGATGCAGACAGCGAAGGTGGAATCCAGATCATCGAAAGCCTTGAGGATGAAGAGGAGCTTGCAAAGGCACCTGTCGAGGACAAGGACAACGAAATCGAAATAGAGGATTTCTCCAACTATGTTCCTGAAGAGAAGGAAGAGACTAAGGAAGACGAGGAGTAATTTATGGCAAATATCAGCGCAGCAGATGTAAAAAAGCTCAGGGATGTCACCGGAGCTGGCATGATGGACTGCAAAAAAGCACTCAGCCAGGCCGATGGTGATTTTGCACAGGCTGAAAAGATTCTCAAGGAAATGGGTCTTGCGGCAGTTGCAAAGCGCCAGGACAGAGCAACTGAAAACGGAAGGGTTTTCGTAAAGGCAGATGGAAAGAAGGCTGTTCTTCTCTCCCTTTCCTGTGAAACCGACTTCGTTGCAAAGAACGATGATTTCGCAAAGCTCGGGGAAGATATGTGTTCTGTCATTCTTGAAAAGGGATATACAGAGGTCAATGATGAGCTTAAGGGCATGGTCGATGCTCTTATCGCAATCATCAAGGAGAATATGAATATCCAGAAGTTCACAGTTGTCGATATTGACACTTATGCTTCCACATACATTCATGGTGAAGGCTCCGTTGCGGTTCTTGTAAACCTTCATTCTGACAAGCCGGAGATTTTTGCAAACGACGATGTCAAGGAATTTGCACATGACCTTGCTCTCCATGCAGCAGCATTCAAGCCTCAGTATCTTGATGAGAAGTCTGTAGATAAGAGCTATGAGGAAGAGCAGCTTTCCATCTTCACGGCACAGGTTGCCCAGGATGAGAAGCTTGCAAGCAAGCCGGACAAGGTTAAGGACGGAATCATCCGCGGAAAGCTCAGCAAGCTTTATAAGGAAATCTGCTTCACCAGCCAGGCATTCGTAAAGGATGATACAAAGAGCGTTTCCCAGGCTTGTGCGGAAATCAGCAAGAAATATGGTGCCGAATTCAAGATTGTCGGTTACTGCGTTTACCAGGCAGGAGTGACAGCATAACGGAGGAAAATATGCAGAACGTACTCGCAAACTGCGAAGACAGGATGAAAAAATGCATCCACTCCCTGACCAACGAGTTCCAGAATCTCAGAACAGGAAGAGCCAATACCGCTCTTTTTGACAAGATCAAGGTGGACTACTATGGTGCGGAGACACCGCTCAATCAGGTTGCATCACTTTCCGTTCCTGAAGCCCGTCTTGTTGTTATCCAGCCATGGGACAAGAGTGTACTTCCTGCAATTGAGAAAGCTATCCAAAAGTCCGAGCTCGGACTCAATCCGAACAATGACGGAAAGCTTATCAGGGTCAACTTCCCTCCCCTTACAGAGCAAAGGAGGAAGGAGCTGGCAAAGCAAGCCAAGCAGACAGCGGAAAATGCACGTGTGGCAATCCGCAATGTCCGCAGGGATGCTATGGAAGAGCTTAAGAAGCTTCAGAAGGCAAGCGAAATAAGCGAGGACCAGCAGAAGGAAGGGGAAACAAAAATCCAGAAGCTTACGGACAACTACATTGCCGAAATCGGCAAAATTTCCGAAGCCAAGGAAAAGGAAATCATGGAAATATGATATCTGCCGCCGGGAAACCGGCGGTTTTCTTATACTTTGTCCAATTAAAATCATAAAACAAATTTACTTACTCCGCTTTTTCCAATATAGTGGTCTGTATATAGCTTCCTGTCATGGGGATGTGATTTTTAATGGATTTCAACTAAGCATATGGATAACGAACTTATACATTTGGGCATAATAATGGATGGAAACGGAAGATGGGCAAAAGCAAAAGGCCTGCCCAGGACAGCCGGGCACCTCGAGGGGCTCAAGGCTCTCAAGAAGGTGATCCGTGGAGCCATCGAAGAAGATATAAAATATCTGACAGTATACTGTTTTTCAACCGAGAACTGGAAAAGACCGCAGGAAGAGGTCAAATATCTGATGGCGCTCTTTACAAATAAGATTTATGGAGAGATCAGGACATTTAACGACCTCGGGGTTTGTGTGAGGCTTCTCGGTTCCAGGAACGGTCTGCCGGAAAAGGCGCTTGAAGCACTGGACAGAACCGTCGAGGAAACGAAGAATAATGACAAGATCACCCTTCAGCTTGCCATAAATTACGGCGGTTATGATGAAATAACAAGATCTGTGAATTCTCTTATCAGGGATGGGTACAAAGAGGTGACGGCCGAGCTTATCAGAAGCAGATTTGACAATCCAGACATTCCTGCGGTGGATTTCATCATAAGAAGTGCCGGAGAACAGAGGCTTTCAAACTTTCTGCTATTTGATTCCGGCTATTCAGAATTTGGTTTTTATGATAGACTTTGGCCAGATTGGGACGAGGAAATGATCCATACTGTCAAGCAGGATTATTTGAAAAGGACCCGCAAATTCGGAGGTTTGGTTTGACTTCGATAGCAAAAAGGATTTTGACGGCTGTTATCGCCCTTCCCATTCTGTTCTGTCTTGTCGTATTTCTTCCACAGATGAATCACGCGGCATTGATGGTTGTGATATTGGCGGCTTCCGTATTCGGTACGGTTGAAATGGCCTCCATGGTTTCAAAGAGGATTCCTGTAAGCAGAATCGCATATGCCGCACCACTGATAACGCTTTGTGAATATGTCTCAAGGTATTTTTATAACTCACAGATATATTCCTTCTACATGTTCACCATTCTTTTGGCGATAATCCTTTCGCGCGAGGTGTTTTCTAAAGAAGATGACTTTTCAACGAGGATAGCCGAATGCGGAGCGGATGTGCTTGTTTTGGTATATCCGGGACTTTTGTCGATTTTCATAGTAGACCTATTGTTCCTTGAAGCAAGCTCATCCCACATCCTTCTTTATTTCGCACTCGTTTTCGGCTGCGACACATTTGCGTATTTTTCAGGCTTGCTTTTCGGAAAGGGCAACCGCGGAATAATAAAAGTCAGTCCAAACAAGAGCATTGCAGGATTTATAGGCGGAGTGCTTGTTCCAGCTCTGATTGGAGGTTGCGCAGCAATGCTCTTTCCAAGCCACTTCCACTTCTCAATAATGGAAGGCTTTTTCATCGGCGCTCTTGTAAGCATATTCGGAGAGCTTGGAGATCTTGTGGAATCGACATTTAAAAGAAGTGCCGGAATAAAGGACAGCGGCTTCATTATTCCTGGCAGAGGCGGCATTCTTGATTCCATCGATTCGCTGCTGTTTGCCGCCCCGATCTTCATACTTTCCCTCAAATTTTTCGACGTAGTATGAGAAGCATATTGATTCTAGGTGCCACCGGTTCGATCGGCAGCACCTGCATAAAAGCCATAAAAGAAAAAAAACTTGATCTTAAAATAAACGGATTGGTTTCATTTTCGGATCCAAAAACCGCAATGCTTGCAAAAGATTTTTCCTGTCCATATCTTTTGATGAATGGGAAAAAGGATGAGGATCTGCATAATTTCATAAATTCCAACAGATCGGATATCGTTTTAAATGCCATAGCAGGAAGTGCAGGCCTAAAGGCTTCGCTTTCCGTAATCAGCCTCGGAATGGATCTTGCTCTTGCAAATAAAGAAAGCATTGTCCTGGGTGGCTCCTTCCTTTTTTCCGAGGCGAACAGAAACGGGGTCAAAATCATTCCGGTCGATAGTGAGCATAGCTGCCTGTACAACCTTATAAGAGCCTTTCCTGATACGAATGAATTGATCATAACAGCTTCAGGAGGCCCGTTCTACGACAGAAAAGATACAAGCAATGTCACGATAGATGAAGCTCTCAATCATCCAACCTGGAAAATGGGTAAAAAGATCACAATTGACAGTGCCACTCTTGCAAATAAGGGATTGGAGGTGATCGAGGCCGGATTCCTTTTCGGTTTTCCTGCATCAAAAATAAAGGTCACCGTCCACCGTCAATCCATCGTACATAGCATTGTTAAGGTTAAAAATGGAGCATTCTATGCCCAGCTTACCCCACCTGATATGACGTTGCCGATCATAAGCGCACTGAGTGATGGCAATCTCGATTTGAATGACATCGTCAAACCATTGGATTTCACAAATCTGGATCTTACATTCAGAAGTTGGGATGAAAAGCAGTTCCCCCTGCTTGCTGCGGCTTATTCCTGTCTTGAGAAGAAGCAAGGCTGGCCAATTGCATTCAACATATCAAACGAGGTCGCGGTGGAAGCATTCCTTTGCGGACGAATAAGCTACAACCGTATTTCTGAGACGGTATTGAAAGTGCTTGAAAAAAACTGGGAAGCTGACATATGCTGCCTTGAGAACATACAGGATGTCATGAAAGCATCTGAAGAATATGCCAGAAAGGAAATTTTTTGATGCTGATGCATCTTCTCCGCTTCATCCTTGGATTTTTGCTTATAGGCCTTGTCGTATTCATCCATGAGCTTGGACATTTCTTTACGGCAAGACTGCTTAAAGTCGATGTTGAGGTTCTTTCTTATGGGATGGGGCCGAAAGTGATTGCAATCTATGGAAAAAACACCGAATTCAGGATAAGTGCCCTACCATTTGGCGGATATTGCCGCATGAAAGGCTCGATAGACCTTTCAAAGGCCCTTAGCGATGATAAAAGGAGCATGGATATGTCGGAAGCCGGTTCCTATTTCTCTTGCTCTCCACTGCGCCGGCTTCTGATATATTTTGCAGGTCCCCTAACCAATTTCATTCTCGCCTTTCTGCTTTTGTCATTTTCTGCAATGCTTCCCGTAGAGCGTATCACAAATGAGGCTTTTATCGCACCAACATATCTTTATGCCGATGTGTTTCCAAATATCAACGTGGTTCAAAGCCAAATTTTTCCAGGAGACAAGGTTTTATCGGTCGATGGGATTGCAGTCAGTGATTACCAGGATTTCGTATCCAGACTTTCAAAATCATCCTCAGGCTCAGATCTTGTCATAGCAAGGGATGGGAAAAAAATTATTGTTCATGTCACTCCGGAATATATCGATGGAGGCTACGTATACGGACTTACGCTTTACCAGAAGCCTGTCATTTCAAATCCTTCGGATGCACAGCTTGAAGATGGAGATGAAATCATAAAAGTAAATGGGCAGGATGTATCATGCACCCTTGATGTATTCAAGATAGATGGAGAAGAATTGATACTCACCATGCAAAGGAATGGAAGAGAGTTCACTTATAAGACAGATGACAGAACATTTCCTTTTGCATGGAAAAGCGATCTCAAAAGGCTTCCGGATGCATCAGGAATTGCAATATTCTCTTATGGAATCGCCAATGCGTGCAATTACTTCATAACGACACTGAAGACACTTGGAGCCCTCATATGCTTTAATGTCGATGATGCCAGAATGGTGATAACAGGACCTGTCAAGGCCGCACAGAACATCGGAAACATTTCCATGCTCGCATTCTCTTACAGTGCAAATGATGGAATCAGGACAATGTTTCATCTGCTTGCAGTAGTATCGATCAGCTTATGCATCGGAAACATACTTCCGATCCCAACATTTGATGGAGGGCAGATGCTGATCAATACGGCGGAGATCATCAAAAAAGGAAATCTGAAACCAAAAACATACGTTTGCCTACAGATTTTCGGCATGTTTATGGCTGTGCTTATAATGGTGATGATGTATTCTCTGGATATAAAAGCGTTCTTCTTCAGAGCCTGATCAACGGGATTTGCTGACTTCTTTCTTAGGCTCAATAAAGAGATTCTTATCCTGTGCAATTTCCTCAAACGATGTGATTTCCCCGATATAGCCAAGATATATTGTGCCGGTCCGGCCATTGCGGTTTTTTGCAATCAAAAGCTTAGAAGACTGCACCCGGGCTTTTCCTGTACTGTCTTTCTGAAGCTTTGCCCGCTCCTCATCGCTTATGTCGGTAAGATTGGTTCTTCTATGTATGAACATAACAACATCCGCGTCCTGCTCGATCGAGCCTGAATCCCTGAGGTTGTTAAGCTGCGGTTCCTGATCCGCGGTATCACGCGAAACCTGGCAGAGGACGACAATTGGAATCCTAAGCTCCCTTGCCAGTTGCTTGAGACTCTTGGAGATCCTTCCTACCTGCTCATGCCTGGGAACAGATGGATCCATCCCGCTTTCAATCAGTCCTATATAGTCAATGAAGATACATTGGATATCCTTCTCCCTGCATAACATCCTCGCCCTGCTCCTAAGATCGCTGAGTTTCATATTCGGCTCATCGACAAGATAAAATTCACTCTGGTAAATCCTATCTGCAGCAGCACTTATGTCATCGATATCCTTCTGGCTCATATTACCGCTGAACATCTTGGACAGCTCTACCTTGCTAAGGCATGACAAAAGACGCATTATAATCTGGTCGGCAGGCATTTCAAGGGAGAAAAAAGCAATCCTGCTACCTTTTCTGAGCATATTTCTAATAAGGGAAACGGCAAGTGCGGTCTTACCTACACTCGGACGTGCGGCAATGATGATATAATCGCTTTTCTGAAAACCACCGTTGGTGTAATTATTCAGATAATCATATCCGGTATCAAGATTTTCGTTGACATATTCCCCATCCATTTTCAACAGAAGGGTTTTAATCACATTGTTGATGCCCTCGTTGATCTTATAGGCATCGCTTGTGACAGGATTCGACCGCTGGCTTATCTCTCCAAGCTTCTGCTCCACGTCATCCAAAACGTTATAAATATCCTTGCTTTCCTCGAAAGCATCGACAGCAATCTCGCTCGAGGTCTCAATCAAGGCTCTTCGGACAGCGCATTCCCTAATGAGGCTTGCATAAAATTCAATGTTTGAATAAATGGAATAAACGTCGGAAAGCTCTGCAAGATATGCAGCGCCGCCGGCCTTATCCAAAAGATTTTTTTTGGATAAGAAATCGAACAGGCTGACCTGATCTATCTCAACAGTGTTCATCAGCTTCATATCCGCTATAGCAGAATAGATGACCCTGTTGGCAGGATGATAAAAATCCTGACTGCTCAAAAGGGGGCTTACCTTGTCGTAAGCCTCCTTATGCATCATAAGGGCGCTGAGAACCGATTTTTCGGCCTCATCATTATGTGGAGGAACCCTCGTATTCCCAGTACCCATTATGCTTACTCCTCTACCTGTACAGTCTCTTCCTCTACGACCGCCGGTTCAGCTTCTGCCTGAGCTGCAGCAGCTGCCTCTTCTGCCGCCTTGGCCTCTGCAGCGGCAGCTTCCGCTTCTGCTTTAGCCTTTGCCTCAGCCTCGGCCTTTGCTCTTGCTTTCACTTCAGCTTCAGAAATGACAACAAGCTTCACATGGCTTGATTCATTCTCATAGAGGTGGATGACAACATGATAGGTGCCTGTCATCTTGATTGCATGTGTCGCAACCTCGATCTTCTTCCTTTCGATCTCGAATCCTGCCTTCTTGAGTTCCTCCTGGACCATTACGGAGGTTACGGAACCAAAGAGTTTTCCGGATTCGCCGGCGGAAACAACAATCTCAAGTGTAAGATTGTCAAGCCTTTCCTTGAGGCTTGCAGCCATGGCTCTCTTTTCAGCCTTCCTCTTCTCAATGGCCGCCGCACGGGATGCGAACACCGCGGCATTGGTCTTGTTATAGATCACGGCTGCGCCGGTCGGAAGGAGATAGTTACGGGCATATCCGTCTTTTACTTCCCTTACGTCTCCCTCTTCTCCAAGGTTGACAACGTCCTGAGTAAGAATGATCTTCATCTTTTCTCTCCTATCTTCTTAGTTCAAAGAAGGTCTCGGCAACCCCCAAAAGGGGCAATCCCAAGACAATTATGAAATTTATCCCCGGAACAAACATGGCCACAGCCACCAAAACAAGAAAGAGCGAATAGCTTTTCAGTTTTCTTCCCTTCATCCTGAGTTTATAATACACAACGCTGAATCCTTGTACAGCGTAGGTAATAGAAACACATAGTGCCAAGTTGACCAGAGCGATGCCCAGCTGATAAGGCAATGACACAAAGTGCGAGAAGAGGACTCCCGCCCATAAGGCAAGGAAAATCCAGATGGCATTTCCGTTCAACTCAACGGAAGCAACCTTGTCTTCCCAGTCGCTTTCTCTTGAATGCAACACTGTCTCATAAGTGAAACAGGTTGCACAGACGAAGCACATCACCAGAGGAAGCAGTATCGAAAGAACGACCGAAAAAAGCGCAGCATAAAAAAACGCCATGAATTCCTCGCTCATTCCCGTAATACCAAACAACCCTGAAAGAAGTACTTCAAACACATTCTCGTAATAGGTTCTCACACCATCGAGAAGCGCCTTGTCCTGCTCCAGGTACACAAATAGAAGAATGAAAAAAAACACCGCAGGAAGCATTGAGCCTGCAAGGCGGGCTTCCACACGTCTCTCCCTTATAAGGAGCCATACCGCACCAGCCGCTAACAGCGACAAGGGGATGTAAAGTTCGATAAGTATCAAAGCATCAGCGATTTCCGGCATGTGCTCCGGATAAGGGGAAGACAGTATAGTATAAATAATGACTATAGCCGTCTCCACGACCAAAGCAACATAGGAAAGCGCCTTCTTATGATACACGCTCACAAGCAGGAGGGGGAAAACAAAAAAAACCTGTCCGAACCCCACATAAAACAATATGAAGGAAAGGGCCACAGCGACAAGAAAATCAATTGGCCCCTTATACTTATTGTCCGCAATCCCCTGCATGAAAAAAGGTCTCCGGGCCTATCACTTCTTCTCGAAAGGAAGATATGCGAGTACGCGTGCCCTCTTTATTTCCCTGTTGAGAGCTCTCTGATGCTTTGCACAGGTTCCGGTGATTCTTGCAGGAAGAATCTTTCCGCGCTCTGTGATATATCTTCTGAGCATCTCGGGATTCTTGTAATCTGCAGGAGCGGCACCCTGACAGAATTTGCAGACCTTCTTTTTGAAGCTTGCCTTTCTTACGCCCATCTTCCTATCTTTGAGGGCGTTCTTGTCCATTTCGTTGAAATCTTTATCTTCGCGCATTTTTTTCTCCTAAATTAAAATGGGATGTCATCATCCTGGAAATCTTCAGGACCGGGCTGATATTCCTCACGCATGTTCTGTGCCGTTTTCACCGGTGCAGGTTTTGCGTTTGATCCCTGTCCTTGGAAAATCTTCTGGCCGTTATTATTGCCTTGGGCGGAAGAAAGGAGTGAAAGGTTGTTAACAAACACCTCTACCCTGCTTCTTGTCTGGCCATCCTGTTCCCAGCGTGACTGCCTCAACTCACCCTGGATTGATACCTGCCTGCCCTTTTCTAGGTATTGATTGATGTTTCCCGCATTGCGACCGAAATATACACAGTCGAAATAGTTCACCTCATCATCCCAACTGCCGTCTGCGTTCTTTCTGGAACGATTGACTGCAATGGAAAACCTGAGGATCGCCGTTCCGCCTTGGGTGTATTTTAATTCAGCCTCCCTTACAAGTCTGCCTACCAAAGCCACAACATTCAAATCGGTTGCCATCTGATACCTCCTAAAACGGCCGGAAACCTACTTTTAGTTGTTTTCCGGATTGACGAACAGGAACTTCAGTACAAGCGTGCTGAGCTGGAAAGCCCTGCTGAGCTTGACGATCACCTGAGTGTCCGCCTTGATTTCGAAATAGACGTAATGTCCCCTGTCTTGTTTTGCGATCTGATATGCAAGAGTCTTAACTCCCAGATCTTCCTGCTTGGTGATTTCAACACCAGCTTTTTCAAACTCGCCTGTAACGAAAGCGAGCCCTTCTTTCATCTTCTCCTCATCAGAAGAGAGAATGACGGTGAACTCATAATCTGCTATCATGGTTCCTCCTTGTGGTCTTAGATTTTTATCTTTCGATCCGGACACAAGCCCGGATAAAGAGGCTTTAAGGATATTATCATTTTTTATGTATTTACGTCAATTTGCATAACGTGCGAAAATGTGTTTTAAAGTCTGATAATTCCAAGATGCTCAAAAAGTATTTTCAAACCTATCAAGATAAGGATGATTCCACCTGCAACTTCCGCTTTGCTCTTGAATTTTGAGCCAAATACAGAACCTATTTTAAGACCTGATGCACTTATAAAAAAAGTGCACACTCCGATTGATACGACAGAAAATACGATATCCACATCCAATACTGCAAAAGAAATACCTACAGCAAGAGCATCAATGCTTGTAGCCACAGCCAAGGGAAACATCGCCTTTGCTCCATAGCAGGCATCCTCCGGCTCCATCTTGCGGCTTTCGACGATCATGCCTGCCCCTATTGCGGCAAGCAGCAGAAATGCAATCCAATGGTCGACCGATTCGATCATGCTTTGGAAATTAAGTCCAAGGAAATAGCCTATAAGCGGCATCAAGGCCTGGAAAACACCAAACCAAAGCCCGACGCACAGCATATTGGAAGCCCCGACCTGCTTGGTAGCCAGGCCCTTGCACACCGAAACCGCAAATGCATCCATACTCAATCCCACTGCGATTAAAAATAGTTCGAACAATCCCATTTAATCTCCCCCGTTTCCGGCAGCCGGCATAAAAAAAATGACGCAGACCACCTGTGATACAGATAAGTCTCGTCATTTACACCAAGACCAGGAAAATCCAGTCTGTTGACCTTGGAGCACCTATGTGCTGACTACTCCCTTACATGGCCATTATTACAACAAACAAAGGAATAATCAAGAAGGGGTGAAAATAAAAGCTGGATGGGTTATCATCAGATCATGTTTGATTTCCATGCGCATCACGGAGATGATGATGAAAACGCATACATAAACATCGTTGAAAAAAGCGAACTTGGACTTGTTGGTGGAAACGGATGGCTTTCAATCGGAACGCTGCCTTGGATCGAAAATATCGATGCCGACACAATCTGCGGTCTTCTTGAAGAGCATCCTTTGCTGGGAGTTGGAGAAATCGGTCTTGACAGACGGTTTGAGGACATGGAGGAGCAGAAAAGGATCTTCTGCTTTCTTTGCAAGGTGGCAAAGGATATGGACAGGGTATTGAGTGTACATTGCGTGGGAAGAACGGAGGAGGCACTTCAGATCATCAAAAAAATCGGGGTGGCAAAGGTGATATTCCATGGTTTCAATTCCAGTTACGAGGTTGCAAAAAAGATTGTGCAATCAAACTGTTTCATAAGCCTCGGCCCTGGATGCATATTCCTACGGGATTATCAAAAAATCACAACCCTTCCCTTTCTTATCGAGAGCGACATGAAAACCGGCATAGAACAGAAAAATGTATTGAATTCTCTATATGCCAAACTCAAAGAGGATTCGAAAAGAGATGTGGAAAAAGAGGCAATTGAAATTGGCAGGCTGTTATGGAAAGGCAATTTTTAAGGATTTCAAGATTCATAGGAGATGAGAACGTCGACCTTCTGCATTCAAAAAAGGTTGCTCTCATAGGACTCGGAGCTGTCGGGGGCTTCTGCCTTGAGGCTTTGGCGCGCAGCGGCATAGGACGATTCAGCCTTGCGGATTTCGACAAAATAAGCGAGACAAATATCAACCGACAGATTTTGGCGCTTCACTCGACAATCGGGAAAAGCAAAGCAGAGCTTGCAAAAGAAAGGGTATTAGATATTTATCCAATGGCCCAGGTAGATGCATACGATGAGTTCGTGTGCAAAAACAATCATGAAAAAATCTTTTCCGATGCAGATATCATCATAGACTGCATAGACAGCCTTAATCCTAAAATCGATCTTCTGGAGGCTGCGGTGAAAACTGGAATTCCAGTCATTTCAAGCATGGGGGCCGCATTAAGAAAGGATCCGTCGATGATAATGTGCGCACCTTTGAAAGATACATGGGGATGCCCTTTGGCCAGATGTGTCAGAAGTGGATTAAGGAAACGGGGTGTGGACTGTTCTTTCATGACCATATTCTCCCCTGAAAGGGTGAATTACAAATTCATTCCGCCAGAAGAAGACGAACAATTGGAATTCGATGATAAAATCCTTGATCGGGGAAGAAAACGTGTCATGCTGGGCTCTCTGCCAACAGTCACCGCAATTTTCGGGCTCAGACTCGCACATCTGGCGCTGCAGAT
This sequence comes from uncultured Spirochaetales bacterium, assembly GCA_949282255.1. Classification (GTDB taxonomy): domain Bacteria; phylum Spirochaetota; class Spirochaetia; order Sphaerochaetales; family Sphaerochaetaceae; genus Ornithospirochaeta. The sequence continues at coordinate 59,812 of CASDPA010000002.1, forward strand.
CCTTTTGAAAGAGGGGACGTTGGAGGCTGAAAAGGAATGGGATCCCAGGAAAAACGTGCTCAATTAAAAATATCGAGCTCCTCTATCACGATTCCCGTTATCCTGATAACCATCTTAAACAAGGTGCCCTTTTCAGTATTCTCAAGAAGATTGAGGCTGACCACAGCATTTGGCATATCGGTTTTGAGAGTTGAAGTGAAGTGATACATGGTACCGTTTATTTTGAGACGCAGGGAAAAATCCCGTTCATCCCCCATCCTGTAAAGCACCTTGACCCTTGCCTGATAGGTCAAAACATAACCATCGTTGCTTTTGTCGATCCAGATTGATGAAGCATCTCCATCGACCTGGAACGGAAAACCTGTTATTTTCATAAATCAAGATTATATTGGACAGAAGCCTGCTTTTCAACAAACGTATTAAAAAACATGCAGAGCAAAATTAGGAACTATCAGATGGTTGTTGTGCCATGATGAAAAGAACTTGAAAAAAATTTAAAAAGATTGGACACATGCCCCGTCTATCATATTTCAATGATATCCAAGTTATTTGGAAATTGATCTCCGGCATAAAGCGGACATCAATTCCTTTTCATTCATCTCCATATCTTTTCCGGCAGGTCCAGCCTGCCGGTTTAAAAAAAATACCACCGGAGATACTCCCCGATGGTAGGCCAAATAGATTGCAAGAGGAATTACTTCTTCTTGTGTCTGTTCATTCTGAGTCTCTTCTTCCTCTTATGAGTTGCAATCTTATGCTTCTTTCTTTTCTTTCCGCAAGGCACAGTAATGCTCCTTATCCATATGGATTTAAAATGTAATTACCCGGTTATTATCAGTGTTTTCAATGACTTTAGTCAATAGGAAAACCTAAAAAACATCCCCTCTTCCACCAGCTCGCCAATACTCGGGCTGTAATAGTTATTTCTCGCTATGAAAGTTTGATGATCATCATTTGTATTTGGACAATTTTTTTATTATGATAATAAGCATGAAGGTTTTGGTCATAGGTTTCGGTCCGCACTCATCAGGCGTGGAAGCTGCTGAGTTTTACAACAGCTACGGCCATGAGGTGACCCTTTATGAGCAAAGGGAGGAAGAATCCTATGCCGCTCAAGCTGCAAGGCTTGAGGAAGAAGGCATAACAGTCCGTTTTGAGAAGCTGGATGCCTCCACTGTCAGAAACTATGACATACTCGTAAAAGCGCCAACCATCCCCCTTAATCTGTCGATATTGAGAAATGCAAAAGAGATCACAAACGATCTTGCCGCCCTTTTAAAGCATCCTGCTGTTGAAAAGATGAAGATAGTCATAATAGTAGGCAGCAAGGGCAAGACAAGTGTCGCATCGGCTTTGGTGCATGCGCTCAATCTGATGGGTGCAAGAGCTGCCATGTGTGGCTCGATCGGAGTATCAGGCTTCCATATACTCAAGGACATAATTGAAAAAGGGGATGATGTTTATACACACCTTGTGCTTGAGATGACAAACTGGCAGATTTCCGATACCGATTATTTTCTATACAGCCGCTGGCCAACCATCGACTGTGTTCTTCTCACCAGACAAGCAGATAGCAATAAAAGCGAAAAAAAGGAAGTATACAAGATATTTGGTCCTTGGGTGAAAAAAGCACTCGTATATAAGGATGCCAAACAGAATTTTCTTACTAAGGTCAGCTTCAACAAGAAAAACATAATATTCTTTCCAACAGTCTGGAATCCATATAAGAACAGGGAACCTTTGGAGTCCGCCTATGAGGTGCTGAAAACATTCGGCTGCCACAAGGCGGAAATAGCAAAGGCATTCTCATCTTATAAAGGTATACCCCACAGGATGGAGCATGTTGCCCTTAAAAACGGAATACTATATATAAACGACAGTGCGGCAACACTTCCCGAATCAGTTCTGTTCACAATGAAAATGATTGGACAAGCCTCCATACACCTCATATGCGGTGGATCGGATAAGAACAATATCGATCCGACAGGGATGAGATATCCTTTCAAAATGGCTACTACGATCATACTGCTTAACGGCACTTTTTCAGATAAGCTGGCAGCGGTGATGGACAGAACAGGTAGAAAATACCTGGGGCCGTACAACAGCATGGATGAAGCGGTAGATGCGGCGAAAAAGGAAGCAGAGCAGAGAATCGAAGAAAAGCCGAACAGCACCCAGATAATCCTCCTTGCGCCAGGCAGCCCAGGCTATGGTATGTTCGACAGCGAGTTCGACCGCGGAGACAAATTCAAGGATGCGGTAAAAAGACTCGGATGAGACTTTTCTACAAAAAAGCCGCACCCATCGGATGCGGCCAAAACAATGAAATTGAAAGGAATCTCACTTTCTCCTCAAGTAAAGAACGGATGAAAAATCGTTAAGAAAATCTCTGACGCATTTTCCTCCGGCCTTGAATCCTGCAGCCCTGAGCTGGGAAAGAATGGAGAAGAATGTTGAGATCTCGACTGTTACGTCATCAGATTCGAGTGCATCCTCAAGCTCATCTTCATCCACACCCTCAAGATCATAGGTTGAGCTTTCAACCGTATCCACATCACCATTCGAGTAGATCACATCGAAGAACGTGGTTACAGTGGCATCATAAAGATCCTCGTCTTCCTTATAGTCCTGGTCGACATCCGTGTAGCAGACGACGGCCACATCGGTGGCGTCTTCCGGAATTTCAAGAACGATATCCTCGTTCCCGAGCCCTTCAAGTTTGGAAATTTCCATGTTCTCCTCCTCAGCCAACGTTTCCATTGACATATTTGTAAACCTTAAGGTGTTTGCCTTCATATCCTAAAGGAAGGCCGTCCACACAGACTTCCCCGTTCACAGTCTTCATGGGCATTGCAAAGAAATGCTCGCTCTTGAGATAAGTGGTGATCTTCTCAACCTTCTCCTCATTGTCGAATTCCATCACGGCTCCGACAGGAAATTCATCTGCAAACACAAGCTCGCAGGTAGCATGATCATGATCATCCTTATCGGAGGCCGCAATGAGCATTCCATAGCTCTTTACCCCGCGGAAATTTGCCGGCTTGAGATTGGAAACGATCACGATGTTCCTTCCAAGAAGCTCATCCTCCCTATAATAAGGCACGATCGAGGAGACTATCTGCCTCAATTCCGGCTCTCCTGTGTCGAGCTTGAGAATATAAAGCTTGTCCCCGTTCGGATGACGTTCGACTTCCTTGACATTTGCAACCTTGAGAATAACCTTCTTCTTGAACGAATCCACAAGGCTGAGTTCTTCATTCTGATTATTGTTCATTTTTTCCTCTTTGACTTGTTCTTCTTTCTTTTCAATTCTTTCGCTTTGAGATCCGGAATAGCGCTCACGAAGAGTCTCTATAAGCTTGTCCTCAAGCTTTGAGAAAAGGAGCTCGCATTTTTCAACCCGCACCTCCCCTTCAGTCTTTCCCACATCCGACCAGACAGAGCCCTCGCGTCCGAGGAAGGAAAGGATCTTCTCACCTGTAGAGGGAATATAAGGACTGATCATCACTGCAAGGTCGCGGATGATGAAATAAAGGGTCGCAAGAAGATCTGCGGCCTTCTGGGGATCCTCGTTTTTGACCTTCCACGGTTCGCCGTCCTGGAAAGCCTTGTTACCCATGTCGGACAATTCGAAGATGGCGTGAAGCGCATCACGCTCTTCTGCCCTCTCAAGAAGATCTGTAATCTCCTTCTCCTTTTCCAACGCCTTAGCATAAAGCTCCTGGGAAATGGAATAAGAGCTGATCTTGGAGCCATAGAACCTGGAAATGAAGCTGAGCGTCCTATTTACAAGGTTAGAAAGATTACCGATCAGTTCCTTGTTGACCTTGTCCTGGAAATCCTTCCAGGTGAAGGTGAAATCGCTCTTTTCAGGGCGGTTGTAGAACATATAGAATCTCCAGCAATCGGCGGGAATCCCTGTTTCCTGAACATCGTTGCCGAATACGCCGATACCTCTCGATTTACTGAATTTACCACCTTCGTAATTAAGGTATTCGGTCGAAGACATATGATAAAGCATCGTCCATTTTTCACCAGTTGCAAGCAGACTGGAAGGAAAGATGACAGTATGGAATGGAATGTTGTCCTTTCCTATGAATTGGAAGAGCTCGGTATTCTCGGGATCCCTCCACCAATATTGCCAGTCTTCCACCGCATTTGCAGTAATGGAAATATAGCCGATCGGAGCATCAAACCAAACGTAAAAAACCTTATCCTCGAATCCGGGCTTTGGAACAGGTATTCCCCACTTGAGATCACGGGTTATGCACCTTTCCTGCAGCCCGTCGCGGATCCAGGAATTGGTGATCTGGACAGCATTCTTTGCCCAAAATCCTTCCACGCTGGCCTTGTCCATCCAATCCTTCAAAAGAGGGAGCGCCTTCGGCAGATTGATATAAAGATGCTTTGTTGATTTCAGGACCGGGGTGCTCCCGCACACCGAGCATTTCGGGTTGACCAATTCGGTTGGCTCCAAGAGCTTTCCGCAGGCGTCGCACTGATCGCCACGGGCATCCTCGCTTGCGCAATGCGGGCATGTTCCCTTTACATAACGGTCGGCTAAAAACCGTTTGCACTCCGGGCAATACAGCTGTGTCATCTCCCTCTCGGAGATATAGCCGTTTTCATCCACCTTGTTGAATATGTGCTGGACGATCTCTGTCTGTTTTTCAGTGGATGTACGTCCAAAATAATCGAAATTGATATTGAACCACTTATAGATTTCCTTGTGGATCTCATGGTATTTGTCGCAAAGCTCCCTCGGGCTCACGCCTTCCTGAAGCGCCCGGGTCTCGCTTGCCGTGCCATACTCATCCGTACCGCAGATATAAAGGGTCTCATATCCTCTGAGACGGCAGAAGCGTGCAAACACATCCGCGCTAAGGACCTGGGTCAGATTGCCCAGATGAGGCACATTGTTGACATACGGGAGTGCTGAAGTAACTAATCTCTTTTTCAAAGCTTTTCTCCTGAAAAAATTTCCTGCTCATTATAACTCGTTAGCATATCCTTTTCAATTGACAAGACAACCAATCCCAATCCTTCCATTTTTGTTTTGCAGCTGATATATTCAATAGCATGGAAAACCAAGAAAACAATTTTCAGGCAAGGCGTGGAAGAAGATCCGATTTCCACATCTCCCCTAAGCTGATTGTTTTCGTCATAGTCGCGCTGATCGTGTTGATTGCACTGATGACCAGCTTTTTTGTTGTCGACCAGACGGAGAACGCAGTTGTTTTGAGATGTGGAAGGTATGTCCGCACCGTTGGCCCAGGGCTGCAGATGAAGCTTCCGTTCGGAATCGAGGAGAACCACAACGTGCAGACCCAGGTGGTGCAGACGCTCACCTTCGGTTACCGCTCCACCGATGAAACGGGCACATCCTTATCGGGAAGCCAGGTCAGGGAGGATGAATCCCTCATGCTCACAGGAGATCTTAACATTGTATCCGTGGAATGGATTGTGCAATACTACATCAGTGATCCAAGGGCATGGCTGTTCAGCATAAATGAAAAAGAAAGGACCATAAGGGATATATCCCAGTCTGTCATGAACCAGCTGGTCGGAGATATGCCGATTCTATCCGTGATGACAGACCAAAGGACAAGGATAGAATATGATGCGCAGACACTTATGCAGGAAATTTTCGACCGTTATGATTTCGGAATCCAGATTGTCACGGTAAAGCTCCAGAACATCGTTCCTCCCGAAGGGGATGTGCAGGATGCGTTTGAAGATGTGAACAAGGCAATCCAGGATATGAACAGGTATATCAACGAAGGTAAAGAATATTACAACAAGGAAATCCCAGCCGCACAGGGAGAAGCGGAAAAGCTTGTTTTGCAGGCGCAGGGATATGCTGCAGAGCGTGTCAACCGGGCTACAGGTGATGCTGCCAGATTCATCTCGGTTTTGGATGAATACAAAAACAGCGAGGACATAACCCGCACAAGACTTTACATCGAGACGATGGAAGAGGTGCTCAAGAACGGAAACGGAAAGCTTACACTGATTGACAAGAACCTCGGAAATTTCCTGCCATTTGCAGATGTGATGGGAGGTGCGCAGTGAAAAAACTCATAACAACTCTTGTAATAGCCGCGGTGATTCTTGTCATATTCTTTGTTCTAGGTCCGTTCTACGTCCTTGATGAGGGGCAGATGGCCGTAATAACCAGATTCGGAAAGATTGTGCGGGTGGATGAAAATGCAGGCCTTTCTTTCAAGATGCCTGTAATAGACAATGTTGTCAAATATCCGAAAAAGCTTCTAAGCTGGGACGGGGATGCCCAAAGGATACCGACAAAGGAAAACCAGTTCATATGGGTCGATGCCACCGCAAGATGGAGGATAAGCGATGCAAAAAGGTTCTATGAAACCGTAAACACACTGCAGGGCGGACTTGCAAGGCTCAACGATATCCTTGATTCCACAATAAGAACAGTAATAAGCGAGAACTATCTAAACGAGGCGGTACGGAGCAGCAACGACATAAACAGCATCAAGATCGAGGAGGATGTGGGGAACATCGAGGATCTCGAGGACAAGGAAACGCTCAGGAGCCTTACCGCAACCGATACAAAGCAGCAGGAGATATCAATAGGACGTGAAGGACTTTCAAATATGATGCTTTCTCAGGCAAAGGAGCTGACACTCATATACGGAATAGAGCTTGAAGACATCATAATCAGGCAGATCAGGTATTCGGACGATCTTACAGAAAGCGTCTATACCCGCATGATAAAGGAAAGGAACCAGATTGCAGAGGCATACAGGTCATTCGGGCGTGGACAGCTTGCATCATGGCAGGGAAGAACCGATAATGACAAGATGTCGATACTTTCCGCAGCCTATGCCGAAAGCGAGAAGATAAAGGGAGAAGCGGATGCGAAGGCCGCTAAAATCTATGCGGATGCATACAGTAAGGATCCGGAATTCTTCAAGCTATGGACGCTGCTGGAATCCTATAAGCTCACATTATCGGATCTGGACAAGATATTAAGCTCGGATTTCGATTATTTCGATTATCTTTATTCTGTGGAAAATGATCACTAAACTTTCCAGCACGGACTACCAGTCCGTGCTTTTCCATCTCAAAGGAAGGGAAAAGGAATTCCATTTCTTCATCGCCGCCCTTGAAAACAGTCATGAAAAAAAGCTTTTTTGCAGCACCTCGGATGGAGAAAAAAAGCTTTTCATTCTTATTTCCTCATCATTGATTATTCATCTGGCTGGAGAAACAGGAAAGCAAAACGAAGTCTTTTCCTTCATAAATAACCTTGAGTGGAGGATTCTCATCTCCCCTTCCTCATTGCTAGCGGAGATGGAGGGGAAAATAAATTTCCTTTCCGATGACAAAAGCCTTTTGATGGCGCTTGAAAAGGAAAAATGCCCGCAGGACTGCAGGCAGGCCCGCATATTGAAAAGCCCTGAAGCTTTTTATGCGCTCACATGTCTGTACGATAGGATCGACGGATATTCGGATATATACTCGGGAAGCAGGGAAGATTTCATCATCGAAAGGCTTGAGCAGAGACAGCTGCACAGTCAAATAGTTGCAGCAATCGGCGGCAAAAGGCTTATAAGCAGTGCTGGTAGAAATGCCGATTTGATCCTGAGCGTTTGCACCGATCCTGAATATAGGAAAAAAGGATATGCGTCAAAAGTTCTCCGTCGGCTCATAAACCATGCATTTATTTCAGATCCATCCCTGAAGAGGCTATATCTTTTCTGCCAGACTGAGGAGGCGAAGCGTCTTTATCTGAAGCTTGGATTTGAAAATGTTGTAAGCTATGATGTACTTAAGAGGTGATTCATGAAATATGTGCGATTCTTGACAAAGGACAATGAAACCAGATACGGAATTCTCGACGGCGGGATCATAACACCGTTTGTAGGCCAATGGTACGAAGGTGATCTTGCCCAAGGCGTAAAATATGAGCTTGGCGCAGTAAGGCTCCTATGCCCCACTGTCTTTTCAAAGGCGGTCTGCATAGGTTTGAATTACATCAACCATGCAAAAGAGCTTGAAATGCAGAAGCCTGAAAAGCCTGTAGTCTTTCTCAAGCCGAGCACATCTGCAATAGGACCTGATGACGAGATAATCCATCCTTCCATTTCCAAAAGGGTGGACTTTGAAGCAGAACTTGCAGTGGTGATGAAAAAAGACACAAAGAACGTCAGCATTGAAGATGCCTACGATCATGTTCTTGGATACACGATTGCAAATGATGTTACAGCCAGGGACCTGCAGGAAAAAGGCGGGCAATGGACCATTTGCAAGGGCTTTGACACATTCTTGCCACTCGGACCATACATCTGCGATGAGATAAACCCGGAAAACGTGGAGATAGAAAGCTTTGTAAACGGGCAGCTCAGACAAAAGGGCAACACGGCAGACATGATTTTCAACGTGCCGTTCCTCATCAGCTATATCTCATCCGTCATGACGCTGAAAAAAGGCGATGTGATCCTCACCGGCACTCCCAAGGGAATCGGAGGGATGGAAAAAGGAGATGTTGTTGAATGCGTCATCCAGGGCTTGGGTAGGCTTAGGAACAAAAACGTCTGATTTGCCCGAATTAAAATATGCTGTTATCATATGGGTATGGATGATATCGCATCGAGATATGACAGGGGGTGCGTGATCCTTTTTAAGAAAACCGATCCCATCCTCTTTCCTGTTTACGAAAAAATTGAAGCTATGAACCGGAGAGCGGTGGTCCTTTGGGCGTTCGAGGTTATAAAGGAACCTGCCGCATATCTTCTTGGACGGTATTCAAACAGATGGCCGATAAATGAAGCAATCGAGACCTGCCGCAGCTGGAGCCAAGGAATTGTCAAGATGAGCGAGGCAAGGAGATACATCCTTGGTCTGCATTCATTTGCAGGAAAATTGGAAGATAAAGCAGACCGTGCATTGGTCAGGGCGGTGGCGCAGGCATTATCTGCAATACATGTAAAAGATCATGCGATTGGATTCTGCATGTATGAGCTTACAAGCATCATTTTCCAAGAAGGGTTTGATGCGGGGCTTTCGCTGGTTCCTGAAAGGATCATCTATTACGTTAAAAAGCAAGAGGAAGCGGAAAAGAAGGAAAAGGAAGAGGCTTTCAATTGGGCGCCGTTCCTTTTGAACGGATAAAATTGATTTTATGAGAGCAATGGTATGTTTTTTCTTTCTTAAAAACGGCTATAAGCCCCTACCCTCCATTTAAATTTGCTATCTCGTTACCCTGCAATCAGTTACAAAATTATTCAAAAAAAATTGCAAATATGTTGACGAAACACCCTAAAAATAGTAGATTACTTGAGTACCAAGTAATGCGGTCGTGGTGGAATTGGTAGACACGCTAGCTTGAGGTGCTAGTGCTTGAAAGGGCTTGGAGATTCGAGTTCTCTCGGCCGCAGCTGAACCATATGGTTGATGCCATATGGTTTTTTTATTTCACGATGTTTTTCTGATATTTTTACTTAATAACCATTAATTTCCCATAAAGTAATTGACAAGCCTCTCATGGTTAAGTATCATCTCAATGTTGCAAATCGGCGAGATAGCTCAGTAGGTAGAGCAACCGGCTCATATCCGGTCGGTCGGGGGTCCGAGTCCCTCTCTCGCTAAAGCTTTTTTTTAGTATAAAAGCTAGAGACACCAATCTCTGGCTTATTTTTTTCTTATAAATTTAAATCATTAATAATATAGTTCAGACTCCAAGTCTGAAAAAGTAGCATAAAAAAGAAAAATCTTCAGCCTAATGATGATTAATTTATGACCATGTTCAATCGTTGTAGACTAGTTGTTATTCCCATTCCCTTCTCTCGACACTGATCAGAAAGAAAAAGGACTAAGGATAAATTACCTACCATTGAGGCTTAGAGTACAGTTTTCAACTGAATTCTTGATAGTTTTGAATTACTGTACAAATAAGGATTAACGCTTTCTTTAAAAGTAGAAAAATAAAACTTTTGCTAAACTCTTATCCTTGATTTCATATAATCCAACTCATTATTGATGGCTTCGTACTTACAAAAGGCAAGAAAATCTTCGGTATCTAGTTCTTTATGCTGTTTCTACCTAAAATATAATTGCTCTAAGTATAGAACGGACAATAAACTAATATTATAACTTATCTTTAAATTCCTTTTTAGACATATTATTCTTAAACTATGGAACATGTATCCAAGACAGCTCTTATGACCATATACGCAAGATATGCTGCAAGCATCAGGTACGGCATCTCTGATATGATGGCAGAACGGATTTGGGAAAATGAAAAGGATAAAATCCCTACTCTTTCTATCCCCTCTTCCCAAATCATCCTCCTTAGCCTCAGAAGCAGTCTTTATGATATGTGGTTGAAAAAAAAGCTGGAAGAATTGGAGGATCCTGTTGTCATCCACCTCGGATGCGGTTTGGATGACAGGTATGGCCGCACTGAAATAAAAGTTCTTTGCTGGTATGATATAGACTTTGAACAAATTATTCATCTAAGGAAAAAATACTATAAGGAAACGGAAAACCACCATATGCTCTCTGCCGACATATCCGATGCTTCATGGCTTGAAACCGTGAAAGTGAGAAAAAACGCAGTTGTGATTGCAGAAGGGGTTTTCATGTATCTTGAGGAAGAAAGCATCAAACGCATCTTCTGTGAGTTGGAAAAGAAATTCGAAAGGCTGGGAATTCTTTTCGACTCCTACACACAAAGAGGGATGAAGATGGTAAAGTTGTCCCATCCCGGGCTTGGAATAAGATCATCGATAAAAAACAACAGAAGCTTTGAAACAGGAAGCCTTTCATATAAAGACGAGCTGGACATCAGGAAAAGCCCTGCATTAAGGAAAATGCCGGCACAAATCAGATTTGCCGCCGGCATTTCCTTCTTCCGTCCCGAAAGGCTTGTTTTCAGGATCCTGGAATACGTCAAATGAGATAGACGCCCTTCTCTTTTGCCTCCGCACGATCCTCATCACTCCAGACCGAAGCCTGGACCTCGCCGATATGGCACTTATGCAAAAGGAACATGCAGAGCCTGCTCTGGCCTATGCCTCCTCCGACAGACTCGGGATATTCTCCGGCAAGGAGCCTCTTATGCCAATAAAGATCCTTCCTCTCCTGACAGCCCTTGATGTCCAGCTGCCTTAAAAGTGCGTTCCTGTCGACACGTATGCCCATGCTTGAAAGCTCCAGGCTGTCGTTCCTGACACTGTCCCAAACGATGATATCCCCGTTCAGGCCATGGTATCCGGGCCAGGTCTCCGTAGACCAGTCATCATAATCAGGAGCGCGCTGAGAATGTGGTCTTCCGTCCTCAAGAGGTGCCCCGATTCCAATGATGAATACGGCTCCGTAACGCTTTGCAGCCTCCCTTTCCCTATCCTGCGGCTCCAGATCCGGATACTGCTTCAAAAGGTCCTCCGAATGGATGAATGTGATCTCTTCAGGAAGATAATCGACAAGCTGAGGATAAAGCTCCTCCAAAAGGAACGCAGTCCTCTTTATCGCATGGTAAATATCACGTACTGTGTTTTTCAGATAATCCAGATTCCTGTCTTCGAACCTGATCGACTTTTCCCAATCCCACTGGTCGACATATACGCTGTGGATCGCATCCACAGTATCATCAGGACGGAGGGCGTTCATATCCGTATAAATCCCACGTCCCGGAGCAATCTCGTAATCGGCCAACGCCATCCTCTTCCACTTGGCAAGGGACTGTACGATCTCCATCTGCCTGCCACCAAGAGCGTTCACAGCAAATGAAACAGGTTTTTCCACTCCGTTCAGGTCATCGTTTATACCACTTCCCGAGGGAACGAAAAGAGGACTTGTCAGCCTGCTGAGCCGAAGAGCTCCTGAAAGCTGTTTTTCAAAGATATCCTTTGCGGCTTTGATAGCCTTCTCCGTATCATGAGGATCCAAAATCGACCTATAGCCGTCGACAATAACCATAATGTGTTGCCCCCCTGCAATTTTTCTGACAATATATTACAAAAAATAACAAACAAGGAAAACAAGATAAAATGAAACAAAGCAAAATAATTTCCGAATTCAAGAAATTCATCGCAAGAGGTTCGGTGGTGGATCTGGCCTGCGGTGTCATAATGGGCTCGGCATTCTCTGCAATCACAAACTCTATAGTCAACGACATAATAATGCCTATTGCAGGTTTTCTGCTCGGAGGAACCGATTTCAGCTCCTTCAAGATAGTATTGAGGAAAGCCGGGGAAAACACTGCGGAAGTGGCCATACGATATGGCAAGCTTCTCAATGCAGTCCTCAATTTCATAATAATAGCATTTGTTGTGTTCTGGATAGTGAAAGGATTCAACAGACTCCGGGATCTGCAGAAAAAAGCGGATGACGATGCCAAGAAAAAAGAAGCGGAAAAAGTCCCTGCAAAGCCTCAGGATATCATTCTGCTTGAGGAGATCAGGGATATCCTAAAAGCAGAGGCTAAAGCACAATAATTATTGATTTATTTTTAATTATTTCTTATTTTCAAAGAAATTATTAAGAAAATATTAATTTTTTTACATCTCTTGACGTTATCAGCCCGGTGTATTATATTATGCACGACAAAAGGAAATTCTTTTATGGAGCCTTATATGAAGAAACTCGAAGAAGCGCTGATTGAAAGAAAGACCAAAAGAATGTTCAAGGATAACGAGATTCCTTCCGTGTACGCCTTAGTGCAATGCTACAGGGCTTATCAGGAAAAGGAATTCTCAAGGGAGCTTTCCTTTAAAAAGGCACTGGAGGAATTCATCGAATGCGTGCTCATCCCGCTTGAACATGAATACAGCCAAGCAGGATGCAAAGAAGATTTCTACGCTTATTTCATACAAAGGGCCTTCCTCACCTATGGATTGCTGAAGAAGGCCTCAGGCATCTGAGATCTCAGCCTCTGGTGAAATAAACGGAACGCGCGGTCTTTTCAGCCTCATCAGCACCTGAAAGGCTTTTTATCACAGCCAAGGCAATATCGAACGCATAGCCTGCGCTTTTACCGGTGATGATGTTCCCATCAACCTCTACTCCAGAAGAGGAGAAATCCTCTTTCTTGCTATACTTTTCACAGCCGGGATAGCAGGTGGCCCTTTTTCCATCAAGCAATCCGGCATTTGCAAGCACAACGCTTGGAGCGGCGCAGATCGCACTGACTATCCTGCCTTTTGAAGCCATGTCGATGATCTTGCTGTTGACAAGCCAGCTCTGGCTGAGATTTATGGAGCCGGGCATTCCTCCAGGAAGGAAGACAGCATCGAAATCCTCCAAGGAAACCTCATCTGCAAGCTTGTCTGCGGTGATTTTGACATTATGGGAGCTCACAACTTCCTTCTGTTCCTGTATTGAGGCAAGAACAACCTCGTATCCGGCGCGACGGAACATATCCACAGGGATGATCGCTTCAGCCTCCTCAAAACCTGTTGCCAGATAAACCAAAACCTTTTTGCTCATAGTACGTCCACCCTGCCTCCTTTTTTCTTCCAATCGGATAAGAGATGGGATGCATTTACAAGGATACGCTCCGTTTCATCCCATCCAATGCATGCGTCGGTAACCGACACACCGTATTTAAGTTTTTTGCAATCTCCCGTGATCTTCTGCGAGCCCTCGAAAAGATTGGATTCAAGCATGAAGCCCTTGATGGCTTTTTCTCCCCACATCACCTGATCGATCACGCTGCGGAGAACCCTTTTCTGCCTTGCAGGGTCCTTTCTGGAATTCGCATGGCTGCAATCGATCAATATGGCATCGTTCAAGCCCTCGGCGCGCAGCATCCTCGATGCGTGCTCAACCTCGTCCTCGTAATAATTCGGCCCATTCTCCCCTCCTCTGAGAATCAGATGGCAGCAATCGTTTCCTGTTGTGCGGAAAATTGTATTGAGCCCATCTTTGCTGATACCGATGAAGGAAGCGCCCTTGCTTGCACTCTTCATTGCATTGACCGCTGCTGAAAGATCGCCCCCCGTGCTGTTTTTGAATCCTACCGCAACAGACAATCCGGAAGCAAGGTTGCGGTGGGTCTGGCTTTCCGTTGTACGCGCCCCGATGCTGGACCAGCTCATTATCTCATCTATGTATTGCGGGATTATCGGATCTAGAACCTCACATCCCACAGGCAGCCCCATCGAGGTTATATCCAACAAAAGCTTGCGTGCAACAGTGATCCCCTTTTCAATATCGTAACTTTCATCCATGTCCGGATCAAGAATAAGCCCTTTCCAGCCGAGATTTGTCCTTGGCTTCTCAAAATAAGTTCTCATAACGATCAAGAAATCATCTTCAAGCCTGTCCGAAAGCTCCTTAAGCTTTGCCGCATAATCAAGAGCTGCATCCGGATCGTGGATGCTGCATGGCCCTACAATGGCAAGAAGCCTTCCTGAACGGCCGCAGATGATATCATTTACACTTTTTCTATATGAAAGCACCCTCTGCCTGTCTTCTTCGGAAAAAGGAAGCTGGGCTGCAATTTGTGCCGGAGTTTTCAAACTATCCATCCGGCTGATACGTAAATCCTGTGAATCCTTCATATACAGGATTATGATTTAAAGAACAACTTAATTCAATAAAAAGGAGAGGCATTACCTCTCCTGAAATCATCAGTTCTGATCATTTTTTTCGTTTTCAGATTCTTTTTTCTTCTTCGGATACAAGAATCTCTTTATTTTTTGGGTGGGAGTCCTGTCAAAAGGCTCTTCCTGCAATTCAGTTTCAGAAATGCGTGAATAAACCGACAGCTGGCTGTTGAGCTCCTTCCGCATGTTCTTTACATACTTTTTAGCCTCGTTCTTAGCATCGTCCAAGCTTATTTTCAACTTCTTGCTCATAAGCTCAACATCTATCTTTATGAGGGCAAGCAAGCCTCCGTCCTTGGAGACAACAAGACTCTCCTGCACGAATTCCTGGCTGTTGATGATGTTTTCGATAAGCTCGGGATAGATGTTCTCACCCGCCGGTCCAAGGATCATGGTCTTCACCCTTCCTTTTATGGCAAGCCGCCCGGATTTGTCAAAAAGCCCGAGATCCCCTGTACGGAAGTATCCGTCCTCTGTAAACACCTCCTTATCAAGATCGGGCCTGCCGTAATAGCCGAGCATGACGTTCGGTCCTTTGACGGCAATCTCTCCTATGCCTTCCTCGTTCTTATCGAGGAGCACCACATCATCGTCCTTTACGATCTTTCCGACAAAGGTAGGCTTATGCTGGCTGCTCTGCGGCCCGCATCCGGCAACAAGCGGTGCCGTTTCCGTAAGGCCATATCCTATCGCATAAGGGAATCCGGCACGATATAAAAAATACTCGACCTCAGGATCAAGGGGTGCACCTCCTATGCCGAAGAATTTCAGACGATGACCGAACGTATCCATTATCTTATTGCCGATGACCTTATAGACAAAGGATCCGATTATAGGTTTCTTGATGAAGCTTGCAAGCTTCTTGTTTTCCTTCAATGTCGGGGCAACCGCATTTCTGTAAACCTTCTCAATAAGAAGGGGTACTGTGAGCATCACATGCGGTCTAACTTCCTTCAAGGCCGGAAGGAGGACTGAAACTGCAGGCGGTTTGCCCAAAAATACTACCTCCGCTCCCTGAAGCAGCACCAGAATCTGTCCGATTGTGAACTCATACACGTGGCTCATCGGAAGAATGGAGAGCACTTTGAAGCCCGGTTTGACTTTTACAAACTCATCGGTGTTCAAATCCGCACAGCGCAAAATATTCTTATGTGTCAGCATCACGCCCTTTGAGGAGCCGGTCGTGCCGGAGGTATATATGATTGAAGCAAGATCATCCTCTTCGGGTCTCATCTGGTCAAGAAGCCCCTGGCTGATCTTTGCTTCCTTCATCCCAACGCCGGGGGCATCCCCAAATTCCTTATCTTCTGGATATCCCACGCTCGATGGGATATGGAAAACATCATCCATGCGGAATACGAGCAGGCCTGCCTCTTTTGCATAAGAAGATACCTTGGGCCATTGCTTGACATTTGTCATTACAGCACGGCTTTCAGAATGGCGGAGGATTTCTGATGCCTCACGCTGTGTGAAATCAGGAAGGATCGGGACAGCAACAGCTCCGATGGAGGTCAATGCGACATAGAATATCATCCAGTTCGGACAGCTTTCTCCCATGATTGCAACCTTGTCCCCCTTGCCGATGCCAATTTTCAGAAGATAAGAAGAAACGGCTTTGACATGATGGGCAAACTGTCCGTATGTGATCGCATCAGCATCGTCCTGCCGGAATATACGGTACATCACTTTCTTTGAAAAACGGGAGGATATCACCTCGTAGAAATTGCAGAAAGTGTATTCTGTCATGAATTTCATTTTCAGCCCATCCGGTCTTTTCACCTTTGAACACATCTTTTTTGTGATCTTCACCGGCTTTTCCTTCTTTTTCCCTCTTTCCTTACTCATTGCAAAATCCCTCATAGGATACACCCCGTTCGCAGACATGTATGAACACGCCGCTTGGAATGCCCTCCTTCATAAGCTTCTCCACAGTACCTGGAGTATTGTTGTTATCACTTATATGCACAAAATAAAGCTCGCTGCCGATTTTTGAATACTTCTTGGCAAATTCAAGCGCATCGCTGTTTGAAAGATGGCCGTATGTGCCGCGGATGCGTTTCTTAAGCTTTTCCGGATACGGCCCAACATCCAAAAGAGCATCATCATAATTGGCTTCGATGAAAAACACATCGGATTTCTCCGCATATTCCGACGCCTCGAATGGGATGCATCCGGTATCCGTCATCAACAAAAAACGGTTTTCACCATTTTCAATATAAAAGCCTGAAGATCCCGGGCAGTCATGATAAGTCCGAAAAGGAGTCACCGTGAAGGAAAAACAATCCAAAGAGCTACCATGAGAAAAGGTTTTAAGATATTCATCCGACATATCGAAACGGCTTTTTTTCATAAGCTCGGCATTGACGCTGAAACTGATGTCCGAAACGTAGGCGGGAATCTTCAATTTTCTTTGCACGGGTCCGACCCCCTTGCTGTGATCAGGATGGAGATGTGTCAAAAAAAGCGCCCTTATCGATTCAAGCGGGATATCATGAGCTTCCAATCTTTTCTTCAATCCGGTAAAGGTCAACCCGCAATCGACAAGAATTGAATGCTGACCATCATAAAAAACGTATGAATTGCCGCAGCTTCCGCTTGAGAGGATCACATAATGCATCATTCGGCGGCATCCTTAATGAATTGCTCATTTGGGAAAAACGCACATTTCCCCCTGCTTCTGAGAATCGGAAGCTTGAGAAGCTCCGGATTCTCCATAAGCTTCTCTTTCACATCGAAAACCATATATGCATATCCGTTTTTCTTATACGTTTTAGACTCTTTGTCCATCAGGTCTTCTTCTGCAAAGCTTGAAAAAATGCTTTCCCATTCCCTTTCGGAAAGCTTTCTTTCATCTAAATTCACAAGCTGGAAAGGTATTCTCCTCTCCTTGAGGTACATGACAGCCTTGCGGCCTTCCCTATCTCCGTTTCTTGTTATCACCTGCAGCATAGTCTGAAAATCCCTGATAATTTTTCAAATATTACTTTAGCAAAACCTTTTTGTGAACCTTTAAGAAATATCAAATGGATAAAACAGTTAAAATTTACAGGAAAAACAGGCATAGTGAATTTTAATCAGGAACGCCAATATTGACCATTTATACCTGTTGTATAATAATACCCTTAACAAAAAATCAAGGAGATTGGAAATGGAAAAGAGAATCAAAGAAATCCTTTCACAAACGCCATCGGACGACATTTTGACAGTCGAGGGCTGGGTAAGGACGAAACGGGACAGCAAGAATGTCTGTTTTCTGGAAATCAACGATGGCAGCTGCCTCAAGGGCATACAGGCGGTGGTCGACAAGGCTTCGTTTCCAAATAATAATCTCCTTGACAGCATCACCACAGGCTCTGCGATAAAGGCAAAGGGTAAACTTGTCGAAAGCCTCGGGGGAAACCAGTCGGTGGAACTTGAGACGAAGGAAATCGAGTTGGTCGGGCCATGCCCCCAGGATTATCCGCTTCAAAAGAAGAGGCATACCGTCGAGTTTTTAAGGGAAAAGGCACACCTCAGGGCCAGGACGAACCTGTTCGGAGCCGTGACACGGGTCAGGAACACCATGAGCTATGCAATCCACTCATTTTTCCAGGAAAACGGGTTTGTATATGTCAACACACCGCTTATCACGGCCAGCGACTGCGAAGGGGCCGGAGAGCAGTTCCAGGTGACCACACTCGATCTTGAGAATATTCCAAGGCTGAAGGACGGCTCGATAGATTATTCAAAGGATTTCTTCGGTAGGCAGGCAAAGCTTACCGTTTCAGGACAGCTGGATGGTGAGACATATGCCATGGCGATGAAGAACATCTATACATTCGGCCCCACCTTCAGAGCGGAGAACAGCAATACTACAAGGCATCTTGCGGAATTCTGGATGGTCGAACCGGAAATGGCGTTCTGCGACCTCGAAGGAGACATGGAAGTTGCGGAAAGCTTTTTGAAGTATGTGTTCAAAAAGGTGCTTGATGAAAGGTCGGAGGACATGGCATTCTTCGATTCCTTCGTCCAGAAGGGAGTCGTCGAAACACTTGAACATGTCATCAACAGCCCGTTCGAGCATATGACCTATACAGAAGCGATAGCAAGGCTTGAAAAGGAGAATTCCAGATTCGAATTCCCCGTCCATTGGGGCTCGGATATCCAGAGTGAGCATGAAAGATACCTTACAGAGGAAATTGCAAAGCGTCCTGTGATCGTCACCGATTATCCAAAGGAGATCAAAGCTTTCTATATGATGCTCAATGAAGACGGTAAGACAGTCAGGGGCATGGATGTGCTGGCACCACGCCTTGGAGAGATCATAGGAGGAAGTGAAAGGGAATGGCGGCTCGATATCCTCGAAAACAGGATGAAGGAGCTAGGTCTCAAGCCCGAGGATTATTGGTGGTATCTCGATCTCAGGAGATACGGAAGCGTGCCTCATGCCGGATTCGGACTTGGCTTCGAGCGTGCCGTGCAATATGTGACGGGAATGGGCAACATCCGCGATGTCATCCCTTATCCCCGCTATGTCAAGAGTGCTGAGTTCTGATCCTTTCTTGCAAGCGAATATGCAACAAGCTGCTGAGTGGAAAACAAACCTGTTTTCTCCAGCAGCTTTGTTTTTATCCTCCTGATGCTCCTCTCGCTCTTATCAAGGCTTATGCAAAGCTCTTTAGTGCAAAGCCCGTAGGAAAGAAGATCCAACAGCTTAACTTCAAGAGCTGTGAAAGCAGGCGTATAAATCTCCTTTTTAAACACATCGGCCTTGAAATGGAGGTCCGTCACTATTGCAGCCCTCCCCCGCAGCAGGCTTTCAAGGATCTGATACCTGAACCTATCGGAAAGAACAAGGATATTCTTCCAGCCGCAGGCACTGAAAGAAGAAGTAAGCCTAAGTGTTTCAAGCAGATCGTCATCAACTATCAAAATTGCGTCAAAGGATTCAGGAAGCATCTTATCCTTGTATGATGTGAAGCTGATGCTACTGTCAAAGGAGGTAGGAAGAGTACATTTGTTTCCATAAATAGCGATTTTTGTTTCCATGACTATAAAATCCAACAAGCATAACAGGCGGACAGAAAAACATTCGCGCACTTATTCCATACAGTATTTTGAATTGCTTCAAACAAAATAATATCATGATTGAATCTGTGAAAAAATCAAAATACAGAAAATCTCCACTTTGAGACAATATTTATTTAATCAAAACAGTTTGTTTTTATATAATTTCATTAGTAGCAAACAATAAATCGGATTTGCAGGATTTTGTAATTTTTAAAAAAAATAAAAAAAACTTATTGCAAAGTAACCTGATAATACTTATATTGTTAATGAAGATGAAGCATGTATGGAAAAGGGATTGTTCCTTAACAGAACCCATAGTACATCGTGTTTCCTTAAATTTTCATTTTGCCTCCTAGCTACGGTCATGCCATACTACCCCAGAAATCCAAATCAAATCGTAGCCAGGAGGTTTTTTATTGCTTTGACATCTTAAGAATCAGCTTGTCGAGGGCGTTTGCAAAGTTCTCGACATCCTTGTTTCCAATACGTTTGTGCCGTTCTTCAAAAAAGCCGTTTTCCCTCATTTCAGTCATGAAATTCCTCTCGCCAAGCCGTTCGTTTATATTTGATCTGTCGTAGATCCTTCCCCTGTCATCGATGACAACAAGGCCTTTTTCAATCATACGCGCAGAAAGAGGAATATCATGGGTTATGCACAATCCACCCTCCTCTGCAACCGACACTAAAAAATCATCGGCGCTGTTTAATCCGGAAAGGACCAAAACGAAACTTATCGGGCTTTTTATCTTCTTCAGATCCTGATCCGGGACCTTCCCCTTCATCTGCGCCCTGAGAGCACCCGTATGCTCCGCAATGGCTGCAATCACGTCCTTGACCGGACGGTCTGCGGCAAAAACGGAAACGATGTTTTCCTTTACAAGCCTTCTTATCAGAAGCGAGCGCTGCTTTTCGGGCAGGCTGTCGGCGTCGACATAGATTTTGAACATGAGTCGATTGTAACTTAAAATCCCTTTGCCCTCAATTACAAGTGTGCTCATGCGTTGCCAAAGCCACCGCATACCTGTTAAAATATGGCAAAGAGAATTTTTGGCTTTTACAGGAGGAAGTCATGGAATTATCACCGCTTCAGAAAGCACGTTATGAATACCGGCCCAAATTGCCGGAAATGCTTAAGGATGATATCGGGAACATCAAGGCCGTAGAAGGCAGAAACACCCAGTCGGTAAGTGACCAGGAAGAAATTGAGAAGCTTTTTCCCAATACCTATGGAATGAAAGAAGTCGCTTTTGCAAAAGGTGAAAACCACGCAGAGAAGAAGAGACAGGTCGTCGGAGTGATCCTCTCCGGTGGTCAGGCACCCGGCGGACATAATGTCGTAACCGGATTATATGATGCCCTCAAGAAAGCTGGAAAAGACAATGTCCTGCTTGGCTTTAAAAATGGTCCATCGGGCCTTTTGGAAGATAATTTCATCGAATTCGATGACAAATACATCGACTGTTACCGCAACACCGGAGGTTTTGACATAATCGGTTCAGGAAGGACCAAGCTAGAGACTGAAGAACAGTTTGCAGTTGCTGCAGAGGTATGCAAAAAGCATGGGATCACAGCAATTGTGATCATCGGTGGCGATGACTCCAATACCAATGCCGCGGTGCTTGCGGAATACTTTGCAAAGATGAAAACAGGTGTACAGGTCATCGGATGTCCGAAAACCATCGATGGGGATCTTAAGAACGATGTTATCGAGATCTCCTTCGGATTCGATACCGCCTGCAAAACCTATTCGGAGCTCATTGGAAACATCGAAAGGGATGCAAACAGCGCAAAGAAGTATTGGCATTTCATCAAGGTCATGGGAAGAAGCGCCAGCCATATCGCGCTGGAGTGTGCACTTGAAACCCAACCTAATGTCTGCCTGATCAGTGAAGAGGTTGAAGAAAAGAAGATGAGTCTTTCTGCAATTGCAGACCAGGTGGCCTCTTCTGTTGCGGCAAGATCTGCAAAAGGCGACAATTTCGGTGTTGTCATAATTCCTGAGGGACTCATTGAATTCGTTCCCGAGGTCAAAAAGCTTATCGGTGAGCTCAACGACCTCATGGCTATAAAAGAAAAGGAATTCAATGCACTTGACGTTTGGGAAGATAAATACGCATTCATGCAGAAGAACCTCAGCTCGGAAAGCTTTGCAGTATTCAGCATCCTTCCTCTCGATATAGAAAAGCAGCTGCTCATGGACAGGGATCCACATGGCAACGTGCAGGTCAGCCGCATTGAAACCGAAAAGCTCATCATCAGTCTGGTGGAAGCAAAGCTGAAGAAGATGAAAGCTGAAGGAAAGTACAATGGGAAATTCAGCGCCCTTAATCATTTCTTCGGCTATGAGGGAAGATGCGCATTCCCGTCGAATTTCGACGCGGACTACTGCTACAGCCTTGGTTATAATGCCTTCATGCTCATCAGCTACGGCTACACAGGTTATCTTTCAACGATCACCAACCTGTCAAAACCTGCAACGGAATGGAAGGCTGGAGGAATCCCAATTACCAAGATGATGAACATGGAGCAGAGACATGGAGCTAAAAAGCCTGTTATCAGGAAAGCTCTTGTGGAGCTTGGTGGAGCTCCGTTCAGATATTTTTCCGAAAGGAGAGAAAAATGGGCGGTTGAGACCTGCTACACCTTCCCCGGTGCCATCCAGTATTACGGACCGGCAAGCGTATGCGATATAACCACAAAAACCCTTGCACTTGAACAGGAAAAATAATTTAAGGTTGGAGGATACCACACCTGATCAACCTTCAAATGTCTAAAATGGCATTTGGAGGTTTTTTTATATGTTTGGAAAACAGATTTCCACATGAAGCAGGCGTCGCATTCAGCAACCAATACAACGGGCTTGCACATAAGGAAAATGAAGGAGGAATAAAAAGCTTAAAAAATGTGGGAGAGCAATTCATTACAGAGGATCCGCAGCTTTCAGAAAACGTTCTAGAAATAAGATAGCCCAGTAAGCACCTGAGATGTATGGTATGACGAAGTCGGAATCTAAAAAAACTACGCTACCGATCTCCGGAGCAATACCGAAAACCAATAGCGCAGCTCTTGCTTCCTCCAACTTTGTTGGGTTAGCCCATCAACACATCCCTTCCTTTTCAGATCCTATATATCCTTTCCGGATCTTTCGGATCCTGGCGGAAGAAAACACTTGTGAATCCTGTTGTTGAAACCAATGTCGATCCCGTCTGCTCTTCCAGCTGTCTGGAGATGTCTGAAATCTCATCCTTAAACGACTGGAAGCGAACTTTGACCAATTCATGATGCATAAGCGCTTCATCAAGAGCTTTTACAACACCATCGCTCAGGCCATCCTTGCCCACACTCACAACAGGATCCAAAAGCTGTGCCTGGGAGCGGAGGAATGCCCTCTGATAACTTTTTAATTCCATATTATCACCCTACTACATTTTTGTTTCAGAGTCAAAGAAAAGGGCCGGTTCATCGCCGACCCCGAAAACCAAGGATTATTTCAATCTCCGTATTTGGCCTTGACATCGTTTCTCTTTATCTTCTTGGTGCTTGTCATGCTCAGCGGCTCGTCAACAACATCAATCCTTGTAATCTTCTTATAGCTCTGAAGCTCCTGGTTCACATCATGGATGATTTCTGAAATCCTCTTTTCCAGCCCTGCCTTATCATACTGTTTTCTAGCCGCATCGGAGGGATATACGATCGCTCTGATACCCTCTGCTTTTGTAGCGGCGTTGGCAAGATAACCGATTATGCAGATCTGCTCGATTTCCCCGTAAAGCTGGAAATGATCCTCGATCTCCTCGGGGAAAACATTCTTTCCACCATCGGTGACAATGATATTCTTAGCCCTTCCTGTGAGATAAAGGTAGTGATTGGCATCCTCATGACCGACATCTCCAGTGTCGAGCCAGCCATCCTCGGACAGCACTTCCCTGGTGGCCTCCTCGTTGTTGTAATATCCTTTCATCACCATTGGACCTTTGATATAGATAACACCGTTGCCCTCGCTATCAGGATCGACAATCTTGACCTCAACCTCTGGGATGGCCTTTCCTACACTGCTCTCAATATAGGCATATGTCGGATTGAGGTGGGTTATCGGGCTGGTTTCGGTAAGGCCATAGCCCTGCACAAAATCAATTCCCAATTCATTGAACATCTTAAATGTCGAAGCGGGAAGAGGTCCTCCACCGCAAATGCAGATCCTATTGCTCTCAAGTGAAAGCTTTTTCAACAAGAAGCCGAACATCTTCTTGCCTACATTGACACCGAACGCCTTTTTGATGAAACCGGAAATACCCATCATGAACCTGATAAGGGCATAAAGCAGCAGCCCCTTCTTCTTCACGCCATCCATAAGGGCGCCGATCATCTTATTGAAAAGCATCGGAACAGCAAGGAACATGGTGACCCCGCCTTCCCTGAGCTCTCTCAAAATCTGTGTCACAACAAGCTTTTTGCCAAATACGGTGCAGGCTCCAACGCTGAACGACTCAAAGAACACCGCAAGCATGGTGTATGCATGGTGGATGGGAAGTATGGCGTAAAATACGTCGGTGGGATAAAGCTGCATGTTCCCCTGCGCAAGATAGCAATCGGAAACAAGGTTTTCATTAGTGAGCATCACACCTTTCGGAGTACCGGTGGTGCCGCTGGTGAAAAGGATGGCGGCAACCTCCTGGCTGTCTGCAGCATAGCCCTCTTTATCCGGCCCCTCAAGATCCAACACATATCTATAATCAGGATCGTCAGGCTCGAGCGAAATCTTCTCCTTAAGCCCCACATTCCCGTCTGCATCTATATTCCTGATCCTTTCCTTATCGATGAAAAGCCTTGATACCCCGCCGAATTTCAACAGGATCTCCATCTCCCCGTCTTTCAAAAGATAATCGAGTGGAACGACTATGCATCCGGCATATATCACACCAAGATAAGCAATCGCCCATTCAGGGCTGTTCTTTCCGGAAACACCTATCTTATCCCCTTTTTTCACCCCTCGGGAAAGAAGATAATTTGCAACACTCTTAATCTTCGCTTCAGCCTCAGAATATGTGAATTCCATCTTCTTCGGCGTAAAAACCTTGAAACAGCTGTTATTAGGATACCGTAAGCAGGAAATATGGAACATCTGCTTGACCGTGGGCCATTTGCTCGTAAATTCCTTGCCGCGGAAATCGTCTAAAAATGTCCACGGAAGTACATTGGATTTTTTATTTGACATGGTTGGCTCCTTTCTTTTTTTACGTTTTTACAGATTATGTCATTTTATTAAAAAAAATTCCATAGCACTCCCATAGTAAAGTTTAATCATAAAGCCTTAAAAGCGATAGTTATTGCTGTTCCCTCCCCTAAGACGCTTGAAATGGAGATTTCAGCATTATGCATCAAAGCGATTCTTTTGACGATGCTCAATCCCAACCCGGTTCCTCCGGTCTCCCGGCTCCGTGACTTGTCAACACGATAAAACCTGTCAAACACCCTTTGCTTATCCTCAGCAGATAGGCCTATGCCATTATCAGAAACAGTAATCTTCGTCCCTTCGACAGTTATCGTGACAGGATTATCATCCCTGTTGTACTTGAAAGAATTGTCAACAAGATTATATACAGCTTCGAAAATGAGCTCTGCACGTCCTGATACATGTCCGGGAGAAATGAAAGACAATTCAAGCTTTCTACCGGTGAAGGCGGTTGCGACATCTGTTGCCACAGCCTTCAGATCAACATCGATAAAACCTGTGGTGCCGGAGTTTTCCAGTTTGGACAGGTCAAGTATATCATCTATCAACCTTGAAAGACGGAGAGCCTCCTTATTGATAAGAAGAGAAAACTCCCTTATATGCTTTCCGTCCGCATTACCTGAAGAAATCAGTTCAGAATACCCGCAAATGCTGGTGATAGGTGTTCTCAACTCGTGTGACACGTTCTGGACAAACTCCTTCTCCCTCTTTTCCAAGGCTTCTTTTTCGGACACATCAAAAATGAAGACAGCACTGCCCACCTCCTCTACGAGAGCAGACCTTATTTCCAACACCCGTCCGTCAACCTCGATCTTGGAATTGACAGCACCTCCTTCAAGAATCGTAAAGAATTCAGGATAGCGCCCTATTTCGATTATCGAGGAAAATTCATCATCCTCATTTTTCCCGAGCATCCTTTTTGCCGCTTCGTTCATGCTGATTATGGCACCACCTCTGCGCACAATCATAAAACCATCCTGCATGCCGCTTGTAATGAGAGAAAACTCATTTTTGTCCCGCTCCAGCGATCTGAGATGTTCCGATATCTCGATATTCTGATGCTCGATCCTCCTTGCAAGAGGAGCAAGCTCGTCATAAAGACGTCCGTTTTCCGCCGGATGATCGAGATTCAGGCTGTTTATCGGCTCACAGATTTTCCTGCTTATCCTAAGAGAGATGAAAGCGGAAAAGACAATCACAAAAAAAAGCAAAAGCACAAGGGATGGGACCATACCCAAAATATAAGAATAAATGCTGGAAGTCGCCTTGCTCAATCTGATGACAGTCCCATCCGCCGTCAAGACAGCAGCATAAAGCATATTTTCAAGTACAGTGGAGCTGCGTCTTATCTCATAACCGGAACCGTAAGCAAATGCCTCGGCAATCTCAGGTCTGGCTTTATGATTCTCAAGCTCCCCTTCCACCAAAGAATCATAAAGCACGCTACCATCGGAGGAAATCACGGTAAATCTCCGGTCTTTGAACTGGAGAATGGAATAATCCCCTTCAAATGAAGAAAGAAGACGGAGATCGGAAAACAGTTCAGACAGCTGGACCTTTTTGTAATCAGAATATGCAACTGCAAGAAAAATCAAAAATGCAAGAAGCACGGAAACGGAAGCCATGAACACCATGGCCTTGAACAATCTGTTATTCAATCTCATTTTTTAATTTATACCCCACTCCGCTTACCGTCTGTATCATTGCTCCCGACGGACCGAGCTTTTCGCGGATACGCCTTATATGCACATCAACGGTCCTGGTTTCACCGATGTATGCATAACCCCATACTTTCTGAAGGATATCATCACGGCTTATGCAAGCCCCTTCATTATGCATCAAAAGCCTGAGAAGCTCATATTCCTTCAGTGTCATGGACAGCTCATGCCCGTTGACGGATACGGAATGCTCCCTTTCATCAAGCCGGATATCACCGATTTCAATCACACAGCCATCTTTTGCACCACCGGTTCCAACACCCCTCCTTAAAACCGCCTTTATCCGCGCAAGCAGCTCCATCATTCCAAAAGGCTTGGTTATATAATCGTCTGCCCCCAGATCCAACCCGACAACCTTGTCATATTCCGTCCCTTTCGCAGTAAGCATGATCACCCGCACATCGAAAGCAGGGTAAGAGGATCTTATGGTTTTCAACACTTCCAATCCCGACTGCTCCGGAAGCATGATATCCAAAAGCACAAGATCGGGAACCCTTGCTCCAAATGCTTTCCAAAACGAGGAAGGGGTATTGTACGCCGCCACTTCGTAGCCGCCTGTGGAAAGTGTATATTCCAGAAGTTTTGAAATGGAAGGATCATCCTCCAAAATATAAATCATTTGTATTCATCCCCGGAAATCGACCATAAAAGCTGCTTGGAAAGATTGACTGCATGATCGCCCATCCTTTCAAGATATTTCGCAGCAAGAAGAACATCAGGAACATCCTCATCCCCTTCTGCGCTTTTGCGAATCATTTCAACAAGCCTCGCCTTTGCATCCAAAAAGGCATTATCAAGCAAATCATCGCTGTCTATGACAGCCTGTGCCTTGATTTCATCGCAATGAACATACGCATCTATGCTGGACGACAACATGGTGGAAACCATTTTTATCATGGATCCTATCTCTGCATTTTCTATCACCTGTCTGTGTTGCACATATGATAGGACTTCTGCAAGGTCATAACAGTTATTTCCTATCCTCTCAAGGTCATTCACAATCCTCAGGGCGGCAGACACGCTCCTCAAATCCCTAGCCACGGGGTGCCGACGCAACAACATCATCATGCAATATTGCCCGATATCCTTTGAAGCCTTCTCTATATTCTCTCCGATCGCTTCTATATCGGCAAGATTGCCAAAACCGTCATTTATGAGCCTGCCCACCAAATCTAGCGATCTTTCGCAAAGTGAAGCCATCTTGATCACGTCGTTTGTCAGACATGCAATCTGTTCATCTATGTTGGAATTCATATCAACCAAACCTTCCTGTAATATAGTCTTCGGTTTTTTTGCATTTCGGCCTGGAAAAGATCTGTTCAGTTTCCCCAGCCTCCATGAGTTCTCCGAGTAAAAAGAATGCAGTGGTATCGGATATACGCAACGCCTGCTGCATGTTGTGCGTGACCATGACGATAGTATAATCTTTTTTGAGCTCCATTGCCAAATCCTCTATTTTGCTTGTGGATATGGGATCAAGAGCACTTGTCGGCTCATCCATCAGGATCACTTTAGGCTTTACGGCAATCGCCCTGGCGATGCATAAACGCTGCTGCTGGCCTCCAGAAAGACCAAGTGCGCTCTTTTTAAGCCGGTCCTTGACCTCATCCCATATGGCCGCATCCCTTAATGATTTCTCGACTATCTCATCAAGCCTTGCCCGCCCTTTGATGCCATTGGTCCTGGGACCGTAGGCAATGTTATCATATATGCTCATCATGAAGGGATTAGGCTTTTGGAACACCATGCCTATATCCCTTCTCAGCACGTTGACATCGACCTGCGGGTCATAGATATCCTGCCCGTCATAAAGGATTTCACCTGTGATTCTCACCCCTGCGACAAGATCGTTCATTCTGTTAAGCGATTTCAGATACGTTGATTTACCACATCCGGAAGGACCGATCAATGCTGTTATGCTCTTTTCCTTGATATCAAGATTTATATCCTTGAGAGCCTGCATGCTCCCGTACCAAAGATTCATGTTTTTTGTTTCAATTATGTTCTTCATTCTCCAATACCCTTTTTCATCAGTTTCGCCATATACACCGTAAGCAGATTTATTAAAAGCGTCAGGATCATCAATATCGCGGCAATAGCATAGGCTATATCAAACTGGCCACGTTCGGAGGCGTATATGTATAAAGCGACTGTCAAGGTGGCTCCCGACGATTCAAGACCTTGGATGAACCCATATATCTTATGGGCAAGCCCTGCAGTGAAAAGAAGAGCAGCAGATTCCCCAAGAATTCTTCCCACAGTGAGGATGCAGCCGGTTATTATCCCATTTATGCAGGTCGGAAGGACAACCGTTCTTATGACCCGCCATTTTCCAGCGCCAAGAGCGAAAGCTCCTTCCCTATAGCTTTGGGGAACCGTCTTAAGACTTTCCTGCGTCGTACTCATTATTGTGGGAAGATTCATGACAACAAGAGTCATCGCACCTGCAAGAAGGCATGTCCCGAATCCGAAAAACTGTACGAACACCAACATACCTACAAGTCCGTAGATGATTGAGGGTATGCCCGAAAGCGTTTCGGAAGCAAATTCTATGATCCTTACCATTTTCCTGTTTTTCGCATACTCGGTAAGATATATTGCGGCACCGACGCCTATGGGAAGGACCATCACAAGGGTTGCAACAACTATATAAAGAGTATTAAGGATATTGGGAAGTATACCTTCGATATTCTTTCTCACACTGGGCGAGGAAACAAGCATCGATGGATTATCAACAAGCTTCGGCACCCCTTTATAAAGTACGTAGAAAAACATGAAAAGTGCCAGAGCTGCAACCACAATGAGACAAAAATAACAGATACCTTTCATGAAAAGGCTCCAATATCTTCTATTCTTCGATACCCTACCGATCATTATTCATCACTCCTCTTCCTGATGACATTTAAAAACGCATTTATAAGCATTATGAAGAAAAAGAGAACCAAGGCGATGGAAAACAACGCTTGGCGCTGCAAGCCTGAAGAATAGCTCATCTCACTTGCCACAGCAGTCGTAAGGAACCGGACGGATTTGAAAAGAGACGGCATGTTTGCAACATTTCCCGCAACCATCATGATCGCCATGGCCTCCCCTATGGCCCGTCCTACGCCAAGGACAATGGAAGTGAGTATCCCACTTTTCGCAGATGGAACAATGACCTTGAAATATGTCTCCACATCTGTCGCACCCAATGCAAGGGATGCCTGCTCATACTCTTGTGGAACCGCTTCAAGAGAAGAAAGGGAAACCTTTATCACCGATGGAAGAATCATTATTGCAAGAACTATCATAGCCGCAAGCAGGCCTGCCCCATCAGGAACACCGAAAGCGATTCTTATGGCAGGAACCAGAACAGTCATTCCAACAAGACCATAGATGACGGAGGGTATTCCGGAAAGTATGCCTATAAGCATCTGCATGGAATGCTTAAGCCATGCAGGGGCCATTTTAGCCAGATAAACAGAAACGAAAAAGCCTATAGGCACGCCGATGACTATCGCTCCTGCCGTTCCATATATGCTTGTAAGTATGAAGGGAAGTATTCCAAATGACGGATCTGTCGCAGTTGAAGCCCATTTTGTACCGAATAGGAATTCAACCGGACCTATTTCGATTATTGCCGGAAGCCCCGAGATGACCAGGTAAATGGTGATAACCAATACAGATCCTACAGCAACAAGTCCGAGGACCAGGAACATCATGTTCACCAGGTCCTCCATAAGCCGCTTGCTGTTGCCTTTTCGGCAAAGCAGCGGAATATTATCTGTCCTTTCTGTTTTCATGACAGCCCTTACGACTTAGTTGAGAGGTACAGCCCCGGCTTCAAGGATAACCTGTGAAGCATCCGAGGATGTGATATAGTCGAAGAATTTCTGAGCGGAAGCAGAAAGCTGGGCATCTGTCCTTGTTGCAAGCACGAACGGACGCTGGACCACATATGCTCCGCTTTTAACGGTCTCCTCGCTAGCTGCAACACCGTTGACTTTAAGAGCCTTGACGTTATCTTCAACCGAAGCAAGAGAGGCATATCCAATCGCATTTGGATTGCTTGCCACAGCGGTGATCACTGCACCGGTACTTGTAAGCTCCTGATTATACTTGCAGCTTTCTGCGGTTCCGGAGATGGTTTCAAAACCGTCCCTGGTGCCACTGCCGGCTTCCCTTCCGATAAGAACTATCTCACCATCAGCGCCGCCCACTTCACTCCAATTCGTGATTTCACCCTTGTAAATGGAAGCTACCTGGTCAAGAGTGAGATCGGAAACGGTATTTTCGTTGTTGACAATCATTGCAATTCCATCAAGAGCGAGTATCGTTTCAGTCAGTCCCGCATCCTTTTCACTATCCTTGAGAGCCCTGGAGGAAAGTCCTATATCCGCTCTTCCTTCCAAGGCAGCTGCAATTCCAGAACTGCTTCCTGTCGGGTTGTATGTCACGGTGATACCTTCTTCCTCTTCAAAGACCTCGGCAAGACTGAGAATGACCTTTTCCATCGAAGTGGAACCATCGGTGCTGACAACAGCGCTCTCCTCTTTCGCGCCTCCTGCAAAAACCGCTGCAGATACAAAAGCGGCCATAAGCAACAATGTGAACAATTTTTTCATTTTTTACTCCTGTTGGCTGTACTATAGGGAAAAAGGGTTAAATCAAAATGCACGGATTGTTAAATCCTTGTTAAATCTTGTCCGTATATTCTAAATTCAAAGCTTTGGTTTTGTTTTCAAATGGTAAAAAATATAGTATCTTCACTTTATGGCTGCAACAGAAGACATTTTGGATGCGTTCTTCATGTCATATATGCCCTCTTTCGGCATCACAGGGCTGAGGGAGGCAAGGCTTGAAAGGATGAGAACGCTGTTAGGTGCTTTAGGAAATCCTGAAAACAGCTTCAAAAAGATACATATCGCGGGAAGCAAGGGCAAAGGCAGTACCTCAACCATGCTTTCCATACTTCTGGACAAAAGCGGGAAAAAATGTGGGTTATACCTTTCCCCACATGTCTATGACATACGTGAGCGCTTCACCCTGTCGGGAAGATTTTTCAGCGACCCATTATATATCGATTCTTTAAATGAGTTGAAAAAAGGGATCAGCAAACTATCATTTTCCCCTTCGACGTTCGAACTATATACGGCCTATGCCTACATTCTTTTTAAAAAGGCAGGATGTAAATACGCAGTCATAGAAACCGGACTTGGAGGAAGGCTGGATGCTACCAATACGATCCAAAGCGATGTGCAAGTGCTCATGCCCATCGAGCTGGAACATCAGGACATGCTTGGAAATACGATAAAAGAAATTGCAACTGAAAAAAGCAAAATAATAAAAGAGCATTCACACTGCTACCTGTCTGAAATGCTTGATGAAGCAAAGGATGTGTTTCTGACGGAGGCGGAAGAAAAGGAAAGCAAGGCCATATTGTTTGATGAAAAGGTCTGCTCATTCAGCCATATTGAAGAAAAGGCATGTTCTCATACGGCATTCCAAATCGATGGCAACCGATACAGCCTTCATACGAGATTGAGGGGAGAGGCAATGGCAAAGAATCTGGCTCTCAGCATCCTGGTTGCAAAATATGAAGGGTTTTTAACAGAAAAAGGAATGCGTGCGCTTGAAAAGCTTGAAATTCCCGGGCGTTTTGAAATAAGGGACTACGGGGATAAGACAGTGGTTTTTGAAGTTGCCCATACAAAAAGAAGCATGGAAAACGCAATCAAAACCTTCAAATCGATCTTTCCTGACGTGGATGGGACTTGCGTTTTTTCATCCGTGGAAGGAAAGGATCATGAAGCAATGCTTAAGATGATAACCGATAATTTCAACACTGTCGTGATAACAAAGGCGGGAAACTTCAAGAAATCAGATCCGCAAAAGCTTTTTGCACTTGCATCTTCCATTTCAAAAGGACAGGCTCGGATAATGCTGGAAAAAGATGAAAAAAAGGCTTTTTCCCTGGCCTTGGGTGAATCTTCCCATATTCTTGTTACAGGATCCTTTTATCTTGTCGGAAACTTTAAACGGGAGGAATGCCTATGCTGAACCATAAAGAGGTCGGACTGCTTTTATCAGAACTTCCGCTCAAAGGCTCCCATATCCAAAAAATAACAGAGCATGACTATCACAGCTTCACCCTCTCACTGTTTGAAAAAGAGGAAAAGGCCTGGCTTTTATATGTGGAGATAGCAACGGCGAATTCCCATTTCTGCAGAACCGGGCGGATAAGGAAAAAAAGCGGAAACACACAACGTTTTGCCCAATACTTGAAAAGCCATATAATCGGTGCGCTTGTCACAGATATTCATCAGCTTCCGTTTGACAGGGCATTCATTCTCACTCTTTCAAAAGATGGGGAAATCCTCAAGCTGCTGTTCAGGTTCTACTCAGGACCGGGGGCTAACATAATGGTCCTGGATGAAGATGATAAGATATTGGAACTGATGTTCCGCCGCCCTAAAAGAAATGAGGCGCCAGGATGCAAGTTGGTTTTTACGCCAAGGGAAAGCGAGGGGGACAAGTTTTTTTCCATACGGCAATTTGACGGAAGCTCTTTCAATGCATGGATAGACAAATTCTACAGCACGCTTGATAAGCAGGAAGAGATAAACGATCTGGTTCTAAGGGCCGAAAGGAAAAGGGACAGGCTCATCGGTGAAAAGGAACGCCTTATCAGGAGTGCCGAGCAAAGGCTTTTCGCAGCAAAGGATTTTGAAAATTCCAAACGCCTGGCCGACCTGCTTTCATCTTCCCTTTTTCTTGTGAAAAAAGGGATGGACAGGATTGTTCTCGACGATTGGCAGACAGGTGGTAAAACAGCAATTCCCTTAAATCCAGCCATCAGTGCAAGAGAAAACCTGGATCATCTTTATGCAAAATACCAGAAGGACAAGAAAGCATTCTCAATGGCGGAAGATGAGCTCAAGAGGCTGCAAAGGGAGCTTGATGAGCTGAAGGAATACTATTGCAATCTTCTTGCTTTTCCTGAAGAAAATCTTGCAAAGCTCAGGCAAAACGGAGAAGCTGAGGTAAAAAAAGGAGAAAAGAAGACCTACCCCGGGCTTATTGTCGAGAGCGGGACTTTCACCCTTTTGGTTGGACGGAATGCCAAAGAGAACGATGAGATCCTCAGGCGTTGTTGCCGAGGTAACGATTGGTGGGTCCATACCAGGGACTATGCAGGAGGTTATGTAATAATCAAAGCGCAAAAGGATAAAAGCGTACCGCTGGAGACGCTGCTGGATGCATCAATGCTTGCAATACATTACTCAAAAGCGAAAAATGAGAAGAAAGCGGATCTTTATTATACGCAGGTCAAATACCTCAGACGGGTCAAGGACGGAAAAACCGGGCTTGTGCTGGCAACACAGGAAAAGAACCTTACGGTTGAAAAAGATGAGATAAGAATCAGAAAACTTTTAGAAAAGGGGGAAGAAAGATGATTAAGGCCGAAGATATAGTAAAACTGGATGTGGACGGAGTTGTAAAAACCGCCATAAGGATAGGATACAAGGATGATAGCCTGCCCTCCCATATATTCCAAGGAGGCAAAAAGGAAGGCATCATTGTCGAAAACGGAATCCCCCGACCCTTTTTATGGGAATCGATCACATTCAAAGACGATCAGAGATACGTGTATTTTGAGGACATGGAAGTATATAGCCTTGAGGAACTCTTTTATTCCAAGAGGAATCTGGCGCTCGAAATTGTCAGAAACATCGCAATAGGTCTTGAGAATGCTGATGAAAGCTTTCTTAACCTTGAAACAGGGGTTTTCCCATTATACCGCATATTCCTTTTATCAGGATCTGGTGTGCTTCTCCTTCCTCCGGACATCGGTGATGTCATATCGATTTTAAGAAACGATGAGCAAAGGATGAGTGAAGTAAATGTTCTGATCAGACGCGAGAGTGAACAGCAATTCAAGCTTATCATGGAAATGGCCGAGCTCCTTTATTATTCGGCTTCCGGTAAACTGCCATATCAGGACCAGGACATCCGGCATTACAGATATGAGGAATACCCGCTTGGGAACATCCTATCATCGAACAAGGAAAGCCTTGATGATAAAACTGTGGGGCTTATCAATTTCATTTTGCATGCAAAAAGACGTGAAATGCGCGATATAATGGGGAACCGTTCCGCAGGAAAGGCCCTTGTTTGGTTCATAGAAAAGAGCAAGGGGCTTGAATGGGCTCTTGAAAAGGGCAACGACTTTCTTATCTCATCATATGAGAACACAGAAGACTATGCGAAGTTCTCAAAGCACTCGATCGATGGTGCGAAAAGACATGATTTTTTCAGGAAAAAAGGGACAATAATATCCGTATGCTCAATCATTGCAATCGTCATTGCCGCATTTTTGTATGATTACATATCCTCTTTCCTCGAACCGCCAGCAACAGCAGATCTCGATCAGGAGGAAATAGTTGCCGCATTCTACCAGGCACAGAACGAGATAGATCCAACTGCACTGATGGATGCGGTCAAAGGCGCCTCGATACCGCAGGAAAACGAGGTGACGAACCTGTATGTCACGGGAAAGATGCGTCAGGCATACGAGAATGTCGAACCCATAATCGATGTGAACACATGGATAAGCGAGGGCATGCCAGCCATACCTGCATACACCATGATATACGGAGTTGTGCTGGATGACATGGAAAGAATAGGAGAAAATACGATCAGAGCATACTCCACCTGGTATTCCCCCTACACCGAGGACGAGGTTGAAGAAGAGACTGATGATCCCTCTTCTCTGACAATATACAAGAATCTTGTTGAACAGGACTTCACATTCACTTGGAACGACAGGGGATGGTGGAACATCACCGCCGCGCCGATAACGTCAAACGAAGCGGCAGGAAAAATCTCAGTCACTGTAAATCCCGCGCTCTAAGAGCAAATTCTTTATCCCCTCCTCATCCTCTGGGTGGAACCAGGATACGAGAGCGCCAAAACTTCTGAAAAAGGTCATCTGCCTTTTCGCGTATTGCCGTGAGGAGGTGATGATCTTTTCTTTTATCTCATCCCTTGAAAGTCCTGGAATGAAGAATTCCTTATATCCGATTGCCTGCATTGCCGGCCAGGCTGGCTCGGCCCCCATTTGCATAAGCATTTCAATCTCTTTTTCAAGACCAAGGGAGAACATGAGATCAACACGCTCGGCAATCCTCATGTCAAGCTCTTTCTTATCCCGTTCCAATCCAATTACTACAGGATCTATATCCTCGCGGACAGTCTTGGAGACGACAAAACTGGAAAGAGGCCGCCCGGTCTGGTAATACACTTCCAAAGCCCGTGAAACGCGATATATATCATTGACATTTATCCTATTTGCGCTTACAGGATCGGCTTTCATCAGCTCCTCATGGGCCCATATCCGGCCATTTTCCTCTATCAGCCTTGAAACCTTTTGACGAATAAACGGATCAGCTTCAGGCGTTGAGGCGGCACCGAACAGAAACTGCCTGAAATAATATGCCGTTCCTCCGGTAAGAAGAGGAATTCTTCCCCTATCTGCTATCTCGGCGCAAAGCCTATCGGCGTCCTTGCAATAATCACCGACAGTATATTGCTGCCATGGCTTAAGGATGGAGATGAGATGGTGTGGAATAAGTGACAATAACGATGCATCGGGCTTAGCGGACCCGATATCCAGATATTCATATACCTGTATGCTGTCGGAGTTGATTATTTCAAATCCGGAGGAAAAAAGGCTCCTGGTGAGGGCGGTCTTTCCGACCGCCGTCGGACCAAAAAGCACGACGAGCTTATGTTTCACTCATCTTTTCCATACTTAATCTCACCGTTCAAGGCCTTTCCGAGAACATAGGAAACGACCTTGTCCCCATTTTTTTCGATTTCGTCCTTGACGTCGGTGGATGAGTAGATGTTGGCCTCCTTGATAGCCACACATGTGAGTTCGTACACGTTCTGCCCGTTGTCGATCAATGTATCCAATGGAATGCTCACGTAATACTCCTTATAATCAAGCTTTTACACTATAAAGCAAAGATTCAGTTTTGTCGAGATATAAGCGCAACCTGTCTGACGATGATCTCCGCAATTTCCTCGGCACTCCTATAGTCGGTGTCTATGATGAGATCTGCGACCTTTTCCGGGCTGTTATTATCTATTCCGTATATTCTTTCATAGCGGGCGCTGTCATGCTCGTCCCTCTCCTTTGTCTGTCGGAATCTTTCGGCAAACGTACCGCCCTCTCTCTTCATTATCCTTTCCGCCCTGGTCTTGTCGCTTGCCCTCAGATACACCTTGAGATCGGCCTTTTCCAGCATCCAGATGGCCAGGCGGCTTCCAAGCACGCAATCGGTTTCGGCCATTGCCATTTCCACCTGGCGCCTGTCAAGCTCGATATCGATATTGTCATCCTTTTCAGCCATGGCACAAAAATCCCAGAAATCCACACCCCTCTCGGCAGCCATCTGCCGGAAAGTGAAGTTTATCATCGCATATCCTAGCTTTTTGCTTACAAGCGTGGTTACAGTCGTGTTGCCACATCCACTTTTACTGGAAATAGCTATTCTCATCCGATCCTCCATAATGAAAAATTGTAATGCCGGGACTGGCATTTGTCAAAATCACTCGATATTCCTGATCTGTTCCCTGATGTTCTCCAAACTGTCCTTGAGATCCACCACATTACGGCTTATCTCAAGCATCTGGCTTTTCGAACCGATGGTATTGCTTTCCCTGTTCATCTCCTGGCATAAGAAATCCAGACGCTTACCCACGGCCTCTTTGGAATCAAGAAGCTTGAAATACTCACAAATATGGGCCTCCAGCCTTTTTATCTCCTCATTGATCGAATATTTGACCAATAAAAGGGTCACTTCCTCCATAAACCGGGCATCATCCAGGCCTTTATCACGAAGAAGCTCATCATACCTGGAAAGAAGTAGCCCTTTGAAATAAGACAGCATCTGCTCCGAATGTGCCTTGACGTTTTCAAGACTGCTGTTGAAAATCTTTCCAAGACGGATAAGGTCTTTTTTAGTGGCCTCACCTTCCCTGCACTTGCTAGATCCAAACATGAGCAGGGCCTGATTCATCACCATAATGAGATTATCATGATAATCTGCAGCCTCTTCACCCTTTTCCACCTGTATTATGCCCTCCAACGCGGCATAATCGGAAAAAGAAGGAACCGTGCCGGTGGCCAAAGCAATCTTTTCATATGCCTGCATATATGAACAAAGGGCTTTCTCATCCACAAAAAGCTCAGGAGAAGAAGAGAGCACCTTGAGACGGATGGTCAGCTCCACATGACCACGTGCAGCAACCTCCTTGATCATGCCGTCAAGCTCCTGCTCATAACAGGAAAAGATGTATGGAATGCTATGCACAATCTCCAGATACCTGCTGTTATAACTCTTGATTTCTATCTCAAGATGATAGTCATCCCCCTTGAAAACACCATGGCCATAGCCGGTCATGCTCTTCATCTCATACCTCCACCAAAATATTTACAACCAAATCATCCGGAGCAATAAGCCCGGAGACCAAGGAAAAATCATCTACAGCGTAAACACAAGAAAGCCTTCTGACAACAGGAGAAAACATGATGCGGTCCAAAGATTTAATAAATTTCCCCTCCTCTTTTGTCCCGGATTTTTTAAGAACAAGAAAATCGACGTTGCAAAAACATCCTGCAAGCTCCAAAGGATATGAAAATCCGCTTGGAAACGTGCAAAAACACCAGATCCTGGACGAAAAGGGAAAGCTGGAAAAAAGATAGGACAATTCCTCCTTTGAATGCACTTCATAATCATGAAGATCCAGAAGTCTGATTCCTTCGGACTTTTCAAGAGGTATGCCGTATTCCTCGAAAACCGCAAAAGCCAGCTCTGCCGTAGAATCATCAAAATAACGGAAAAGGACACTGTAATCCCCTTTCAAGGAGAACAAGCCTTCCTCCAGCTTTTCAAGACGGTTTCCGTAATAAACACATTTTATGCCGCCGGGAAGCTCCAGATGGCTGCAGGATGAAGGCAGAAATACCCTGTTGAACTTTTTTTCAGAAAAAAGCTTAAAAAGCATTTCCTCTGAAAAAACCTTGTCGGTCACAAACAAATCACCTTCTCCAACACCCAGCATAGCCAGCAGGCTGACAATTTTACCCCTGTTTCTACTTCCGTATACATCCAAAACGTCTTACCCCCGTATGCGGTAATGTTTCCAGCCGGATGAAATGAAAAAAATCAGCCCCCATGGGAGGCTGCGGCTTAAAAAGATTATCCGGCTCTTACTTGGAAAGCTTGGAATTGCACTGCTTGCAGACTTTGACCTTGGCCCCGTCGATTTCCCTCTCATAAAGGCACTTGACCGCAGTCCTCTTGCAAACCGGACATTCTGCTCTACCATTGTTGAACTGGTCTCTGATTCCCGTTCCCCTATGTGCTTTGGACATTCTATTCTCCTTATTGAAATTGGCTTCCTTGAAACTATATCAAATTCATTATCCGCTCGTCAAGGAATTGAACATACTTTCAAAAAAACGGGAGCACAGCTCCCGCACATTCAGTCGATTTTCCCATCCTCTCCATCATCAGGGCAATCCTGGCATCCGCATTTTGGAGTAACATCCTCCACTTCGGCATCAACAGCTTGCTTACGGGCATCATGCCTATGGCAATGAGCAATGGGTTTTGATTCAATTTTTGCCAAAAGCACTGAAAGGGAAAGTAAAATCATTCCGCTTATGAACGAAGTGGCGCCAAGAACCATCAAAGAGGCATACAAGCCCTGATGATACCCGTTTGTTCCATGATACAATATGCGGTATGAATAACGGCCGAAACTATCAGATATCGAATATGAGTAACCCGAGGTCGCCGTCTGGACGGAAACCGTCAAAAGAACTACTCCCGCTATAAGAAAAAGGATTGAGAAAACCAATGCCACTATAGAATTCTTTTTCATGATGATTCTCCTTACACGCAAAAGGGTAATACGCATAATGCAAAAAGTGAACAGGCTTCACACAAAATACAACTTACTTCAGATTCTTCACCAAAATCAGTGTCACAACCCTGTCGAAAACATCACAATGGTCGATCTGTATATCCTTGATCATGAAGCCAACCGCCTCCAAGGAGGAAAGCATATCGGCAAGGGGATAGAACTTCAGTTTCAGCATCTTATCGGAATACCAGCTGGGATAATCCGTCATTCCCGGATTTGATGCTATTGCATCAGAAAAAGAAAGATAAAGGATGCCATTATCAGAAAGTGCATCATGGCAATCCCAAAGGAACGAGGCTAAAGATGAAGGAGAAAGATACATTATGTATAACGGTGCGGCAATGAAATCATACCGCTCTTTTTCCAAAGAAGAGACTGTGTCATTTTCCCCAAAAGGGAAATCCGCCTCATCAAATTCTTTGCCCTGATAAACATCAACCGATGCATCCGGTGCGAACTTATCGAAAAAAGGAGACAAAGCCGCAGCAAAAGGTCCGGCAAGAAGCAGCCTGGTCAAGTTCTTATTGTATGCCAGCGCCGTCCCGGCATGTCTGAAAAGGGCTGCATTGCGCCTCATCCATCCAACAATAGACATGTCTAATATGATAACACGCAAAAACAACGAGGGCAAACACAATCAGAAAATGTTCCCATCGACATTATTTTATAAAGTAATCGTTTATGTTATAAGCAGTTATATATAAATTTCAATATTTCGTATCTTTTCTTATTGACTTGCAGGGGTTTTTGTTCCATAGTGCGGGAAGGATGGGAATGCTTTCCCGCCGGACATTTGATATGCTCAGGAGGATTGGATAGACGTTGGACGCTCAATCTGATTCCATGCTCCAGAAAAAAGGAGTATCCGTCCTGGTTAGAAACATAACCAGGAGCTATGGGGATTTCAAGGCCCTCGATGATGTCAGCCTTGAAATCCAGAAAGGGGAATTCTTCTCCCTTCTAGGTCCTTCAGGATGCGGCAAGACAACGCTGTTGAGGATCATAGCGGGCTTTGACAGCCCTGACAGCGGGAATGTCATGTTCGATGACAGGAACATCCTACCCCTGCCTCCGGAAAAGAGAAGCAGCAATACGGTGTTTCAGACTTATGCGCTTTTTCCCCATCTCACAGTATTTGATAATATCGCTTTTCCCTTGAGGTTAAAAAAACTCGACA
This sequence comes from uncultured Spirochaetales bacterium, assembly GCA_949282255.1. Lineage (GTDB taxonomy): Bacteria > Spirochaetota > Spirochaetia > Sphaerochaetales > Sphaerochaetaceae > Ornithospirochaeta. The sequence continues at coordinate 100,549 of CASDPA010000002.1, forward strand.
AAAAGACGATCGAAGAAAAAGTCAGAAAATATGTACACCTCGTACAGCTCGACGAGCATCTGGAAAAAAAGCCCAACCAACTTTCGGGTGGACAGAAACAGAGGGTGGCGATAGCCCGGGCCCTGATAAACGAGCCAAGCGTCCTGCTTTTGGACGAGCCGCTTTCCGCTCTTGATGCAAAACTCAGGCAAAATCTTCTAGTTGAGCTTGATGAGATCCATGACAAGGTCGGAATCACGTTCATATATGTGACCCATGACCAGTCTGAAGCCCTCAGCGTATCGGACCGCATCGCGGTCATGAACCACGGTAAAGTGCTTCAGGTAGGAACTCCATATGAGATTTATGAAGCTCCCGCAACCGAGTTTGTCGCACGGTTCATCGGTGAGACAAACATATATCCATGCACTATCGAAAGCTGTGAGGAATTTGAAGATGAGTATTTGGTGAAGGCTTTCGTTCCGGATCTTGGACGGAGTGTTACGGTCACAGATATCGAAAAAGTACAAGTCGGAGCGGAAATGTTCTTCACTATCCGCCCGGAAAAGGTCCGCATAAGACTTCAGGAGGACAGTGCCCAGGAAAAGGAGAACCCCCTGTTCAACCGTTTTTCAGGCTATGTCGACGAACCGGTATATTCGGGCTTCCAATCCAAATTCTATGTACGTCTGGGCAACGGGACGACGATAAAGGTTTTCAAGCAGCATACGACATATCTCGATGACGGCCCTGAAATAGAATGGAAGGACAAGGTCCATGTTTCATGGAGAGCTTTGGACGGTTATCTTGTCAAGGAGCAGGGATTATGAAGGCCGCTGAGAGAAGAAGACGGCTCCTTGGATACGCATACAGCTTGCCGTCGGGGCTTTGGATAACCTTTTTCTTCTCCATCCCGCTTGCAATCATCATCCTGTATTCCTTTTTGGGAAAAGGACTTTACGGCGGCGTGGTGTGGAGATTCAGCCTTGATGCATACTCATCGATGTTCAACCCGTCTTTTGGGATAGTCATCTGGAGGACTATGTGGATAACGCTTGTCAGCACGGCAATCTGCATGCTGCTTGCCATTCCATGCGGGTATGCGATGGCCCGGGCAAAAAAACTGCAGACGCTTCTGCTTTTTTTGATCATAATCCCGTTTTGGACAAACAGCCTGATAAGAATCTATGCATGGATCAACCTGCTCAGCACGGAAGGAGCGATAAACAGTATCCTGATGGGACTCGGACTGATAAGATCGCCGCTTTCATTGATCTACAACAACGGCTCCGTGATTCTCGTGCTTGTGTACATGTACCTGCCATTTGCAATCCTTCCCCTTTTTACAACAATAGACAAATTCGATTTCACATTGCTCGATGCGGCCAGGGATCTTGGATGCACAAAACTCGGATCGATACTAAAGGTCATGATTCCAAATATAAGAAGCGGAATCACAACAAGCCTGGTTTTCACATTCATCCCTATATTCGGAGCCTACACCGTTCCGCTTCTTGTCGGAGGCATGGATTCCTCGATGATAGGAAACATAATAGTTGATCAGGTTCAAAAGACAAGAAACTGGCCCTTGGCAAGTGCATTCAGTGTCATATTGACCCTGATATCGATGCTCGGAGTACTTTGGATGCTGCGCTCAAACAGCAAGGATAAAGCAAAAAAAACCCATTTGCAGGAAGCCGTTGCTGAAAAAGGGGGTGCGCTATGAGGGAAAAGGCATACAATATGTCCAAAAGGACATTCTGGTCCTTTTCAAACCTTTGCACATTCTTTGTGATCCTTTTTCTCTTTCTGCCTTTATTCATGGTGACAGCCTATTCCTTCAATTCATCCAAGTCGATGATATGGGAAAGCTTCTCCATAAGATGGTATGTGGAGCTTTTCACAAAAAGCGAGGCGCTTTGGCGCGCTGTCGGCAACAGCGTTTTGATTGCAATCACCTCCAGCGCGGTTGCCACCGTCCTCGGCACTACGGTAGCGATAGGACTGAAATGGTATGATTTCAAATTAAAGAAATATATAGCGATATTCACATTTCTTCCGATGGTGCTGCCTGAAGTCATCATAGGAATCTCGATGCTGATTTTCTTCTCCGCAATCAACCTGCCGCTTGGAAAATTCAGCATATTCATCGCCCATACGACATTCAACCTTCCTTTCGTATATATGCTGATCTCTGCAAGGCTTGATGAATTCGATTTTTCAACCGTTGAAGCTGCGCGGGATCTTGGGGCTACGGAAAAACAGACCCTTTTCAAGGTCATAATTCCATCGATCATGCCAGGAATCGCCTCTGCGCTGCTGATGAGCGTCACGATGAGCCTTGAAGACTTCGTAATAACGTTCTTTGTATCCGGCCCAGGGTCGGGAACATTGCCTTTATATGTGTATTCATCGATCAGATATGGCGTCTCGCCGGTGATCAATGCGCTGTCCTTTGTCATGATTCTTGCTACAATGGTGATAGCATTCATTTTCAGAAGATTCTTGAAGCAGGTTGCTGCTTCAAGCTAGGAGACCAAGATATTGAACAGAAAAACATTCATCTGCAAAATCGCAGCAGTACTTCTCATCGTGTTCGCGGCGCAATCCTGCGCCAAAGATGATTCCAAGACCCTTCATCTGTACAACTGGACCTATTATACGCCGGACAGCATACTTGAAAAATTCGAAGAAGAGACGGGAATCAAAGTGATAGTGGATAATTTCTCATCCAATGAGGAAATGTTCGCAAAGCTTCAGGCTGGAGGAGGAAATGGATACGATATAATCGTTCCCTCCGCCGACTACACATCCATCATGATAAAGGAGAACCTCGTTCAGCAACTCGATAAGACATTGCTGCCGAACCTCGAGAATATTTCACCCTTGGTGCATGAAAAGGCAACCTACGATCCGGATATGGACTACTCCGTCCCCTACTTCATGGGATCGTCTGGAATCGCCGTAAATAAAAAGAAACTTGAGGAAAGCGGGATCGGCTATGATAAAAGCTGGATGATTTTCGCAGATGAGAGCCTCAGCGGGAAAATGAGCATGCTGGACGATATGCGCGAAGTGATGGGGGCTGCCCTGAAGAAGCTCGGTTATAGCATCAACACGGCCGATGAGGGACAATTGGATGAGGCTGCACGTCTTATCGAGGAACAGTGGAAGCCAAATCTGGTCAAATTCGACGCAGAGAGCTTTGCAAAGAGTTTCGGACGGGGTGAATTCTGGGTTGTCCACTGCTACCCGGAAGCAGTCTTCGAGGAGGTCGGAGAAAACAACTGGGACAACATAGATTTCTTCATTCCTGAAGAAGGTGGATGCATGTACATAGACAACATGGTGATACCAAAAGGAGCGAAAAACGTCGAAGGAGCGCATGCCTTTATAAACTTCTTCCACCGCCCAGATATCCATGCCCTGTTCTTGGATGAATTCAACTTCCCGGCAACAACAAATCCTAAAGCTGCAGAATATACGACAACCGAGCCATTCTTCCAGCCGGAAGAGCTGGATTCCTGCGAGCTGATAATGGATATCGGAGCCGATTTGGAGAAATACAACACCAGATGGCAGAAGATCAGATACACGAAATAAAAAAGTGCCGGGTGTCGCAATACAAGGTACCGCAGGGTTTCATATAAGGATTTGAGACTCATCGAATCCAAAAGAACAATACTTACAGAAAGGAGAAATGCCGATTTCTTTTAGGTTTGGGATTATCAGCTTATTATGATGAAAAAGAAAAGCCTTTTGCTTCTATTGCTTGCAATAACAGCAATATTGTCATCATGTACGAAAGAAAGCGATGGAAAAACGCTTTATCTGTACAACTGGACCTATTATACGCCGCAATCGGTTCTTGATGCTTTCAAGCAGGAGACCGGTATCACAGTAGTTGTTGACAGCTTTGCAAGCAATGAGGAGATGTTTGCAAAACTGCAGGCTGGAGGAGGCAAGGGATACGATCTGATAATCCCATCGGCCGATTATACCCAGATCATGATCAATCTCGGAATGCTTGAGGAAATGGAACATGAGAAGATTCCAAACATGAAGTACATCAGCCCGATAGTCAAGGATAAAGCCTCATATGATCCCGAAATGAGATATTCCATCCCCTACTTCATGGGAACAACTGGAATTGCTGTAAACAGGAGCAAGCTTGAGGCTGAGGGAATCAAATACGATAAATCATATTCGATTTTCTCAGATGGGAGCCTCAAAGACCGTATGAGCATGCTGGATGATATGCGCCAAGTGCTCGGAAGTGCGATACTGACTCTGGGAGGCGATATAAACACAGGGGACACAGCGCTTTTGGATAAGGCTGCAGAAATTGTTGAGCAAGAATGGAAACCCAATCTTGTGAAATTCGACGCAGAAGCCTATGCAAAGAGTTTTGCGATGGGAGAATTCTGGGTGGTCCAATGCTATCCCGAGGCAATCTATGCGGAGGTTGAGGAAAAGGATTGGGATAATATCGATTTCTTCATTCCTGAAGAAGGTTCATGCATGTACATCGACAATTTCGTAATCCCCAAAGGCGCGGACAACATCGAAGGGGCTTATGAGTTCATAAACTTTTTCCACAGGCCCGACATATACGCCATGTTCCTGGATGAATTCAATTTTCCGGCAACAGCAAATCCTGAAGCAGAAAAATATATGAAAGAAAAACCTTTCATGAACCCGGAAGAACTTGAAAGATGCTCTCTCATCCTGGACCTGGGCAATGATCTGGCCGAGTACAACAGCAGATGGGAAAAAATACGGTATACAGATTGAAAGGAAACTGTACTTATCTTATTTTCCCAATGCGGATATAGAGATTCTCATCACGTTTTCAGACAATCTTTTCAGGCTTTCCTTTTCTATGAAGGAAACGCCCTCCTCGTCCAATCCTGCAGCCCAGTTGATTGAAAAGCATACGCTCAAAAGCCTTATGCCGAGTTCATGGATCAGATTCACTTCCGGATTCAACGTCATTCCGACCACATCGGCACCCAATGCGCGGTAGGCCCGGATCTCTGCCGGACTTTCAAGGCGTGGGCCGTTTGTTGTGGCATAAACAAGTGAGGGAGAAACAGATATGTTCAAGCTCATGGATTTCCTAAAGAATTCCATTTTCATCTCCTCATCGAACAGCCTGACCATCTCAACATGCTTTACCGGATTTGAAATACCATCAAAAAACGTCGACTGACGCATTGATGTGAAATCAATGAAATCGGAAACGATGCCGATACCAGTAGGCAGAAGTTTCTCGGTTATGGATCCTACCGCATGGGTGGTAATCACCTTCTCCACTCCCATATCCTTCAGCACCTGGACATTTGCCCGATAATTTATGGAAGAAGGAGCAAGCTTATGCCCTGCCTTGTGCCTGAGGACAAAAAGGATATCCCCGCTTATAAAATAATCAACATCCCCATATTTCGTATTTACAGTTTCCATTTTGCAGCCAGAGGGGAAGAACTCTTCTGTGCTTGTTCCGATAATCATGGCATTCATTGCACAATTCCTTCAGGTGTGACAACACCGGTCACGTATTGCTTGTCCACAACATCGAATGCGGGATAAAGCGCATCGATTCCTTTACTTGTTATCCTATTTCCACAAAATTGCAATACCTCGTCCTTATTTCTGAATTCAAGGCTCAATTCCCTATCCGGACTCCTTTCTAGGGCGAAGGCATAATATGGAATCCCAAAATGCTTAGCTGATAAAGCATTCGGCAATGTTCCAACCTTATTGACAACAGCCCCGCTTTCCATGAACATGTCGCTTGCGGTCATATATAGATTCACCAGGCCGGCCCGCATCAGCGATGCCCCCATGCCGTCTGTTATCAAAACACAATCGATGCCCATTTCAAAAAGGGCTGGAGCTGTCAGATGAGCCCCCTGAAGATAAGGCCTGGTCTCATTCACATACACCCTTATCCTTTTCCCTTCCATCGCCGCACGCTTGACTGAAAGAAGAAACGAATGCTCGGCAAAGCAGGTTGTCAAAATCCCTGCACCATCAAAAATCAGATCCTTGCCTAAAAAGCTCATCTTTTCATAGCAGCTGTCGTAATATGAGAACATCCTCTCAACTTCAGCATATATGTCAGCTCCTTTTTTACAGGAAGCTAAAAGAGCTTCAAGGGTATGGGCCATCGTCCTGTTTGTTTTACGTGCAGCAGAAAGGAGCTTGACAGAATATTCAAGATCCCTCCCCTGCTCCTTTGCCATAAGCATTGTCTTGAGCGAAACCTCGAGAGGGCCTCCACCCTGTGTCACCATGGAAGACAGGGCCTCTGCAACCTCCTCCACAGAACGGCATTCCACATAAACATTTTCAAATGGAAGCCGCCTGCGGTCGAGTATGAATATCCGGCCATCCTCATAGCGGCAGAGATTACAGCTTTTCAAAAAAGATGGTAAAAGGGCCTGTACATCCATCAGGACCAGAAGCCCTCATGTTCTTTCAGTATTTCAGCCAAAAGAGCCTCATCCTCCGTCGGGCCGTCGATGACGATCTCCTTCTGTCCATGGGAGACAACTTCCCTGGAACTCAAATCAAAAGTGGGATTTTCCTCATTGCTCCCTGTAAATTCCAGAAGTTGTCGTTCCGTGGCTCCAAAACATATCCTGCCTATGTTCGCCCAATACACAGAACCTGTACACATGCAACAAGGCTCAAAATTGGTATACAGGGTGCAATCCTTCAAAAATGATGGGCTGTATTTCTTTGCAGCCTCCATAACAAGAAGGGTTTCCGCGTGATAGCATGAACCACCCTCGGTGAAACGGTTTCCCATCTCAAGCAGTATTTTTCCATCCTTATCGGCAAGAAGAGCTCCAAAAGGATGATTGCCCTTCTCTTTCGCCTCATGGGCGATAGCCGAACATCTTAAAAGCAGTTTCTTATCGGTATCTGTCATATTTAAGGATTATACCCCATAGCTACACTTAAAATCCACAGTTCATTTCATCCATGTATTTGACCATGAGGCCTCTGTAGTTTAAATTATGTATATCATTGATAAAAAGGATTGGAAAATGACAAAAAAAATCACTTTGGTACTGTTGTCACTTATTTTGGTCGCCGCTCCGATGTTCAGCATGGGAGTCAGGGAGATCAGCGAAGATGAAAACATCGTCAGACTCATCAGCGTCGAGAATACCGATGACGGAGTCTGCAGACTATATTGCCTCAAAACAGATGGCACGGACGTATATTACAATATCTCGGATGATACCGTCGCGGAATATCCGGTACAATTGCTCTCGCAGGGCGATATCCTTGCAATAAAGGATAACGGGATTTCCACGATGAGCATTCCACCCCAAATGTTTGCCACAAACATAAGGAACATCACAATGGGCGTAAATGCAGGCATGTATGACGTGACATTCCAGAAAGAAGTGGCAAAGCCGGGAATTATTGTTGAAGGGCCGTTTTTGGCAGAGGATCTAAATCTGTCAGAGCTTGTTCCCCGTTTCGGCTACTCCTATGGATATCTTTCCATGGACAGCCTGATGAGCCAGGGATTGGTAGTAAAAGGTAATTACTTTGCACGGGGTCTCATGGATGCGATCGACATCGCAGAAACTCCTCTTCTCAGTTATGATGAGATGCTTGCTGCGACAGAAGAATACATGAACACCGTATACAGCCAGGGTATAGTCGGGTCTTATGGGGAAAGCGTCAGTGACTTGGATGACCTTGCCAACCTTGCAAAACCGGAGGAATTGGACGACCGCTTCAGCTATTCCTATGGATATATGGTCGCCATACAGCTGATGAGTCAGGGCATAGAGCTTGACAGGGGTGCTTTCCCTGCCGGTATGCTCACAAGGCTTTATGCATATGAACCTCTTCTGACAACAGAAGAGATGGAAACGGCCATCAACGAGTATATCAGCTATCTGAATGAACTAGTACAGCAGTGGCTGGCACAGATGGCACAGGAGAACCTTGCTGAAGCAGAGACATTCCTCAAAGATAATGCGGCAAAAGATGGTGTGGTAACCATTTCCGACAAACTCCAGATGGAATACACCTCTTCTGATGCAGAAGACGGAGCCACTCCTGTTTCAGGAGATACGGTGATTGTCAGCTACACTCTGAAGGATCTTGAAGGAACAGTATTGGATCAGGGTGAGAATGTTTCCTTCTCCCTTGATGGTGTGATTCCTGGATTCAGGGATGCGATACTCAACATGAAGGTTGGACAGAGCGCAGTGGCATACATACATCCGGAACTTGGATATGGAGAAGGGGGAGCAGGCAATATTGAACCGAACAAGCTGCTCATCTTCAGCATCGACCTTATCGGTATCGAACAGCCTGATACTGTTACAGAATAGAATACTTAGATTTGAGCCGGAGAAATCCGGCTCTTACTTTTTCTGAATTGAATCAATAATCAAGAAAAATACAGAAAAAAATCTCATGCCCCAAAAACGTTTTAGGGTTCAAGGGTACCTGAAATCTTAAATAACACACTTTTGCAGGCCACAGGAAGATTGGCACACACCTGGCTATGGACCTCATAGCCTGAAGTATATAAAAGAAACCTTCCTGGAATCAGCTTGAATACGTTATCGCCATCAAGACTTGTTATGGCTTCCCCCTCAAGCATTATTTCCACAAAGGTATCCCCTTCCCCGGTTTTGTATCTCAATCCTTCGTTGCTGGATAAAAAAGCCTCCACCTTGTATTGCACCTGATCGTCTTCGGGGCAACGGTAATCGCCCGGAACCTGATCATACGGAAGCGAGCGGTCCATGACATCTATGACATGGACCAGCTTTGAAAAAATCGGATTGTAAAGTTCAAATTTATCAAGAGTATCAAAAACTATCATGATATGGAGAGTCCTAACTTCTCCAAATGCTTATCATAGATTTCGGTATAATGCAAGATTACATCCACACATCCATCGATTCCAAGTTTTGCAGAATCGAGACTCAAATCGTAAGTCCGGCACATACCCCACTTCTGATCAGAATAGTAATTGTAGAAATTAGCCCTTGTCTTATCATTCTTCAAGCAAATGTCTTCTGCCTTGTCCTCATCTATCTCATATGTATGGACAGCCCTGTAAACACGCGCATCCAGAGGTGCATGAACAAATACAGATACGACATGCGGATTATCCCGAAGGATGTAATCGGCACATCTGCCTATAATGACGCAACTGCCCTGCTCCGCAATTTTCTTGATTGTTTTGCTCTGGATCAGGAACAACTGGTCGTTAAGCGGCATCTCATTGAAACCCAAGGCACCGGTGGCCATCGGGTAGTTGCCCATCGCAAGCGAATATAAAAGGCTTGAAGTCGGCTTTTCATCTGCGTTGTGGAACAGCGCCTCGGACAACCCGCTATCCTTCGCGGCCATGGTGAGAAGCTCCTTGTCATAGAAAGGGATGCCTAAACGCTCGGCCAGCTGACGTCCTACCTTTCTTCCTCCGGATCCAAACTGACGTCCAATGGTGAATATGGTTTTTTCTCCCATGATTATTCCTCCTTCTTACATTTAAATTATAAATTGTTTAAATTGGAATTAAAGAAAAATTTTCAAAAAACAGTCTTTTAGAACATGTTTTTTTCGTATTCATGCGAAAAAAAAACCGTATCCACAACTTGAATACGGTATAAGCATAAAAATGCTTCTTATTTTGCAAGTGCATCGGCAATGGAATCAAATTGCAGCCTGCTGTCTTCCTTGGCATGGCTCAAGATGCTTGTGACTGCATCATTGACAACTGTTATACCCTTGCACCCATGAAGGATCTCAGCCATCTTTCTTCCGCTCTGAAGTGCCCAGGTACCGCACTCTATCAAGGCGACATCCCTGTTCTGCCAAAGATGGGCTTTCAAATCGAGAAGCAATGTTTCCATCTTCGGGAAGAGTTCGAGATTGTATGTCGGTGCGGCAAAGACCACCTTGCCGTATTTGAAGCATTCTGAAAGGAGTATGGAGCAATCGGTCTTGCTGGCATCATACATATGTATGTTCCTAACCCCTCTGTCCGCAAGTGCCATTGCAAGATAAGTTACCGCATTCTCGGTATTCCCATAAATCGAGCTGTATATTATGAGCACTCCTTCACTTTCCGCTTCATTTGTTGCCCAGATCTTATACTTCTCAATGAAATACCCCAGATCTTTTCTCCAGATAGGACCATGGAGAGGACAGATCATTGAAATTTCAAGCCCGGAAGCCTTTTTGAGAAGATTCATGACCTGGACTCCATATTTACCCACTATATTGGTGTAATATCTTCTCGCATCATCAAGCCATTCGCGGTCGAAATCGTACTCATCGGCAAAAAGATTTCCGTTCAAGGCTCCAAAAGTTCCGAAAGCATCAGCAGAGAAAAGGATCTTCGATGTGGTATCGTAGGTGACCATGACTTCAGGCCAATGCACCATTGGAGCAAGAACAAAGGTAAGCTTATGCTTGCCACAGTCAAGCACATCCCCCTCTTTGACAACGTATGCCCTGCCCTTTACATCGAAAGAGAAGAATTGGCAAAGGAACTTGATGGTTTTCTCGTTTCCGACAATCTTCATTTCCGGATATCTGACACCAAGCTCTTCAATAACACCACAGTGATCGGGCTCAACATGGTTGACCACAAGGTAATCAAGGCTGCGTCCCCCAAGGACATACTCCACATTTTCCAAAAACTGTCTGGAAACGCTGTGGTCCACAGTATCCAATACCACGGTTTTTTCATCTGTGATCACATAACTGTTATAACTCACGCCCCGGTCGATTGGATAAATGTTTTCAAAAAGAGCAAGCCTCCTGTCGCTTGCACCGACATAATAAATATCTTCCGCAATCTTTTTTGAAAGCTGCATATAGTAACTCCTTATAATTATCCATATCCATTATACATGAGACAAGGACGATTTTACAGCACCAAAAGCATGAAAAAAACATCCTCAGAGCAAAAAAATTATCTTTTTTAAAACTATTGCCCATAAGAAAAAAAATTAAGATTCTGTTAAAAAGCGTTTTTTTATTTTTTTTCTCTAGCCAACAAGGGATTTTGCGGTTATCATATCCTTCGCCACCTGTATTTCACAGGTACAAACTTAATGAAGGCAAGGGCCGGGACAATTCCCGGAAAAGTATTTATGGAGTAAAGGAAAAAAGTAATGAACAAAACATCAGAAATGTCGAACCAGTACTTCACCGGACGGCAGAACGACTTTGAATCTTCTGCCAGAAGTTATCCACGCAGATTCCCGGTGGCATTGAAAAAAGCCAAGGGATCGTGGGTGGAGGATGTGGAAGGTAACAAATACCTTGATTTTCTCTGTGGCGCGGGTACTCTCGCATTAGGTCACAACGATGATATGGTGAACCAGGCGATGATCGATCTTCTGAAATCCGATGCGCCTCTTCACACGCTGGATCTGACAACTCCCGTAAAGGATCGTTTTGTTCAGACTGTTTTTTCACTTTTGCCGGAAGAATTTAGATCAAGAGCTAAAATCCAATTCTGTTCCCCCAGCGGCACAGACGCAGTCGACGCTGCAATCAAACTATGTAAAACCGCAACAGGCAGGTCCACGATAATCGCATTTTCTGGTGGATACCATGGAATGGGACATGGTGCGCTCAGCCTTACAGGTAATCTGAATGCAAAAAACAAGGTTGCAAACCTTATGCCTGGGGTCCAATTCATGCCCTACCCTTATTCCTACCGCTGCCCGTTCGGCCTCGGAGGACAAAACGGAACGGATGCATGCTGTGCGTATTTTGAACGGTTATTGAAGGATCCTGAAAGCGGCATAACACTTCCTGCTGCCGTAATTCTGGAACCGATACAAGGGGAAGGCGGAGTAATCCCCGCCCCAATAGAGTTCCTACAGACTGTAAGACGTGTCACAAAAGAGCTTGGTATACCGATGATTGTCGATGAAATCCAATGCGGGCTTGGCAGAAGCGGTAAAGTATTTGCTTTCGAATATGCAGACATAATCCCAGATGTGATACTTGTTTCAAAAGCCATCGGGGGAAGCCAGCCGATGAGCGTGGTTGTTTATGACAGCAGCTTGGATAAATGGACGGCAGGAGCTCATGCGGGAACATTCAGAGGCAACCAGCTTGCAATGGCTGCAGGAACAGCCGTACTGGAAAGAATCAGCAAAAAAGAATTTCTCGATGAGGTGGTCCGTAAAGGCAATAAGATCAAAGCGTCAATGAAAAAGCTGAAGGACGAGGTGGCAATCATCGGGGATGTGCGGGGACGTGGCCTGATGATCGGAGTCGAATTCATCGACCCAAATGGAGAAAAAGATATAATGGGAAATCCGCCTGCAAGTGGAGAGATTGCAGCAAAAGTACAAAAACTATGCTTTGAGAACCGTCTCATAATGGAAAAAGGTGGTAGAAACGGATCCGTTATGAGATGCCTCTGCGCATTGAATGTAAGCGATGGGGAAATAGATATCATGCTTTCGGTTTTCTCAAAAGTTGTCAAAGAGGTGGATCAAAATGTCAGATAGCCCTATTTTAGACTCTTCAAAAAATATTAAGGAAGAATATAAGGAAGTTGTTGAAAATACAGCAGATGCAATTCTTTCATCATTTGATGACATAAGTGCTTTTTCTGGCATCAATCCCTACATTCTTCGAAAACAGATTTGTGATCTCGGTCTTATAGATGAAAAAGGTCTTGGATTTGAAAAGACGCTGGAGCTCACTAAAAAGGAGATAATGCCCCATCTTCTGAGAACATGGAGCACCTCATACATGCCTCATCTGCATTCCCCGGCAACGCTTGAATCGATTGCGGCTGAACTCATAATAGCCACATTCAACAACAGTATGGACAGCTGGGATCAAAGCCCTGCAGCCACTGAAGTCGAACTCAGCGTAATTAAAAACCTCACCCGCCTATTCGGCTATGATGAGAATGCAGACGGATGCTTCACCTCAGGAGGAAGCCAGTCGAACTTTTCAGCAATCACTGCGATCAGGGATGCATTCTTAAAAAAGAATTTCAAGCAGGATGTGAAAAAACATGGCCTGATACCTGATTTCAATAAATTGAGATTATACACTTCCGAGATTTCACATTTCTCCATGGAAAAGAGCTGTCACATGCTTGGATTGGGATATGATGCGGTTGTCAAGCTTCCTGTGGATGAAAAATGCAGGATCGATATCGATAAATTCGAAAAGATCGTTAAAGAGGATACGGAATCGGGGTTGATTCCCTTCTGTGCTGTTGCAACAATAGGTACTACCGACTTCGGAAGTATAGATAACGTTGCAAAGATGAGAAAAATCTGTGATAAATACTCGATGTATCTCCATGCTGATGCAGCGTACGGAAGCGGATTGGTTTTAAGCCATAAATACTCGGAAAAGATAAGGGATCTGAATCTATGCGATTCCATCACCGTTGATTTCCATAAGATGTTCCTTCTCCCCATCAGTTGTTCAGCCATACTTGTCAAAGATAGTGGCATGCTGGACTGCTTTGAGCTTCATGCCGATTATCTTAACAGGCAGGAAGATGAAGAGGACGGTTATATCAATCTTGTTGGAAAGTCAATGCAGACCACAAGGAGATTTGACGCACTGAAGGTTTTCATGGCTTTCAAATCCCGGGGATTCGAAGGTTTTTCAAAAATAATAGACACAGCTGTCGAGAATGCCGCTTACTTTTACTCCAAGCTAAAAGATGACAAGGCATTCCAGGCCCCGGTGGAGCCAGAAATAAGCAGCGTGGTATTCAGACTCGATACATCGGATACCAATAATAAAAAAGTACGCCGAAGTCTTCTTGAAAAAGGCACAGTGATCGGCCAGACCGTTATGAACGGCAAGGTTATGCTCAAATTCACATTATTGAATCCCAATCTGACACATGGTCAGATAGATGCTCTGATCGATCTGATAAAAAAGGAAAGCGAAATGGCATGAAGGGATCCCCCTCGGGGGATCATCTTTTTTGTCCCAATATTGCATATTTTTCAACAGGAATCCGAAAGCCAACTCCGCTGCCGCTTCCAATAAGGACTCCAGTTGCAACCACTTCCTGAGCCACCTTGTCTGCCAAATTGTTTCTAACCGTTATGAAAACCACATCTTTTTGTGATGAGACGGCGGAAGGCAATTTGATCTCATCCTCCCTCAAAGCAGTCCCCACTCCCTCGACAACCACAACATTATCAGCTCCTGCGACCTTTGCGGCTTTTATCAATCTGTCGGACTGTCCGCGCTCGACTATAAACTCCAAAATCTGGTAATCGGTAACCAATTCCTCCTCCTTTGCCTGTTCCTCCAACCTCTGGGCATGAGCAAGCAATACATACCCGAGACTTTTTGCTTGAGCATTAACAACTGCAAATACAATCGATGAATCATATGCATCGATATAACAGGTCAGCACATCTATTCTTTTCATATGTGAAACCATCTTTCCACCTGTAGTCCTGGCGGAAAGAACGGTCCCTCCGGGAACTCCGATCTCCCTCAAGGCTCGCATCATTCTGAAGCTTTCACCTTTTTCAAGGATGGCGATAAGCAATCTTTTTTCCACCCAAAAAACCTCCTGGCAAGATAAAACCATCTTCCAGCCGGAATGCTTGATCCGACCTTGAAGATATTATAATACCCATAAAATATGTAAAGAAACAAAAAAATCCCCGAATGAGTAAAAAACGCGGTTGCGCATATCTCTTCGGGGAAATATTTTTAAATTAAAGTATTAAACTACTTATCTTGGTCCTTGTTCTTATTGGTCAGGCCATTGAGAACCAAAAGGACGACGAACAGTATTCCGAGTCCAAGTGCCAGCAACCCCCAGCTTCTGAGGGCAATCATCACAACACCAAGAAATGAAACATCCATGATTTCCTCCTTACATCAAAGGCAGGATTTGCGATAATAGCAATCCGCCGGCAAGCACACTTCCAATCTGACCAGAGACATTCGCTCCCAATGCAAAAGGAAGAAGATGATTCTGCTTGTCCGCTTCAATCCCAACCTTCTGCACAACGCGGCTGCTCATCGGGAAAGCGGATATTCCAGCTCCTCCTATCAGCGGATTGATCCTCTTATCCTTCTTTAAAAAGAGGTTCGCAATCTTAATGAACACAACACCGCAAGCAGTATCGAAAATGAAAGCCACAAGCCCGAATCCCATAATCATTATGGTCTCAAATTGCAAAAGCTTCTCACCTGACATCTGCGGAGCGATTGCAAGACCGAGAAGAAGGGTGATAAGTGGACTGAGCACATTCTGGGCGGCAAGGGAAAGCGAATCCAGAACACCGCACTCCCTTAGGAGATTTCCAAACATCAGCATTCCAACCAGCGCTGCCGAATCCGGTGCAATCGTTCCACATACTATAGTGGTTATGATCGGAAATAGTATCCTCGTGGTCTTACTTACAGCCTTGGCACTGTAATGCATCCTTATGCATCTCTCTTTTTTCGTCGTTGTCATCCTCAACACAACCGGCTGGATGATCGGAACAAGCGCCATATAGCAATAAGCGACAACAAGTATTGCCGGAACATAATTGCTCATCAGCCTTTGGCTGACCAATATTGCCGTAGGACCATCTGCCGCACCGATGATGCCGATGCTGGCCGCATCGTTGAGAGGGAAGCCTAGAGCGGAGGCTATTGCCATGGAAATGAAAATGCCACCCTGACCTGCCGCTCCGATGAAAATGAGCCAAGGCTTGGAAAGCACAGGTCCGAAATCGATCATAGCACCGATGCCGATGAAAAGAAGCAGCGGGAACACCTCCGCTTCAGCGATGCCAACGTTGAAAAGCCAGGCAAGGATACCATGACCCTCTGCAATCACAGACCCGGGCAAATTGACCAAAATAGCCCCGAATCCCATCGGAAGAAGAAGAGTTGGTTCCATATTCTTCCTGATTGCAAGATAGATCAAAATCAATCCCACACCTATCATTATGATTTGACTTGCTAATTCGTTCATACGCCCATGATACCTGTCTTTACATATTATTTCTAGATGAACGAAATTTAAAAATTATGTATAATTTTATAATTCAAAAAAAAATTAAAAATTTTTCTTGACGACACAATTAAACCGATTTAACATAAATTCAGAAAAGGTTATTTAACCGATTAAACAGTTATTCTAAGGCTTAAGCCTCAAAAGGAGAAAAACATGAAAAAAGCTCTGAGTATCGTACTAATCGCCTTACTCGCAGTTACCGGTGTTTTCGCAAATGGATCATCGGAATCTTCCTCCGCCTCAACAGGAGAAGTTTATTTCCTAAACTTCAAACCAGAAATCGCTCAGGTATACACAGATGTTGTTGCCCCGGCATTTGAAGCGGAAACAGGAATCAAGCTCAAGGTTGTCACAGCGGCCTCCAACACCTATGAACAGACACTCAGGAGTGAGATCGTAAAAAGCAATCCTCCTGTAATTTTCCAAACGAACGGCCCTGTCGGAGTAAGGAATTTCGCAGATTACGTCGCACCTCTTGAAAACACAGAATTTTATAATCTTCTCGCTGACAAGAGCATGGCCATAGACCTTGACGGTCATGTTGTTGCAATACCATATGCTGTTGAAGGGTATGGAATCATCTATAACGACAAGATCATGAGGGATTATTTCGCACTTCCGAATCCTGTTGTATCTTCCATGGATGAAGTGAACAATTTCGAGACCCTTAAGGCACTTGTTGAGGACATGACTGC
Organism: uncultured Spirochaetales bacterium; assembly: GCA_949282255.1. Classification (GTDB taxonomy): domain Bacteria; phylum Spirochaetota; class Spirochaetia; order Sphaerochaetales; family Sphaerochaetaceae; genus Ornithospirochaeta. The sequence goes on from CASDPA010000002.1 coordinate 117,253, forward strand.
CAAGAAGTCCCAGCTTGGCATCCAGGGAGTATTTGCTTCCACCTCAATGGCCCCTGGAACGGATTGGAGATGGCAGACCCACCTTTTCAACCCGGTTCTCTGGGCAGAATTCGGCAGCAGGCTCAATGCAGTTGAAGCCACATCCCTTGATTTCACTTATAATGAGAACTATAAGCAGCTTTTCGATCTTTATCTTGACAACAGCCTCACAGCAAAGGGCCTTGTTGCCGCAAAGACAGACAGCGACAGCATGGCTGAATTCGCTCTTGGTCAGTGCGCCATGGTTCAGAATGGAAACTGGGCTGCCGCACAGATTTTGGGAGTTGCCGGAAATGTCGTAGCAAGTGAAGACATCAAGTTCCTCCCGCTTTACATGGGCTTGGATAATGAAGAGAGCTATGGACTCAACATCGGAACCGAAAACTACCTCTGCATAAACAAGATGGCAAGCGCTGAGGCACAGGCCAACGCAGATAAGTTCCTCACATGGCTCTATTCTTCCGAAACAGGAAAGAAGATCGTCACCAACGACCTGATGTTCATCACTCCGTTCAATTCGTTCTCTTCTGACGAGGTTCCAAACGATCCTCTCGCCAAGGAAGTGAACCGCTGGATGACAAAAGACGGAATCAAGAGCGTCGATTGGGTGTTCCAGGGAATTCCTTCAGAACAGTGGAAGTCTGATTTCGGTGGTGCGTTGCTCCAGTACATCAACGGTTCCTGCGCTTGGTCCGATGTCGTAAAGACATGTCAGGATTCCTGGGCAAGGGAAGCCAAACTTACCGGAAGATAATCGTTAACCAAAATTTTACGGCCGTCTATTTCAATAATGCGGAAGGACGGCCTTTTTTAAAGAGGATATTATGGAAAAGAGTCTGAAAAAATATTTTCCACTTTTTGCACTTCCGGCCCTCATTTGCTTTTCACTGGCATTCCTCATCCCGATGATCTGGGGCCTGATTCTTTCATTTTGTGAATTTTCGACGATCACAAATGCCAGCTTTGTGGGTTTGAGAAACTATCTCGATGCTTTCAGAATCGACAATTACTTCACCCATTCCTTTTGGTTCACACTGGCTTTTACCGTTGTATCAGTCATAACAATAAATGTTTTTGCCTTCACGTTTGCCATGCTGCTTACACGCAACATTCCAGGGACAAATGCATTCAGAACAATATTCTTCATGCCAAACCTTATCGGCGGAATCGTATTGGGATATGTATGGCAGGGCATAATCAACGGTGTGCTTTTCTATTTTGAAAAAACTTTGCTGATTAATCCGGACTATGGTTTTTGGGGACTTGTGATTCTCATGAACTGGCAAAATGTCGGTTACATGATGGTGATCTACATTGCAGCCATCCAGAACATACCCACAGATATGCTTGAGGCTGCGGCTATAGACGGTGCAAATTCACGGACAACTCTTTTCAAGATCGTGATTCCGGCAGTGATGCCAAGCATCACAATCTGTCTGTTCATGACCATCACAAACGGCTTCAAGCTGTTTGACCAGAACCTCGCACTTACAGCAGGCCAGCCTGCAAGACAGACAGAGATGATGGCGCTCAACATCTATCAGACCTTCTATAACCGCCCTGGATTTGAAGGGGTTGGACAGGCGAAGGCCGTGATATTCACATTGATTGTAGCTGTGATAGCACTCTTGCAGCTGTTCATAACAAGAAGAAAGGAGTATGAAAACTAATGGCACAGGTAGGTAACAAATATACAAAATGGATCATGCTTGCAATCCTTATCGTAGTTGCCGCATTCATCCTCTTTCCAGTATTGATCGTAGTTTACAATTCCTTCAAGGGAACGCTTTTTGTAAGCAACAATCTTTTTGCACTTCCCAATTCACAGTCATTCGTGAGTTTCTCCAACTATACAGGTGGAATTGCAAGGATAAATTTCTTCAGCGCTTTCGGGTATTCGCTTTGGATCACAGTATCATCAGTGATCTTCATCCTTCTTCTGACCAGCATGCTTGCCTGGTACATCACAAGAGTTAAGGGCGGATTTACCAAAGGGATATACTATCTTCTGGTGATTTCCATGATTGTGCCCTTCCAGATGGTGATGTTCACAATGAGTAAATTTGCAAACATGATCCATCTGGACAACCCGGTAGGAATCATCGTACTTTACGTTGGATTTGGATGCGGACTCTCCACATTCATGTTCTCCGGTTTCATCAAGAGCATTCCTATCGCACTTGAGGAAGCTGCAATGATCGATGGTGCGAATCCTCCGAGGACCTTCTTCAGCGTGGTGCTTCCAATGCTTAAATCCACAGCCATCACAATTGCAATACTGCAGACAATGTGGGTTTGGAACGACTATCTGATGCCGTACCTTGTAATCGGAACCGAATACAGGACGATCCCTGTCGCCATCCAATATCTCAGAGGCGGTTATGGTTCCATCGACTGGGGCTACATGATGGCGATGCTGGTCCTTGCAATGCTTCCCGTCATAATATTCTATCTTGCATGTCAGAAACATATCATCAAGGGAGTTTTGGCAGGAGCTGTAAAAGGTTAAGCATTTTGTTTTATGGAGGGCTTTATGAAAGGAAAGAGAACGACAATGGCAGATATAGCGCAGAAAAGCGGTTACAGCAAAGCGGCCGTGTCTTTTGCTTTTAACGAGCCCCAGAAAATCAGTAAGGAAGCCTATGACAAAATAATGGCTGTGGCGAACGAGTTGGATTATGTTCCGGATCCCATGGCCAGAAACCTTTCCATTGGGAAGCATATGGTCATTGGCTTCCTTCTGCCCCAAAAGCTGGAATTCAGTATGAACAATCCCTACACTGTCGGCGTCATCCGCGGAATCGGCGAAATATGTGAGGAGCATGGGTATACCTTGAACTTGATCCCTCCCCTTCATTCATCGATACCCGAGGCGGTGAAAAAAGCCATGGTAGATGGAATAATAACAATGGGCTTGACAGTGGATTTAGGCATCCAGGATGTACTAAGGCAGCGTCATATGCCTGTTGTAACCATCGATGGAGCTGCATCCGAAGGGGTTGCCAGCGTCAACATAGATGATGAGAAAGCGGCTCATGATATCATGACAGCCGCACTAAAAAAAGGGCATAGGGATTTTGCAATAATCAGCCTGAGCAAAGATGCGTATGCAAAAACAGGAAACAACAGGCTCACAACATCGCGCAAGAGGTTCATCGGATACGAACGGGCATTAAGGAATTATGGGCTCAAAATAGAGGATATGCTGCTATTGACAAGCGAGCCGACTTTTGAAGAAGGGCTTAAATGTGCTGATGAGATATTCAATAATACGGACAGGAAAGTTACATGCATTGTGTGTATGGCGGATATCATCGCACTTGGCGTAATGAAGAAAGCCATGGAAAAAAAGATTGTTATACCTGACGACTGCTCCATAATAGGATTCGATGGCATTGCAGATTCGCAAAACATGTTCCTTCCATTGACAACAATCGAACAACCTGCAGAAACAAAAGGCAAAGTTGCGGCTCAGGCGCTTTTCAACATCATAAACGCACCAGATAGTGCAGGTAGCATACAACATATGGTGCCATATAGATTTATTGAAAATATGACGCTTAGTCAAAGGAAAAATCGATGAATATAGAAAAAGCAAGATACTCAGGAATACTGATGCATATAACAAGCCTGCCCTCCGAATACGGGATCGGGGACCTTGGAAAACAGGCATATGATTTTGCAGACGATCTGAAAAAGACCGGAGCAACCCTTTGGCAGATCCTCCCACTCGGCCCGACCGGGTATGGCAACAGCCCATATGCCCCGAGATCGAGCTTTGCAGCAAATGAGCTTCTCATTTCCCCTGCCCTGCTTTTGGAGGACGGATATCTAACTGAGGACGATTTGAAAAACATTCCATCATTTTCACCTGTAAAAGTGGAATTTGAAAAGGTCATTTCATGGAAGCTCCCTCTGCTCAAGAAAGCGGCTAAAAATTTCCTCATTCAAAAGAAAGAGGATAAAAAATATTCAGCATTCAAGAAGAAGTCTGCTTACTGGCTCTCCGACTACGCCACATTCATGGTCCTTTACGAAAAGTATCAGGATGCGAGATGGATGACCAAATGGGATGAAAAGGAAGCCCGCAGGGACAAGGCCACGCTTGATAACATCAGAAAGGCCAAAAAGGATGAGATAGAAATCTTCATGGCTCTTCAATACCTGTTTGAAAAGCAGTGGGCAGGCTTGAAGGAATATGTCAACTCATTAGGAATAAAGTTTATCGGTGACATTCCTATTTTTGTAGGAGCGGACAGTGCAGATACATGGAGCCATATCGAGCTGTTCAAAACCGATGAAGAAGGACATTATAGCGCAGTATCGGGTGTTCCACCTGATAATTTCAGTGCAACAGGGCAGTTATGGGGAAATCCTGTCTACGATTGGAAAAAGAACGCCGAATCGGGCTATGAATGGTGGATTAAAAGACTTGAAAGAGAGCTTGAGCTTGTGGATGTGCTCAGAATCGACCATTTCAGAGGATTCGACGCCTATTATGAAATCAAGGCAGGAAGCCTGACAGCGGAAAATGGCAAGTGGACAAAAGCTCCAGGAAAAGAGTTTTTCAAGAGTGTAAAAAAAGAGCTTGGAGATGTGAGCATCATTGCGGAAGACCTCGGGCTTATGACAAAGAGTGTGGAAAAGCTTCGGGATTCAAACGGTTTTCCGGGCATGAAGATCGCACAGTTCGGATTCACAGTGCTTCGTGACGGTTCATTCAATCCCTATGACACCTTCCTCCCCCACAACTACAGCTCGAATTTCGTTGCATACACGGGCACTCACGACAACGACACGACTCTGGGTTGGTATCAGGGCCTTAGTGAGCAGGAAAAAGACAAGGTCAGAAGATATCTGTCCTCTGATGACCATGATATCGTATGGGCGCTTATAAGGGCTGTAATGTTGAGCCATGCGGATTATGCAATAATCCCAATGCAGGACCTGCTTGAATTGGACGGAAATGCCAGGATGAATTTTCCTAGTACCTGCAACGACAAGAACTGGGCGTGGAAGATGGAAGCTGGAGCATTCTCAGAATACCGCATAGGCCGTTTTAAGGACTTGGTTCATCTCAGTGGAAGAAATGGGATCATATTGAATTGACTTCAGACTGACGCTTAGTGTCATTCACCGGTACAGGAGATCATCTTGTACCGGTTTTTAATTTGGATTTATGAAATTTCCAAGCCATTTTGAAGGTCAATGTTTTTACCTTTGAAGAAGAACACCCTCATACGGTATTAATAGAATTCATTTTTATTGAAACCATTTTTAAGCTTTTAACGTCTTTTCTGATATATGGCTTGACACACCGAAAAAAAAAATAGGATATTTATATCAAAAAAATTTGATATGAGGCATTGCTGTGGATACATCCTATGAGGAACAGGCGAAAATATTCAAGGCTTTCAGCGATTCCAAACGGCTTGCGATTTTGGAGCAATTGAGAAGTGGTGAAAAATGCGCCTGCATACTGCTTGATAAGCTTGATCTCACGCAATCAGGGCTTTCTTACCACATGAAGGTTCTTTGCGAATCCGGTATTGTTTCCAGCAGACAGGAAGGGAAATGGATACATTATAGCCTCAGTGCCACAGGCCGTGAAGCAGCAATCGCCCTCCTTAAAAAGATCGCCACACCTGACACAGAATAAAATTAATGCAATCACATGAGTGCATGTTTTTTGTGGCAATACATCAAATTTTTTTGATATGAATAGCTTTACAGGAAAGGAGCAATGGATATGAACGCATGGCAGTTTTTCCAAAACCAGATTTTGGGAATGAAATGGTTGGATGCATTGATCTGGACCTGTTTGTCCAAAATAGGAATGGACATGCAAGGACGCATAGGAGGAAGTGTACATTTTTTCATCTATGATGTTCTCAAGATAACAATCCTTCTTTGTCTCCTTATTTTTATCATTTCCTATATCCAAAGCTATTTTCCTCCAGAGCGCAGCAGGAGGATTTTAGGACGTTTTGGTGGAATTGGCGCGAATATCATATCCGCTCTTTTGGGAACAGTGACGCCGTTTTGTTCCTGTTCTTCCATTCCTCTGTTCATCGGTTTCACCAGCTCAGGACTCCCGTTGGGTATGACTTTCTCCTTTTTGATTTCTTCCCCGATGGTGGATTTGGGCAGCCTTATACTTCTGATGAGTGTCTTTGGATTTAGAATCGCAGCATTATATGTATTGGTCGGATTGGCAATTGCCATTATCGGAGGAACGGTCATTGAAAAGCTTCACATGGAAAAATATGTGGAAAGCTTTATTCTTTCTGCACAAAATGTAGTTGCGGAATCACCCTCTTTTACCATGCTGGACCGTATGAAATATGCCAAGGAGCAGGTTTTTACCACATTCAAGAAGGTATTTCCTTACATCCTGCTTGGCGTAGGAATAGGAGCTGCAATCCACTATTGGATACCGGAAAGTTGGATCCAAAACATTTTAGGGGGCAATAATCCATTTGGTGTGATTCTTGCAACACTTGTCGGCATACCGATGTATGCGGATATTTTTGGAACCATCCCTATTGCAGAGGCCCTATTTGCAAAAGGCGCACAGCTGGGGACAATCCTGTCCTTCATGATGGCGGTCACGACACTCAGCCTGCCATCAATCATCATGCTGTGCAAAGCTGTAAAACCGAAATTGCTTGCCTTATTCATTGTAATTTGTACAATCGGCATCATCATTGTCGGCTACTTTTTCAATGTTTTCCAATCTGTTTTCATATAATCTCGGAGGAATGAAATATGGGATTTTTCAATAAGAAGAATGAAAGGACTTCCATCTGTGGTTGCAATTGCACAACAGAGACGATCAGGACGGCAGGAACAGACAACGTATCAAGCCGAATAAAAGTGCTTGGCTCTGGGTGTGCAAAATGCAAAGCACTGGAAAGGACGGTGAAAGAGGCGTTAGCTGAGCTGGGAATGGAGACGGCAGTCGAACATGTGACGGATTTTGCTCTGATCGCCTCTTATGGAATAATGACCACCCCCGCACTCGTGGTGGATGGGAAAGTGGTATCCTACGGAAAAGTTTTGAACAAGGAAGAGGCAAAGGCGCTTATTCTTAAGGCAAGAGGAGGTCAAAGCGTCCTTTGATGCCTCCCCTTCCTTTACAGCCGGATGTGGAACTCCGGCTGTTTTTTCAGATGGAATCAACAAAAAGGGATACTGAAGCACCATGCGTGATCATTTATTCAAACCTATGTCACTTTCTCAAATAATCTGCATTATCACTGCTATGGTTTGAACGTTTGGCACTTCCAAGGTGAAAAATCAGTATTTCGATCCCGCCTTGCTGAATGCAAGCACTATGCTTTCGATGCCTAGAAGAACAAGATACGTTCCTACCAGATACACAGTTGAAAGCACTGCATACCAAGGAGAGAGAACAAGCAGGAAGCCAAGGACTATTCCGATTATATTCAGAATAAGCAGGCAATAATATGTTGCATTGCTGATGAGAAACCTTATCCCATCCAGCCTGGTCAACCGGGCTATGCAGTGTGTTATGAACCATATCGGGAACAACAGGCTCAAAACCAAGGCTCCAGCCCGCGGATATGCAATCAGCATGACGCCGGACATTACGCTGAGAATACCGGAAATAAGAGAGAGCATAGGTCCGAATCCCGTGAACCGTTCAGCTCGTATATACATCACAATATCGCCGATGCCCATCAGGATTGCAAGAATTCCATAAATGAGAACTAATGCCATCACTGCTTCAAGCGGACATGTGTATGTATATATTCCAAGGACTACCAGAATCAATCCGATAATGAATTCAAGCCATCCGAAACCGGAACGTCTAATCATTTTGCACCTCCTTCAAGAATATTCATAAACTCATCCCCTGTGATCGTTTCCTTCTCATAAAGGAATTTGGCAAGCTCATGGAGCTTAGTCTTGTTATCTTCCAAAATCTTCTTTGCCTTCGCATGCTGCTTCTCAACCAGAGCCACGACCTCATCGTCTATCTCCTTCTGGGTTTCAGCAGAACAGGCAAGCGATGCATCCCCGCCAAGATACTGGTTGTTCACCGTTTCAAGGGCGACCATTCCAAACGAATTGCTCATGCCATACTGCGTTATCATAGCCCGGGCAAGTTTTGTCGCCTGCTCGATATCGTTTGACGCGCCGGTGGTTATCTCTCCGAATATGACCTCTTCGGCAGCCCGTCCTCCAGTATATGTTGCAATCTTGTTCTCGATCTCTTCCTTAGTCATTAAATACTTGTCGCCAGTATCAACCTGCATTGTATATCCAAGCGCGCCGGAAGTCCTTGGGATTATCGTGATCTTCTGTACAGGAGCCGAATGTGACTGCATCGCCGCCACAAGCGCATGTCCGATCTCGTGGTAGGAGACAACCATCTTCTCCGTGTCTGAGAGCATGGCGTTCTTCTTCTGATAACCTGCAATGACAACCTCTATACTTTCCTCCAGGTCAGCTTCATTGACAACCGTCCTGTTGTTTCTCACAGCCCTGAGAGCAGCCTCGTTTATGATATTTGCAAGCTCTGCGCCTGAAGCTCCGGATGCCATGCGCGCTATTGTATGCAGATCGACATCATCGGCCATCTTTATCTTCTTTGCATGTACCCGGAGTATTGCCTCACGCCCCGCAAGATCTGGAAGCTCGACAGGTACGCGGCGATCAAAACGTCCAGGACGGGTAAGTGCCGGATCAAGCGATTCCGGGCGATTGGTCGCAGCCAGGATCATCACACCACTGTTGCCTTCAAAACCATCCATCTCAGTAAGGAGCTGGTTTAGAGTCTGCTCACGCTCATCGTTTCCGCCGTTGACGCCGGAATTCCTCTTCTGCCCTATCGCATCGATCTCATCGATAAATACGATGCAAGGAGCCTTTTCTTTAGCCTGTCTGAAAAGATCCCTGACCTTCGATGCGCCCATGCCTACAAACATCTCTACAAACTCAGAACCGGAAATCGAGAAGAATGGAACATTAGCCTCTCCTGCAACAGCCTTTGCAAGCATGGTCTTTCCTGTTCCAGGAGGGCCTACAAGCAGAATGCCCTTAGGCATAGAAGCGCCTGCATCTGTATATTTTTTCGGGTTATGAAGGTAATCGACAATCTCTGCAAGGCTCTCTTTAGCCTCATCCTCACCCGCGACATCCGAAAAATGGATTCCTTGGGTGGACTGGACATATACCTTTGCATTGCTTTTGCCCATGCCGAACATCATAGAATTCTTTCCACCCGCCTGCTGCATCAGTTTTCTGCTGAAATACTGTCCTATTGCGAAAAAGATCAACAAGGGAAGGACTATGTTCAGAAAAAGACTCAGCACCGGGGACATCGGTTCAACAATGACCTTGGAAAAGACAGCACCTGAATCATAAAGACGGGATGTAAGATCCGGATCATACATCAGTCCGGTCTTATAGGCCACGGAATTGTCCTTATTGGTAAACAGTATCTGGTTCTCATCCATCTGGACCATTCCGATGTCCTTGCTTTCCGCCATTTTCATGAACGTACCATAATCGACCTCCACCACCTGCCCCTTGCTAAGGATTGGGGTGAGTATCATATTAAAAAGCAGAATCGCAAGAAGGACAACGACATAGTAATATAATAAAGGTTTTTTAGGTGATTTGACTTCTTCCATTTTCATGCACTCCTCTGTTCATCCTTGAAAGCCTTTATCGCTTCAAGTGACTTATGCAATGCTGTTTCCGCCGCAAGCAGTGCAAAATCCAAAGAATATTCGGCAAGAAGTATCCTATCGTCGGCAGACCATTGTCCATCTTTGTACAACTCAAGATCTTTTATCACATCCTCGACGGTGTCATACGCGTTGGAAAGCTTCACAACCGAATCAGATTTGGAATGATGAAGTTTATCAGACAACGCCTGACGCGATTCCTTGCATTCCTTTTCCATTTTCCTTATCTCATCATCCAAGGCTTTGTAATCCGAGCTCTCACTCAAATGTATCCTTCCGTGAAGCCGGCAGATACAGTCATCGAGCTCACACAGCTTTACAGACAATATTTCATGGGCCATATGTTTTTCACCTTATGGCCATGAAAATAACAAATTACAATGCGAATGCGATTATCAAAAACATGGGGATGTACTGACAGAAACAGGAAAATGTAAAAGAACTTTACAGAACTGGAAAAATGACAGCCAGGCTCATACAGACATCCGTCCGGATAAAAGAAGATGGACGCAATGCACTATATGGTCGATGTCTTCGGTATCCTTTTCAGACCATTCGCGCAGGATTCCGATCACGGCTTGGACATGATATCTTCTTATAACAGCAACATCCTTGAGAGGATAATCCGAATAATATCCATTTTTCTCGATCATCCTATCAAAAAGATCATACGCAGCCTGGGAAAGTATGCGCTCAAATTCATCCCTGTAATTCGTTTGCATGCCCTTTCGTATGTATGGGAGGGCGTTCACTGCAGAGATGAAGAAAACCCTCAACCCCTGTTCCATATCGTCTGAAAAGGAATAAGAAAGCAGCCTGTCCGACCTCTTGCGGATTATCCAGTCAAACAGCTGTGGAACACCATCAAAATGATAATAGAAAGACTGACGGGTTATGTTGCACGCCTCAACAATGTCCTTGACAGTGATTTTTTTCAAGTTTCCGTTCTTCAACAGCTCCAACGTCGTGCGGGCTATCTGTTCCTTCATATCCATCGGCATACTGATATTATATGAAACCAACAAACGTTTTTCCAGAAGATTATCATTTCTCCGGATTTTAAAGGACATCACCTCTCCACAATCTTTTATTGGATTTTGTTTCCACTCCATTTGAACCGAACAAAATGTAGTAAAAAAACGTAACTTCAGCTAAAGAAAGAAACCAAATATATTCCCGTCATTTCTTAAGAAAGAAAAAGACTCATTCAATTCCTTATCTGGAATAGAATAAGCCTTTAGTGGGCGATGGCAGGATCGAACTGCCGACTTCCACGATGTCAAAACGCTAATAATTCTTTTTATAAGAATGAATTATTTGCCATCTATTACTGTCTTTTGCTATAAATTATCATTCCCGATCATTTTATGCAATAATAAGCTTTGCACTCCTTACTGGCTATTATCTCAGCTTTCTCGTTATTACGGTATCCAGAGTTGATACCCAACCTGCTACCAATTGTGAATACCAGCTATAAATCGTGCAAAATACCCATAATCGTTTCGATCCCGATCAGCTCCACTCAAAGCAACTCCCTCAAAGTCAGGGAGTTGTTTCTTTTTGTGTAACGAAAACCTCCGCATGGTGCGGAGGTTCAGGAAAGCTTTTAGCTATACATAAATAAAAGCCCATTCTACTATCAAAGGTGCGACTGCCAGGAAGCACCGAAGATAAGGAGAATGGGAATGGATAGTGAGAGTCTAGCTCATACGGAATGGAACTGCAAATACCATATAGTATTCGTACCAAAATACAGGCGGCAGGTAATCTACGGCTGGCTTAGGACGGAGATAGGCAAGATACTGAGGGATCTGTGCAGGAGGAAGGAAATCGAGATCCTGGAAGCAGAGGCGTGTCCCGACCATATACATATGCTGCTGTCGATACCGCCGAAGTACAGCGTGGCGAGCGTGATGGGGTATCTGAAAGGGAAGAGCAGCCTGATGATATTTGACAGGTTTGCGAATCTGAAGTACAAATACGGGAACAGGGAATTCTGGTGCCGCGGGTATTATGTAGATACCGTGGGACGGAATAAGGCTGCGATAGAGAAATACATCAGGAACCAGCTGATGGAGGACAGGAATGAGGAGCAACTGGTGATGAAGGAGCTGTTCGACCCGTTTACGGGTGAGCCAGCGAAGTGGGACAGATGACAGCTGAGAGGGATCGGCAGACAGGAAGAGGTGCCGGATAAAGCAATAGACGGGAAGCTGCTTCAGCAGCGGTCCGGAAAAGTATGCAACTGGCAGTCGGCTTCAGGGCGCGTACCAGCGCTTGCCGGTAATAGGCCCTTATAAGGCTTGGTCAAACCACCGGCTAGGCCGGTGGTCCTGATTGAAAGGAACAATCTTTATGAATGAATACAAATGGAAAAGCCATATTGCTCGGTTTTTATCTGCGCAAACAATATCCCTGTTGGGTTCATCTATTGTTCAATATGCAATAATTTGGTATATCACATTAACAACTTTTTCCGGGAAAATGATAACCCTCTCCACTTTATGCGGGTTCTTACCGCAAATATTGATTTCCCTCTTTGCAGGAGTATGGATTGATCGTTATAGCCGAAAAGGGATTGTGATGATAACGGATTGCTTTATTGCAAGTGCTACTCTGATATTAGCTGTATTTTTTCTTACTGGACACAAGAATATCGAATTGCTTTTAGTTGTTTTAGCAATCCGGTCTGCCGGGACGGGAATACAAACTCCAGCAGTGAATGCAATTATCCCCCAAATAGTTCCACAAAAATATCTAATGCAAGTTAATGGATTTAACAGCACTTTATCATCAATTATTATGTTTGTTTCTCCAGCTATTAGCGGTGCTATTCTGTCGATAGCAACATTAGAAACAACTTTATTTATTGATATTTTTACTGCTTTAGTTGGAGTGAGTATAACCTCAACGGTTCCAGTAAAGCCCTTGAATATCGAAGTCAGAATGACCAAATCACATTTCACAGAAATGAAGGAGGGCGCGGTCTATCTAAAGAACCATACTTTTATGAGCAGATTGCTGATTTTCCAATTACTCATTTTATTTTTAATTAGTCCATCTGCTTTTTTAACCCCGCTCATGGTAAGCAGAACATTTGGGACAGAAGTTTGGCGCTTAACCATGAGTGAAATGACATATAGTTTTGGAATGATTATTGGAGGAGCAATTATTACATCATGGGGCGGTTTTAAGAAAAAATTGAATACTACATTAGTGGCAGGTGGAGTTTATGGTATGCTGATGATAGGGTTAGGAATTTCTCCTGTATTCATAATTTATTTAATTTTTAATGTGCTAATAGGAATTACATCTCCTTGCTATAATACTCCGATTACAGCGTCTATCCAAGAGAAAGTTGAGCAGGAAATGCAAGGGCGCATATTCAGCTTCATGCAGATTGCCAATTCTTGTGCATTACCGTTAGGCATGATATTTTTTGGACCACTCGCTGACATTATAAATATCCAATCCCTTTTAATTATTTCTGGAATTTTAGTTTTTAGTATATCAACATTCGTATATATAAGGAGAGGCTTTTATGAATAATTTTGAAGATTACAAAGTCCATATCCAGTACACATTCAATGCCTTTTGTAAGGTTGTCATTCGTCACGCCGCCATAGATATAATTTTGAAACTGCGCCGGAGGTGGGAACGGGAAGTTTCTCTTGACTATCTGATGAATGAGAAGTTTGTCCAGCTTGCCGGGCCGGAGCAGCTTGAGGATATTTTTTGGTTCTAAATCTTTTACACTTCTATTACTTCTTTATCGCACATCAGTAAAAGAGGCGGAGATGCAACACGCATACATGCCTCCGTTTTCAACGACTGTCCGTTTCTTTGATTTTTTTTGCAAGAGTGGAAAAATGCTCCACCTTTATGAAGGTCGCATTTTCCCCCTCTTCATTTTTCCACTCGTTCCAAGGAGTTGGCTTTTTAAGCGAAGTGTGAGTCGTTGATACACTTCGCTGGCTCGAAAAAGCCCTCCTTTACTTACTTGATTGCTTCATTCATTAATTAATTCCCTGCCATAAGATGAATCAACACGACATCCAGAAACAGATCCGGATTTTCATCCAGGAATAAAGTCAGAACATATTCCAGAATCTTTTCCACATTTGATTCCAGAAATCATTCCACATTCTATTCCAGTACCATTTGAATTCCTCGTAACATATTTAGTTACAAGGAATTTTCAGTTACAAACCTATTCAGAATCCTCACTCTGTGATGCTGTTTTCCTTGTTGATTTCCTGCGTGTAGACTTTGGCAAATCTTCCTCCATTTTGTAGGCGGCCTCACCCCTCTCCCTTATCCTATAGAGTCCAGTGTATCTGTCACGAACAAGATGTTTCCTGAACTCCAGCCGGGTTGACAGATAATTTCTGTCACCCTTGAATGTGTTCATGAGATGCCAGTGAATGATGGCGATATACTCAAAGCCTGGTACTGTGATGATGTACTTGTTCTTCACCAGATACCGAAAAGGTTCAGCATCCTCTGTCATGTTGAAAATGGAGAGGATGCTTGGGTAAGGCACAATCCCTAAATCATCTGCCGAAATGACAAGATACATATAGAGAGAACGAGCCTCAGCCACACCTTTGATGAATTCTGGTTCCATGATGACATCATTTGAGATCATCCTTCGCCCAAGCGACATAATCACACCTCTCTGGATATAAGTTGTGCCTCATAGCCCTTATCGTTAGACGGATTTGTCGAGCAGAGTTTCACATAGTCTTCGAGATGCAATACGCAAAGCAGAATCTCACCCTTAATGAGGCATTTGGACTCATTGACTACTCAACATACTTCAAGCTCCGACGGCTTCCTCTCCCCTCTGACAACGAAGGGATTGCCCCTTACCTGCTTGAAGAGAACATCCTGGCCCGTCTGGACAATGGGAAATATGCAATCACCAATTTAGGAGGAATAACTCTTGCAAGAAACTTGTCTTCCTTTTCCAGACTTGACAGAAAAGCCATAAGAATTGTCCAGTACGACGGATCTAGTCGAGTAAGAATGCTGAAGGAAGTAACTTTGGACAAGGGCTATGCTGTATGCATGGAAGAAGCCCTTACGTACATCTATGCAATGACCCCAACAAGTGAGGACATAAAAGGCGCTTACAGGGAGACAGAATACGCTTATCCACCTACTGCAATCAGGGAGGTTATCGCTAATGCGATGATCCATCAGGACCTGACAGTGACGGGTACTGGTACGACAATCGGGATCTTCGATACCAGAATTGAGGTGACAAACCCAGGAACTCCTCTCGTCGATATAAACAGAATCATCGACAATCCTCCGAAATCAAGGAATGAGAAGCTTTCAAGACTTATGAGACGCTTCAACCTGTGTGAAGAGCTGGGAACAGGATGGGACAAGATTGTCATAGCAACCGAAGCAATGCAACTCCCTGCCCCTAGGATGGTCAGATACACAGAAAACACCAGAGTGGTTCTATATTCCGCGATTCCTTTCACCATGATTTCAAGGGAGGAAAAACTCCGTGCCGTATATCAGCATGCAAGTATCAGGTATCTCCAGGATGATGCAATGACCAACAAGTCTCTAAGGGAAAGATTCGGCCTTGCAGACACTTACTCAGCCAGCATATCAAGGCTGATCAAAGAAGCAGTGAAGGAACAGATAATCAAACCGCTGGATGACTAGACTTCAAACAGATACATCAGGTACATCCCCGCTTGGGCATGACAATTTCATTTGCTGGCCATTTGCTCGTATAGTAATCACACCGTCATCAGTACTATCATTTTCATTAAGCGTATGTGCTCTCAGAATTGTAAATCAATACACAGATCAATAGAGGATTTGAGCTCTCCTGAATTGTTTTGCGAAATGTACTCCATCGGTAAATTTGTACAGCCGTGAACACAATCGCAAAGTTTGATACAAGACATCTGCCTGTAATGCAAAGAATTGTAAAGGTTTGATAAAAGCACGGAGAGTGCAACATCCATTCGATTCCGATCAGCTCCACTCAAAGCAACTCCCTCAAAGTCAGGGAGTTGTTTCATTTTCAGGGCTCAACTGCAATGTTTTGCTGAAATGTTTTGAGCCGAATACCGTTTCTAACGACCATGGATAAACGATAATTTAGCGGAGCAACTGCAATTGGTTTACCAGTACCTGATAGAGATTTCGAAAAGCACAGCTATATCTTGCTTACTTAAAGACATAGCACAATTTTCTACTAGCAGGCGACCAACTACTTCGATATCCACAGATACGTATTACACTACTGAAAACATGTTGCCAAACAAGAAAGGAGCAACAATTGCGACCTTCTTGCCACAAGTGGATCAGGTAACAGCGTGCAATCTAGGTGATACTCTTGTCTCAAACATCAGGCCATATTTCAAGAAGATAGTATATTGCACAGCACCAGCTGGGTGTTCTGCAGATGTCCTGTGCTTAACCCCGAAAAGTTCGGAATACTCTGCGCTCCTTTACAGCCTTCTTTATGATGATCATTTCTTTGATTATGTCGTATCTGGTTCAAAGGGTACTAAAATGCCAAGAGGTGATAAGAATCAAATCCTGCTTTACTCTGTCAAACTTCCTGATTCACACTCACTGTCTAAATTTAATGCAACAGCGATGCCTATTTTAGAAATGCAAGAAGAATCACGTCAGGAGATACGAGTTCTAACAAATCTTCGGGATTATCTTTTACCTCTTCTTCTCAATGGACAGATTTCGATAGGAGACTAAGCTGCTAAATTAGGATTTGTATGCCTTCTTTGAAAAAATCTAATGAAGTAATGCGGTTCTGGTTGTAATTCTTTCTTTTACTTTCAAAACTGTATCTTTAACGGACAGGTTTGTTGTGTCTATAACATTCACTTCGTATGTTTCAAGATCATGGAATTGCTCCCACATTACCTCAACTAATTCAATGTTAGTCTTCCTGTCTAATTTTGAGCGGTTAATCGCTCTTCTCATGGTCTCTTCTTTATTAGCTCTCAAAACGATATAGTGTACTTCATAACCCTCTTGCGCAATTTTTAACCACGGCTTTAAAAACCACGGGCCGATAATACCGTCTACAATTACATCGTATCCACCACGGGCAAAACGCTTTGCTGATTCTAAAAAAGCCTCTATTACAATCAAGTTTTGTTCGTTTGATTCCGGTAAATGGGGAGGAATTGCTCCCTTTCTAAGATAATGATAAAAATCGTCGGTATGCATATACACAGATTTTTCCATATCAGATTCTTCAGCAATGATTGCTGATACTGTGCTTTTTCCTGTTCCAGGTGCTCCGGCGACTATAACAATTCTTCCTTTTTCCATTTATTTATCCCCTCAAATTATCGTTTATCTTCTCGTTGATAGAAATCTTGTCATCCAATGCCGATAAAATAGAAGCAATCCGAATTTGCGTATTATAGTCTGGTAGCTGGAGATTACATTTTAATAATTCAGGTTGCCTCAAACCTGTTACTGTTGTTCCAGTAGACCGTGCCTTAATTTCATTTTTGAATTTCACTGATTGCATGTAATAGTAAACATGTTTTGCACAAATACCTTCTTTTATGCGAATGCAAAACAGTCGTTGACTAAGCACTATTTTCTCATCGGAATCCCAATAATACACCTCACCTGCAGGAGCCTCTGATGTTATAAGAATATCACCTCTTTGTACCTCTTCTTTCATCCATGCAGAATAAAGATTTTCATCAACAAATTTGATTGATTCGGGATTAACAACCTTTCCAGCCTTGATATTCTTAGCGGACAATGCACGATATCCAGAGACTGACCAATTTCCTCCAAGTTTTGCAGGAGTTTTTCCTCGGTAGTCAATAACTCTATCAACAATTGAACCAAGATTAACATTAGAGTTCATAACCAATCCCTCTTAGTTGCTTCCTTATTTCTTCTTCCAGTTCATGGATTGTTTGAAAAGATCCGAAAGTTCAGATGTAAGAGACTGCATCTTTTCTTCAAAGGGAATACCATCATCCTCCTTTTCTGCTATTCCTACATAACGCCCAGGTGTAAGGATGAAATCCTGCTGACTAATTTCCTCAATCGTAGCGACTTTAGAGAAGCCTAGTTCATCAACATTTTCTCCTTTACGGAATCTTGTGAATGTATCAGCGATCCTACTGATTTCATCTTCTTTGATTTCCTTCTGTGTTCTTGAAACCATCTCCCCTAAGTTTCTTGCATCAATAAACAGTGTTTTTCCTTTCTGCTCTTTGTTCCTTGAAATAAACCAAAGACTTACTGGAATCTGAACTGTATAGAATAATTGTGCAGGTAGAGAGATTATACCTTCAACTAAATCATCGTTGATTATGTTCCTTCTGATTACACCTTCATTGCTTGTATTGGAAGCAAGTGCACCATTTGCAAGATATTGGACTAAAGCATTCTCAAAGACTGCTTCATTGAAAGCATCCGACATAGCATCCCCTTACAAGCAACTGACAGAAGTCAATGCATCAAAGAAAAGCACCCGTTTAGATGCATGTGTTTTTACAAATCTAGGGGACTCTCCTTCTGCCTCAAATTCTATCATAAGCATGCATTTTTGATAACTATCTTCACCCTTGTTTAAACGTTATTGACTCTGTCAATAGGTGAGTTATTGCAACTTACGCCTTATTTCGGACATTCAGCATTCTATAGAAGGTCGCTCTACTCAACCCCAGCCTCTTCTGAGCTTGGGCAGCTGTCAGCTCCTTGGAGATCCTTCGTAGACCTGGCCAAGCGGGAATAGGACTCGACAATCACAGTGTCAAATCCAATAGTTCCCTCAGCTTCGGACGATTCATGTCCTTGCCTGAGATCTTCTCTTCAAAGACTCTCTCAACTCCATGATTTTTAAATGCTTCTTCCTGTCTTGCAGGATTCTGATCAGCGGTGCTGGCCCTGATGTAACCAACTATCATGATAACCTCCAAAAGTATCAATAAAATGGCTGATGATTTCTGAGACGGATTTGTCTCAAGAACTGACTTCAATGAGACAGTTTCAAAAGTATCACTGAGGTACACTCCATTGAGACCGCATCTCGGCCAGTTAATGGCTGCCCATAACCAAAAGTTCAGTCATGCATTCAACGTTTACCTTACCTTTTTCCAAGTGCTGGATGGTAAACATGGTAAACGCTTACAACACAATCAATTATTTCTCAAAGGTAAACACTCCTTATTTATCTTGTCCAATGTAAACATTTCAATGTAATTAATGCTGTTTATTATTCTGCCTTAGAAGAAAGAGCCTTAAGCTTTATCCTCATTACCTCCAGTACCTTGCCAGATGTTCTCTCCTGCAATTATCTTTTTGAAAACCTTATCAAGATAGCTATTAATCCCTTTCTCAGCACTCTTGCGATTCTCCTGCATTTCCTTTTTCTGCTCTGCATCCAGAGGCTTATATGTTCTTGCAAGGATAGTCTTATAAACCTCCATATTGAAACCCAGTATGATCGTGAGCATATCCTCAATCGTGAGACATTCCTCATGGATGTTCCGAGCAAGCAGATCGATACGTGTTGCTTCAGATAAAGCTTCCTCTCCTCAAGCAATTTAGCAGCAAAAGCAGAAACTGAAAGATTCTCTCTTTTTGCACGCTTTTCAAGTTATTCTCGAAGCTCACTGCTGATTCTTATCCCAAGAACGTTCTTCATAATGAATTCTCCTTCCGGACAGCTTCATAAAAGCCTTTCGGATCACTGCATAACCATTCATTTGAATCTTTTCCTTTCTCTATTCTGAGGCGTGTTGCCCAGATTCCTGAAGTTCTGAAAATATCGAAAAGCGTGAGAGCTGCAGCTTCTCCCGCACTATCGCTATCAAAAGCGATAATTACCTTGCGACAGCTTTCAGGAAGATAGCGCAGAACCTTTCCAGTATTTGCCACACCTGAGATTGAAATAGCTGGAAGCCCTACTGCATACAGGGAGAGAGCATCAAATGCTCCTTCTGCTATTGCAACAGGCTTTGCATCAGCTATGCTTTTAAGCCCAAAAGGATGGATCTTCCCGATTTGCAATACTCTGAAGTTAGAGCGAACGTATTCTTTGCCTTCAGTTCTCCGTACTGTGAATGAGACAGAATCCTTGAACCTGTTCCTGAATACAACACCTGAGATAAAGAAAGTCTTACCTGTAGGCTGACTGATCTGTTCAAGGTGATCCGTATAAGCAATATCCTGTCTGATGGTATCAGGAAGCAAACTATAGTCGATGCCTCGCATCTTCAGATACTCAGCAGTGATATTCTCATCACGTTTTTCAAAAGCAGCTTCTGCAAGCTCTATGTTCTTCTTTCTGAGGATTGAAATCTTACCATCCAGAACATGGTGAGACGTGCAAGATTCTTCAAAAGGTACGCTTCGGCAGTTCATCAGTTCATTGACCTTTCTTACTGCAACAGAAAAATCATTGATTCCTCTTGCAAGCATGAAGAAATCAAGAGGGCTTGAGCTTGAAAGATGGCTGCACTGCCAGCTCTTGAAACGTCTCGTACCTTTTATCATCTCACAGGATGTCTTAGCTCCACAGACAGGACACAGGACATAACAATGTGTCCCAAGATGATATGAACGTCTATCTTTCTCGTTATTGAATACAAGTATTCCGGAATAAGCAAGATAATCAGAGAGGAAAGAATTTATTGCTTTGAAATCAGTCATTCATCCCTTCCTTTTCCGTATCGTCGTCACACCTCTCCCCTTTATGGGAGGTGAGGACGACGGCAGTATCTTTCATAACTTCGCCAATGAATGAATCACTGACAGTGAATGTACATTTACCGCTCTCTTCAACCAGTCCGACTTTAGCAAGACGTGACAGGAAGTTACTGCGTCCACGGCTGAATATGTTGTAGATTGCATCTGATGAGAACCCCAGCTCTTTAAGGATTATCTTGGTATCCTTTTCTGTAAATTCAGGTTTACCAATCTTCTTTAGAATCTTTATAAGGAGTTCCTTATCCTTCTCTATGCCGTCATAGAATGATTTTTCACATCTCTCAAAGACAATGCTTGATGGATACTCTCCATCTGAATCCTTTTCCCAGGTGTCGAGAACAACAACCTCAGAAGAGAGAAGAAGCTCTTCAGGAATCTTCCCGTTTTTCTGTTTGTTGATCTGCAAAGAAACTGTGTTATCACTTATCGCTGTTGCAAGGATTGATGTATCCATAGCACCGAAGAATGCACTGCTTCCTCTGGCTTCTCCCTTATACTCTCTGTTTTTCCCAGTGTGATGGATAATGAGAACAAAAGCATCAAAAACCTTGCTCAGCTTCTTGCATGAGAAATTGAAAACCCTTGCACTTGTCGCGTCATTCTCATTGCCTGAGAAAAAGCAGTTGAGTGTATCAATTACAATGAACGATGGAGGAATCTGCACTTTCTTCTTGATTGATTGTATGAGTGCATCTGCATTGGATGGGTTATCAAGATTGAATTCATCTTCAATCACATAAAAGCTTCCTGCATCCTCTACATCCTGATTCTTTGCCTTGATCCATGCACCTATTCTTTGTGCATTACCATCAGCCCCTTCTCCGCATAGATAAACGACAGAATGCCTTTCATCTTCTATTCTGTTGCCAAACCATTTGCCATGCCTTGTAGAGATTGAAAGCATGAGATCAATAGCAATGAATGTCTTTCCTGTTGCAGCATCTCCGTAAAGCATCCCTATGCCATGCTCTAGAATCCAATTTTTGATCAGCCACTTCTGTGCCTGCTTCTTCCTGAAATACTCATAGCGTGTATGATTCTGATATCAAAAGGTTTTTCTGACATAATAAGCTTGGGAAAGCCGAAAAGACAGGGAGAGCGTGTTACTTGACGGCTAACTCATCTCCCTGCCAGCATCTTGAAATCTTTTCTGGATTATTTCAGCTTGCCCTTTACCTCCTTTTTCACATCATCATCTTGATTGACTCATCAGCCGTGACGCTCTGAGAGCGAAGCCACTTGTCAATCTCGCTTTTCTCAAAACGAAGCAGACCACCGATCTTCTGTGATGGAATCGTGCGATTTGCTGCTCTCTGGTATATGGCTCTTTTTGAAAGCCCTATATATACAGAAAGCTCATCAATTGTCATGAATACTCTTGCGGAAGGATAATCCGCAATATCTGGTGAATGCATGTTCCTACCAATCATATCGTATCCTCCTTGGCTGTTGATGTGGAAATGATAGGAATAGATGCAAGAATAAGCAGTCTAACTTCGGTATGAAAATAGTAAAAGCGACTAGATTACCATCTCAGGAGCAGGAAGATTATAGAATAGCCAGTTGATTTCCTGATACGTGCTGTACATCTTGCTGATTGTTGCTGGCGTGAATCGCTCAAGTTTCTCATTCTTCACGATTGAATCAAAAAGGATCTCTTTGCGAGGAAACATTATCTTCTTCTCAGCAATCTCATAAGAGTATCTGGAAAAAGCATTAAAGAGATCTGTGAGGCTTCCTCTGCCGATTGCTATGATGAATTTGTCGCTACCACCAACTCTGGCTATCACGTTCTTGTGTTCTAGGAATGTCAGCAAGGATGAAGCTGTTTCCCTGATTTCCGCATTCAGTTCCTCAATGCTCTTGTCAATGAGAGTCATGAGCATATCCAGTCTTGGGTTCCTGATTACGATATCATCTATCAGAGATAGCTTCTTCTTATGATGCCATCTGTAGATGTATGGAAGAATATTCGGTGAAACTGCGAAGAGAAATGCAACCTTCCTGGCTTTCCTTGGTTCAACTACTTTGTTTTCATTCCCTCGTAGAATCCAGAAAAGCATTGAAAATCCAAACAGCTCAGAGTCAAACTTGATATTGCTTTTGCTGTGCATTCTCTTGTAGAAGGATGTGAAGAATATCAAAGAGTCCTCACGGAGAGATGATGATATTCTCTCAAGAGTATCATGCGTAATTGCTATGAAATCCTCTGAAAGCAGAGCAAGTCTTACTGTCGGATCTTCTGAAATCCTTTCAAACTCCTTGAATCCAATCTCTGCAATAACAAATTCCTTCAGTATGCGATAAGAAAGACCTGTGTATCGGCTGTATATCGAACTCTGCTGCATCATTGAGGATATCGTCTGCTCATAGATATCAGGAAAGATATTCAGAATATATCTCTTAAGCGTTTTAAGGTTACTAAGTTTTGTATTAAGTGCATCCATTGATTAAGACTATCAAGGATTATCTTAGCTTGTTCAATAGGTGTATTTCATTATTATGTTTCAATTTAATGAAATCGTGTTGCAATTTTATGAAATTGAAAAAAAGATTTGTTACTAAAACAAAAAGTAAATTTTATTCCTCTCATACAATCTCCAATTTGAACTTGTATATTCTTTTTCATGTTTGATTAGTCATATATAATCAGTTGTGACAATGAAGTATTTTGTTAATGAGAATGAACGGAAAGCATCTGGTAGCACATGTTATCTTGAATGGCAGAAAGGATATTATCATGATGAGTGTTGGTTGCCTGATTCAATCAATATAGATGGCTATCTGTGGGACAAGGCATCAATGACACGGTTCATGCGACAAGTTGTGAAGGATTTTGATTATTACGATCTTAACATTGTCAACAAACAACAATGGGAAGAGATTGTAATGCTTAGCCAGAAAGCAAACCCGCTTTGCAAAAACATTATAGCAGAGGCAATTCCCTGGGTAACTGAGTGCTTCAAGCAATATGAAGTATTTACAATCTGTGGCTTATAAATTGTATCCATGCACGGTTTATTGACGAATAACAGCTTCTCGCCATCGACTCATATCTGACTTGCTCTACGGAGAACTTATCAAACCAGAAAGGCTTAGAAAAGATTTCGGAAAAGAATGGAAAACCTATAAACAAGAATTGGCAACTAATGAATGGGTATGCTATATTATAGATGTAAGAAATTCTTACATACATAAGGAGGTTTAACCATGACTATGCAGCTTGTATCAGTTTCTTCAAAAGGGCAGATAGCCATTCCAGTAAGCTATCGTAAAGCCTTATCGATAAAGGAAGGAAGCCAGCTTGTCATTTATTCAGATGGTGAGAATATCATCCTGAAGCCTGTTGAACTTCCATTAGAAGATAAGCTTTCATCCGCACTTGCAAAAGCCAGGGAATATGCAGAGAAAGAAGGATTCACAGAAGATGATATCAAGAAGGCTATCAGCGAATCCCGAAAAGCAAGGAAAGAACTTGCATGAAGATAGTAATAGATACGAACGTATTCATCTCGGCTGTCTTCTTCGGAGGATCTCCTTTCAAAGTTCTTCAATCCGTCATTTCCAAACAGAATGATGCGTATATATCGCCTGAAATATGGGATGAGTATAACGATGTCATCGAGAGAATGACAAAGAAATATCCTTCAAGGCTGAAGCAGCAGCTCATTGATGAAGTCTTCAAGATATTCAAAGTAATTATCCCTTCATCCGAAATCAGCATATGCAGAGACCCCGACGATGACAAATTCATCTCCTGTGCTATCGACGCAGAGTGTATGTATATCGTATCAGGAGATGATGATTTACTATCACTTGGAAATGTTGAAGATGTCACAATCTGTACACCATCAGAATTCCTGAACGCTATGAAGAGATAGGAAAACTTATAATATTGCTCGAAACCTTGCCAATCTGAAGAAGTCTTTCCCTTACCTCGTGCGTATAATTGTCACTCATCCTCTCGCTCTGGTGTCCTACAATGAGACGGAGATTATTGTCATCAATCTCTCCTCGAAGCATCGAATTGAAGAAATGCCTTAGAGAATGGAAGTCTATGTTTCTCTCCTTCCTCTTTTCCTCTGTGATTCCAATAGCAGCAAGAGCTGCATAGTAGTACTTATTGATATAGCTTCCAGCTATCGGAGTATCAGCAGAGTTTTCAGACCAGAAGATAAGGCCATTCTTATGTGGATTTGAATCAGCCATATTCACAAGCTCCTCAGCCAACGTTTTTGATACAGGAACATGCCTCACTCTCTTCCCTTTTGTAGACTTGAAACCATCAGTCTTGGCAAAATTCTCCCTCACTGTGATGATAGCCTGATTCTCATACTCAACGTTGTTATCAACGAACTCGATACAATCCTTCCTCAAGGCTCTTATCTCTCCCTGCCTCATGCCTGTTGTAGCAGCAAGGGCAACAGCAAGATAGATCTTCATGCTGATGCGTCCTGCAAAGGCTTCTTTTCTCAGGTATCCAAGAACAGCTTCGACTTCATTCTTAGTCGGAATGCCTCTGTCTTTCTGATCTCTCTGGAGCATTTTTACGTTCTGCATCGGGTTTGTCTTGATCATTCCTCTTGCGAAAGCCTCATTCAAAGGCTTCTGCACAGAGAGGATGACATTGTTGATTGTCGAGTTTGATATATTCCCTTCATCAATTAAAGCTATAATGACATTCTCGATATCATTCTGTGTTATCTCACTGAGTTTCAGAGCTTGGTCAATATGCGGAAGGAAGTTCTTCTTGAATGTGCCAAGCATATTAAGGCAATGATCTCGTCCGATGCTTCCCTTCTTCGTCTTGTTCTTGAGCTTGACGTAGGATGAGTTATCGAAGTCCCAGAAGTTCAGAACATACTCTACAAAGTTAGGCGATTTCTTCTCCTTCTTCGTAAGCCCTTCCTCATAGGCTCTTACAGCGATTGCAGCAGCTGCACTTCTTGTTCCGATACGACGGAAGCTGTCATCTCCAAGCTTGCTTCTCAAGGTTTCTATGCTGAGTCCAGGATCATAGTTCTTTTTCTCAGGATTCCAGAAGCGAACATAATAGTAGACACCTTTTGCTCTGTGTCTCTTGTACAATGAAAATCTGACCATCAATTTCCTCCTTCAAAGAAGCAAAAGGCGGAAATAATTCCAGAATTTTCGGTTTCAACATGCTACCAAATATGCTACCTGAATTCTATTTTATCAACTAGCCATACCGTGTCTAATTTATTTTAGTGTATCAAGTTGATAAATTCAGCAACTAGTTTTTCATGGTTATTATTAT
>CASDPA010000003.1 GCA_949282255.1 uncultured Spirochaetales bacterium
TGGATGTCAGACTTCTGCGTCTCCTATGAGGCATGGGAGCAGTCTGTGTTGAAACTGGAAGCTCCATCTTCAAGCGTAAGCTAAGAGGGAGTAATTCACCATCTCATCATCGCTTGATGGTGTGGATAAACCATCAAGCCAATATCCCTGGTCCAGGATTCCATGATGAAAAATTGCCTCGTTGTTCAATGCAAGTCTTTTTGTTCCGTCTGCTCCTTTCTCGATTGAAAATTTTCTCAACCCGAAATATGAGCTTATCTCATCATCCTTGTATCTGATGCTGAAACGGTACAGATACGGATTATCTGGAGTCCATGGCCTTTTTTCCTGAATGCTGAGAAAATTTCGTGTGTTTGTTCTTATTGTTGTCTTCCTGCCTTCAAAAAGGATTTCAGCATCCTCGCTTTCCATACGGCTTGTCTTGACTGTGATCGTAACGCCGGTATTGTCAAAATCCGGACAGATGAAGAGATTCTCGATATGATCATCCGGGATTTGTTCCATCCATACGCTCTGCCAGATTCCGGAAAACGGCGTATACCATATCCTTGAAGGCTTCAGGCGCTGCTTGCCCCTGGGCTGGCTGCCTGTGTCGCTGGGATCTGTGACGCGGACACGCAGCATGAAATCATCTCCACTGATATGATCGGTTATGTCCACAGAAAACGGCAGATACCCGCCTTCGTGATGTGCCAGGCGCCTTTCATTTATGAACACGTCGCACGCATAATCGACTGCGGTGAAATGTATGATGAGACGGTGTGCTGGCTTTACTTTTATGTGTATGGGTCTTCTGTACCAGAGAACCTCATCGGGGCCTGTGATCCTTTTTATCCCGCTATTAATGCTTTCGGGTGGAAAGGGGACGAGGATTTTCGTCCTGTAATCCTCTCTTCCATCCTTGTTTACGGAAAAGTCCCAATATCCGTTTAAATTGATCCAGCTTTTTCTTTGCATCAGCGGGCGGGGATATTCGTCGAGTGGAGGTATTTCCATAAAAAGGATTTTATACCCGGGGCTCTCTGGTGTAAAGGAAATGATGCGTTGGTATGAAAGGCGTTTCCATCAAAGCCTATTTTGATGTTATATTTTCTGTATGGTCGATCTGAACGAATACATTCCCTTTTATAAAGGGCTTGATGAGATGTCGAAAATCAAGGTGCGCTCCTCGGTGCGGAGCCTTTCTTTTTCCTCGGGGGACGTTGTTCATACCGCAGATGAATGTAGTGGGCTTATTGTTGTCGTTTCCGGGCAGCTGAAGACTTCCGCTCTCAACGAAATGGGCAGGGAGATAAACCTTTTCCGTCTGTTTTCTTATGACTGCTGCATTTTCAGCGCATCCTGCATGATGAGGAATCTTGAATTTGATGTGCTTGTCAAAGCGGTGGAGGATACGGAAGTGCTTCTGCTTCCCACCAAGGTCTTTTCCGCACTTGCCGATGAGAATGTAAGTGTGCTCAAGTTTATGAATGACATCATTTCCTCCCGCATGAGCGATGTCATGTGGCTCATGGATCAGGTGTTGAACAAGAAGCTCGATACCCGTCTTGCAGCGCTTCTTATTGAAGAGGCAAGGATATCCGGCTGCAATACGGTGGATGCCACACATGATGAGCTTGCAAAGCATTTGGGATCGGCCCGCGAGGTTGTCAGCAGGACGCTCGGTTATCTACAGAAGGAGGGGGAGGTGCGCCTTAACCGTGGAAAAATCGAGATAATCGATATGCCCCGGCTTGAAAGCAGGGCAAAAGAATCCTTGAGGTGAGTTTTTGTGACAAAATCACTGACCCGTACGTTTTTTGTTATTATATTGTTGGTATAACAAAAAAGAAATAAGGAGAATGCGTTATGGCAGTAGAACATATTTCACAGGATCGTTTCAAAGAGGTTGTCCTAAATTCGGACAAGCCGGTGCTTGTTGATTTTTTTGCGACATGGTGCGGTCCATGCAGGCAACTTGCTCCGGTATTGGAGCAGGTGGCATCCGATCATCCGGAGGTCAGAATCGTCAAGATAGATGTGGATGAGAATCCTGCACTTGCCCAGCAGTACGGGGTCATGAGTATCCCGACGCTTGTGTATATCAAGAACGGAAATACCGTTTCGGTGACGGTGGGCGGAAGGCCCAAATCCGCAATTGAGGCGCTTTTGGTATAAAAATTTTATCTCCCCTATAAAATTGGCCGGATGAAAAATATTTTCTCATCCGGTTTTTCTTTTTATTAACAATGTCTGCACATTTGGCTATCATGGAAGCTATGGAACTTTCTGATTTCGGAAAAAAACTTACAAGTCGATCCGGCATACTTCTTTTGATGGACGATCTGGGCAAGCCCCTTGATGAAGGTGTGAAACCATATCCCTTGGGAGGAGGCAATCCTGCACGTGTGCCTCAGGTGGAGCAGGCATACCGTAAGGAAATGGAAAAGCTGCTTTCAAGCCAGGCTTTTGAGAATGTGATAAGCCATTATGACAGTCCGCAGGGAAGGATGTCCTTTATCAAGATTCTGGCGGATTCGTTCAGAAAATGGTATGGCTGGGACATAAGCGCCGATAATATTGCGATTACAAACGGAAGCCAAAGTGCGATGTTCTACCTTTTCAATATGTTTTCAGGAAAGGCTGGGAAAATGAGAAAGACGCTTCTTTTTCCGTTGATGCCGGAATATGTAGGGTATGCCGACCAGGGGCTTGAAGAGGGAACTTTTGTCTCAATTCCTTCAAAATGCACGTATTTTGAGGATTGCACATTCAAATATTCCATGGATATGGATGCTGTATCCTCTTATCTTGCCGCCCATCCTGAGGTCGGTGCCATCTGCGTTTCCAGACCCACCAATCCTTCGGGAAACGTACTTACCGACTCCGAGATCCACGAATTGGATGCTCTTTCAAAAAAATACCGGATCCCTTTGATAGTCGATAATGCCTACGGGCTTCCTTTTCCTGATATAGTTTTCATCGATGAGGCCTCTCCGATATGGGATGAGAACATAATCCTTTCGATGAGCCTGTCCAAAATAGGGCTTCCTTCGATACGCACCGGAATAATAATCGCCTCTAAGGAGGTTATCTCCGCACTCTCGGGAATAAATGCCATCGCATCTCTTGCCTCCGGCTCGATGGGCCAGGCTTTAGCTGAGAGCCTGATAGCAAATGGCAGTCTTGTCTCCATGGCCAGGGAATATGTCATGCCTTTTTATAAAAAAAAGAAGGCTCTTTGTGAAAGCTGGATAAAAAAGTACTTCGAAGGTACAAAGTATATGTATCATAAGATAGAGGGATCGATTTTCTGCTGGATTTATCTTCCCGATCTTAGCATACCTTCGAGAGATTTTTATCAGGAGCTCAAGAAGAAAGGGGTAATAACCGTTCCTGGAGAGTATTTCTTTTTCGGCTCAAAAGAGCAGCACGAAGGATTTGATTATCCCCATCCACATTATGACAAATGCCTGCGTCTCAATTATTCGGCGGACGAGGAAACCGTGGAAGAAGGGATAAAAAGGATAGCGTCGCTTTACCGTGTTTTCAGTTGAGCCTCTTTTATTGCTGTTTTTTTCACTTATAAGGAATTAATGGGGCTGAATTGTTATTGACACGAAGCCCCGTAAAGCGTTATTTTGAACAAGCCGGCTTTATGTCGGAGAATCCTGAAGCACACTAATGTTACTGGAGGGTAAAAATCTATGGCAAGAAACATGGGTCCTAGATTCAAACAGTGCAGAAGGCTTGGGGTCAATTTCTGTGGACACCCCAAAGCAATGAACAGAGCAGGAAGTCCTGCATTCGCAAAGAGGAAGAAGCCTACCGACTATTCCAGACAGCTTACCGAAAAGCAGAAGCTTAAGGCGTACTATGGAGTTCTCGAGAAGCAGCTCCACCGTTACTACGAGAAGGCCCTCAAAAGCAATTTGATGACAGGTGATGCACTTGTTATTTCGCTCGAGAGAAGACTTGACAATGTCGTATACCGCATTGGTTTCGGCAATTCAATCCGTCTTGCCCGCCAGCTGGTTTCGCATGGACACATCCTTGTGAACGGAAAGAAGATTGATATTCCTTCTTACCAGGTCCAGGTCGGCGATGTGATCAGCCTCAAGGAAGCCTCAAGGAAGAACGAACAGTTCAGAAACTGTTTCCTCGGCCATCCCGCTTTCAACCTTCCTTATTTTGAAAGGAACGAAGAGGAATTCTCTGGAAAGCTTGTAAGGTTGCCTGAACGCAGTGAGATTCCTGTACAGGTGAACGACCAGCTCGTCGTCGAGTTCTACTCGAAGTAACCTCTCTTTCGGGATACGCCCGGTCCACACGGGAAATTGGGGCAAGGGATGTGCATTCCCTATCTGCATCCGTTGTTCAGGCTTTTCCTACGGCTGCCCTCAATATGGAAAAGTATGTATCCCAATTTTTGAAATCAAGCTTGCTTCGGCAAGCTTTTTTTATGTCAGCGCTATGATGGATCAAAGTGTTTATCCAGCTGTGTTGTATGAAAGGTCCTGAATTGGCATGGAGTATGTAGCTATTGCTTATTGCCATGCATGATCATTCATCAAAGGGCAGGAAACAGAGATCCCGTTATTATTGTATGTTTTCTTTCTTTTCCGGCCTCTTGTTCATTATAAGGCATGAGATTGCAACCAGGAGGGCAGAAATCCAAATCGCTTTCAATTTGGCAATACTGCAGAAAAGGGCTCCTAGTGCGGCTCCAAGAAAGAATGTGGATATTATCATAAGATACCCGTTCGCCTGTCTCAAAAAAACAGTGTTCCGGGAAAATAGGAATTTTGCATAATTGTCCATTGCTGAGCGGATGTTTCCTATGCACATTGTGCTGGCATAGGCATGGCCCTTGAATTTCCTGAACGCCTGTACCTGCATCGCGCACGAAAAGGATATCATGGCATTGGCGAGGCTGTCACATCCTGCAGGAATGAATGCTACGGAAAAAAGCAGTATGACCTCCAGTATCGTCACGAGCTGCCTCCAATGTATTTTATGCATTTTGCGGTATTTGAGGCGTATCAGCTCGGCGCAAAGTATTCCAAAAGAAAACGCCAGCAAAGGAATCATGTAATGGGGCAGTAATGAAATGTTCCCTTCTACAAGATTTGCAGCAAAAAGCACGATATTTCCTGTTTGTGCGTTCGCAAAAACATGATCCCGGATCATGTAGGAGTATGCGTCCTGAGCTCCACCGGAAAGGGTTAGGATCAATGTTGTCGGCAGCGCTTCCGATCTTTGCTGTATCTTATCATCCGTCTTTAATGTTTCCATCACGCAGATTGTATCAGAAAAAAACTTGCCGGTTAATCCAAATTGGAGTTTTGATGTAGTTTCTCTTTTCCCTTTGAATTAAAGCCGTTTCATAACTAATATATATTATATGAAGTTGATATATGTTGTCGAAGATCATGACGTGATCAGAAACGGAGTTGTCCAGTATCTTGGACTCTCGGGGTTTTCAGCCGAAGGCTGCGGAAATTTGGAAAGCGCAAGGGAAGCTTTTAAGAAGCAGGTTCCCGACATGCTGATCCAGGATGTGATGTTGCCGGATGGGGATGGGTTTAATTTTGTCAAGGAGATAAGGGCTAAATGGCCCAGACTCCCGATCATTTTCATGACTGCCCGTATCGACGAATCCGATAGGATATTGGGCTTTGAACTCGGTTGCGACGACTATATCACAAAACCTTTCAGCCCGAAGGAGCTCGTATTGCGGGTACAGGCTCTCTTTCGCCGTGTGGATGACAGTGGTAAGGATACCGAATGCAAGAGGTACATGCTCGGAAGTTCTGTTCTAGTCATAGATGAGGACGAGCATAAGCTGACAATAGACGATGAGGAGATTCAGCTCACAGCTGCAGAATGGCGTATTGTTGCATATCTTGCCACAAACAGCCCTAATCTCATCTCCAGGAGCCAGATTCTTGACGAGTGCTTCGATTACAGTTTTGAAAGCTATGAACGTGTTGTGGATACCCATATCAAAAATATCCGCGCAAAGCTCAAGGGTGACGGTTGGATAGAAACCGTCAGAGGGTACGGATACAGGTTTGCAGGAAAGAGAGCGGAT
The DNA here is from genome assembly GCA_949282255.1 of uncultured Spirochaetales bacterium. GTDB lineage: Bacteria > Spirochaetota > Spirochaetia > Sphaerochaetales > Sphaerochaetaceae > Ornithospirochaeta. The sequence continues at coordinate 6,074 of CASDPA010000003.1, forward strand.
AAGTGATGAGAAACATTTATCTCAGGCTTCTTGTTTCTATTGTCTTGATAACCGTCTGCGTGATGGCCGCGCAGACGCTGATTCTTTTTGCTTCGGTGCTCTCGTTGCAAAGGACATGGAAGGAGAATGTGTTTGAGAGTTATATGACTTCCCTGCAGGAGAATGTCTCTTCCTCGGAGAGCCTTTCGTTTGAAGGACTCATGTCAAGCCTGATTTCAAGTGCTCCTGACAGGGTATCCGGACTCCTGGTGCGTGATGATGTCGGGGACATAAGCATATCGATCGGATCCTCCAGCCGTGGAGAGTTCATACCACAGATGCAGAATCCAGGCAGTCTTGAGAATGTTTCTTCATTAAGCGGTAAAATAACTATTCCAAAACCTTTTTCCATTTCGGTCAATACGACACAAGAATACCATACCGAAAGCATCCGCAAGGCTTCTTATGATATTGATATGAGGAGCCATGTCGAAGGGCTGGAGATAGTTATAGATAGCTTCTCGGTAAAAAAGTCGGATGCTAGTGGCCATGAAGAGGTCAAGCTTCCATCTGTGATCAGGGAAAGCGATATCGCCGGAACCATAAGGTTCTTCAATAACGGAAAGATTTATGGTTATGTCGATATCCTGGTTTATGATCTGGATGTATACGGCCCGACGTATATGATCATCCATAGCACAACCAAGGTGTTTTTCTATTTCCTCCCGATTGCGATCCTGATAGCTCTTGTTTCCGGATATTTCATTTCCAAGCGCAACGCGCGGCATATAAGGAACATACAGAATGCCTTGAGCGCTCTTGCAAATGGAAAATATGATGTCAAGATGGGCAAGACCGATTTCAATATTGATGAGTTCAGGGTGATTTCCGAAAGTATCGTGCAGCTGGGAAAGGACCTTGAAAGGCACCAGCAGTCCAGGCGTGAATGGTTTAAAAACATATCCCATGATCTCAATACTCCTGTAACAAGCATGAACATACTGCTTTCAGGAGCCGATGATGGGCTTTTCAATATTGATAAGGACCTTGTTGCCGCTCTTAAAAAGGAGAACGATACGCTTATGGAGCGTATAGCCGCAGTTTCTTATTATTCAAATCTCGTCGGCGACAAGCCCGATATACAGATGAGAAATGTAGATGTTTACGATTTGGCGGATGCTGTTTTGCAGGGAAAGGGCAATTGCAGCTTTGAATGCACATCGTCTGTGTCGGTTCATGTTGATTTCAATCTTGCAAAGCGCGCGCTTACAGAAATCATCAACAATGCTGAAGAGTATTCGCCAAAAGGCAGCACCATAATCTGGAAGGTCATGGATGATGGGGATTACATAACCATGTGCATCAGCAACAAGGGTAGGCTGCCTTCTCCGCGTCCTCAGTTTTTCGAGCCGTGGGCCAGAGGCGACAGTTCCAGGCACCAGGGCGGATCCGGCTTGGGCCTCCCGATTGTCTACCAGATAATGGAGATTCATAAGGGATCTGTCCAGATAGATGAGAAATGTGGTTTTGTAACTGTTACGCTTTCATTTCCGAAATGATATTGCCGTTTATTGAGAAAATACTTATTGTACCATCGTCCCAATAGGCAAAGGATCTGTCTTGTCCCTGTTTCGGAATGGATATCGATCCCGGATTAAGAAAGACTATCCCATCCTTTTTTTTCAAGCAGTTCAGATGTGTGTGCCCGTAAAAGAAATGGGTGTAGCCTGTTTCCGGGCGTTTTTCTGGATTGTATATGTGCCCGTGCGTCATGAAAATGGATGCACCGTCTGCAAATATCATGGCTTGCTCGCTCATGACGGGAAATGGAAGCACCATCTGATCGACTTCTGCCTCGCAATTTCCTCTGACACAGATTATCTTGTCAGCCACCCGGCTCAGCTCTTTTATCACATATTGGGGATTGTAATGCATTGGCACATCGTTTCTAGGGCCGTGATAAAGAATATCACCTAAAAGCAATATCTTATCCGGCTTAAGCATGCAATCTTTTTCTACTATGAAAGAGGCGCTGTCGGCGCAACCGTGTATATCGGAAAAAATCAGAAATTTCATATGGCGATTATATCCCTTCTTTACAAGCGCAATCAATCATGGGAAACTCTTTCCAATGGACATGTTGACTAAAAAGTTTGGAAAAGCGGAAGCTTATGCTGTCGCTTACAGGCATGAGAGCCTTTATAAGAAATTTGGCTGTGATGATGCGTACATCCGCCTACGTCCAGCAATGCTGGTCATCCCCGGAGGTGGCTATAACCATGTTTCTCCCAGGGAAGCAGAGCCGGTTGCCATCCGCTATCTTGCTTTGGGATTCGATGTTTTCATACTTTATTACTCCGTAGGCTTGGATATCGGAGTTTCAAATCCATTTGACGAGGCTGTGGACTGCATGAGATGGATCAGATCCCTTGAGGGAATCGATCCCGGCAAGGTCTCCTGCGTAGGGTTTTCCGCGGGCGGACATCTGGCTGCGCTGCTTTCGTGTTATGGAGGCTCCGATCGTCCTGATGCCTTGGTCCTGAGCTATCCTGTGATTACAATGAAAGAGGGATGCCATGCAGGAAGCAGGGACATGATAACCATGGGGGATATATCCCTGAGAAATCATTACAGTGTTGAGGATCATGTTGATGGTGCTTTTCCTCCCACATATATTTGGACCACTGCCGATGATGCATCGGTAGACCCGGTCAATTCCATTCTGATGTTTCAAGCCCTGAAAAAGGCCGGTGTCTGCAGCAGCCTGCATATTTTTGCAAATGGCGTTCATGGCCTATCGGTTGCCAACCGTGAGAGCGGAAAGGAAAACCCGGCCGTATCCGTTTGGCTGGATGAGTCGGTCGGGTTTCTAAAGCACGTGCTTGATATCAGCTTTTAAATGTATTTGATCATCCCCTCGCTTGCCCTGATGCCGCTTGCCCAGGCGCCGGTGATACCGCGGCTGGTTCCTGCACCATCTCCGGCAAAGAATACCGAATCGGTGACCTGGAAATTATGGTCCTTATATTCCGGCTTGTTGGCATAAAGCTTTATCTCGGGGTAATACATTATGGTGGACGGATGGAGTATGCCTGGAACGATGGTATCCAGGTTCTTCATGGCTGACCAGATGTATCGTAGGATCTTGCTTGGCATGGCAAGGGAGATATCGGATGGGCAGCAATCCTTCAGGCTTGGTTCAAAATCATATAGATCTCCGGTGAAGGTGGCTTGCTTGCTCCTTCTTCCCAGACGGAAGTCGCCGACTCTCTGCATGAGAGGTTTTCCTCCTCCCATCAGTGCCGCAAGAAGTCCCAGATGTTCCGCAAACTCCTGTCCGGAAGCAAGCGGTTCCGTGAACCGGACGGTCTTGAGTATTGCAAAATTGACAAGGCCATTGTTTTTGTTTTCATCAGCTTTGAATGCATGTCCGTTGACGCTGTACCACACATCCCCGCGGGCGGTTGCATACTTCTCTTTCACTACGTGTGCATTGCCGCTGTTTGTGCAGAACGTCCTGACTTTTTCCTTGAAATAGAATTTTGGATCGTAATAGTCCTTGACAATTGGATAATGCTCTATCCTGGTTTCAACGCGAACTCCGACATCGATGATGTTGTCCATGTAGGAGATCCCGAGCATTTTCATCACATCCTGCAGGAAGTGGAATCCCTGACGTCCTGGGGCGATCAATATTGTCTTATATCCAATTTCCCTTTTTGTCGTTGTAATGAACTTCTTTTCATTGTCGATGCTGAGCATCTCCTCTCCCAAAGAGAGTGTCACACCTGCCTCTTCCAGCCGCTTCTGAAGCTCTTTGATGAGTTCAAGCCCTCCGTCCGTTCCCAGATGTGTCTGCTTGATTTCCAAAAGTGAGCATCCAAGCCGTTCGGCTCTCTGCTGGTATGTGGAGATATTGCTTTTGGGAAGAATAGTAGGCTTGAGGAATTTTGTCACCTGGCCGAGATATTGATCAGCCACGTCCTCCTGCCAATATTCCAGTGGAAACCCGATGGGAAAGGTGAAATTCATTTTGCAGTCGTTTCTCATGCCACCTGTGCTGAAAGGCTTTTTGTCAAGCATGAGTATTCTGGCATCTTTTTTCTTTTCTATCAGGGAGAACGCGGCTCCCATCCCTGCAGGGCCGCTGCCTACGATGATCACATCATAATTGTCCATTTTTCCCTCCTGTACGATAGTACAGTAAATATCGAATTGGTTAAAGACCTGATTGGCCATAAAATAGTTAATAAAAAATATTCTATTGTTATCAATCCAATTTCGGAGTATTATTTACAATATGAAATACATGGATGTAAGTACTGCAAGCGCTCTTTGGGGCATAAGCGACAGAAGAATACGCTATCTTTGCAACGAAGGCAGGATAGACGGAGCAATAAAGACAGGCTGGTCCTGGACAATTCCATCCGATACCCCCAAGCCGAGGGACGGAAGGGTTTTGAGACATTTTAAAAATCTCGATATACGTCCGGGAGGTGTCGATGTGGACCGGCTCTTGTCCCTTACGCTCATGCATCCCATCTCAGTATCCTTAAAAAGCGATGCCCGTTTCCTTTCCATTGTCAAGAACAGTTTAATATATTTGCTGGAGAATGAGAAAGTGAAAATTTCAGAAAAGGATGTAAGCCATATCTTTTCAGGAAAACTTGTCACAACCCTTTCTTTGGAGACGCATTTGATAATAATAAATTTCCGCTCCGCAATGCTTTCCCTTTTTGACAGGAGAAAGGGGGAAAGCTGGTCAGACAAGGACATGCGGCTTTTATATTCCAAGCTTATGCAGGGCATTGATGACATTTCCAGTCTTCGTTACAGGGATGGCTTTTCCTTCCATGAGGTAAGAGGAAAGGAAAAGCTTAAGGTTGATGCGCAGATGGAGACTCTTCTTGCCCAGTATGAGGGATGGAAGGGCCTCAATGGAATGATGAGGGCGGTGATGCTTTATGGCGAGCTGGAGAGGATACGTCCGTTCAGCCGGTATTCGACACTGTTTTCTTATCTGGTGCTTTCCGGTGAGCTTATCTCTTCCGGCATCCTCCCTCCTTTGTTCATGATCGGCGATGAGGCTGATTTTGAGGCCTCCTATTTCATTGCACTCACCAGGGGGCGCTACAGGGATTTTACATCGTTTGTCGAAGGAAAGGTTTATAAGAGCTATAAGGAGCTTAACAAGGATGTATGACTACCTTTTCAAGGATGTGTGGATAGCCGATGGAACGGGAAATCCCCTTTTCAAGGGCAACGTTGCAGTCTTTTCCAAAGTGATATGCCTTGTTGGCAAAGCAAGCCCCGCAGCAAGAAGAGTCATCCAAAAGCCTGGGCTTGTTCTTTCCCCCGGTTTCATCGACATACATTCGCATGGGGATTTGGAAGTGCTGAGAAATCCTAGTATGCAGGCAAAACTGATGCAGGGGATTACGACGGATGTCAACGGCAATTGCGGAATCGGGATCTTTCCCTTATGCGAGTATGTCGAAGAGCTTGAGAATCTAACGAGAGATGTCCTTGGCCCTTATGACGGTCCATGGGATTGGAAGGATTTCTCTACTTTCAGATCGCTGGCGAATAAAAGTGCAGTCGGAATAAACATGGTGTTTTGTGCTTCCCATTCTGCATTACGGGTTTTTGCGATGGGAAAGGATCATTCCAGAATTGCAACCGATTATGAGATAGGGATCATGTGCCAGGCCCTAAGTGATATGCTGGAGCAAGGCTGCATAGGTTTTTCCACCGGTTTGTATTATGCTCCATGCATGTATGCGGACGAAAGGGAGCTTAAGGCCCTGCTTGGAGTGGTAAACAAGAAAGACGCCCTTTTTGCGGTGCACCACAGATGCGAGGGTGATGGGTTTTTGCAGTCGCTGCAGGAGGTCCTGACCCTTGCAGAGGAGACGGGTGTGCGCCTGGAGATTTCCCATCTCAAGGCGATAGGGACAAGAAATCAGGATAAGGTGGAAAGAGGACTTGAGCTTATAGAGGAGGCAAGGGCAAGAGGCCTTGATGTGGCGTTTGACCAATATCCGTACGAATATGGTTCCACAAGCCTGTTCAGCCTGCTTCCCCCTGACATACTCAAGCTTTCCCGGCTGGAGCAGCGGCTTGCAGTGAGCTTGGACAGCGGCAGGCACGATATCAAGGCAGAAATGCTTAATCCCAATGGCTGGGACAGCATTTATTCGCTGGTCGGTCCAGAAAATTTGCGGATACTTCATATGGACAGCCATAAGGAATTGTCAGGATGCCTGCTTTCAAAAATAGCGGAGGAGAAAGCATGCGATCCTTTGGATATGCTGCTGGATCTGCTTGCAGATGAGACTGGAACAGCTTTGATGGTCGATGTCACGCAGAGCGAAGAGAATGTGGAGCGGATAATGGCTCATCCTTTGATGGGCTTCGGTACCGACAGCCTGTTTTCCTCCCCTCATCCGCATATAAGGACAAGGGATTCTTCCATGCATATAATGAGAGAGTATGTTTCAAGGCGGAAAACGCTTACGTTGGAGGAGGCTGTGAGTAAGATGAGCGGTGTCAATGCAAGGCGGCTCAAGCTTAAGGACCGCGGTTTCATCAAGGAAGGGCAGATGGCCGATATAGTCATCTTCGATCCTGTCGACGGGGTTATGGATACAGTGATGGTCAACGGTGTGCTATGCATGGAAGAGGGAAAACTATGTGGATGTTACGCTGGACAGATACTTTGAAAAACGATGAAGGTAGGTTAATATATTACGTATGTTGAGAGCTGGAGAAGATTATTTGGAAGCTGTATTGCAGCTTGAAGCCAAACAGAAGAATCCTGGAGTCAGGATAACCGATATCGCAAACAAGCTTTCTGTCACCAAGCCAAGCGTCATCAGGGCAATGAAGCAGCTTGGCGCAGAGGGCTATATCACGCAGGAATCTTATGGTGATATTTATCTTACGGACAAGGGTCGTATGAAGGCCAGCCAGGTATATCACAGGCATTCCGTTCTTACCATGTTCTTTTCGGAAGTGCTTGGAGTGGAGCCCGTTCAGGCCGAGCGTGATGCATGCCTTATCGAACATGATATCAGTGCGGAAAGCATGGAGAAGCTTTCCACATTCGTTTTTTCATACCTTAAGAAAGAGTGAGATATGTCCAGACTATATATTTTCGATATGGGTGAAGTTGTTCTGCTGGGAGTAAGGACACTTGACCAGATGGCTGCGCAGTACGGCCTTGATTACGATTCTTTCAGAGACGATTACGGATTGTATGACAAGCCGCTGATGGATGGTTATATGGAACCGGATAATTATTATCGCCATATGGAAAAGAAATATGGTATCAGAATAGACGAGGATCTGTTTGTGAAGTATTTCAATCCATCTTTGAATGAGGAATTGATCTCAATGGTCAAGAAGCTCAGGAAAAGGGGAGACCGCGTGGTGATAGGCTCCAATACCTTCGCCCCACATTGGGAAGTCATTTTTGAGCGGTTTAAGGAAATCCCGGAAAATTTCGATGCCCTTTATGCCTCACACCTCATGCATATTTCAAAGCCTGAGGAGGCTTTCTGGCGCATCATATGCGAGAAAGAGAAAAAATCTTATTTTGATACCTTTTTCATAGACGACAGGGAAGAGAATATTTCAGCTGCAAGCGGTCTTGGCCTGCATGTTCATAGATATCTTGGGGACAACCGGGAGCTAGCCAGGTTTTTGGAAATTTGAAATAGGCATTTTTTAAAAAGGTTCAACCCGGCATTCACCGGGTTGAAATCGTATAGGAGGAATCAATTCCTAAAAGCTTAGTTTTCTTACAGCCTCCAAGGAATTTTCTATGGCTTCGGGAAGAGTGGCTCTTCCATCAAAAGCTTTCATATCTTTGAATCCCGTACCTGTTATCAGTACGACGACGCGGGCATTTTCTCCCAACGTATTTTTTATTTTCTCCACATCTTTTTTGTAGCATGCATATGATGTGGCTGCAGCAGGTTCTGCAAGAATTCCTGCAGTCCTGGCAAGCTCAAGCTGTGCATCAAGTATTTCCTCATCCTTTACTTTCACACACCAGCCATCGCTTTCTTTTATGTATTTTACGGCCATGCGTCCGTTTGCCGGAAGGTCGACGGAAATGCTGTCGGCTCTTGTCTCTGCCTTTACAGGAAGGAATGCTCCTGTTTCAAAAGCTTTGGAAATGGCATCGGATTTTTCGCTTTGGCAGCAGACTATACGTGGCAGATGCCCGATGAGCCCCGCCTTTTTGAGATCGATGAAACCTTTCACCACTCCTGCTATTATGCATCCGTCTCCAACCGGCACATATACCGCATCCGGAGCTTTTCTACCCATCTGTTCAAATAATTCTATGGAAATGCTCTTTTTACCTTCTATGGTCATGGGATTGTATGCTGTGTTCCGGTTTATTCCCCCGAAAAGCCTGGTATATTCTATGGAGAGCTTGAAGGCATCGTCATAGCTGCCTTTCACAGGAACCACATGGGCACCGTACAGCACGGACTGCATCAGCTTGTTTATTGGTGCGCTTTCAGGGACAAAGAGAACGATATCAAGCCCGAGTGCGGCTCCAACTGCGCTCATTGCCGCTCCTGCATTTCCTGTGCTTGCCAAAGCTATCCTCTTTTCTCCGACGGCTTTTGCCTGTTCTGCCACAAGATAGCTTGCCCTGTCCTTGAACGATCCGGAAATCAGCTGGCTGTCAAGTTTGAAGAATGTGTTTTCCAGCCCATTGAGCCTGTTCAGCCGTTTTGCTTTCACCAGTGGCGTCACCCCCACGGGGAAGGCATCTTCCTCCGTGACGGGGTAGGGGTAGAAATCGGAAGGCTTGACATGCTTTTTTTCAGCTGCCGCTTTAAGCACGCTTTCATCGAGTTCCACTATAAGGTTGCCCTTATTGAAAGAGCTGCCATCGTTTTGTTTTGCGCATTCTGGGCATAAGTACATCACATCTTCCGTTTCGTATGCCTTGCTGCAGTCGGAACAGATATATCTGAATCTCATTTCGAAACCTTCCTGTCCTGTTTAACCTTATTTTCCATCGATCATGGAATTGAATTCTTCTATGAGCTCGTCGATCTGGGCAGTCAGTTTTGGAAGGCTCTTCCAATAAGAGCGGTCATACCATTGCCTGTTGAGTTCCTCATAGGTTTTGCCCTGCTGTTCAACCCATGTGTAATATTTGAGGTTGTGGATCCTGAGCCTGTCGTAGTAGTTAAGCTCAAGCGCATTATCGATTCCCTGATGCCTTAGTGCCGCGGCATGCACCTTTGCCGCTTCTGTTTCATTGAACGCACCCTGCTGTTCAGCGAGTTCCGCAAGGCGGGATGTATACATGACGGAGCTGTCTGTGAGAATGGTGAATACAACATCGTCTTCCTCGAGCTCGTAGTATTTTGCCATTTTGATTGCAGAAAGCAGGTTTCCGATGCCTGAGATGCCAAAGAGTTTTAGATCCTGGAGCTGTTGGTCTGTAAGCCCTTCCTTCTTGAGGTAGGATAGTCCGCTTTCTTCATTGAACAGCCTATAGATGTCCATGCAGTCCTGATCGTCTATTGAAAGGACCATGTCCGTGTTCCTTACATTATGGATCCATGGCACATGCTTGTCTCCGATACCTTCGATCCTATGGGCTCCGAAGCCGTTTCTCAGCAGAGTGGGGCACTGCAGCGCTTCTCCTGCTCCGATCTTTATTTCCGGATACACATCCTTAAGATGATCTCCTGCCGCAAGAGTCCCGCCGGAACCGGTGGATGAAACATAGCCTTTTACGTTCTCAGGCTTGATTCCGAGCTGCTTCAGCACTTCCAGGATTGCAGCACCTGTCACCTCATAATGCCAGAGATAGTTTTCAAACTGCTCGAACTGGTTGAATATTACGATGTGTGCTCCTCTTTGTGCATCAAGCTCGTGGCACTTGTCAAAAATTTCCTTGACATTTGATTCGCAACCAGGTGTGGCAATGATTTCTCCAGCCACGGTCTTGAGCCAATTGAACCTTTCCTGGCTCATATCCTCTGGAAGTATGGCTATGCTTTTGCAACCAAGCAGTGCTGAATTATATGCACCACCCCTGCAGTAATTTCCTGTTGAGGGCCAGACTGCCTGCTGTTCCACCGCATCGAAATTTCCTGTGACCAAGGCTGGTGCCAGGCAGGCATAGGTCGCACCTACCTTGTGTACGCCGCATGGGAACCATTTTCCTGCAAGAGCGAGGATACGCGCCTTTGTCCCAGTTATCTGCTTGGGAATCTCAATGAAATTGACTCCACCGAAAAGGCCGCCGGATTCCTTGGATTCGTTATGCCAATTTATTCTATATAAGTTAATGGGATCGACATCCCACAGCCCTGTGACCTTGAGCTTGTCCAGAACATCCTTGCCGATGAGGTTGGGATTGATCATCTGCTTGAAGGTAGGGAGTTTGATATGTTTTTCTCTGCACCTTGCAGCATTCTTTTTGATGATGTCGTTTTTCTTTTCAAGATTGATGAGCATTTGCGCCTCCACTAAAATACTGATTTTAAGTATAATGGAGAAAGATAAATTGTAAAGCAAAAAGTTAACAGATTGATTATTTTTAATCGTTATTTTGCGTTAAAACTAAATTTTCCACTACTTTTTGTGATTATTACACCTCTTTTTTTTGCCTCGGCGAATGCCTTGTTGAAAAGGGCCGTTACTTGCGCCCCTTTCCTCAGGTAGCCCATTTCATGGGAAAAACAGTCCAATAGCTGCTTTTTTGAATAGTTTGCCTTTTCTGAGGTCTCGAAAATATATGACAGGCAGCAGATGGCCTCGGTAACCGGGATTTGGTAGGAATACCTGATTTCCTCCGGATTGTCAGGAGTGGGACGGAAATAACAGCTGTCTCCTTGCTTGTGGTAAATGATCTGTCCTTGTACCTCCTCTCTTTCTGTAAGCCCCTGCACCGTCATATTTAAAAGTATTGAACTTTTAAGATAAAAATCGAGAGAAGAGCCCATTCTTTGGATAGAGAAGCTGTTAAGCAGACGCTTGCATAAAAGTTCTTCTGTTATCGGTGCCTCCCTGTCTATGATTGCCAAAATCCTTTCTTTTGTTTCATTTTCGTAATAACCTTTGAGGTAATCGTCGGATTTTACATCCAAAACTGCCAAATCCATCTTTTCATAGGCTCTTTTTTCTATCATGAGCACAGTTTATCCCTTAATTTTCTGTCAAGCAAGTTTTTATTGGGATTGTGGTGGTGTATGGAGGATGATATAGTGTTGCACTTTGTTGCAAATTATATTGACACTTCGTTTTTATGGTTTAGAATTGGAAATGTAAAGGAGTGTGCTTATGTCTGATATCATGAGACCAGTACCGTTTTCCGAACTCTTGAACAGGATGGTGGGGGAGTTGAGGAACCACCACAGCGCTTTCGGGATTTCGGAGGAGTTGTTTTATAGAGGGGATGGCAAAAAAAAGATCAAGGTTTTTTCCCAGGAGTGCGAGACACCGCTCGGTCCGGCGGCGGGACCCCATACCCAGCTGGCACAGAACATCATCACCAGTTTTCTTGCCGGGGCAAGATTTATAGAGCTTAAAACCGTACAGGTGATGGATACCCTTGATATAGAAAAGCCTTGTATCGATGCAAGAGATGAAGGCTACAATGTGGAATGGTCTACGGAATATACGCTCCCAAAAGCATTTGACGAGTATCTTAAGGCCTGGATAATTGTCCATATTCTAGATATGGCGATGAAGGATAAATGGGAAAGGCCGTCGTTCATTTTCAACATGTCCGTTGGCTATAATCTTGAAGGCATCAAGACAGAAAAGATGCAAAGATACATATCCTGCATGATGGATGCCAAAAAAGATGAGAAATTCGCTTCTTATATCGCAGAGGCCAAAGCCGCTTTGGAGGAGGGGCTTTTTGAAGGAACGATATTCGAAGGATGTGAAAAAAAGGTTGTCTCCAATCTTGATAAGATAAGTGCTTTCATAAGTCCTTCGGTCACCATATCGACAATGCATGGCTGCCCTCCCCATGAGATAGAAGCCATTTGTACCTACATGCTTACAGAAAAGAAGCTGGACACATTCGTCAAGCTCAATCCTACGCTGTTGGGCTACGATGAGGTCAGAAAGATATTGGATGATCTCGGTTACGGTTATGTCGGCCTAAGGAGGGAGTCGTTTGAACACGATCTGCAGTATGAGGATGCTGTCGCCATGCTCAAGCGTCTTATTGCCCTTGCTAAAGAAAAGAGGAAGGGCTTTGGTGTGAAGCTGACCAATACGCTTGGATCTGTAAACGACCAAGGTGTTCTTCCAGGAGAAGAGATGTACATGTCTGGCCGTGCCCTTTTGCCGATATCAACCACGGTTGCATACAGGCTTTCAAAGGAATTCGGCGGATCTCTTCCCGTTTCTTATTCCGGAGGTGCCAATGCTCTTACGATCAAGGATATCTTTGATACTGGAATAAGGCCGATCACGCTTGCAACCGATATGCTCAAGCCGGGCGGATATTCGAGAATGACGCAGATGGTGAAGATTCTTGATAATGATGATTACTGGGACATGAAGTCGATAGACTGCGAGAAGCTCCATAGACTGACGGAAAAGGCAAGAGATAAGAAAAGCTATATTGCCAAGGATTTCCGTGGTACGAACAACACAAAGATCAAAAATCCTCTTCCTCTTTTTGATTGCTATGTAGCGCCTTGCGTGGAGGCTTGCCCCATTCATCAGATGATCCCCGATTATGTCGAGCTTGCCGGTGAAGGTAGGCTGGAGGAGGCTTTGGCTGTCATTTATCTTGATAATGCATTGCCGAACATGACTGGGTGGATATGTGACCATCAGTGTCAGAACCATTGTACAAGAATGGATTATGAGGGACCTGTCAAAATCAGGGAGGTAAAGCGTCAGTTGGCCGAAAAAGCTTTCGCTTCTTACAAAAAGGAGATATGGGAAAAGCCTGAGGCGGAGGATGTCAAGGCTGCCGTGCTCGGTGCGGGGCCTGCAGGACTTGCAACCGCATTTTTCCTTGCACGCGCCGGTTTTGCCGTCGATGTTTTTGAGCGGGAAGCATGTGCTGGCGGAGTGGTCAAAAATGTGATACCTGATTTCAGGATTCCTTCCGAGGTTGTGGAAAAAGATGTGGCATTCATAGCTGATAACGGGGTTTCTTTCCATTTCTCGGCACAGAAGACCATTGCAGGACTCAAGGAGGAAGGTTTCAGCTTCATCTTTGTGGCTGTCGGAGCTGAAAAATCCTCGGATGCCAAGATTGCAGGAAATGGTGTGCGTGAAAGTGCGGTCAGCTATCTGAGAAGGACCAAAAAAGGTGAGAAGACCAATCTTGGAAAGCATGTGGTTGTCCTTGGAGGGGGAAACACGGCCATGGATGCATGCCGTCAGGCGATAAGAGCAGAAGGGGTCGAGGATGTGCGCATCGTATATAGGAGGAGCATTTCCGAGATGCCTGCCGATCATGAGGAGTATCAGGCGGCTTTGTCTGACGGGGTAGGCTTTGATTTTTTGGTAAACCCATACGAATTCAAAGACGGAACGCTTTATCTTGATAAGATGGAGCTCGGAGAAAAGGATGCTTCAGGAAGAAGAAGGCCTGTGGCGACCGGTGAGAAATTATCAATTCCTTGCTCTTATTTAATAACAGCGATTGGAGAAAAAGCCGATGATGAGAATCTCAGGACGCTCGGCTATCTGACTGAAGAGGATGGGGTTTACCTCGTAGGCGATGTATCCACAGGGCCCAGCACCGTCGTCAGATGCATTGCAGAAGCCCGTACGGCTGTGGAGGATGCGATAGACAAGATTTATTCATCCATGCTCGAGCAGGAAGATGGGGATGAATGCTGCTGCGAGGATGAGCATGAGTGTTCATGTGGACATCATCACGAGGAAGGACATGAATGCTCTTGCGGCCATCATCATGATGATGAGGAAGAGGATGAGGAAGAAGAAAGCAGGGAGGAGATGACAAAGGCTGAGAATGCATATTTCAAGAATCTCAGGAAGAAGAAAAGCTCCATCACTTTCTCTGAAGACAAGGATTCCTCTTCATTCTTCAAGACTGAAGCCTCGAGATGTCTTGAATGCTCATATTACTGCAACAAGTGTGTGGAGGTTTGTCCGAACAGGGCTAACGTGGCTGTTGATATGAGAGCATGGGAAGCATTTGAGGATCCGTTCCAGATTGTTCATATCGATGCTTATTGCAACGAGTGTGGTAATTGCGAGACTTTCTGTCCTCACGATGGCGGTCCTTACAAGAAGAAATTCACTGTTTTCAGCCGCGGGGATGATTTTGAATCCAGTACCAACGATGGCTTCTTTGTCGATGAGGATAGAGCTCTTGTGGTAAGGGTTGCAGGAAAGGTTTATAAGGGAGGCTTTGACAAGGATGGTCTTGTCGTGGTCGATGGAGTCGCTCCCGAGGTATGTATGCTGATGGATGAAATCTTTTTCAGCTATGATTATCTTCTCGGGGATGTGGAGGAGTGATGGATATACTTATCAGGAATGTCCGTATCATGCAGACGGAACCTCCGTTCGAGGTTTGTGAGGACATGGATGTCCTAATAAAGGGCACTGAGATAGCGGAAGTCGGAAAGGATCTTCCTGCGTCCGGATGCAAGGTGATCGAAGGGTCAGGTAAAACACTCATACCTGGAAACGTATGCTCCCATCACCACTATTATTCCGGCCTGTCTCGCGGAATGCTTATTTCCGCAGGGCCACAAACCGATTTCATCCAGGTTTTGAAGGAATGGTGGTGGCGGCTTGACCGTGGTTTGGATGAGGAGGCCTGTTATTATTCCTCCCTCATCTGCAGCATGGATGCGATATTGAGCGGGACGACAGCTGCCATCGATCATCATGCATCACCTTCCTACATAGAAGGAAGCTTGGATACGATAGCTCGTGGTATGGAGGAAGTTGGTATCCGTGGTGCCACCTGCTATGAAGTTACCGACCGCAATGAGGGTGAAAAGGAACTCAGACGTGGTGTGGATGAGAATATAGCCTTTGCAAAAAAAGTGGATTCCAGGCTGAAAAGCGGGGAGGATGTGCTTGTGGAGGCCATGATAGGCGGCCATGCTCCGTTCACCATCCCTGAAAGCGGTATGGAAATGATGAAGGAAGCTGTGGATGAAACCGGAAGGGGAATGCATCTCCATATAGCCGAGGATAAGTATGATGTTGTCCATTCACATCATATTTACAATGAGGATATAATCGGCAGGTTGGACCGCCATGGCCTTTTGAGCAGTAAAACGCTTCTTGTCCATGGCATCCATATCAGCGGAAAAGAGGTGGATATCCTGAATGAGAGGGGCTGCTTCTTTGCTCATAACCCCCGAAGCAATATGAACAACCATGTCGGATACAACAGGCATTTGGCCGATATAAAGAAGCTTGTGCTTGGAACCGACGGCTGCGGCGGCAACATGTTCGAGGAGATAAAGATCGGATTTTTCAAGCATAAGGATGACGGTGGTCCGTGGTGGCCGTCCGATTTTCTTACCGCCCTTAATCGTGGCAACAGCCTGGTTGAGAGTGTTTTCTCAGGACGTGGAAAGTGGGGACGTGTGGAAAAAGGATATAAGGCCGACCTCGTGCTTCTTGATTATTATTCACCGACTCCGCTGGTGAAAGAAAACGCCGCCACACATTTTGTATGGGGCATGAGTTCAAATGCGGTCAGGACTGTGATAGTCAATGGAAAAATAGTTCTTGAAGACAGGGTGTTCCCGCATCTTGATGCGGATAAGATTTATGCAGAGGCCTCCCGTGTCGCGAAACGCGTCTGGGAGAAGGTGGATAAAATAAAATCATAGGAGAAGATAGGAGTATGAGTATCACCAAACAGATTCAGCAGCTGGCTGAAAAGTATCGCGATTATACGGCGGAAAACCTTTCCAAACTGGTAAAGACGAAAAGCTATTCCTCCAAGGAAGAGGATGTATGCCGTCTTCTTGTCGAGCTTTGCAAGGAAGCGGGATTCGACGATGTAAGGATCGACGGGCTCGGATCGGTAATCGGAAGAATTGGAAACGGCCCGAAGAAAATCGCATTTGACGCACACATCGACACGGTCGAGGTTGGCAACATGAAGAACTGGAAGTTCGATCCGTTCTCAGGTGAAATCAAGGATGGTCTGGTTCTTGGTCGCGGCGCAAGCGATCAAAAGGGCGGGGCCGCCTCAATGATCACCGCAGGAAGGATTTTGAAAGAACTTGGATATGGTGGGGAATATACGGTCTATTTCACATTCACCGTTATGGAAGAGGATTGTGATGGAATGTGCTGGAAGTATCTGATCGAGGAAGAAGGATTCAAGCCGGATCTCATCGTTTCCACGGAGCCAACCAGCTGCAGGATCTATCGCGGACATAGGGGAAGGATGGAGATCAGGATCATCTTGCGCGGCATATCCTGCCACGGTTCTGCTCCGGAGCGTGGAGTGAGTGCCGCTTACAAGGCTGCACGTGCCGCTCTTGCAATTGAGAAGCTTAACCAGGATCTTCAGCCTGATGATGATAATTTCCTTGGCAAGGGAACCATCACCGTAAGCCAGATGGATGTGAAAGGCCCAAGCCAGTGCGCGGTTGCGGATTATGCAATGATTTATTGTGATAGGCGTCTGACATGGGGAGAGGATGCCGATCTTGCAATTGCCCAGGTCAGAAAATATGTCTCTGAAGCAACAGGAGATGATCCTGATTCGATCATCGTCGAGATGCCGGATTATGAGAAGGTTGGCTGGACGAACCGTCCTTATTCCCAGGAGCTTTATTTCCCAACTTGGAAGATTCCGCAGGAGCATCCTCTTGTGCAGGCTGCGATTGCCGATTACAAGGCTCTTTATGCGAAGGATCCGGTGGTCGACAAATGGACTTTCAGCACAAACTGTGTAGCTACCACAGGTAGACATAAGATTCCTGCCATCGGATTCGGTCCTGGAGATGAGGCCCAGGCACATGCTCCGAACGAGATCAACAGGGTTGAGGATCTTGTGATCTGCTCTGGATTCTATGCCCTGCTGCCTTATTCGCTTGAAAAGAAGATTGATTGAGAAATACAGGAAAGTCAGCTTATTTTGCCCGGCATTTTTTAATATGCCGGGTTTTTATTTGTTGTTTATCCTTTTTCCTTTTGATAAGCTTTAGTTGTGAATGAACCTGAATGTCGTACAAAAAGTGCCAAGGCTGTTGCTTTTCCGCCTGCTATGCGTTTTTTGCTTTTGCCGTTTTATGGCAATTATTTGAAGCTTAAATACCATCTTGTGATCGAGAACCGTGATGCGGTCCTTCCTTTCCAAGGTCCTGCGGTGGTCTTCGCAAACCACGCCCACACCTTGGATCCTTTTTTTATCTCCGCAGTCTATCCCTATCATATAAGATGGGTTGCCGGATCCTATCTTTTCAAGATGAGGATGGTTGGATACCTTTTGCGGAAATGGGTGGGCTGTATTCCGAAAACCCAGGGCCGAAATGATCTGCAGACCATACGAAATATTTCGGAGGCGTTGAAAAAAGGCGATATAGTCGGAGTTTTCCCGGAAGGAACAAGAACATGGGATGGGGATATGATGGATATAGCATCAGGTACCGCCAAGCTTGTGAGATTGTTTAAGGTCCCTGTGGTGTTTATACATATCCGTGGAGGCTTTTCCTCCCGTCCACGTTGGGCTGCAAGGGAGAGGAAGGGGCCTGTCACTGTCGAGGTTTTCAAGACGTTCACTCCAGAAGAGATAAGTTCCATGGATAAGGCCGAGCTGGAAAAAGCAGTCTCAGAGTGTTTAAGCTTCTCGAATGACGGGTGGCAGGAGAAAGCTCATGTTCCTTATCTGGGCAGGAAACGTGCCGAGGGGGTGGAAAGTCTTTTGTATCAATGCCCATCCTGCAAATCTTATTCCACAATCAAAGCAGAGGGGGATGTAATATCGTGCACGGCATGTGGCGCTTCTGTTGTGTTGGATGATTATGACAGACTTGTGGAGGGCAGGGGAATCGATTTTTCCAAGCTTTCAGAATGGCATGGCTTTGAGAAGGAAAAGCTTGCAAGCCTTTTATCTTCGCATGAGAATGGATTGCTGTTTCCTCCTGACCGTGGCATCCTGTTCCAAAAAGGCTCTGCCGGCAGCTTGACTGACCTCTCGAAAGCCTTTGAGCTGTCATGCGATGCAAAGGGCCTTCATTTTTCCTTTCCAAAGCCTTTGGCAGGTTATGGGGACAGTCTGGATTTTGATTTTTCATCCATTTCCTCCATGGTCATCAATGCAAAACAGACCATTGAATTTTTTTATCAAGGCAATATGTTCCGCTTCCGCCTGAAAAGAGGGGCCAGCCCTTTGAAGATATGGGAGCTTTATAATCTTGTGCAGGCAAGGGGGTGATGTTTTGAATTTCTCTTATATGATCCATTGCGGTATAGTTTCCGCAGCTCTTCTTCTTGGAGCCTTTTTAAGGGCGAGGGTGCGCTTTTTCCAGAAATACCTTATCCCTTCATCGATTCTTGGAGGAGTTTTTCTGTTGCTGTTTTATAATTATGTCTCTCCGCATTTCGATTTGAGCTCGGATTTTCTTGGGGATCTTGTATACCATTTATTGAACATATCATTCATAGCCATGGCTCTCAGGATTCCGGAGAAGGTCGAAGGCTCCAAATCTCAGAGAGCGCTCGGAGCGAACGTGATTGCGGTCGTGGCGCAGTACGGCCTGCAATGTCTTTTGGCTCTTGTTACGGTCTCGATAATGATTGCAACCGTGTTCCCAGATCTTTTTCCTGCGATTGCGCTGACGCTTCCCCTCGGGTTTGAGCTGGGCCCCGGCCAGGCATATTCAATGACGCTGCCTTGGGAGGCCATGGGCTTTGAAGGCGGTACTTCTGTCGGATTGGCAATGGCCGCAATCGGGTTTATAGTTGGAAGTGTCGGAGGAGTAGCTCTTATAAACATCGGTATCCGCCAGGGCTGGGTGAGCAAGGAGGATGCGGCAAAGCTGGAAAGTGGTGGAGTCCGCTCGGGTTTTCTTCCTCGTGCCTTGCAGAAAGAAGGTGCGAAAAACACGACAGAAGGGGAATCCCTCGACTCTTTCAGCTATCATTTTGCCTTGATATTCTTCACTTATCTCATAAGTTGCGGACTGCTTTCATTTATAAGTTTCCTCTTGCATTTTGCAGGCAATCTGGGCGATGAGCTTGTGCAGAGCCTTTGGGGGATCAATTTCATTTTCAGCATGTTCTGCGCGAATATCGTCAGAGTTTTCATGGACAGGATGAACTTGTCCCATACAATCGATAACAAGACATTCAATAGAATCAACGGGGTATCGGTGGATTTTACCGTAATCTCATCCCTCGGCTCGATAAGTCTTGCCGCAGTGGCCTCGTATTGGCTTCCTGTGCTTGTGCTTGTTGCAGTAGGAATATTCATCACCTGCTTCATATTGCCTTGGTACTGCTCCAGGCTTTATGATGACCACCAGTTTAAAAGGATGCTGCTTCTTTTCGGAACGGCCACAGGAACGCTTCCGACGGGCCTGTCGCTGCTTCGTGTCGTCGATCCTGATTTCGAAACGCCTGTTGCCACGGATTACGTCTATGCCTCGGGAGTGGTATTTTTCCTGGTTATCCCGATAATCCTGTGTGCCAATCTGCCTGCGGCAAGTTATGCACAGTCGAATCCTCTGCTCTATTGGATCATGGTTGCAATATCGTTTGTATATACTGTGGCGTGTATTGTTGCCTACCGTATTTTTTCCGGTAAAAAGGCATTTGCCAAGCCTGGGACGCTGTTTTATACGGAATAAATCACGGTTTCTCGTTTTTTTTAAAAAGAAATTTATTTTTTTTACTCTTTTTACCACCTGTTTTTATATATACATAAATTTCGCAGGTGGGTTTTCTTTGAATTTTCAAATTGTTGAATATTGTGTTTGGGTGTATACTGTTCTCGGAGAATCATCAAGAAGGTAATTCTTCATTTTATAAAGAAAAAGATAATGGAGAGCACAAATGGGTGTAACGCACATTGATGACAAGATCAGAAGAAGCGACGCCATCCAAAAGGCCCGTGGAGAGGCGAAATATGCGTCGGATTATTTCTTCGATGACATGTTGTATGCCAGGATGCTGAGAAGCAGCGTGCCTAGGGCGGTGATAACGTCCATAACATATCCTCCTCTTCCGGAGGGTTATTATTTCATCAGCGCAAAGGATATCCCCGAGGGAGGGATGAATTCACTGCATATGATAGGAGACGACTGGAGATGCTTTGCCGATGGCGATGTCAGGTACGTCGGCGAGACGATCGGCCTTTTTGTCGGTTCTTCCAGAGCAGTGCTTGAAAGCCTTGTGGAAAATACTGTGGTTGGTTATGAGGAGAAGGAGCCTGCCGTGACGATCGATGATGCGATAGCAGTCAAGGGCGGACCGATACTCGAAAATGGAAGCGACGTGATGTGCCAGCTTTATTGTGAAAAAGGGCGCAGCATGGATGAGGTTTTCAAAGAGGCTGATGAAATATACGAAGAGACTTTGGAAACTGGTTTCCAGGAACATGTGCACCTTGAAACGAACGGTGCCGTCGTAACAAGAGAAGGGGAGGATTACGTCTTTTACATCTCTGCCCAGTGCCCGTTCTATGTGAGGAAGTCGGTCGCACAGGTTCTCGGCATACCTTTGGAGCATGTCGTAGTACGCCAGAGCACCACAGGAGGCGCTTTCGGCGGCAAGGAGCATTTTCCTGATGTTCTCGCAGGTCCGCTGCTTGTGGCGGAGAGTATCATCAACAAGCCAATAAAGCTTATCTTCGACAGGAAGGAGGATATGCTTTATTCTGTCAAAAGGCATCCGTCGAAAACGATATATAAAACTGCGATCAAGGATAAGAAAGTCATAGGTACGCAAGGCTGGGTTTATTACAATTGCGGAGCATACCTGTCGGCTTCCTTTGTCGTATTGCAGCGCGGAGTCTTCCATGCAAATGGTGTTTATGATATTCCGAACACCTATGTTGAAGGATTCGGAATGGCTACCAACACATTCCCAAGCGATGCGTTCAGGGGTTTTGGGGCACCTCAGACACTTTATGCGATCGAGATGCATCTCAATCATGTGGCGCGCAGGATCGGGGTGGATCCAGTGGAGCTGAAGAAAAGCATGTTCATAAAGCAGGGCGGGGAGACCATCACCAACGGCCATATAGTTGAAAAGGTCATGCTGGATGAGATGCTTGATACGATTGCAAAGGCCTCCGATTATTGGAGGAAAAGCAAAGAATACGGGTATGGAAGCGGACGTGGTATCGGAATGAGCTTCTACAACCATGGAGGCGCTTTCACAGGAAATGGCGAGCAGGCCATAATCAAGGCTCATGCAAGGCTGGTCAAGGTTGGCGACAAGGTCAGGATCGAGGTGGGATCCACTGAGATGGGACAAGGGTTCCAGACCATCTTGAGGAAGATTGCGGCCGCTGTTCTTGAAATATCCATCGATGATGTGGATTATCCGAATCCGGATACATCCATAGTACCTGACAGCGGTCCTACCGCCGCTTCCAGATCGACCATGATCGTTGGAAAGCTTATAGAGCGCTGTGCACTTGAGATGAAGGAACGCTGGGATGAAGGTGATTTTTCTGTAGAAAAGGAATATGAGCATCCGGATGGACATCCCTGGGATCAGTCGGTTTTCCGTGGAGATGCATATCTCGGCTACGGCTGGGGGGCCTGCTGCGTGGAGCTTGAGGTTGACAAGCTTACAAACGAGGTGAAGGTGCTTGGCATCTGGTCCAGCCATGAGATAGGAAAGGCGATAGACGAGCTTATCGTGCATGGCCAGATAAATGGAGGTGTCATCCAATCTCTTGGATATGCTTCGATGGAGAAGATGGAGAACAAGGGAGGATATTTCCGTCAGGAAAGCATGTCCGATTACGTTGTCCCGACAAGCATGGATTTCCCAAAACAGGAATACTTCATACAGGAAAACCCCTATGAATGGGGACCATTCGGTGCAAAGGGCATGGGAGAGCTTGTTTTCAATGGTGCTGATGCTGCGTATTGTGATGCACTTGAACGGGCATTGGGAGTGGAGACCCACAAGATTCCACTTCCACCGGAAGATATCGAGGAGGCTTTGAAGAATGGACGCTAAAATCACTTTCAGACTGAACGGAAACCAAGCGGTTTTCGTAGGCAATCCTCTTGCACGCCTTGTCGATGTGCTCAGGGAGGATTACGGCCTGGTTGGAGTCAAGGAAGGCTGTGGAGAAGGGGAATGCGGGGCCTGCTCCGTCCTTAAGGATGGCAAGCTTGTCACAAGCTGCATCATCCCCATGGCCAGTGTTGACGGCTGTGAGATATACACTATAGAGGGAATAAGGGATACGGATAAGGGACGGTGCATAATCGATGCCTTTGCTGACGGAGGTGCCGTACAATGTGGCTTCTGCATTCCAGGTATGGTGCTTGCCTCCTATGCCCTCCTTTCGGAAAATCCGGATCCCAGCGAAGCTGATATAAGGCTTGCCCTCAGCGGGAATATCTGCAGATGCACGGGGTATGATTTGATAATCGAAAGCGTTAAGCTCGCAGCAAAAAGAGGAGGTGGGCTATGGCAGTAGAAGCCTGTTACATTCCCAAAACATTGCAGGAAGCCCTTGAAATAAGAAAGAAAACAGGGGCCAAGCCGCTTGCCGGAGGTACCGATCTCATGGTCCAAGCGGCAAAGGGGACTGGGATTGCCCCTACATTCCCGTTTCCTGTGATGGTGATTTCAAACATCAAGGAACTCAAGGGGATAATGGTGGAGGATAAAGAGGTTGTCATAAAGGCACTGTCGACTCCTGCAGAGATTTCTTGCTGCGATTTTGTCCCTTATAATGTGAGGGCCGCCGCATCACAAATGGGTGCGGTTGCATTGCGCAACAGTGCGACGATTGGAGGGAATATCGGGAATGCTTCACCAAAGGGAGATCTTCCCCAGCCTCTCATCCTGCTGGATGCGAAGGTGGAACTGGCGAGTCTTGAGGGTGTGAGAACGGTTCTTCTCGATGATTTCATCAAAGGGAGCAAAAAGACCGTGCTGCGTGATGATGAGATCATAACGGCGGTAAGGATACCCGAGGTTGCATACACACATCTTTTCTATCATAAGATCGGCACTAGGAGAGCAAATGCCATAAGCAAGCTCAGCCTTTCCTGCCTGGCTTTTATAGAAGATGGTGTTGTAAAGGATTTCAGGGCTTCTACAGGAGCAGCAGGTCCGAAGGTCAGAAGAAGCCGTGATGCGGAAAACATCATAATAGGTCTGAAAGTCGATGATATTGCTGATAATATCGGACGTTTTACCGATGCATGGAATTCCATATTGAGTCCTCATGCAATGCCCGAATGGAGAAGGGCAAGCACGAGAAGGATGCTTACATATTTTCTGGAGAAGCTTTCTTCGGGTGCCGAGCCGGGGATCATCGTCTGATTTGGATTTGAAAGGAGGTCATGTGAGGGAAATACTGAAACCTGCAACAGCAAAGGATGCTGTGAAAATGGTTGACAAAGGGGCATATATGCTCGGAGGTACGGAGATTTTACGGTTGGGCTCATCCGTGGATGCGGATATTGCAATCATAGATGTGTCGGCTGTCGTCCCTTCCGGCATATCGGTTTTCTCCAATAAAGTTGAAATCGGAGCCAATGCAACGTTTTCTGATATTCTTGAAGCCAAAGAGATTCCTTCCTTTTTGAAGGATGCGGCATCTGAAATGAAATCGCCGCAGCTTAGGAATGCTGCAACAATAGGCGGAAACATTGCAGCCAAAAGGGATGATTCATATCTTATTCCTGCTCTTGTTGCAGCTGATGCTCATCTTGTAGTTGTAAATAAGAAAGGGGAAATCCACGAATGCCCGCTAACAAAGTACATTTTTAAAGATTGTTCATGTCTTATTCTGAAGGTTGTTTTCAATGCAGACGTTTCTGTGTCTGTCAAACGATTTTCACTGACCAGCCATTCCCATGCGGTTTTGACATGCGCCTTCGGAATCAATGAATGTTATGCTGTGAAGGGAGGTGGCCTCGCCTTATCTATCGAGGATGCGGTTTTTGTTTCCGATATGTACGGTTCTTCGGAATATAAGAGATATCTTGCCGATGAGGCAAAGGCTGAAGCAGGGAGGTGATTTATGGAAATCAGGACAGTAATAAACAATAAGAATGTCATCCTGAAAGCAGAAGCCTGGGAGGACCTGAGGACCGTGCTCTATAGGAGCGGCTTTACTTCGTTGCGCGACAGCGACGACAGGGAGGGGTTTTGCGGAAGCGATACGATCGTTTTCAACGGAAAGCTCATGTACTCGAACCTTATTTTAGCCTATAAGGCGGAGGGCGCGAACATTAGGACGCCTGAATCCCTTTCCATCGGCAGGAAGCCAAATGACGTGCAGAAGGCGATGATTGCATCCGGTGTCGTTCAAAGCGCTTACAATGCTCCGGAAGCAGCTCTTATACTCACATATCTGCTTGAAAAGAACCCTCATCCTTCAAAAGAGGAGATAAAGGACGCACTTTCCGGCATTTTCATACGCGATGCGGGCTATGAGCATTATTATCTTGCTGTCCGTCTTGTGGAGGAGGAAAGACAATACGGCTGCTACAAGACTCCCGTATCCCCATCTTTCAGGGACAATCTCAAGTTCGTAGGAAAACCGACTGGAAAAATCGACGGAGAAGCTCTTGTAATGGGCGAGAAGATGTTTGTCGAAGATAAGGTGCTTCCCGGCGCGTATGTGCTTCTCGTTCTCAGAAGCCCCTTTGCACATGCATACATAAAGAGCATTGACATATCAAGAGCGGAGAAGCTTGACGGGGTTGAGACCGTGATAACCTGCGAGAACTGCCCGGATGTATATTACATGCAGGCAGGACAGGGAAATCCCGAGCCCAGTCCTCATGACAGGAGGCTTTTCAACCGCAAGGTGAGGCATGTCGGGGATCGGGTTGCGGCAGTTGTTGCAAAGGATTACGAAACAGCAGAAAAGGCTCTCAGCCTGATTAATGTGGAATACGAGCCCCTTTTGCCTGTATTCACGGTCGAAGAGGCAATGGCTGAAGGTGCTCCTCTTGTTCACAACGGTTTTGTCGAATACCGCTCCGGGGCTCCAGCCGATCTTGATGAATACAACAAAGAGTATGAGAAGAAGGATGGCAAGGTCATATACCAATTCCCTCTACACGGGGATATCAGGCATAACATTGCAGCTGGGGCGCATGGCGGGATCGGCGATATAGAAAAAGGGTTTGAAGAAGCGGATGCAATAGTCGATGAGACCTATCAGACCAGCCAGGTACAGTGTACTCCCCTAGAGCCTCACGTATGCTATTCACGCATCGAAGGCGGACGTCTTGTCATTCACGCATCCACCCAGGTGCCATATCATGTGAGGCGTATCGTTTCCTGGGTTTGCGAGATACCTGAGCATAAGGTGCATGTCATTAAAGAAAGAGTTGGAGGCGGATATGGAAGCAAGCAGGATGTGCTTGTGGAGGATCTCTGCGGCTATGCCACATGGATTACGGGAAAACCAATATATTACCGTAATTCCAGAGCTGAGGAGTTTTATGCAAATTCCACACGCCATCCGATGAGGGTCCGCGTCAAGATGGGTGCAAAAAAGGATGGTAGGATAACTGCGATCTACATGGATGTCAGGGCGAACACAGGTCCGTATGGTAATCACTGCCTGACCGTTCCGATGAATGCCTCAAGCAAAACACTGCCTATTTTTGCAGTGGACAACATGTATTACGACCTTACTACTTATTATACGAACATCCCTCCGACAGGTGCCTACCAGGGCTATGGGGCTCCCAAGGGGTATTTCGGTATAGTTTCTTGTATGGGACAGCTTGCCATGAAGCTTGGAATCGATCCGCTTGAAATGGCTAAAAAGAATATAGTGGATGAAGGCTACATGCTTGAGATCCTGCGCGGTCTTGGCGAAGGAAGGGAAGGTGCTGTGGTTCCTGTAGGTTCCTGTGGTCTTCGTGAAGCCTTGGACAAGGGCGGAAAGATGATCGATTGGGGAAAGAAGGAAGTATCGGATGATCCCGATTGGAAAATCGGCAAGGGCTTTGCAATGATACAGCAGGGCTCAGGGCTTCCTGGACTGGATCATTCGAATGCCCAGTGCAAGCTTGTTTCAGATGGTTCTTTCATCGTCTTAAGCGGAGGCGCCGATCTTGGCACCGGTCTTGATACCATTTCAGCAAAGTGCTGTGCCGAGGTTTTGAAGTGCTGCCTTTCGGATGTTTCCGTAGTCAGTGGAGATACCGACAGCTGTTTGTTTGATACAGGCGCTTATGCATCAAGTGGAACATATTTTTCCGGCAATGCTTCTTTGAACGCTGCAAAGGATCTTCTCAAAAAAATCATTCATGAAGCTGCCTTGGAGCTTGATGAAAAAGAGGATGACCTGTTTGCCGCCGAACCGGGCAAGATAGTTTCCAAGAAGAGTGGAAAGGAGCTTACGTACGCCCAGATAGCGCATGCTGTGTTAAGTGGTGATGGAAGGGGAGCGCTAATCGGAACCGGTACGTTTGTCACCCCGAATTTCGCAGTTCCGTATGGAGCGCATTTTGCGCAGGTGGCGGTCAATGTTAAGACGGGGCAGGTTAAGGTGATGAAATTCTACGCCCTTCAGGATGCGGGCACTCCGATCAATCCAGAGCTTGCTCTCTGCCAGATGTATGGTGCTGTCCAGAAGAGCATAGGGCACACGCTTTATGAGAACATGGTGCTTGATAAGGACGGCAGGTGCATAAATGCCAATCTGACCGATTATGGAGCTCCGATGATAGGTGAGTCTCCTGATGATTTCAAGGCGGTTCTGATAGACGTCAACGACCAGTACGGTCCGTTCGGGGCAAAGTCGATAAGCGAGATTGCCACAAACGGTGCTGCCCCCGCGATTGCCATGGCGATTGCCGATGCAACAGGTGTATGGGTGAGGTCCTGGCCAATAACTCCTGAAAAGATACTCAAGGGGCTTGGACGGTTCTGAAAAATATGCGGCTGGCTCTTTTAATCCGGCCGCATTTTTTTAAGATAAGACTGCTTGGCTTTGCTGTAAAAGAAGCGTTATCTTGTCTATGTCCACGCTTAGAGGATTTGTGATATGCCTTTTCAAGACTTGGATCAAAAAAAGCGAATAGAAATCCAGCAAAAGCGGATCTGCATCCTTATCTCCATTTGCAAGCCTGGAAAAGAAAATGTAACGCAGTGCATCTCCAAGCTTTCTCTCAAACCGGATTCCTGGACGTTTCACTAAAAGCATCGAAAGGCTTTTTGAATCGTCGTCAGCAAAGTTTATTAGCCCTGCGAGAAATTTCTTTAGATCCTTTTCTTCTTCCAATTTCAGGAAACGGTATATCAGATCGTCCTCTATTTCCTCGTAAAGGTCTCTCACGTTATCATAGTAGGAATAGAATACGCTTCTTTCCACACCGGCCCTGTCGCTGACCATCCTTGCGCTTATCATATCCTCGTCGTCTTCCGTCTCAAGAAGTTCCAAAAGGCTGTCCTGGAGCGCGAACTGCGCGCTGGTGAATGTGAGCTTTGATATTTTTGCAATGTATGAGTAAGGATTCATATAGTGATTCTACCTTATTACGGAGCAGGGTGAAAGATATTTGAACATTACAGATGCCTGTCCCCCACAGGCCATGCCCAGCGCGCCCTTATCGGTCAGATCAAAATCGGATATTATCGTTTTCCCCTTTGAGGAAAGCAGGTCGAGAGCCTTTCTCTTTGCTTCCTCTTCCAGCGCTCCTCCTCCAATGCTAGCAATGCATTTTGTGGATGTAACGAGCATTTCCGCACCTTTTCTTGCAGGTCCAGAGCCGGTTTTTTTTATTATGCGGCAAAGCACCGCTTCTTCTTTCAGTTCACAAAGAGCCTTCAGTATTGCCAGATCGGCTTCAATGGAATCTTTTTCCCCGCGGTATGTGCAAATGATTTCTGCCATTATTGCAACAGCGATTTCTTCTGCAGTTGCGGCCTTGATTTCAAGACCTATCGGTGAATGCACTTTTTCAAGCTCTTTTCTGTCAAAGCCTTCATGCTCCAGCTCATTCCATGTCGCTGCTATCTTTTTTTTCGAACCTATCATGCCAATATAGGAAGAACTGTTTTTAAGGGCTTTGCGGATACAGATGCCATCAGCTTTATGTCCATGTGTGAATATTATGAAATACGGGTTGTCGAAATGGTGTTTTTCAAGATCAATATCAGAAAACGGAAGAACATTCCTTTGGGCATTCATAAAACGCTCCTTGCTGCAGTATTCTTTTCTATCGTCGAACACCACAGTTTTGAGACCTACAATCTCGGCTATTTTATATAGCGCGGAAGCTATGTGCCCGGCTCCAAACATGACAAGTGTAGGCGGCAGGCATATCGGATCTTCCAGGTTGTCCTCCCTTTTTTCGAATGCACAGGTTGAATCGATCAGCTTTCCATTAAGAAAAAGCGCTTCCTCTCCCGCTATATCAGATGCCACACATAAGCTTCTTACAAGCTGCGCCATGCATAGTGTATCCTTCAGCCTCCTGTAATAGTTATCCATTGATCTCCTCCTTGATAGCGCATATGGTTTTATCGATCTCATCTTTTTTCGTGAACGGCCCAGGTGAGAGCCTCAGCGTTCCCCGTGGGTATGTGCCAAGGCTCACATGTTCGATCGGTGCGCAGTGCAGACCCACCCGGCATTCTATTTTATGATTTTTATAAAGTCTGTCCGCAAGCAATGCCAGATCCATCTTCTCGGTTGAGATCGATACCGCACCTGTCCTCTTTTCCCCACTTCTTGGTCCTATCACCCTGATATTGTCAATGCTTTCCAGCTCTGAGACCAGATGGAAAATGTTTTGTTCATATTTCTTGCATAGGTCATCGAAATTGGAATTGATGTAGTCAAGCGCGGCTTTCAGTCCGAAAAGGCCAGGCAGATTCCTTGTTCCCGCTTCAAATTTGTCAGGCAGAATGTCCGGCATTTCGATGCTGTCGGAAAAAGAACCCGTTCCACCTGCAATCAGAGGTGATGTCTTTATTGCAATCTCCCTGTCCAGGATCATTCCCCCTGTTCCCTGCGGTCCCAACAACCCCTTGTGCCCGGTAAAGAAAACACCCGCAATCCCCATTTCCTTCATATTGATCCTTACAAACGGCGCTGCTTGGGCCGTATCTAAAAAAAGGGGTAGAAAGGCTTTTCTGCATAGCTGGGAAAGGACGGCAAGATCCTCTATCCTGCCTGAAACATTGCTTGAGGCGTTTGCAATGACGGCTTTTACATTTTTTGAGACCAGATTTGGAAAACAGGAAAAATTTGTGATGCCGTTCTCATCCACAGGTATTCTCACACTTTTGACACCATGGCAGGTAAGAGCTCTTTCAACGGCGTTATGCTCGTGTGATGTGGTGATGACGATGTCATCCCTGTTAAAGTATCCATGCACGAATATGTTCACAGCTTCCGTGACGTTCTGCGTGAAAAAGACCGTATCTGCATCCTCATGTCCGAATAGCGATGCAATATCCTCCCGGAGGGCACAGATCGCATCTTCCTCCTGATATGCGTTTTCGCTGTGTGTCCTTGAGAGATTGCAGCCGAGCTCGTTCATGAAATATGATACGGCATTTGCCACTCCTGGGGCTTTTGGCCAGCTCGTGGCCGAATTATCCATATATGTCCTTTCCATGGGATAATTGTATATCTTTTCCATTGCGTATGCAAAAAGATAATGTTACCATCTTATCAATCAGGAGGGGCTGATGATAGGTCAGAGAAAAAAATTGCTTGTTTCAGGAGCTCTGTTGGGGCTCTCGAGCATAATCCTTGTGGTATTGGGCAATCCCGGCAACATGGGACTTTGCATTGCCTGTTTTTTGAGGGATATCGTAGGTGCGTTGCATATCCATCCGGCACAGAATGTTTCGTACATGCGTCCGGAAATACTTGGCATAGTGCTTGCGGCCTTCATCGTTTCTGTCATGAAAAAAGAATTCCGTCCACGCGGAGGATCCAATCCGGTGCTGAGGTTTTTGCTTGGTGCTTTCATGATGATCGGAGCTCTTGTGTTCCTCGGCTGTCCTGTAAGGATGGTGCTGCGTCTTGCCGCAGGTGATATGAATGCGCTTGTGGCCCTTATAGGTTTTGCCCTCGGGGTCGCTGCCGGCTCGGCGTTTTTGAATCAAGGGTTTTCTCTTGGGCGCAGCAGGCGGCTTCATGTGGCCTTCGGCCTTGCCTCTCCCGTGCTGTTCATGATCTTCCTGTTCATTTTGCTCTTTTTCCCCGTGCTGCTTGTTTTCGGTGATGCTTCTCCTGCGGCAAACCACGCGCCGGTCATCGCATCACTCTTTTTTGGTGCGGTGGTGGGAGTTTCCAGCCAGAGATCGAGGATGTGTATGGCAGGAGGAATCAGGGATCTTATCCTTTTGAGGGACCCAGGACTCATAATGGCTCCTATTGCCATGTTTGTCGTGGCTCTTGTAGGAAATCTCGTGATTGGCAAGTTCAACTTGGGCTTTGCCTCGCAGCCCATAGCCCACACCGAAGGGGTATGGAACTTTTTGTCAATGTTCCTTGTAGGCCTCTGCGCTGTGATGCTGGGCGGCTGCCCTCTCAGACAGCTCATCCTCTCTTCGGAAGGGGATTTCGATGCATTCATAACGGTCATAGGCCTTATGGCGGGAGCTGCTGTTTCCCATAATTTCAGCGCGGCAAGCAGTGCGAATGGAACAACAGCAAATGGAAGACTGCTTGTAATTGTCGGACTTGTTTTCGCTTTTGCTGTGGCAGTGATCGTCACTATGAGAAACAGGAGGAAAGAAAATGGTTGATGCACGTGGACTCAGCTGTCCGGAGCCGGTAATCATGGTAAAAAAGTTTTTAAAAACGAATAGTAACCCCAAAAATGTGCATGTGCGTGTGGATAACGTTGCCAGTAAGGAAAATGTGACAAGGTATCTTGAAGCCATGGGATACAAGGTTGAGATAATCAAGGAAGATGATGGATGGTCGCTGAAAGCAGGATTGTGATCCTGACATTTTCTTCCCATTATGAGGCGGTCAAGCTTAAGCGTGCCCTTGCGAAAAACGACATTGATTGCCGTCTTGTACCTGTGCCCAGAAGCCTTTCATCTTCCTGCGGCACAGCCATGGAAATAAATGAAAAAGATGTTATTGCAGCCAAGGATCTTAAAATAGCGGAAGGTGCGTTCATCGGGGAGGAAGGAAAATGGTCAAGCTTACTAGGATGGTGAAGACAAGCGGATGTGCGGCAAAATTGGCTGCGAAAGATCTGCAGGAGGTTCTTTCCTCGCTGCCTAAAAAGGCTGATGAGAAACTTCTGGTTGGTTTCGAAGGCTCTGATGATGCTTTGGTGTATGATTTGGGAAATGGGGAGGTAATGATATCCACTGTGGATTTCTTTCCTCCTGTAGCTGACGATCCGTATACATTCGGTCAGATTGCGGCGGCAAACGCACTTTCCGATGTGTATGCGATGGGAGGAAACCCAAAGGTCTGCATGAACCTGGTGTGCTTCCCGTCCTGCCAGGATCTTGATATTTTGAAGCAGATACTCACCGGAGGCTGCGACAAGGTGCACGAAGCGGGGGCTGTTGTCGCCGGAGGTCATACCATTGCAGATTCGGTGATAAAATATGGACTGTCTGTAACGGGCTTTGGAAAAAAGAATTCGTTTTGGACGAATGCCGGAGCAAAGGAAGGGGATGTCATAGTCATTACAAAGAAAATCGGGGTGGGGATAATCAATACCGCGGCAAAAGCTGACGAAGTTCCGGATGCTCTTCTTAATGAGGCCATTTATTCCATGAAAACACTCAACAAGAGGGCAAAGGAGGCTGCAGAAGGCCTTGATGTGCATGCTGCGACCGACATAACGGGATTTTCTCTTATAGGCCACCTTTATGAGATGGCATCTTCCAGCAGGGTTTCAATAACCATAGATCATGGCAGTGTGCCGCTTTTTGACGATGTTGTCGACCTTGCACGGTTTGGCTTCTTGAGCGAGGGGGTTTACAACAACAGGGAATTCATCGGGGAAAGCGTTCATTTCGATCCTTCTTTGAAAAGGGAGATTTGCGATGTCCTTTTCGATCCCCAAACATCCGGTGGCCTTGCCCTTGCCATGGGCGAACCAGATGCTGCAGAGTATCTGAAAAGGATGACCGACACCCCGGCAGCCATGATAGCGCGTGTCGGTAAGAAAGGGTATTATCCGGTTTATATCGTATGATCGGGACCGTCATAGGGCTTTTGTCCTTATGACGGCCTATATGTCTTTATTCATGTATCCTGTTGCCTGAATCAGAAATTCATGAGGCTTTTCCAGGTTTTTTTTCACAAAGATGATTTTTTTAGCAACCCTCATTTTTCAGGCTGTCGGAACAATTTTACACGGGTTGATATTGCAACAAAATGCAACATTTTTCTTGCCTTATCCATACTTCCATGATATGCTTAGCAAAGTATAGGATAGGAGGACCTGTAATGGCCAAAGATAAAGCAGAAATCAAAGCTCTGATTGAAGAACTTAAGAAGCTTAAGACGGATAACATGTATCTCAACGATTTCTATCATACCTGGAAGGAAACCGATGATGAGATCATGGCTGTGTTCAAGGTTGCTGAAATACTGCGCGGAATGAGGGAGAACAACATCAGCACGAAGGTTTTCGATTCCGGGCTTGGAATCAGCATCTTCCGTGATAATTCCACCAGGACGCGTTTTTCATTCGCATCCGCATGTAATCTCTTAGGTCTCGAGGTCCAGGATCTTGATGAAAAGCTTTCTCAGATCGCCCATGGTGAGACTGTCAGGGAGACTGCAAACATGATTTCCTTCATGGCCGATGTGATCGGAATCCGCGATGACATGTACATCGGAAAAGGGCATACATACATGAAGACCGTCAGTGAGGCGGTTCAGGAAGGTTTCAGGGACGGAGTTCTCGAGCAGAGGCCGACTCTGGTCAATCTCCAGTGCGATATCGACCATCCGACACAGTCGATGGCGGATCTTCTCCATGTGATCAATTATTTTGGAGGAGTGGAGAATCTCAAAGGCAAGAAGGTTGCAATGACATGGGCATACAGCCCGTCATATGGAAAGCCCCTTTCTGTTCCCCAGGGCATCATCGGACTTTTCACAAGATTCGGAATGGATGTCGTCCTTGCCCATCCTGAGGGCTACAACGTGATGGAGGATGTGGAGAAGGTTGCCAGCGAGAATGCAAAGAAGTCTGGAGGCTCCTATAAGAGAGTCAATTCCATGGCCGAAGCTTTCAAGGATGCCGATATAGTATATCCGAAGTCATGGGCTCCGTTTGCCGTGATGGAAGAAAGGACCAAGCTTGTGGAAGAGGGCAAGTTCGACGAGCTCAAAGAACTTGAGAAGAGATGTCTTGCAAACAACGCAAAGTTCAAGGATTGGACATGCACCGAAGAGCTTATGAAAACAACCAAGGATGGAAAGGCTCTTTACATGCACTGCCTGCCCGCTGATATAACCGGTGTTTCCTGCAAGGAAGGCGAGGTTGATGCTTCCGTGTTCGACCGCTATCTCGTACCGCTTTATAAGGAAGCAAGCTTCAAGCCGTATATCATCGCAGCAATGATCTTCCTTGCAAAATTCAAGGATCCTTCCAAGAAGCTTACCGAGCTTCTTGAGGCAGAGGTGAAGAGGATCAAGTAACCTCAGACCCATAATAATGTTTCCCAGGGCTTGGCCCTGGGATTTTTATTTTGCAATCTTCAGTATTTCATCTATTTCAAAAAGCTTGCATGAAAAAAAGAGGGTGGAGGAGCAGGCTGACTTTCGTTTCCAAATTATCCAAGTGCGACATCCAGGATCATCATCACCACGAATCCTAACATCGTGGAGATCGCTCCTGCATGGGGATGTTCTTCAAGCTTGCTGTCCGGGATAAGATCCTCTGCAACAACAAAGATCATCGCTCCTGCGCTGAAAGATAGAAGATATGGCTGAAGTAGCGCAATATGGTTTGCAAGTACGAATCCGATAAGTGCCGCAACCGGTTCCACAGCTCCGCTGAATGACCCGTATAAAAACGCTTTGGTCCTTGACATTCCGCTTCTCATCGGTAGGCTCACTGCAGCCCCTTCAGGGAAATTCTGTATTGCAATCCCTATCGCCAGCCCGAGTGCTGCATAAAAGGATACTGTAGGATTCAGCGAGGCTGCCGCACCGAGTGCAAAACCGACTGCAAGTCCTTCTGGAATATTGTGTATGGTTACCGCAAGAAACAGCCTTGTGGTTTTTTTCAAGGTGCTGCGCGGCCCTTCCTCCTCGCCGTTTTTATGGATGTGCGGGACAATGTGGTCGATGATGATGAGAAAGAGTCCTCCCAATAGAAATCCTACAGATGCCGGGATAAAGGATAATTTTCCAAGATGCTCCGACTGTTCTATGGCAGGGATTATCAGCGACCAGACGGAGGCCGCAATCATTATGCCTGAAGCGAAACCCAGAAATAGCGTCTGGGTACGTTCCTTTATCTCGTTTTTGAAAAGGAATACGAGTGCTGAGCCGAGAGTGGTTGCAAAAAAACCGATCAGCATCGCAAGCGTTAATGACAGTTTGCTCATGCATTAAGCTTATCTGTTTTGTCATAAATGGAAAAGAGCCGGAGCCCGGCTCTTTTCTGTTCAAGGTCTTGTATTAAGCAGTTCTGAAAGCTCCTCGCTACTCAAGCTGTAGCTGTAGAAAAGATCGTAGAAGGTTGTAACCTCCTTTTCAAGATCGATATCGGAATAAAGCTCTGGATAAAGAATACTGCCCAGCCAGTATATTCCTATGATCCTGTTTACCCCAGGTGGTGTGTCGATGAAAGAATAGGGGCTGGAAGGTATCAGATAAATCTTGTTGTTCTTCACAGCAGAGAGCTCCGCCCATCTTGGATCCGTTGTTGCTGTTTTATATGCAGATTCCTCTGCTAGCAGAATAACATCCGGATCCCAGATGAAAAGCTGCTCGAGAGAGATTATGTTTCCTCCGCCGGAGTAGGTGGAAGGCACGACATTCTCAGCTCCGACAAGTTCTATCACCTCTCCATGGAAATTTCCGGTAGGAATCCCGTCCAGCCCTTCTGGAGAGGATGAATAGTATATGCTCACCGGTTTTTCAATCTGCTTTTTCGCCTCCTCTGCCTTGGCAAGGGCCTTTTCAGAGTATTGGGCGAGCTTTTCTGTTTTCTCCTCCTCTCCGATAAGCTTGCCGAGATTTCTATATGCTTCCGCAGTGTTTGTCAGGTAAGACTCTATGAAAACCACCGGGATGCCGATCTGATCCTCCAGCACGTCAAGATCCGTATCGATTCCGTCTTTTATTTCCCCCATGTCGATGACGACCTCGGGTGCGGCGAATATCAGCGCTTCCTTGTTGAGGTTTGCCTTCTTTCCGTAGAAGGTGCCGAACTGGGGAAGATCCTGCATGCACTCGGGCATATAGAACATCGCTTTGTCATTTATGGTCGAAGAAAGCCCAACCATCTTTTCTGGAGCTACGGTCGCGATGATCATCTGCGCAAGATTTCCAGAAGGGGCTATTTTTGTGATTTCTTTCTCAAATGTATGGCTTCTGCCCAGAGAATCGGTAAAACTGAATGAAGACAAGGCTTCATTTTGGCTGCTTGCCACAGCTGTTTCTTTTGCCCCTTGGGAAAATACTGGGCAGAGTACAGCTAAGAGGACAGCCAGGATTGTCAGTGTTCTTTTCAACATTGCTCTTTTCTCCTTTTAATTGTATACATGTAGATTTTTTTCCTGTTTCTGAAAAGCAGGGGATAATCCTTATCTTTGCTTTCTTCCAAAATAGGAAGCAACGTGCAGTTATAGCTTATTTGGAAAAACCTTTTTGCATCTTGCAGATTTCTCAGAGGCTGGTTGAATTCGCAGGATATCACGGCCTTTTCATAATCAATTCCCAATGAGTTGAATAGTTCCTCGGTCTTTCCGCTTTTATCCTCTCTTTTTGATCCTTCATAGCCTGTATGGGCGCTTATGATGTATATGATTTTATTTGAAAGCCTGAAGAAGCGTTCAAGGCTTTCCTTTTTTGAAAGCCCTCCGAAAAAAAGCATTAAAAGAACATCTGCATTTTCCTCGAAGGTGAAGGCATCGGCGTATCCGATCAGATCGAATCCGACCCTTCTGTTGGCGCTTTTCACTGCAGATTCACAATTGTCGTAGGCTTTTATGTTGAAGCCATTGGCCTTAAGGATTGCAGTCACATATCCTAGCCCGGCTCCAAGCTCGATTATTTTCTCATCCTTTGACAGATGTTTTGCTATTTCGGAGGCGATCAGGGAATGGAAGGAGCAATCGCGTGATGCTATGTCATAATATGCTATCTTCTCATCGTCCCAGAAACCGTTTATTGGGGTATGCATATGTACCTCCTATTTGCTCCGGTATCAACCTGGTCTATGAAAAGATTTCTTCCGTAAAGGCTTTCAAGAAGATGGGAAGATACAAGATTTTCCTTGCTGCCGGAAAAGACTATAGTACTATCATCCATCAAAAGTATCCTTGTTGCATACATCAGTGCCTGTTCGGGGTTATGGGTTGAGAACAACAGACCGGCTCCTCTTCTTCTCAGCTTTTCAAGCGTTTCGAGCACCAGTATCTGGTTGCCGTAATCCAAGCTTGCCGTAGGCTCGTCAAGGATGATGAAGTCCGTATCCTGCATCAGTGCGCGTGCGATGAGCACCATCTGCCTTTCTCCTCCGGAGAGCTCTGTCATGTTTCTGTCACATAATCCATCCATATTGAATATCTGCAGGATTCCCAATGCTTTCCTCTTTTCCTTTTCTCCTGGCGCGCTGAAAAGAGGGATGTAATGGGCCGAACCCATAAGCACTGTCTCAAGCACCGTATAGCTGAATTCCTGTTTTGACATCTGCGGTATGTATGATATGTGCTTTGCTATATCATTCTTCTTAAAGCTGCAGATATCTTCGCCGTTTATAAGGAATTTCCCTTTTCCGCTTTTCAAAATACCGAGCATCAGGCGGAATAGGGTGGTTTTACCTGCTCCGTTCCTTCCTAAAAGGGCCACCGTCTCCCCACCTTCTATCTTGAAAGAAACGTTTTTGAGCACCGGACGGTTCCTTCTGTATCTGAATTCAAGGTCCTGAGCTTCAAGAATCATTCCGCTTCGCCTCCCTTGAAATCAAAAACAAAAAGAATGGAGCTCCTACGAAGCTCGTGAGGATTCCCAATGGGATTTCTGTTGTGGTTGCAATCCTGCTTATGGTATCCACGACTGTTAGAAAGGATGCTCCCAAAAGCATCGACAGCGGTATCGTTGTTTTTGTGTCGTTTCCGACCATCATCCTTGTGAAATGCGGTATTACAAGTCCTATCCATCCGATCTGCCCGGAAACGGCGACCGCGGCTGCGGTAAGCAGCGTAGAAGAAAGGATGCAGATTATTCTCAGCTTCTTGGTGTCAACACCCAAGGAGACCGCTTCCTCTTCTTCCAGGCTCAGAAGATTTATCCTCCATGAAAGCAGCAGCAGGGGAATGAATGCGATCAGAGAGGCCGTTGAAAGCAGGTAAAGATCCGAGTTCCTGTATGAGGAGAGGGAGCCCATCAGCCAATAAGTGATTGTCGGAAGCGTATTCTCAGTATCCGCTACTAGCTTTACAAAACTTGTTGCGGAAGAAAACAGGCTGCTTATCATGATTCCACCAAGCACCAGGGCAAGCATACGGTTGTAGCGTATGTTCCGTGCGATCAGCATCACAAGAAAGACTGCAAGAAGACCTGAAAGGAACGCAGAAAAGGATACTTCGAAGTAATTGGCGTTGTACAGCAATGCCAGAGAGGCTCCGAAAGCCGCTCCTGAGGAGGTCCCGAGCACATCCGGGCTGACAAGCGGGTTTTTGAACACGGTCTGCATCACAAGCCCGGAAAGCGCCAGGCCCGCACCTATTAATGATGAAAGGAACAATCTTGGAAGTCTTATTTTGAAGACAATGGTCTCCTCCTGCGTGCTCCAGGTCTGTGTGATGTCGAAAACCTTTGATAACAGGATTTTTATCAGATTTACGGGCCCTATAGCATAGCGCCCCACTGAAAAAGAGAACAGGATCGAGCAGATGAATATTATGAAAAATACGAAAACTGCATTTCTTTTGTTAAGTTTGTCCATGACCTGTCCTTTATCGAATCACGTCTATTTTACATTATATTTTTAAAAATGCAATGGGGTTTCTTATGAATAGTCAGGGTCAATATTGAACTGGAAGGTATAGGTTGGAAACTCCTTTTCCAACGCGCTTTGGGCATTTTGCCGGAATTTTGCGACATCCTTTACCGAAAAGCCGATAACAACATCGAAATGTACCCTGGAATCCTCGAAATGGACATGGAACGCATGGATTTCGACTATATCCTGTTCAACGGATTTCAGTACCTTCATCACCTCGCTTTTCATCAGAAGCACGGTAGGATTCGAATCGTTTACCGCATACATGCCGAAGGTGAAATAGATTCCGAGCTTGGACATTATCTCATTTTGGGCTCCTGTCATCGCATCGAATATTTCTTCACCCTTTGCAGCCGCAGGAACTTCGACATTGATCGTGCCAATGCTTCTTGATGGACCGTAGTTATGGATCTGGACCTCGTAGCCTCCCTTGAGAGGAGGGTGCCTTGAGATGATGTTCCTGATTTCCAACACGGTCTCTTTTTCAGGACGTTCGCCGACTATTGCAGAAACAGTCTCCAAAACAGCCTTTGTGCCTGCATATAATACGAAGATCGAAACGAAGATACCCGCATATGCATCCACGTTGAATTTTGTGAAAGAGGAGAGTATCACGGCCAAGACCGTCACACTTGAGGAAAGCGCATCCGAAAGCGCATCGGTTCCGCTGATCTTCAGTGCATCGCTGTCGATTTCGATACCGTTTTTCCTATTCAGACGCCATAGTGCCAGCTTGACCAGGATGGTGCAAAAAAGAGTGATGATCATAAGAGGGCTGGCCGATACCGATGCGGGGGAGAATATCTTCTCGATGCTGACTTTCAAAAAGTTCACGCCGGCATAAAGGACAATGAAGGAAACCAGCAGTGCGGAAATGTATTCGATCCTTCCGAAACCGAGAGGATGCGAATGGGTGGGTTTTCTTTTCGAGAGCCTGTAGCCCAGCATCGTCACAAGGCTTGAAAGCATGTCCGAGGCGTTGTTGAAAGCGTCGAATATTACAGCTACTGAACCGGATGCAAGGCC
Organism: uncultured Spirochaetales bacterium; assembly: GCA_949282255.1. Classification (GTDB taxonomy): domain Bacteria; phylum Spirochaetota; class Spirochaetia; order Sphaerochaetales; family Sphaerochaetaceae; genus Ornithospirochaeta. Next base: position 45,403 of record CASDPA010000003.1, read on the forward strand.
GACCAGTGCCTTTGCAGTGGCCAAAACGGCATTTGCGGCTATTCCGATGATGGAATTCCTTTGGATTATCCGGCTTCTGTTCTTTTCTTTGTCCATATGACGATATTAGCTGAATCGCACATTTGTTTGCAACAGGCGCTGTTTGCTTATGCTATTGTGTTAATCCTTATATTGCAAAAGATTGCAAAAAGGCAAAAGATTGATATGGCAAACATGGTGATAAAAAAACTGCAATTGGTACATTCTTTTTCCCTCTTAATCCGGATTTTATTTTTCCTCATCGAAAAGAAAGGCTCTGATGGTCCTGTAGGTTTCATCATTGGTTTCCCTGCTGCTGTTGAGACACTCATGGCGGGAAAGCGGTACATCGACAATTGTCAAAAAACGGTTGTCCAGGGCTTCAAACACTTTCTTGTCCACATAGCTGTCATCCTCTGCCCTGAGAAGCAATATCGGTATGCCTATCAGATTGAAGTTATCCCTTGCCCTGCGGCTGGCCTTTATCCCTTCGTTGAGCCACTTCCAGGTGGCTCCAGACTTTTGATATTCCTTATGCTTTTCCCTGTAGGATAAATTCTCCTCGAACCGTCCACGGTCAAAGCCCGCTGAGCTTTGAAACGTGTCGTTTGTCTTTTCCCAGATTCCTTGCCCGAATACGAAATTTTCCTTTCTTCTGTGGCGCACCATGATATCCGAAAGTCTGAATGCCGTGTTTTCATTGACCCCGTGGGTGTTTATTTTCAGCATCGGGGAGGACAACACAACCTTTTTAAAAGGGTTGTCCGGGTTCTCTTCCAGATACAGCGATGCGGCACATCCTCCCATCGAGTGTGCAAACAAAAAACAATTTCCGTCAGATTCCATCTTATTGGCAAAGCTTTTTATCGTTTCCACATACTCGTCGAAATCCTCTATGTGGATACGGTCAAAAAAAGCGGATCTGCTCATGCCGTGTCCCGGTAATTCGAATATGGTGCAGCTTATGCCCATTTTCAGGAAGTTGAAGATTATCTCCCTATATTTGTAAATCCCTTCACTGAAGCCGTGGACGATAAGCATGGACGCCCTCTGCCCATCCGCTTTAAAAAGGCATGCATTAATCCCTTCTTGGCTGATATCAGTCTTTCTATCCATGATATAGGGGATTATGTTTTCGGCCATGTAATTTGAAAAACTCATTTTTCCTCCCCGATTTCAAAAATGATCTTTTTTTCATCATAAAATAGGAACAAGATCATTCCAAGCAGGCAAAAAAGACTTGAGACCATTGCGACCGCCCGGTAGCCGAAGGCTGTCGAAATCGAAGTGAAAAGCAGCATTGCCAAAGATTGTCCGAGCTTGAAAGCAAATGTCCGCGAAGCAAAAAACATGCCCTCCCTGTTTATTCCTGTCTTTTTGCTGTCTGCTTTTGCTATATCCGCCACCACCGCCTGCGGAAGAATTCCGAATATGGCCATGGCGCCTGAGGCGATAAACGAAAGAAGAAATCCCTGTGCGGTTGCAGATAGCCCAAGAAGCCCCAATAAGGATGTGAACAGATATGCAGCAAGGAAGATGACAAATCCTGCTATTATGAGCTTTTTCTTTCCAATTTTCCCAGCAACCCTGTTTATGGGAATATAAAAGAGCAGGGATAAAACGGTCATGAATACGAAAAATACGGTTGTCATCGATTCATCAAGATGCAGAAGCGATGTGATGAAGAAGGAAAGCCCAGTCTGGAACATCGTGATTGCAATCCAATATGCGATATCGGAAAAGACAAACAGTCTGAAGTCCTTGTTTTTGTATGTGGCGGCAAGGGAAGAAAGGGATGATGGATCGCTTTTGGTCTTTTCGACATAATCCTTTTCTCTGATCGTGAACACAGGCACCAGAAGGCAGAAGAATGCGATCAGGGAAAGGAGTGTGAAGGTGATGCGCATCGAGAAAATCCTTTGTATTCCGGTTTTTTCGATCAGAGCCCAGATGACAGGAGCTGAATATGCCGTGGCGGTTCCCAATATGAATGTAAGGTTTATCGCGGTGGATATGTCCAGCCTCTGCTTGTCCGTATGACCGAGTTCTGGAATAAGGGCATTGAAGGGTGTGCAGTAGCAGGTTATGGCCAGGTAATAGCATAAAAGGGCAAAGAGAAGGAAAAATGCATTAACACTGCTTATTCCATCTACCGGGGAAAGGAATACCGCTATGGTTGACAGTACCAAGGGTAGGGATGACCTTTTTAAGAAAGGTATCCTTCTTCCTGCTTTGTTTTTCAGCTTGTCCGACATGTCTGCAACAAGAGGATCCGTTATGGCATCAAAAATCCTGCTTATTGCGGTTATCGCTCCCACTACGGTGGCGATTTTGAATATTACAAGTCCCTGGGGAATGAACAGCTTATGCCCTTGCCCAATCAATTCCTGTGTGGGCTGGTAGTAATAAACAAGCCAGTTTGAAATGAGTCCGGAGAGCATTGCCCAACCGAACTGTCCTGTTGCGTAGCACCAGATCTTGCCTTGCGATATTTCCATGCCTCCATTGAACCATGTCAAAAAGGGAATTTGCAATAAAGAGGTTAATTTGAAGAAAAAACAATGTATAATTTGCCTTGATGCTTTATAAGACTTTGGAAGAAATGTTCATAAAGGATGGAAGATGCAATTTCATATCCATCACAGGAGGAGGGGGAAAGACCACATTGCTTTCCCTGTTCGGACAATATCTCAAGAACACGGGGCGCTCCGTACTCTTGACTACGACTACCAAGGTGCAGGCGCCGCGCTATCATGACTATCTGGCCGATCATGTTTTTCAGAGCGAGGCCTCGATCCTTTCTTATGAGGTGGAAAAAGGAAGCATGGTGTTTTATGCGGAGAAAAACAGCCTGGATGTGAAAAAGGCTTTTGCACCAAGGCCGGAGATTCTTGATGTCCTAGCCGACCGCTTTGACTGCATACTCTGTGAAGCCGACGGTTCAAGGGGGCTGCCGATGAAGATACACTCATCCCGGGATCCTGTCATACACCCGAAAACCACTTCTGTGATCGCTGTAATGGGTGCGGGCGCACTTTTGGGAAAAATCTGTTATGTCGTATTCGGTGACGAAGGGGAGACTTTTGTGGATGAAAAATACCTCAAAGGTTATTTTGATAATCCAGAGGCTGTTTTGAAGGGCATGGACGGCTATGAGGGGGCTGTGCTTGTAAACGCCGCTGAGGATATGGATGATAAGGGTTATGCCCTTTTTTCCTCGATATCAATACCTTATCCGATAATTTTCTGCTCGGAGAAGAAGGATGAGATTTATGCCCGGATATGAAAAATTATTGGATCTTTTTGGAAAAAACAGAGCTTATGCGATAGTCTCCATAATTTCCACTTCCGGCAGGACGAGCAGGACGACAGGACGCATGGTGGTGTCTTTGTCCGGGCTTGAGATGGGGACGATTGGCGGAGGTGTTTTGGAGCAAAAGGCGATTTTGCTTGCGCAAAAGCATATTTTGCTTGGTAAAAATATCGAGACGGAAATTGGTAATGAAGCAGGAGGGAGGGTAAGAATATTGGTCGATGTTGTCAAAAAGGAAAGAAGGGTGGTCATTTTCGGCTCCGGCCATGTAGGAATAAATACTGCAAGAATCTTATCCTACCTGTCGTTTGAGGTTTTTGTCATCGATGAAAGAATCAGATATGAGAAAGAGTCCGGAATCACTTTTTTGAATGAGTTGGACAGCAGTGTTGTTCTCGATGAAAGGACAGCGGTGTTGATTTTCAGTCCACGGAAAGCTGAAAGTATATATTCGGATATCAAGGACACTCCTGTGTTCTTTATCGGAATAATGGGTTCCCGCGGATTTGACAGATGTTTTGATTCCAGGGTCCATTCCCCGCTTGGACTTGAGCTCGGAGGTGAGAGCCCTGAAGAAATTGCCATATCTGTTTCTTCACAGCTGCTTGCCGCTTTTAATGGGGCCGATGCCTCTCCTTGTTCCTCATACCTTGATGATGTTGTCGTTGTAAGGGGGGCAGGCGATCTTGCAAGCGGCGTGATCCTTCGTCTATTCAATGCCGGCTATCGCGTGATAGCGCTTGAATGTGCCAAGCCTCTTGTGATCAGGCGCACTGTTTCGTTTGCAGAGGCGGTTTATGAGAAAAAAGCGGCTGTGGAAGGGGTTCAGGCCCAGCTTGTAAAAGATAATGCGGAAATTTGGCGTACCCTTGATGCAGGCATCGTCCCCATCCTCATCGATCCTGATGCTACAATACTTGACAGCATACGTCCTCTTGTACTTGTTGACGCGATAATGGCGAAAAAAAATCTTGGAACAAAAAAGGGCATGGCGGGAATCACAATAGCCCTGGGGCCGGGATTCTCTGCCCCAGATGATGTGGATGCCGTGATAGAGACTAGAAGAGGCCACAATCTGGGAAGGATAATAAAAGAAGGAAGCGCAGAGGAGAATACCGGAATTCCCGGACTTGTGATGGGGTATGGAAAGGAAAGGGTGATACATAGTCCCGCTTCCGGAGTGGTGCGCCATGTCCGTTCTATCGGCGATATTGTCAAAAAGGGAGAGATCATCTGTTATGTCGGCTCCTCTGCTGTCCTTGCTTCCATCGATGGAATGCTCCGTGGACTTATCCGGCAGGATCTGGAGGTGGAAGAGGGGTTGAAGATTGCGGACATAGACCCCAGAGGAAGGGATGCAAGCTTCATGACCGTCTCGGACAAGGCCATGGCTATTGCCGGAGGCGTGCTGGAGGCTGTCGATTGCTATAAAAAGCTGCTTGGAAGATAGGAATTCCAGGTTTGTCGATGTTGCCCGCGGCTTCTTAAAGAATTATAATGCCGTTTAGTTGGTGGTTTTATGAGTGTTTTAGATAATCTGGATGTTCAGCTCGGATATTTGAAGGAAAGCAGAAGCATCCTGGCTTCCTCCAGCCTTGAAGAGAGGAACGATGCTTTGAGGCTTGTTGCGGGTGCGCTTGAGAAGAACAAGCAGTTCTTATTTGATGAAAACAATAAGGATCTTGAGGAAGCGGAGGGAAAAATTTCTACTCAGATCCTTCATAGGCTTGCCTTCACCCAGGATAAGCTTGATTCTGTTGTCTGCGGCTTGATGGATCTCATCAAGCTTCCGGATCCGGTTGCAAAGACGTTGGAAAAGAGACAGCTTGATGACGGCTTTATCTTGGAGCGCAGGAGTTTTCCGATCGGAACGATCGCAATGATCTTCGAGGCCCGTCCTGATGCTCTTGTCCAGATGGTCGGCTTGGCTCTTAAAAGCGGGAATGCCATCGTCTTGAAAGGAGGCAGCGAAGCGAAGAATTCCAACCGTGCATTGGTTCGTGTAATTAAAGAGGCCTTGAAGGACTCTGCTGTGCAAAACGGATGGATACTGCAGATAGAGAGCCATGGGGATGTTGAAGCGATTCTTAAAAAGGATGATTACATAGATCTCATAATCCCCCGAGGATCCAACGCTTTTGTGCGCCATGTCATGGATAATACCACGATACCCGTTTTAGGACATGCTGACGGACTTTGCTCGGTATATATACATGAGGATGCAGATATCGATCTGGCCGTTAAAGTGTGCGTGGATTCCAAGGTGCAGTATCCCGCAGCCTGCAATGCTGCTGAGACGGTACTTGTAAACAGCCGCATCGCCAAAGCTTTCTTGCCAGGATTCAAGAAAGCTCTCGAACCCTATTCGGTGGTAATCCATGGAGATGAGAGGACAAGAGATATCATTTCATGCCTCAAGGCTGAAGAAAAGGATTATCATACGGAATTCCTTGCTTTGGAACTTGCGATAAAGGTTGTGGATTCCATTGATGAGGCGATCGAGCATATCCGTATCCATGGTTCTGGTCATACGGACTGCATCATCACTGAAAGCCCGGTTGCCCGAGATAAGTTCTTCAAGCTGGTTGACAGTGCCGATGTGTTCTGCAATTGTTCCACACGTTTTGCCGATGGTTTCAGGTTCGGTCTTGGAGCGGAAGTCGGCATATCCACTGGCAAAATCCACGCCAGGGGTCCGGTTGGACTTGCTGGACTGATGAGTTACAAGTGGCTTTTGACAGGCCATGGGGAGATTGTGGCGGAGTATTCCGGAAAAAACGGAAAGAAATTCAAGCACAAGGATATTCTATGAGGGATTTTTCCAAAATCAAAAGGATTGTAATAAAAGTTGGTACCAATCTCCTTACGAAGGACAACGGCATAGATGAGGAACGCATAGGAGATATCGCACGCCAGATTGCCGAATTGAAGAACATGGGCATGCAGGTCCTTCTGGTTTCATCCGGAGCCATAGGGATGGGAGCAAAGCAGCTTAAGCATTTTTCTCCTGTCGTGCATGTCGCAATGAGACAGGCCTGCGCTGCAATCGGACAGCCCGTGCTGATGAGTGCTTATCAGAAGGAATTCGAAAAGCATAATCTTCTCTGCGCCCAGGTGCTTATAACCCGGAGCATCCTCAACAACCGTAAAAGTTATAACAACCTGCGTGCTAGTGTTTCCACATTACTTGCGCTCGGGGTGGTTCCTATTTTCAATGAGAACGACGTTGTATCCACAAGCGAGATTGGCAATGTGTTCGGGGACAATGACAGGATGAGCGCCCTTGTTGCATCGAAGATCGATGCGGGGCTTCTGATACTCTTGACGGATATCGATGGAGTGTATACCGGCAATCCCAAAAAGGACAAGGATGTGGTTATGCTCAAAACCATCGAAAAGCTCACTCCTGAAATCTTTTCTTATGCAAGAGGAAAGGGCTCGATGTTCTCCACAGGTGGAATGAAGACCAAGCTTCTTGCAGCCCAGATTGCAAAGGATGGGGGATGCGGCACCGTGATCGCTTCCGGCTATGAAAAGGATTCTCTCATACGGATCATCGAAGGAGAGGAGCTTGGTTCTTACATCCTTCCTGACAAACGTATGAGCCAGCGGGAGAGATGGATCATGAACACCTCGACTGCAGGGGAGATTGTTGTGGATGACGGGGCGGCTGCGGCCTTGATGAACCATAAATCCCTTCTTCCCTCTGGTATTGTTGCAATCAGGGGGACTTTCGAAAAAGGGGAGGTCGTGCTTGTAACAAACAAAGAGGGAACCGGTTTATTAAAAGCGGTGCCGAATTTCGATTCAACCGAACTCAAGGCTCTTATCGGCCATAGGAGCTGCGATATAGACACCATCTTAGGAAAAGGTAGGAGGGATGTTGTCTTCAGGCCGGAAGACACGAGTCCCGTGGAGCACAATGTCTGATTACAGGACCATACATAGAAAACAGGATCTGGAGATGAAGATCTCCTCTCTGTACCGTCAGGTGCAGCTTGCCATCGGACTGTTGGATGTTTCCAGCAAGGAGGATCTCATATCCTCGCTGAACTGGTTCAGGGAGAACATGAATTTCTGTCTCCACCTTGTTACAACCCAAGACCGGGCGGAGGAAATGGATCTTATGGACAAATATCCAGAGGTCACTTTCATACTCTTCAAGAATCCGACCACCACCGGAGAATATATAAATGCCTTTGCAGATGAATGCTACACCACATATTTCCTGGTTCTCAGGACCGATACGGTTCTCATAGAGTACCAGGGGCAGACTCTGATGGAGGTGCTGCAGGAGAAAAACCATCCGGCTCTCATAACCCCTGTGATGATCTCCAGCGAAGCTGAGATCCTTCCGACCCTGAGAGCCCCCCATTTGAGTGGCAAGGATTTCGATCCATTAAGCTTCACACCTTCAATAGAAGAGGCTGGCCTGGAGGAGAACCTTTATCCTGTTATGGGGCTTGGGCTGTATGACAGGGCGCTTTTTCAGCGTCTCAGGGCGTTTGATGAGCTTATCACCGGAGAATTCTACCAGATGGCTGATTTCGGTCTGAGATGTTATCTGCTCGGCTATTCGATATATACCACCAGAAGCCTTGCAATCCAGTTCCCGCAAAGAATGACCGTTGTTGAGGATAGAAGTGCCTGTGAGGGGATGAACAGGTTTTATACCAAGGCCATGAGCATCAGAAGAATCGCAGGAAAGAATGTGGTTGAGAAATGGAAGCCTTATGTCGACAAACCACTTTTGAACGATGAGATAAAAAGAAAGCAGGTTGTCATACAAAAGACAGATTTCTTTTCTCTGATGGAGAACTGGAAGGTCGGAAAAGAAGGTTGAATCCTCTTGATAGGAGATTGGAATGTGGCAATGCCCCATATGCGGCAGAAGCTTTGAGAGAAAAGATCAGTCGCATTATTGCTCTGATAAGGTCTGCAATGTCGATGAATATATCAGCAGAACGCCTGAAAAGGTTCAAAAATATCTGAGCCTTGTTCGGCGGATACTTTCTGATACCCTTACTTCTGCCGATGAGACGATTTCCTGGTCTATGCCGACATTTAGAGAAAAACGCATAATAATACAGTATGCCGCATTCAAAGACCACCTGAGCCTTTTTCCCGGCCCGGATGCGGTAAAAGCGTTCGAATCGAGACTTTCTCCATACAAATACAGCAAGGGAACCATACAATTTCCTTTTGATGCGCCTTTGGATGAAGATTTGATAAGGGATATCGCACTCTGGTGCCGTGATCATCGATAAAAAAAGGGAGGATGTCCTCCCTTTGCCGGACTATTTGCCAAATGGGAGATAAAAAGCCGGAAGAATGTCATGAATAACGGATGAGTGAAACCGATTGCCGAATGGTCGGTATCTTTTTCCAGCTTTAAGTCGGCTTGAGTCCTGACTTGATTTATAATAACCGCATCCAGCCTTAATTCGACATTAACAAATCTTAAGAATTCTTAACTGAAAAGAATATCATTTGTTATTTCTTCCTTTTTACGGTGTTTATATTTTTACACTGTTTTCTGGAGGTATTGCATGGATGCTTCATGCATAGAAAAGCTTAAGAGCCTGAAAAGGGATTCCCTGATGCTTGAGATAGGAGATCCAGCCGCTTATGAAAAAGGAGGAACGAGGTTTGGTGGAAACCCTGATGTCCCGGCGGATTTTGATTGGCCGTTTGGTAAAAATAGGAACAAGAGCGGCACTCATCCCTTGAGCTTCATAGCTCAGTTCGATTGTTCTGATTTGTCACGATATGAATCGGCCGGCCTTTTACCCGAAAAGGGAGTGCTGTCGTTTTTTTATGACAAGATGGATCAGCCCTGGGGGATTTCTCCTGATGAGTTTTCGGGGGCCAGGGTATATTGGTTTCCCGACAGCAGCCTTCTCAATCCCGCACCATTTCCATCCTGCCTTGATGATTACTTCAGGTTTCCGTCTTTGAAGATAAGAGTGGAAGAGCATTGCTCATATCCGTCCTTGGAAGATTTCTTGACCTTGTTTCCAAATGAAAGCGAGAACGGATATTTCGAGGCTTTGGCAAAGCTTAGCAAAGGATGCAGTTCTCTTTCTTCAAAACTTCTTGGTTGGCCTGATGTCATACAGGATTCCATGGCGGTTAGTTGCGAGCTGGTCAGAAATGGTCTTTCCTTGAGGGACATACCTTATGAAAAGCGAAAGGAGTTTATCGATTCGGCCCTCGGATCCTGGCTGCTGCTGTTTCAGCTGGATATGGTGGAAAGCGGTGATTTTTCTTTCATGCTGGGCGATTGCGGAATGCTTTATTATCTCATAAGAAAAGAGGATCTGCTTTCATTTCGCTTTGAAAATGCTCATGCCATCGTACAATGCTATTGATGGAAGATTCATTCAATTTTGCATTGAAGCGGTTTTATGAGAGTTTTGGAACACCAAGGATGATGGGCGTGGTGTGCACCGGGAATGCTTTCTGTTTTCAGAAAGTATTCCTGTTCTTGGTATGAGTCTTTAAAGCAGGAGTTTTCCTTTTAAGCTATTTTATATTCATGCTTTTGGAAGCGGAGTGTTCAACATGAAAAGGAGACCTTATAGGAAAATACCTTTGATGGCACAATAGGATTTTCCTACGGTGATGTTCTATGAAAGATTTTTCGCGAAGCTTGAAGATGTTTTCCATATGCGGCCTGAATTGCGGGCTATGTCCCATGAACATTGGAAAATATTGTCCCGGATGCGGAGGAGGAAATGGAAACCAAAGCTGCGCCATCGCCCGGTGCAGCCTTTTGCATGGAAAGATTGAATTCTGTTTCCTTTGCAATGATTATCCCTGTTATCTGTTTGATGATTTCGATTCCTTCATTACACATTGCCGGAGGAAGGAGGATATAAGTTGGGCGCTCGAAATCGGTATTGATAATTACGTAAAAGAGATCATGCGTAAAAGGCATTGCTTGAACTTCTTATAGCTGAATATGATGATGGGAGAAGTAAGACATTGTTCTCTCTTGCCGCATATCTTCTGGATATGAATGAGCTTGAAGAGGTGATCCTGGAAGAAAAGAAGGGGGAAAGTCCCGGTGAAGATAAGAAGGTGAGGACAAAGCGGATCTGCCGTCTGTTGAAGGAAAAAGCCGATAACAAGGGTATTGTCCTGAAATTGAGGAAAAAGAGCAACTCATAGTGACAATCCTTTGCGATTATCTTAATCTTTTTTTATGGAAGTCATACTTTTTGACCTTGATGGAACCCTCCTTCCTATGGAACAGGAGGTTTTTATAAAGACATATTTCTCTCTCTTATGTAAAAAGTTGGCCCCTTTTGGCTATGAGCCTGATTCTCTGATTAAGGCGCTTTGGCTTGGGACTTCCAAGATGGTGCAAAATGATGGAAGGATGAGCAATAAGGATGTTTTTTGGCATTGCTTTTCATCCGTTTTCGGAGAAAGGGTTTTTTCCGATATGCCGATAATCGATTCTTTCTACGAAAACGAATTCAATCAGGCCTCATCTGTTTGCCATAAAAACCCGCAGGTTCACAAACTGATAAAAAAGCTGAAGGATGCAGGGTATGTCCTTTTCCTTGCAACGAATCCGGTCTTTCCAAGGGTTGCCACGCTTTCGAGAATGAGATGGGCAGGCTTGGAGGAATCCGATTTCATTGGAATAACAACATATGAGAATTCGTTTTTCTGCAAGCCTTGTCTGAAGTATTACGAGCAGATACTTGAAAGGCTTGGAGTGGGAGCCTCTGATTGCCTGATGGTTGGGAACGATACTTCGGAAGATATGGTTGCCAGGAATCTTGGAATGGATGTTTTCCTGCTCACGGACTTTCTAATCAATTTATCTGGAGAGGATATTTCAAATTATCCCAACGGCGGGTTTGCAGATCTTGAAGGGTATATTTTCAGATAATGTTTTCCATTATGGAATTGACAAATCCTCCATTGCCTGGAGGATTTGTTTTTATCGGCTTTATCAACCGTTTTGGTCGTCCTTTGCTTTTGTTTCCATTATGAGCCTGGTCTTCAGTTCCCTGAGCCTGCTTGAAAGGGAGACCTTGTAGATGTGCGGATTGATCTGTCTCTTGTAGCTCTTGTCGAACTCCGTCAGCATCTCCATGCTGCGGCGCTGGATTTCATGGATGTTGATTTCGGGATATAACCTTTTACCCTGTTCCATTTTCTTTAAAAGAAGCGGTTTGAAGGTGGCATAGTTCTTCTTTTTCATCATGAAGAAATCCTGCGTGCTGAACGGGTGATAAAATGGTATGTTTGTTCCCATCTCCAAATCCTCGTCTGCAAGCGTGACGAGGTCCGCAAGCGCCGAGCCGTACATGTCGAAGAATCTCCAAACCTGTTTTATTCCGGGATTTGTGGTCTTCTCATAGCTGTTTGATACCTTCAGCGTCGGGATGAACACTCCGTCCTCCTCTTTTGCGGCAAGCTTGTAAACACCATTGAGCGAGCTTTGTGTGCCTCCTGTGACAAGATGGGTTCCTATACCCCAGCTGTCTATGGGTGCGTTGTCGTTTACGAGGTTGAGTATGATCTCTTCGGTAAGATCGTTTGAAATCGTGATCGTGGCATCGGTCAGTCCTGCTTCATCAAGCCTTCTCCTGATTACCTTCGGCAGATACGAAAGGTCTCCTGAATCGATCCTTACCCCGATTTTCTTTCCTTTCTTCTTTTGCTCGAGCCCGACTGTGATCGCAGCATCGATGCCGCTTCCCAATGTGTCATAAGTATCTATCAGAAGGATCGCGTTGTCTGGATAAAGCTCTGCAAACGCCCTGAATGCCTCAACCTCGCTATCAAAGCTCATTATCCATGAATGCGCCATTGTCCCTGCAACCGGAATGCCGTATTTTTTTCCTGCATATGCGTTGCTGGTGACCTTGGTTCCTCCGATGAAAGAGGCCCTGGAGGCCGAATGTGCACCATCCTCACCTTGGGCCCTTCTGAGGCCGAATTCCATGATAGCTCCACGACCCTTGGTTGCAAGGGTCATCCTTGAAGCCTTTGTGGCAATGAGGGACTGGAAGTTTACCGTGTTGAGAAGAATGGATTCCACGATCTGTGCATCGATAAGATCTGTTTCGACCCTTATGAGCGGTTCGCCGGGGAAGGCCGGAGTACCTTCGTCAAAGGCGTATATGTCTCCATGGAAATGATAGTCTTTCAAGAAATCGAGGAAAGGTTTTTTAAAAGCTCCTAATCCGGCCAGATATTCGATGTCTTCCTGGCTGAAGCGGAAATTCTCAAGCTTTGTCAAAAGCTCTTCGATCCCTGTGAAGATGATATATCCGCCGTTGAAAGGATTTGTGCGGTAAAACATGTCGAACACCACGCGGGGGTTGTGTTTTTTCAGATAATACCCCTGGGCCATGGTCAATTCGTAAAAATCGGTTATGAGCGCACTTTTCATTTTTCAATCCTGTCAAAGCCGCAGTAGGGGATCAAGGCCTTTGGAATGTCGATGGAACCGTCCTCCCTCTGGTAGTTCTCCATGATGGCGACCATGGCTCTTGAAAGCGCAACCGCAGTTCCGTTGAGCATGTGCACGAACCGTGTCTTGCCGTCATCGTCCTTATATCTGATATTCAGGCTGCGTGCCTGATAATCGGTGCAGTTGCTCGTACTTGTGACTTCTCCATATTCTCCGTTTTCACCTCTGCCGGGCATCCATGCCTCAATATCGAATTTTCTGTAAGCGGGGGCGCCAAGATCTCCTGTAGCGGTATCGACGATGCGGTATGCGATATTAAGACCGGAAAATATCTCTTCCTCAATGGAAAGGATTTCCTGATGGAATTTCTCACTCTCTTCAGGGGTGCAGAAGATAAACATCTCCAGTTTTGAGAACTGATGTACACGGTAAAGGCCCTTGGAGTATTGTCCGGCTCCACCTGCTTCCCTTCTGAAGCAGTGGGAAAGTCCTGTCATTTTTATAGGAAGCTTTTCCTTTGGGATTATCATGTTGGAATAGTATCCGCCGAGTGTGATCTCTGCAGTTCCCACAAGGCATGTGCCTGTTCCCTCTATGGTGTAGATGTTGGATTCCTCACCTCTGGGATTGAATCCGATACCGTTCAGGATTTCCTCCTTTGCTATATCGGGAGTGATGAACGGTGTGAAGCCATGCTTTACGACGATATCCATAGCATAGCGCTCAAGAGCCATCTGAAGTATGACAGCCTTGTTTTTGATATAATAGAACTTCTGTCCGCTCACCTTGGCTCCACTGTCGAAATCCAGAAGGTCGAGCGATTCTCCAAGCTCTACATGGTCTTTCACCTTGAAATTGAATTTTGGAGGTTCACCAACGAATTTTATTGCAAGGCTGTCCTTGTCCTCCTTCCCGACCGGGGCAGCAGGGCTGGCATAGTTCGGAATCGTCCTTGCCGCTTCATTGAATTGCTGGTCAAGCACGCTCAGCCGGGCTTCTTTGTCTGCCAATTCTGTTTTTATGTTCTTTCCTTCCTCGATAAGGGCTGCTCTGGTCTCTGCATCGAGTTTGCCCTTCATTTTGGCTGCAGTCTCGTTCCTTTTAGCTCTGAGGGCTTCAGTTTCCTGCAATACCTTGTATCTTTCGTCCTGGATTGCGATTATGGCATCCAAGTCGACGTTCATATAGCGGTCGGCGATGTTTTTCTTTATTTCGTCGTATCTGCTTTTAAGCTCTCTCGTATCTATCATCCTAATCTCTCCTTAGCATTTTCTTCCAATTCCTGTGATCTATCGCTTGCAGCTTTCACTGCTTTATATAACGAGTTTGAAAATCCATTTTCTGCCAGCGCCTCCATTGCCTTGATTGTTGTTCCCGATGCCGAGCATATCGAAGGAATCAGATCTGCCGGGCTTTTCTTTGTGATATCCAAAAGCGCGCATGAGGAAATGAGCGTATCCTTGACGATCTGTGTGCAGATAGGATAGGGGATGCCGACGTTTGTCCCTGCCATAGCCGAGGCATTGATGAATTCGAGCGCATATGCGATCAGAGATCCGGAAATTCCGATGAATGCAGAAAAATTGCTTTCATCAAGCTCGAAGGCCGAACCGAAAGAGGAGGCGATTTCCATTGCTGTTTTCTTGAAATCTTCCTCCGCCTCCAAGGGGAATGCGACGGCTGTAACGGCCTTCTTGGCCTTTGCCGCCATGTTAGGCATGAATCTGGCTATATTGTCCGTTGCAAGATTGCCGCATAGGGAAGAAAGCGGAATCCCTGCGGCGATCGAAATATACTTCAGCCCTGGCCTTCTGATTGAATAAAGGAAATCCTTTGTCAGATATTGGGGTTTGATTGCAATTATGAGGATGTCTGCAGAATCCCGGGCCTCTTGAAGGCTTTTTGCCGTTGATGCTCCAAGCACATTGCATTTTTCAGGAACGTTGTCATAAACAGTAACCTTGAAATCCTTGTTCTCGGCAAGAGCCGAGGCGATCGAGGATCCCATATTGCCGCAGCCGATAATGGAAATTCCTATCATCATCCCTCCCATGTAAGACGGTGCAGGTTTCCGGAGAGCCTGAAATTCGAAAATCCGGTCTGCCTGAGCACTTCATATACGGCGATAGCCACAGAATTGGAAAGATTAAGGCTTCTTATGTCATTGAGCATGGGGATGCGCACAACATCCTCCTTGTGTCTGACAAGAATCTCTTCTTCGATCCCGCGGCTTTCCTTGCCGAAGATCAGATATATCTCCCGATCTTTTGGATATTCTACATCAGTGTAGACTTTTTGTCCTTTGGTTGAAAAGAAAAAGAGCCTGTCTTTGCCGTGTTTTTCGAGAAAACTGCCGACATTGTCATATTCGGTTATTTCCACATCCTTCCAATAGTCCAATCCGGCATGCCGCACGGCTTTTTCAGATATGTCGAAGCCCAAAGGATGCACGAGATGGAGTTTTGCCCCTGTAGCCGCGCAGGTCCTGGCTATGTTGCCGGTATTCTGGGGAATTTCCGGTTCGAAAAGACAGACATTCAGCATGTGGACAATATACTACTTTAAGCCCTCTTGCTCAAGTTTCGCCCCTTTGATAGATTTTTAACATGGAATTTCTGAAAGTAGCGGTATTAGGTTTGATCCAAGGGATCACGGAATGGCTGCCGATAAGCAGCACCGGGCATCTGCTTCTTGCCGATGAATTCATAAAACTGGCGGGTAGTGAGGATTTCAAATCGGTCTTTTGGGTTGTCGTCCAGCTTGGTTCCGTTTTGGCAGTTCTGGTCCTTTATTGGGATGTTTTGAGCCCTTTCAAGCAGGATAGGATTGAAAGAAACAGGGCATTCTCCTTATGGGCTAAAGTCCTGGTTGCCACCATACCGGCAGGAATTGCAGGCCTTTTTCTTGATGACCTGATTGATTCCAAGCTGTCGGTTTGGCCTGTCATTTCTGCCGCTTTATTCATTTATGGTGTTCTATATATCGTATTCGAAAGGAAAATAAAGATAAAAATACGGATAAAAGATATCGATGATGTGGGATACAAGGATGCCTTTAAGCTTGGAGTGTTTCAAATGCTTGCCTTGATTCCCGGAACAAGCCGTAGCGGTTCGACCATTTTGGGAGGAATGCTTTTAGGCTTCGATAGGACCGTGGCCGCCAAGTTTTCTTTTTTCATGGCCCTGCCTGTTATGGCTGGAGCTTCGATGTTACGTCTTTTGAAGCATGGTTTTGGCTTTTCCTCATACGAATGGACTTTGATCGGCTTTGGGACCCTGGTTTCTTTCATGGTTTCCATGGTCGTGATCAAAAAGCTTGTCGATTATGTAAGAAATCATGATTTCGCTCCGTTTGGTGTTTACAGGATCATCCTCTCATTTCTTGTCGTCCTTTATTTCGGAGTCTTCTAGGCTTCTTGCCTTGACAAGATGGGAGCCCTTCTTGTTGAGCTCCAGAATCGTTTTTTCCAGTTTCCTTTCCTTTTCCTTCTTTTGTGCAAACAATTCCGGCTGCTCCACTTCTTCCGCCTCGTAAACACTTGAGAGCACCAATCCAAGAAGGCGTACTCCGTTATTGTTGTATTTTTCCCTCAGAAGCTTTTTTGCTATTTTGAAAATATCGTTGGAGCTATAGATCGCTTCCTCGGGGGTTGTCTGGAAAGTGAAGGTTGAGAAATCGCCATATCTGAGCTTTATCCCGATCGTCCTGGGGATGACCTTTTCCTCCAAAGCCCTGAAAGAGAGCTCCTGGGACATTTCAAAAAGGAAATCCTCAAGTGCATCGATGCTGTACAAATCGGGATAGTATGTGCTTTCCGTGGATATGGAATGGCTTTTTACTTCTCCCTGGTAGATTCCCGGATCCTTTGCTCTTGCAACGGAATAAAGATATTCCGAGAGGCTTTCCCCAAACAGGTGCTTCAGCTTTTCTTTTGAAACCTGCCTCAGCAGGCTTGTGCTTGTTATTCCTTTTTTCAAGAGTCTGCCGTATGTCCTGTCTCCGATCCCCCAAAGCTTTTTCAAGCCAACTTTGTCTATGAATTCGATTTCCCTTGCTGGGGGAACAATCGTGAGTCCATCCGGTTTATGATAGTCCGATGCCATTTTTGCAAGAAAACGGGATGATGCGACTCCGATCGATACCGTCAGTCCGGTCTTATCGAGTATTTCATTTTTTAATTTCCTCGCTCCTTTTCCAGGAAGACCATGAATGTTCTCCATTCCGCTTATGTCCAGGAATGCCTCATCGATGGAAACCTGCAGGAAACCGGGGGCAAAGGCCCTGATTATATTCATCACCTCGACGCTTTTCTCATGGTATCTTTTTCCTCTTGGTGAAACGATTATGGCATTTGGACAGAGCTTGAGCGCCGTGACCATGGGCATCGCCGAATGGACACCATATTTTCTGGCCTCGTAAGAACAGGTGGAGACTACGCTTCTCGGTCCTTCGTGCCCGATTATCAGCGGTTTTCCGGCATAACCGGGATTGTCAAGGATTTCCACGGAAGCAAAAAAAGCATCTAGATCTATGTGGAGGAATACCTGTGACATGGCTTAATGATACCACAAAGGCGCTTTTTCTGTTATATTCTTTCATATGAGGAAGATTCTTGCACTAGCCGTTCTATCTTTCGCTTTCCTGTCACCCCTTTCTGCAAAGGCGTACGGTTACGATAATTTTTCCAACTCGGCTTTGTATGTTCCTTCCTACTCGGACAGGTTTTTCGATTCATTGATCAATCCTGCAGCTCTGAGCCGTGTCGAGAGTGACAACATCTTCTATTTCACAACCATAATCTCCGAAGACTGGGATATAAATGAATTCAAGTCAGGCAGTCCTCTTTCTTATCTGCAGAATCTGAATACGGAGATGATAGTCTCCTTTGTCGGAAACAATCTCAGTTTGAGCGCTGTTGCAAATACCTATTTCGGCTCCCGCAATGTTGAAGACGGCAAGCTGAGCATGAATGTTTATAATACATTTGGAATAGATCTGAATTGGTCTTACGGGTTTCCTTACGTTTCTTTAGGCATGAGGATCAAGGGAGGAAACACCCTTATAAGACGCAATAAGAGCATTAGCAGCATCTTCAATGCCATTGAGAACGCCTATTTTTCCCAATTTGAAAACACGAGCGGAATGGAGTATTTCTCGATAGGTGCATCAGTGGCGGTTGAGATAGGTTTTTTTGAATCTACGGTAATGTTTGAAGATATCGTTTCGTTGAAGGATTCGGATCTTTATTTCGGCTGGGATTCTTTTTTGGATTCCATGGTCCTCTCTTTTTCCCTGCGATATCCGGAATTCACCAAGCGTGGCAACCTGAATCTCTGCCGTCCCAGGATCGGATTTGCCGTCAAGGGAAATCCTGCTGATAAGATGGAGATCACAGCAAATGCGGAGCTGCAATTCCAGCTGCTCCCTGATTTTGATTTGAATGTCGCTTTCGGCTATAAGGAGATTGAGCACGATCTTTTTGATTTCGATGCTGCCAACGGCCTTCTCATGTTTGCTTTGGAACTGCAGGGGGCTTCCTATTCCGTAAGAACCATGTGCAATGTGGATACCGCCACGTTCAACCATGTTTTCCCAACCATATCATTCACTCTTGCAAGATGATCATTTGAGAGGAAGCCTGAGCGTGAACACCGCTCCTTTTCCAAGCTCGCTTTCGACCGTTATTGTTCCTCCGTGCAGTATTGCGATGTGTCTGACTATGGCCAGACCGAGTCCTGTGCCACCGCTTGCGCGGCTTCTGGCCTTGTCGACCCTGTAAAAGCGTTCAAATATCCTCACCTGGTCCTCATGGGCTATTCCGCATCCCTGGTCGCGTACGCTTATGTATGCGTTCGCATCCTTTTTCCATGATGCTATCTCCACTTTAGAGTTTTCATTTGAATAGTTTATTGCGTTGACGACAAGGTTGATCAGTGCCTGTACGATCAGTGAGCTGTTGCAAAGCACCTCCAACTGATCGCTTTGCATCTCTATTGTTATGTTCTTGCTTTGCGCCTTATAAAGGGTGTAGCTTATCACTTCGCTTATGATCTTCCTTATGTCGGTCTTCTCCATTGTCGGAAGCACTTCGGACCTGTCAAGGCTTGTAAGCAGCAGCAAATCGGAAAGTATGTGCTCCATATGGGTGCTGTTCTTGTGTATGATTTTGGCAAAATACTTCATTTCATCTTCGCTCAGTCTCTCTTCGCTGATCGTTTCGGAAAAACCTACTATCGCAGTCAACGGCGTTTTCAGCTCATGCGAGGCATTTGATATGAAATCCTGCCTGACCATCGCCAGACGCTCTTCTTTTGTGACGTTCCTGAGCATGACCACAGCCTCGTTTGACGAGTTCCTGACAAGGTGGATGTTGTAGTTAAGTTCCCTGCCTTTTCCATGAAGGTATGCATTATTGCCTATGTACTGCTTATAGATCACGAGGCGGAAATCCTCAGCCTCCTTCTTTTCAAATATGTCCTCCAGGGATTTTTTCATTCTTGAGGAGGGGATTGCCTTTTCGATGTTCATTCCCAAAAGCGAGGATTTGAATATCTTTCTCGCACTTTCATTCTCAAAAGTGACGTCTCTTTTTTTGTTTACCAGCAATATGCCATCATCAATGGAGTTTATTATCCTTAAAAGCTTTTTATCCACTTATATTTCCGTCCATTTGTATCCCACACCCCACACAGTCTGGATGTTCTGCCCCAGATGGACAAGCTTTTTCCTTATGCTTGTTATCTGCACATCGATGCTCCTTTCCGTGACCGCATAATCCTGTCCCCGGACGCTTTCTATGAGCTCTTTTCTTGTAAATACCTTCTCTGGTGATGAAAGCAGAGTGAAAAGGATGTCGAATTCGGTCACTTTCAGGTCGATCCTTGCCCCAAGGAGCGTGCAGGTCCTTGTTTTCTGATCCAATTCCAAGCCGCTCGGGCTTGTTGCATTCATGTTTGCATTTTCCGTGGTATCCACTCTCCTGAGCACCGATTTTATCTTGGCAAGCAGCACTCTCGGGCTGAAAGGCTTGGTCATGTAATCATCCGCTCCAAGCTCAAGGGCTGTGATTATGTCCACATCTTCTGTAAGGGCACTGGTTATTATGACAGGAAGTTTCTTGTTGCGAGATTCGTAACGAATGTATTTCAAAATATCTATGCCGTTTGTTCCCGGAAGCATGATATCAAGGATGATCAGGTCGTATTTATTATTTCTCAGCATGTCGAGCGCCTCATCGCCATTTTCGGCGCTTTCGGTCTCGAACCCCCCATTTTTCAAATGGAAAAGGATTAATGTCCTGATATCCGTTTCATCTTCAACGACAAGTATCTTCATTATCAAAAATGATACCATAACTTGGCGTGGAAAAAAACCGTATGATGATGTAAATTCTATATCATGCTGGCGGTGATAGGTTTTGATTACAAGGATGATGTTTCCCTTATTAGTGAAATCTATGATTTGGAATATGGACAGAGGATCGCGGTCGAAAAGAGGGTATATAAAGAAAACAGGCCTGAAGCCCTTGCCATGCTGATCACGTGCACCAGGATTGAATTTTATTTTTTCTCAAACAGGATGCTTTCATTCGAAAGCGCCGAGCGTGCGCTTGGACTGAATCATATAGAGGCGTCAAAGCACCGGTATCAGCTGCAGGAGAAGGAGGCCGTGATCCATTTATATGAACTTTCTTCCGGAATCCTTTCTCCTCTTTTTGGTGAAGATACGATAGTTTCCCAAATTTCCGAAGCCCTTGAGCGCTCGATTTTTGTCGGGCAGGGGTCCGGGGCGCTCAACCGCCTCCTTTCCTCATCGATCTCCTTTTCCCGAAATCTGAGAAAGGATAGGAAAATCAGGGTTTTCGATTCTTCAATATCCTCTGCTGTTCTGCAGAAATTGGACAAAGCTTCGTCTGTGCTGGTCATCGGAAGCGGGGAGCTTGCAAGATCTGTTGTCTCAGCCCTTTTGAAAGATGGGAAAAAGGTGCTCATGACATTGAGGGATATGGATAAGACATTTCTGCTCGTACCGGATGCTGTTGCCGTCAGCTACGATGAGCGCAGGATGTGGTTTGACAAAGTCGATGCGGTAATAAGCGCATCAAGCGGGTTGTATTATACGATTGAAGAATCTGATATTCCGAATCTGGAAGGTAAGATTTTGATAGACCTTGCAATTCCATATGATATTCCCATAACCCTTAACCCAATTAGGCTTGAAGAGCTTGATATAGATACTCCTAGTCGCAATGAGGTGGTGGGGTTTGTATCCTCCTGTGCGAAAAGCGCGAGCGATGAATTTTTCTCCAATCTCGATTTTCTTGATATCGACATGAGGTCGGAGGATGTCTCCTTGGAGGTTGTACGCCGAATGCATGGACATGTGGAAAAGCTTGATGCTCTTTCCGACGCGCAGAAAAAAAGCCTTCTTGAGAGCATAGGAGACTCGGTCAAGAAGGCTTACATAGCCAAGCAGAGGCAGTTTCAGAAAACAAGGAAATCGTTGGAATAGACCACTTTTTCACCTTTTGCGAGTTTTCTTGTCTCTTTCATCTTCTCAATATCCTTTTCCCTCATCTTGTCTCCGAATGAAAGCATGGGTTCAAGGCAAAGGAATTGGGCATGCTTGTTAAGCGTGGTCCAGAGGGTGAAAGTCGTCATATCCCCAAGGCATGCTGTAACACCATGTTCCCCCGCTGAGGAGGTAAGAGTCACCTCACTGCTTTTGACATTGTCAAGCACGATCGGGCCTTTGTCTGTCTCGCTTCTTTTAAGGTCGATTGAGTCCCCCGTCAGGAAATCCTTCTCGAAAACAAAAACTCCGTCCTTCGCATATTTGCGGTCAAGATGTTCCTCAAGCTCGAAGCTTGCGGTATAAGTCTCAAGATCGCATCCCTTGCCGTTGATGTCCAGGTTGAATGCAGGGTGCCAGCCGAATGTGTAGTACAAATCATCCTTGGCTTGAATTTCCGCCTTGGCATTATACCCGTTTTCAAGAAGCGTATAGCGCACCGTCAGGACAAAACCATATGGATAATTTTCCGATCTCGTCTTTTCGGAGTCTTCCAATCTGAACTCGGCCCAGTTTTCTCCCTTGTCAAGCAAAGTGAATTCCGTATCGCGTGCAAATCCATTGTTGGGCATGCTGTATTCCTTTTCACCGACCCATATCTTGTCATCAAGAGTTGGACCGATCATCGGAAAGAGCAGGGGAGCACGGCGGAACCAGTATTCCTTGTCTCCCTGCCAGAGGTACTCGCGCCCTTCAAATTTCAGGCTCTGGGGTTCCGCCCCAAGCGTTGAGATTGTCATCTCGATCTTTTCATTGCTGATTGTAATGTTCATCTTTTTTTCCTTATAGCAAGGATTATAACATAAAGACGCTGGGATTGCTTTTAAAATCAGGTTATCATCTTGTTCATGGCTGAAGTGAAAATAATATCGGGAGAGCGCAACAGCGGAAAGACTTCTTTCATTAAAAAGCTGCTGGAATCCGGCTTGGACGCCAAAGGCTTTATTACGGTGGCCTTTGATGAGAAAAAGGATGTACTGTATCTGCAGGACATAGCTTCCGGAGAAAAGCGGCTTTTGATGGAGATCTCCAGCTGGAAGGAAAATGGGATAGGACGGTACAGCTTCCATCCTGAGACATTCGAATGGGCTGAAAAGAAACTCTCCGAAATCGTATCCGGAACAATCGTCATTGATGAGGTAGGCCGCCTTGAACTTTCAGGAAGAGGTTTTGACAGCCTTTTGTGGAAACTGCTTTGTAAGGACGTCGAACTATATGTTTCTGTCAGAAAAGACTACATTGGGAATGTAGTTGAGCATTATGGATTGGATTCTTATCAATTGATTGACATAAAAAGAAATATTTGATTTGTTATCCATCATGACAAACCTTTTTCCTCAGAATGGATAATAGAACATGATGTTGCAATAGAATCTGAGTATAAATGAGGTCGAAAGTATTGCCAGCATCACAAAGATGGCAAAATAGTCTGCAGCCCTCATCTTGCGGCTCATATACCAGGTTCGTTTCTTGCGGTTCTTTCCGAATCCTCTGAGCACCATCGCATTTGATATGGTGTCTATCCTGTCCAAGGAGGAAAGGAGAAGCGGCCCCAGAACTTTGGAAACATTCAATATCCTCTTTGCAAGTTTGACATTCTTTGATATGTCAACGCCCCGGGCCATCTGCGCATTCATGATATGCCTGAAATCATCAGTGATTTCAGGAATGTATCGGAGAGTAAGAGCTACAGCATAACTGATACGGTATGACAGTTTGAGCCTGTTGAGGGACGATGCGAATTCGGAAGGGTGGGTTGCGAAAACAAACACCAACGCAATAGGGAATATGGTGAAGTACTTCAGACACACTGTAATCAAATATATGAGGGTCTCCAACGACAAGGCATAATGCATGTCGGGATTTCCCAATATTATTGTCCTGCTTCCGATGTAATAGGATCCCTGGTCTGGTGAGAAAAGGAAAATTGCTAGGGCATTGACGGTTATCATAAACAGCATGATGCACATCAGCGAGACAAACCGTC
Organism: uncultured Spirochaetales bacterium; assembly: GCA_949282255.1. Classification (GTDB taxonomy): domain Bacteria; phylum Spirochaetota; class Spirochaetia; order Sphaerochaetales; family Sphaerochaetaceae; genus Ornithospirochaeta. Next base: position 68,731 of record CASDPA010000003.1, read on the forward strand.
TGAATGGAATCTTGGAAAGAAGCATGACTGCAATTGCCAGCGCAAACGATCCAAGAAGCACTCTCAAATCGAACGTGGTCAGGCAGAGGACCAGCCATACCAAGAGAGAAAGGAATTTAGTGACTCCGTTAAGGCTGTGGATCGGAGAGTCCATTTCTATATAGGACAGACCGAAGCCGTATTTCTTCTTTTCCTTATCCTTTTGCCGGCTCTTTTCTCTCTTTTCTTTCTTCTTACTGTTTTCTATGAGCTTAAAGGAAGACTTTTCCGCCACGTCAAATCTTATTACGTCTTTTTCCGTTTCCCCTTCATCCTCCTTGTGGATAAATGTCCTGATAAAAGAAGGCGCATCGCTTTGCATTGACAGCATGCGGCAAAGGGTGTAGAGGCTTGTGACTTTAAGGTTTGCTTTTTTCATCAGATCCTTGTCTGCAAAAACCTGCGAAATCTCGCCGTCCCTGAGCAGATCCCCATCCGAGATCACTATGGCACGGCCGGTATATTCAAGCGCAAGATGCATGTCATGGGTGACAAAGATTATAGTGATGCCAAGCTTTTTGTTCAAACTCCCGATGAATTTCATCAGTGCGGTGTAATGTCTGTAGTCCTGTCCCGCTGTCGGCTCATCCAATATCAGCACCTCTGGATCCGAGACAAGGATGGATGCTATTGTAACCCTTTTCTTCTGTCCGTAACTTAGTGCGCTGATCGGCCATCTGTAATGCTTGCGCAATCCGCAGAGCTCGAGGGTGGAAAGAACCTTTTTCTTGATCTCTTCCTCATTTATGCCTTTCTGTCTTAGGGCGAATGCCACCTCGTCGTATATCAGCGAATGGCTTATCATATGGTTCGGATTTTGCATCACATAGCCGATCTTGCTGCTTAGATCGGTGATTCCAAGGCCGTCTGTATCCATCCCATCGACGGTTATATTGCCGCTGTCAGGTTTCAAAATGCCTGTCAGAAGCTGGGCGATGGTGCTTTTGCCAGCTCCGTTCTTTCCAAGCAGTGCACACATTTCCCCTTTTCTTATAGTGAAACTGATGTCCTTAAGCACATCTTTTTGACCATCATATGAGAAGAAAACGTTATTAAAGGATATTATCGCATCATTTTCATTTTTATTGTCTCCAATTTTATGGGACTCAAAAAATGATGCCATATCATCCTTGAATTGATTAACATCCATATCTTCGATAGGACTGAGCTTTCCCTTTGCTTGAGAGAGATTGCAGCCAGCCATCTTAAGTGCACTTATATAAAGAGGCTCCCGTATTCCGGCTTCTTTGAGAGCATTGCTTCTCAAAAGGGTTTCTGTGTCTGTATTAAGGGTTATTTTCCCGTTTTCAACGAGGACAATTCGATCAACAGGACAGATCAGCACGTCTTCCAATCTGTGTTCAATGATTATTATCGTCTTTCCTGTTTGGCGGTGCAACCGGTCTATAAGCCTGATGGCAGTCTCTCCCGTAGCCGGATCGAGATTGGCAAGAGGTTCATCAAAAAGGAGGATATCCACTTCATCGACAAGTACGCCTGCTATGGATACCCTCTGTTTCTGCCCGCCAGAAAGCTCGTTTGGCGATTGATCAAGATAATCCTGCATCTCCACTAATGCGGTTGTGTCCAAGACCACCTTTTTCATTTTCTCAGTGGGCATGCATTGGTTCTCAAGGCTGAATGCCACATCCTCGGCGACAGAAAGACCCACGAATTGCCCGTCCGTATCCTGGAAAACCGTACCGACCTTCTGGCTCAGCTCGAAGATGTCGCTGTCTTTTGTTTCAAGCCCACCGACTTTCAGCGATCCCTCGATCTTTCCTTCCATCGCATGTGGAATCAGTCCGTTTATGGCATTGCCAAGCGTACTCTTGCCGCTTCCAGACGGTCCGATTATAAGAACCTTTTCCCCATCCTTTATTTCAAGATCTATATGCTGCAGGGTGGGGTTTGCCTGGGATGCGTAGGTGAAGGAGAAATCGCTGAATCTAATCATGTTCAGTCTTCCAGTTTGAGATTTTGGTTGTTGGCGTTGCGCTTTGCGACGAGAAGCATGAGCGCGGTACCGATCGTACCGATCATCACGGTGTTGGAGAAGGCCGCGATAAGCTGTTGCACGATGACCTTGCTGACAGGCTCTGCATACATAACACAGTCTATGATTGCGCTCACCATATATCCTAGGAAGTTCGCAACAAAGGAGAGGATGATGAAAATTCCGATTTCTTTTCCCCCGAAAACACCTTTTTCAAGGCTCTTCTTTGTAATGTACGGATAAACTCCGATTATGGCTCCTACAAGGCCGCTCCCGAGCACCCATGAAAACCATACGCCCCATCCGGAGATCGTGTCGGTCAGCCAGTGCCCGATGAAACCTACGATGAAGCCTACGACAGGTCCAAACATGGCGGCGAAGATTCCGAGTATCGCCATTGCCGGCTTAAGTGTCGTATTTGCAAATACAGGGATCCCAAAGTATCCGAGTCCGCCATAGAGCGCTGCTCCGATGGCGACGATTACAACCAATTTGACATAATTGATCGATTTCGAGTTCTGATTGCTCATATTTCCTCCAAAATAAGCCCTTAAGCTTATTTCTTTTCAAGTTTGATCATCCAGCCTTCACCTGTTCCAATACGATATTCGGTGGAGAAAGAACCTTGGTTGAGGGCTATTCCGACATTCAACAGGCTGTTGATATAGATGAGAGGTTCCATCTTGCCAACCTCGTTGAAACTTTTACAATATTTCATATCATAGCCGTATACTGTCATCCCGTTATGAAGGATCGTAACATAAAAGACATCTCCATGCCTTATTCCTTCTTTTTGGAATAACGTATCGGGAATATTTGTCCATAGGCTTCCATATCTTGTATCGAGTATGTCTATTGCACCATAGAAGGAGTTTCCGTCCACACGGGCCTCCTCCACATGAAGCATTACAGGTTTTTTTTCGAGCTTCGGTCCAACTCCTTCAAAATCTATTATTCCTGCAGCAAGTCTCGCTCCGGTATAGGCATAAACATCCCTGCCATGGAAGGTGTAGCTTCTTTGACTGTTTTTCAACCTGTTGACTGCTTCACTGATTTCCCTCAGTTCAAGGATACCAACTTCCCGCTCAATATGTGTCAATGTACCGTTGTCAGGGGTGACAACGATGTGCCCGGTTCTTGTAAGGGCCGCAACGCTTTTCCTGTCGGAGCCTACACCAGGATCGACGACACAAACAAAAATCGTTCCAGGAGCCCAATATGTCATTGCTTGGATGAGACGATAGGATGCCTCCCAGATGTTGAATTGGGGTATCTCGTGAGTAAGGTCTTCCAGTTTCAAAGAACGATCGACTTCATCAGCCACGCCATGCATGGCGCTTACAGCTCCATCCACATAACCAAAATCGCTCATGAAGACTACGGTTTTCCTTTCCAACCAAGGACGATGGTCCTTGAGTTCATTCAAAGTATAGTATTCAGCCATTGTGATCTGCCCACATTATTTCATAATCGGATGAAGTTTGGCTAGTAGTGGTTTCCCATTATGTCATAAGACTAAAGATGATATTCCAAAGGATTTGAAATCAGGATCTATCAGCAGGATGTTCTGATAAATGTGTAAAAACTGTGCTGAAGCGGTGTGTTCAAATATGTGCATAAGTATACTTTTGTTTTGTAAACCACTTTCTAAAAACGTATTGAAATTGTAATATCTTTGTGATAACGTATATCAAGCTTTGACAAAGCGTAGATGCGCCCTTAGCTCACCTGGATAGAGCAACTGCCTTCTAAGCAGTAGGTGATTGGTTCGAATCCAATAGGGCGTATTTTTTTTTGCCCTGATGTCTTCAAGCATCCTTAGGAGAATATCTCTGCCTGACCTGCAAAGGGCTTTTTTGAACCTGTGATAAGATCGTCCGAAAGGGTGAGTACAATTTTTCATGCTTTAAAAAAAAGAGTCTTTTCAGCTTCCATCATCATTTGCGGGAGGCACGTTTTCTACCAGTTCAGGACGACTTCATACTCGTAATTGATTTTCTATTTTCTCTGTGAATCATGAGGCTTAAAAAAACAAACATTCAGGTCCATCTTTGAGCTAGCTGGACATTGCCAACATGTGCCCGGCTGCATTCTTGTCACGATGCTATCTGCAAGGTCTCAGACAGAGGTCCTGATCCTTCAGGACGTTATCCACACTTTTAACAAAGCACATCCGGGATATGATTCAGCAGCCGGCTCCCAGTTATCAAAATTGTATTGAGTGAATATGGTTTTACTAACAGGAATACGGTCCTTTTCACATTTTCTCGATTGTTCCAGTGAATAATTCATTACTTGTTATCACATATCTGTATTTTTCGGGCTTCAGAAAACTCGCGTATGTGTGGCCCAATGAGATATATCCTTGTACGTCCCATTGGATTTCACTTCCTTTTGGCGTGAATATATTCTGTTGGAACTTAAATTGTGAATCCTTGTCCGCTCCTGGTGTGTTAGAGATGCTTTTTGTCTCGGTTAGTATGAAAAGAGGCCTTGTAAGGTATATGCCGATACGCAGGGTTGAATGTTCCTCTGCTGTGAGACGGAAACCCATATCTATGTCTGTTGCTACAAAATTCTCTATTATTTTCGTTCTGTTTGCAGTAGAAACGGAGTTTGAGATTTCCGTTATGTCCTGCTCTATCTTTATGCCAAAGCCCAGATACCATGAGAGGGTTTTTGAAACAAATCTCCTGAATGCAGGACCGAATGCGAACAGCACCGTAAACTCCCTTTCATTGCTGGAGTCTCCTAATTCCGTCAAAGTCCCCAATGGTGCAGGTTGTATGTCCGTATCGATACTCTCATTGCCCTTTAGGCTGTCGAATGCTGCAAGTAGGGTGGTGTACGGAGATTGCAGGCCGAGACGCAAAAATATGCCGCTTGTCATATCTCCCAAAAATCCGTATCCGGTATAATCCAGTCCGACTTTTTCAGAGTCCATGACTGCGATGGAATTCGAAACCGATTTGAAGAAAGTGAAGTCATAGCCGGAAAAAATCGATGCCCCAAGACTTGAAATGAGGAAGGCGGAGGCGAGAACAAGGGATGCAACTTTCTTCATATCTTAAGTATAACAACAAATATCGATAATGATAACAGCCGTACTTTTCCTACTAATGGTTTGGCTTGTCGTCTTCTTTCAGGCTTTCAAGCACGTGCTTGATGAACAATGAGACAAGAGGGGATGGCTGGACGCTTTTTTTCCATGCGAGAATCGATTTGAAAGCGGCTTTCGGGTGAAGAGGTATGAAAACCACGTCTGGGTTGTTTTGTATGCCCAATGCCCCCTTGTTGCAGATCGCAACGCCCATTCCGTTTTCCACGAGGTGTATCGAGCTTGAAAAAATGTTGTACTTTGCGAGGATTTTAACGCTGTTCGCCTCAAGGGGAAACCAATCGTAGAGTGCGTTCTGGTCGAATGCGCGTTTGGGGATTATGAGTTTCTCATTCCTTATTTCCGAATAACTTATCGTTTTTCTTGTTGCAAATGGATGGTCCCTGCATACGAGTACTCCCCAGGTCTCATCTTGCCCGATGTCTGTGTAGTCCAGCTCTGTGAGATCAAGTGGCTGCAGCAACACACCCAAATCTGTCAGCCCATGGTTTATCCTTTCGATGATGTCGTAGGCATATCCGTTATAAATTTCGTATGTCACATTCGGGTAGATCGAGGAAAATGTATTTATGAATTTTCCGATCCTGCGCGCACCAAGGCACTCTGAGAAACCTATCGTAAGCCTGCCGTACTGGGTGTTAGCCCTGTTCATGAACTCAAACTGAAGTTTTTCCTCCAGCTCAAGCAGTTGTTTTGCATGGTTGAGAAGTATTTCCCCATCCTCGGTAAGTGTTGTCTTTCTTTTTCCACGCTCGAGGAGGGTTGTTTTCAGCTCATCTTCCAACTCTTTTATCTGTCTGCTCAAATTTGGCTGTGTCATGTATAGCATGTCGGCAGCTTTGGTAATGTTTTGTATTTCTGCAACAGCTACAAAGCTTTTTAAGATTTTTAGGTCCATATCAGTAGTTTATCATAATAAATTCGTATGAAAAGTCATTATAAATAAGAATTTTACATAATAATAACTTGGAAGGATACTAAATCCAGAGATAAGGAGCTCGAAATGAAAAATCAGAAAAAAGGTTTACTCAGCCTGGCCGATCTCTGGGCACTGGCTGTAGGACAGGTGATTGGGGCTGGGGTGATTACCACGATCGGGCCAGCCATGGGTTTGACAGGGCCATCAGTATGGCTTGCTTATTTTGCTGCTATAATATTGGGCTTGATAATCAATCTGCCGATAATGGTGTTCTCATCAATCACCAAGTTTTCAGGCGGGGATTATTCGGTGATCAGCGGGCTGGGAGGCGAGAGGCAGGGCGTGGTGGTGAAGATAGGAAAGGGGGCCTACAGGCTGGTCTGCGTCAATGCTGGGAAAAAGCCCTGATCCATTTCAGGGCTGCATCCAATTTATCATCCTGGCCCTTTACAAAGTTATCGTAATTGAACTCAATTTCGATATCCACCGGTTCTCCCTTGCCTTCATAGCAGATTCCGTTTCTGTATCTATGATTGAGAAATGGTGTATACACAAGTGCAACTGTGTCGGACACCGTCATAGAGCCTGTCCCAATTATGTTTGCCGCATCGTTTGCCAGCGTCCCAAATCCGCCTGCTGATGTTGTTCCGATAATTGCGGTATCAAAGCCATAGTATTTTCCCAGCGCCCTTACTATCTCTGCAGATATTTCCGCCATTGATATGCTGGCGGAGTTTATCAACACAGCTATGGGCTTTGAAAAATCCCTGGAGGCATGTCCGTAAACGTACCGGGGCATCCATGCTGTGTAGTCCAGCCTATTTTCTCCGCTTTTAATCCTTTCTGAGGCAAAATATTTCTTTTCCCCTGTCAAGAGAGGGCCGAAAAGGATGTTCTGATCAAAGGAGTATCCACCCCTGTTGCCACGCAGGTCGATTATCAGTCCATTGCAGATGGAAAGGATTTCTTCGAATTTTTCCATCATATGTCTGAACTGCATGTTTTCTTCAATCTCTGTCATCTTGAATTGGTTGAATGAAAGGTATGCGATCCTATCTTCCGTCAGGCCCAGAAATATCGCCATGCCGGATTGGCTCATGCAATAGGCGTCATTAAACAATTCATGCTCACTTGTCTCTGCGAAATCCATATCTTCGTATGTCCCGTCATCAGAAAGTGTGAAGTAAGCATTATGGATATTGAGAAAGTTTTCGGTATCGTATTCAATCTTGGTATTCGATGCATCTTCTCTCAATACCATATCAAAGTACACTTCCGGACTGACGCCCAACTGTGATGCCTTGATATGGCTCCGTGGAGAGATCGAATATATGCCGTCTAAAGAAAGATAAAGGGTGTAGTGCATGTCGGACAATCCCATAAAGTCCGATTTTGCAATCGACTCATCCATGTTTCCGGCCCCGATTATTATTTCATAGAAATACTGCAGGGCGAGGGATGTCTCAGCTGCATCAAATTTGTCGATTGCTCCCATTTTTTGAAAAAGCGGGAGATACGTGTCGTACACCTCGTCCCATTGCGATGATGGGGAGTCCAGAAACCAGAAGGCGTAGTTTTCATTCATGGCAAGCCACCAGTTTGTAAAAACGTCCGGCCAGTTTTCCTCCTGGCTGACATAACATACGTCGACCGGTGTATCGAAACGGCACGCTGTGGAAAACAACAAAAAGGAGGGGCAAAATGATTGTCTTTACTTTCATTTTTCACCTCCGATTGCAAATGTATATCCCACTGTGGCACCTATATTATCCAGATGGATGTCTGTGACATTTTTCTGTAAATTGGAGGCAATGCTCATCAAAGAACGCCTGTAGCGTATCGCAATCTGAAGGCCCCGATTTTCCAAAATCGTAGCTGAAACCGGTTTTAAGAATGAGCCCTGCATTGAAGCGCTCGTCCGAGCTGGTGAAGTCAAGGAACCCGGCCGGATTTTCTATCATGTCAGAAAGACCATCATCTACCATGACCGCCCCTCCTGTTTGCTGATGTAGGAGCCAGAATCCAATGTATCCTCCGGCTGAGATGAAGAAGGAGACTCCTGCATCCCTTCCAAAGCCGGCTTGAAACGTGAAAAGCAGAGGTAGTGTTATATAGTGCTCAAGAAAATTTCCATAGTGGGTTGTTTCCTCAATTCCGCTTTCCGAATCGGTGAATACGAATTTGTAGTTTCTTCCGACAACCTGGTACTCGATTCCTGTCTCCACTGCCCAGAAGGAATCAAAGCGGTACTGGATCAAAAGGTCCAGATGACCACCCGGGCCTTCTTTCCAAATGCGTCCCAGATGCACCTGGTTCTGCGCATGAAGCAGCGTGTGGTCGTATCCGGTCTCCAATCCTATGGACAGACTGCTTGCGGCAAGGGTGATTGGCAAAAGAATAAACAAGGCAAATATTGGCAGTCTTTTCGTTTTTATCGGTTTTATCGGATCCCCTTTGCTTCCTGTGATGTAAAAAACGGCTTGATTTCGTACATTGCATATTATCCCATGAAACGCGTTTTTTTTGTCTTCTCTTTAAAAACCTTTTGACATGATTTTCAGAAATATGTGGTGCAATGGTAAAAAGGTTTGTATAATCGAAGCCGGTTGGACGTAGCATGTGGCAAAAAAAAGCCACACATGGTGGCTGTTAGTCGGGACGAGAGGACTCGAACCTCCGATATTCTGCTCCCAAAGCAGACGCCATAGCCGCTAGGCGACGTCCCGGACGTGTGAGAGTTTAGAATAAAAATGAATGAAAAGTCAATAGAAGCTGATATTTTATCTGCATTATTCTCCTTTTATCCTGAAAAGATAAGCTTTATTCCTGCCGACGACCCTTTCAAATTTCTCGTAACTGTCATTTTGAGCGCATCCTCGACTGATGTGCAGGCCTTGAAAAGCTCAGAAAGACTTTTTTCCCGTTTTAATGGATATGAGGAGCTTTATCAGGCGGATGTATCAGAGATAGAGGATTTGATCAGGAGTTCTGGTCTGGTGAAAAATAAGGCCAGAACGATAAAAGCGGTTTCTGCTGTTATGCACGAAAAAGGAGCCTTGCCTGAAACTGTTGAGGAGCTTACTGCGATTACCGGGATAGGGGAGAAGACTGCCAATTGCTATCTGGGGGATGTCTTGAAGAAGCCTGCCGTGATTGTGGATACCCATTTTTTGAGGGTCGCAAACCGTCTTGGTCTTATTGAGGAATCGGATCGGAACCGCGCATATCGGAAGATCAGGGAGAAGTTTCCTTCTGAAATATGGACAAGACTGAGCATGACTGTTAATTTACATGGACGGACATACTGTAAGGCAAAAAAGCCCTTGTGTGGCACATGTCCACTCAAAGATCTTTGCCCTTCGAAAGCTTCTTTATCCTGAGTATCTTAAAAAAGGAACCGTCATATGAAGCCAGGGCCAAGGATCTGATTCTTATCGCCGTTTTTGGATAAAGGTCTTCGGACGGGGTACCCGTAGAAAGAAAAATTCCGGTCTTCATCCTTTTTATATGAAGCAGGTCCTGCAAATTGGAGATGATTTTGTCATCTGCAAGCTCCTGATAGAATCCGAAATCGTTTCTTCCTATCGAATCCTTGATGCAAAGTTCAGGTATGTAGGGAATACTATAATCGATGCTTTCTGCTTTGCCGAGCACAATCGACGGCGGGAGCAGATACACGCTTTCATCCCCGCTTGACCTGAAGTGGAGCCTTTTCAGCTTTTCATATTCTATTTCCATTTGCTGCCAGAAGAGCAGCAGAGCTATTTTTTCCATTGGCGGGGAGATTTTAGCACATTAGCAAAATTTTTTCAGTTTTTATTTTCCATTAGAGTATTTACAAATTGCAGTCCTTTTTGATATAGTCTATTCGTTGACCCTTTGGAAGGGCCGAAAACAGCGAGAAAACAAATAATAAGGTGGAATATAATCATGGCTAGAAGATGTGAAATTTGTGGCAAAGGTACAATCAGCGGATCCGTCGTACCCCGCAAAGGTCAGGCTAAGAAGGCAGGTGGTGTTGGACAGCACATCGGCGTGACCAAGAAGCGCGTTTTCAGACCAAACCTTGTTTCCGTCAAGACACTTATAGATGGCACACCGAGAACCATCAAGGTTTGCACACGTTGTCTGAGAAGCGGCAAGGTTGTCAAGCTCGTATAATGCGGATTTTGATCGGAAAGAAGGGCAGAACATATGTTCTGTCTTTTTTTTTCGTTTCTCCTTGTGGAAAAACCGTAGATTTTGCATAATGCGTAAAAGGCCTTATTCCGTTACGGCTTTTCTTAAAGGGGGCGGTTGTCCATGAAATACAGAGTGCATGCCTTTGAAGGAGCCATGCTTGCCGCAAAAAGCGGGATTTCCAGGCTCTTGCAGCTTCATAACCAATCATCTGAGGATGTTCAGATATATGTGCTTTCTCCCGTAAGGCGCAGTGAGATTGCGCTTTCTTCTCTTTTAGAGAAGGCGGAGAGCAAGGACGAGCGCCTTTGGGCTCAGATTGAGAAGATCCGCAGCAGTTGGCTGGAGCTGGCTCAGAATATTTTGAGTGAAGATGAGCTTTCCGGTGTCAATGAATGTGTCAATTCCTCTTTTTCCAAGATTGAAGATGTTTTGAAAGCTGTCTGGCTTTTGGAAGAGGCATCTTCTGTCACAAGAGACTATCTCGATCTGATGACAAGTTATTTTCTTGCTGTCATTCTCTCTGCCTTGTTTTGCAAGAACGGCATATCTTCGGCAATAATGGAATCCGGGGATGCGGTGGGACGTACAGGTTTTGATTATTCTGCGGTCTTTGTTTACGGAAAGCTGTTGAGCCCTGCAGGAAAAGAGGGGCAAATGGATGAGGAAGGGGAGAGCGAGTATACCGCTTCTTTGATTGCGTCCGGGCTTTCGTGCCCTCTTACATTCTGGAATCACAGGTCTCTTTTGTGCAGTGCCAGCATCAAGGATGTTCCCGGTGCGCATGTGATCGGCTCAATGAGCTATGCCGAAGCCACCGAGCTTTCTTTCTTCGGGGCACCCATAGTCCATCCACATTCCTTTTTTCCTGCAATGGAGAAGAACCTTCCGATCAGCCTACGCTATTGGCCGGATATAGAAAACGAAGGAACTCTTGTGGAGGATGGACACGACGATCCGTCTTCTGTTGTCAAGGCGTTCAGTGTAGTTAGAAATGTTTCCTTGATCAATGTCGAGGGCAGCGGACTGTCAGGTGTTGCAGGTATTTCCAGCCGTCTTTTCTCCGCCCTGTGTGCCGAGGGGATAAGCGTTATTTTCATTTCTCAGGCATCCAGCGAGTATTCCATTTGTATAGCGGTACGCAAAAATTGTTGCCAGAAGGCTGTGAAGGTGATCAGAAGCGAATTCAAAGAGGAGCTGGAGAACAGGAAAGTCAGCAGCATCGAGGTGGAGAACGATTGTGCCATCCTCGCCGTTGTCGGTGATAACATGACCGGATCAGTCGGTGTTGCAGGCAAGTTCTTCTCATCTCTTGCCAGAGCCGGCGTGAATGTGAGAGCGATTGCGCAGGGCTCGAGCGAAAGGAATATTTCCGCTGTCATAAAATCCGGGGATTCCACAAAAGCCCTCAGGGCATTGCATTCCGTGTTCTTCCTTTCTGCCCAGACCTTGTCAGTCGGCCTTTTCGGGCCAGGCAATATCGGGGGTACTCTGCTGGATCAGATTTCGAAACAGTCCGAGCGTCTTAAGAAAGAATTCGATCTCGATATCCGCATCAGGGGGATCGCCACCAGCAGCAAGATGCTTTTGAGCGAGGAAGGGGTGGATTTGAAGAATTGGCGCAGGGAGCTGGAGCTGTATGGCGTCCTTTATAATGAAAAGATCTTCATGGAGCACATTGCCGCTTCCTATTATCCACATAAGGTCATAATCGACTGCACCTCGTCGGAGGAGAGGGCGTTAACATATAAGAGCCTGCTTGATTCAGGCTTCCATATCATCACACCAAATAAAAAGGCTTCCAGTGCAAGGTACGGATATTACAAGAGTCTGATCGAGACCTCAAGAAGCACCGGGTATAAGTTCTATTATGAAACCACCGTCGGGGCGGGGCTTCCAATCATAACCACGCTTAAGGATTTGCGAGAGACCGGGGACAGGATATTGAAGGTCGAGGGAATGGTGTCTGGAACACTTGCATGGCTTTTCAGCCGTTATGACGGGACCGTGCCATTTTCGGAGCTCGTGAAAAAAGCGCGGGAGATGGGGTATACCGAGCCTGATCCGAGAGATGATCTTTCTGGAATGGATGTTGCAAGAAAAACTGTGATACTTGCGCGCGAATTGGGCTATAAGACAGAGGTTTCCGATATAGATATCAGAAGCCTTGTGCCCGAAGAGCTCAGAACCGCCAGCAAAGAGGAATTCTTGGATAGGCTGGACATTATGGATGAAAAAATGGCCAAGCTGTACAATAAGGCAAAAGAGCGGGGTATGAAGCTCCGCTATGTCGGCAAGGTCGATTCGGGAGTCTGTTCGGTCAGCCTTGCCGAGTATCCGATGGACCATCCTTTCAGCCAGGCGGATGGAACGGATAATGTCATCGCTTTTACGACGGAGCGCTATCTGACACAGCCTTTGGTGATAAAAGGCCCAGGGGCCGGACCGGAGGTGACTGCAGCCGGAGTGTTTGCAGATATGTTACGACTCGGACAGTATCTGGGGTCGAGAATATAGGAGGTTTTTATGGATTACGTTTCTACCAGGGATAAGAACGGAAGAAGATATACAATACGTGAGGCAATCCTCATGGGGCTTGCCCCTGATGGAGGGCTTTTCGTGCCGGTTTCATTTCCTGAAATTCCTGGGGATTTTACGATGGAAAAAGGGTTTGCATATTCTGCCAGCCAGCTTCTTTATCCATATTTCGAAGGTGATTTGGAAAAATCCGAGCTTGAGGCCATATGTGCCGATGCATTCAATTTCCCACTTTCCATGCCGTCAAACGGTGAAAAGGCCACTCTTGAGCTTTTCTGGGGTCCCACATGCGCCTTCAAGGATTTCGGCGCACGGTTTCTTGCCTGTTATCTTGAGAAGCACCTTGAAAAGACAGGGGAGGACATGACCATACTGGTTGCCACCAGCGGTGATACAGGAGGGGCTGTTGCCTCTGCTTTCCATGGACGCAAGCATATAGAGGTAAAGGTGGTTTTCCCTAAGGACAGGGTTTCCGAAAGACAGAAGCAGCAGTTGACATGCTGGGACGGGAACATCTCTTCTTTCGAGGTCGAGGGGACCTTTGACGATTGCCAGAGAATGGTGAAGCAGGCATTTATGGATGGGGGCTATGGGAATCTCAGCAGCGCAAACAGCATAAACATTGCAAGGTTGCTTCCCCAGATGACCTATTACATCTACTCATCCTTCCTTTATAAGGCCAGATATGGCAAGCTGCCGGTTTTCATCATCCCTTCTGGAAACGTGGGCAATTCCACCGGATGTTGCTGGGCGAAGAAGATGGGTGCTCCGATTTCAAAGATTGTTTTGGCTGTGAATGCCAACCGCACGATCCCCGATTATATCGAGAGCGGTGAGTACGAGCCAAGACAGAGCATACATACTCTTGCAAATGCAATGGATGTCGGTGCTCCGAGCAATATGGAGCGTCTCATGGATCTTTATCCGACCTGGGAGGAGTTTTGCAATGAGCTCAGCTCTTATTCGGTAAACGATTATAATATCAGGCTTTCCATCAAGCAGGTCTACGAGAATGAGAAAAGGATCATCTGCCCTCATACCGCATGTGGCGAGTATGTCAGGAACGCGTATTTCCCCGATTCACCGACAGTGGTTGTGGCAACTGCGCATCCTGCAAAATTCGAGCATATCGTGGAACCCATGCTGGATGTCCGAGTCCCGATTCCCGAAAGCCTATATAAGCTTTTCGAGCTTGACAGCAAGTATTGGGAGATCAGCGCAAATTACAAGGCGCTTTTCGACTGAAGATGTCCGCCGGTGGCTCCGGCGGTTTTTTTCAGTCTTTGTCCTTCCGGGGCACTATCTTTCCTTTTATATAATAGATTATGATGGCCAGGCTTGTGACAAGCCAGGAGACGGGGTAGCAGAGGAATACGGCGCTTAAGGTATGCGCGAAGGCCGGAACAACTTCAAGCCATGCGGCTCTGAGCACGCATATGCCGACAACCGTGATTATCGTGGGTATGAAAGTCTTTCCACATCCTCTCATCGCTCCGCAGAGGATTTCTATCGGCATGTAAAGTATCCAGGTGGGGACAAGAAGTGTGAGTATTTCCATTCCTATATCGAGCACCTGCTCATCCGTGGTGAACAGCGCCAATCCATGTTCTCCCAGAATCATGAAGAAGGCTGTGATAAGGATTGTCAGCGCGGTGGACATCATGATCGAAGTCCTTATTCCTTGTGAAACCCTCTTATAAAGCTTTGCTCCGTAATTCTGACCTACAAATGTCGTTACGGATATTCCAAATGCATTTATCGCCATCCAGAATATGGCATCAAGCTTTCCATATGCAGCCCAGGCTGCGGCGGTATCGGTTCCAAATCCGTTCACATGTGCCTGGATGATGAGATTGGAAATCGTGTACAAAATCGACTGGAACCCTGTGGGCAGTCCGATCTTGAGCGTGAAGGCAAGCATCTTCATATTAATATGGAGTTTTCTAAGTGAAAGCCTCAAGCCGTCTTTTCTTCGTCTGAGCCAGATCACAACAAGTAATGCCGAGATCATCTGGCTGATTATTGTCGCATATGCCGCTCCATCGACTCCCAGCCCAAAAAGACCGACAAAGAGGAAATCAAGGACGATGTTGACTATACAGCCGCAGATAAGGAAATAAAGCGGATGCCTGGAATCGCCGAGTGCCCTGAATATTCCGGAGCCCATGTTGTATACCGTATTGAAGATGCTTCCTGCAAAGAAAATCCTCATATAGGTCACAGCAAGAGGCATCACATCCTCCGGCGTTCCGATGAGCTCCAAAATAGGGCGCGTAAATGCTATTCCAAGCACCATGATTGCAACGCCTGCGGCTATTGCCAGCGCGATTGCGGTATGGATCGCCTTTGACGCATCATCCTCGGCTTTCGCCCCATAATATTGGCTTATGATCACAGTCGCACCCGAGGAGACACCGGTGAAAAAACCGATCAAAAGGTTTATGGCTGTTCCTGTGCCTCCCCCGACCGCGGCAAGCGCCTGCTTGCCAAGATATTGTCCGACGATTATTGCATCGACAGTGTTGTACAGCTGTTGGAAAAAGGTTCCAAACAGGATTGGGAAGAAGAAAATTAGCAGCTGTTTCCAGATCACCCCTTCTGTGATGCTGTTTTTCACGACTTTTCTTTCTTGCATCATTTCAAATGGACTATAACATTAAGATTTCTTTTTGGATAGCGGGATTTTAATTCCAATTTTCCCCTTTTTGATCATGATATCCTCACTTCTGATTGTTGAAATTTTTATCTGATAGTATAAGCTAACATAAAAAAGCTGAATATTTTGATAGCTTATATGAATAATTAGATTTAAAATGGAGTATAAGTTTTAAGAACATAACATTAAAATATTTATTAAATGAATAAGAAAAAACATTTTACTGGTATTTTACAGTTTGTATTGACTTGAAATTATAGTTTGAGTAGACTAACACATGAAATTAAATTAGCATCTTCTAACAAATCTGATTTATGGAGGAATTGATGATGCCGCTAGTAATGATGGGAATCGGTGGATCGGGAACGATCAGAAAGGTGGGGGGAAGCGATGAAACGAGGAGATTCCTTGGCAACCTCGGTTTCGTTGCCGGTACAAAGGTCACAGTATTGAGCGAAATCGGTGGAAATGTAATCGTAAACATAAAAGATTCCCGCGTCGCACTCAACGCCGATATGGCCAGGCATATAATGGTCTGATTAAAATCTGCATGTCATTTTATAGGAGAGATAACATATGACGCTTGGAGAAGCAAAGGTAGGGACCACCGTCGTCGTGGAGAAGATCGACGGGGATGGAGCCTACAAAAGACGGATCATGGACATGGGCATCACGAAAGGGACCCCACTTTACATCCGTAAGGTAGCCCCTCTTGGGGATCCTGTGGAGATTACTGTCAGGGGGTATGAACTTTCTGTCAGGAAAAACGACGCTAAATGCGTGCTTGTGAAGTAAGGGGGTTGTCATGGGTATAAAGATTGCACTGGCTGGAAATCCGAACTGCGGAAAGACCACGATGTTCAACGCCCTTACAGGGGCAAACCAGTATGTCGGTAACTGGCCCGGAGTTACCGTCGAGAAAAAGGAAGGAAAGCTCAGGGATAAAAAGAGAGGGGAGGAGATAATAATTACCGACCTTCCTGGAATTTATTCCCTGAGTCCATATACTCTGGAGGAGGTTGTCAGCAGGGACTATCTGCTGAATGAGAATCCTGATGTGATAATCGACCTTGTCGATGCCACCAACATAGAAAGAAACCTGTATCTCACCACACAGCTTCTTGAGACGGGTATTCCCGTTGTGATCGCGCTCAATATGGCGGATCTTGTCGATAAAAGAGGTTTGAAAATCGACATCAAAAGGCTGTCGATGATTTTGGGATGTCCCGTGATCGAAACAAGCGCACTGAAGAAGACCGGGCTTGAACAGCTGGTTTCCGAAGCAGTGAAGGCGGCCCATAAAAATGAGGTCACAGTACCACAATCTATTTTCTCCGATTATGTCGAAGAAAGGATAGCAGAAATTTCCTCATTGCTGGAAAACATCGATATCGTAAGGAAGAGATGGTATGCGATAAAGCTTTTGGAGAACGATGAAAAGGTCGCAAACCGTGTGGGATTGCAACCCGATATGGAAAATAAGATCTTTGAGATCCGCAAAGGTCTTGAAAAGGACCGTGATGATGATTCGGAAAGCATCATCACCGATGAGCGTTATAAATGGATACAGAAGCTTGTTTCGACCACTGTGAAAAAAGGCCGGGAGTCAATGAGCCTTTCGGACAAGATAGACAGGGTTGTCACGAACAGGATTTTGGGTATTCCTATTTTCATAGCAGTTATGTTCATCGTATATTACATCAGCGTTACAACGATAGGAACCATTGTCACGGACTGGACCAACGATACATTCGTCGGTGCTGTGCAGGCTCTTGCCTCAAGCGGACTGGAGGCCATAGGTGCCGGAGATCTGGTATCCGGTCTTGTCGTTGACGGAATAATCGGAGGAGTGGGAGCGGTCCTTGGCTTTGTTCCTCAAATGGCTATCCTCTTTTTATTCCTTTCCCTTCTCGAGGATTGCGGGTACATGGTGCGTATCGCGTTCGTAATGGACAGGGTGTTCAGGCATTTCGGCCTTTCAGGAAAGAGTTTCATCCCCCTTTTGATAAGCAGTGGATGCGGAATTCCTGGAATTATGGCAAGCCGGACGATCGAACAGGACAACGATCGAAGGCTCACGATAATGACCGCGACCTTCATCCCCTGTGGTGCGAAGCTGCCTGTAATCGCGCTTATGGGTGGTGTCATGGCAGGCTATGCTACCGGAAGCTATGTCGCAGGAGGACTGGTTGCACCTCTGATGTACTTCATCGGAATCGCCGCGGTGCTTGTTTCTGCGATAATTCTTAAAAAGACGAAACCTTTTTCAGGTAAGCCCGCTCCGTTCGTAATGGAGCTTCCTTCCTACCATGTTCCAGGTGCCAGGACTGTGCTTTTGCACGTGTGGGATAGGCTTAAGGGCTTCATAATCAAAGCCGGAACGATTTTATTTCTTGCCTGTGTCGTGATGTGGTTTTTAGCCGGATTTGGTTTCGGCCCCGATGGCTTTGGAATGGTTGAAAACAGTTCCGACAGCCTTCTTGCCACAATCGGAGGTGTGATAGCACCGCTGTTCGCACCTCTTGGATTTGGAAGCTGGCAGCCTGTGGCCGCTTCTCTTTCCGGCTTCACGGCAAAAGAGGCGATCGTATCCACAATGGGCGTATTGGCAAACGTACAGGGGGATGTGGAGGATGCAATGACCGTTGCAGAAGGGGTTGCTGTCTGGTTCCCATCGGCTCTTGCCGCTTTCAGCTTCCTTCTTTTCAACCTTCTTGATTCCCCGTGTCTTGCGGCAATTGCAACGATGGCGCAGCAGATGCAGTCCAGAAAGTGGTTCTGGTTTGCAATATTGTTCCAGAATGTGTTTGCCTATATGATATGCTTGGTGGTCTATCAGGTTGGAATGCTTTTTGCTGGCGGAGCATTTGGATTCGGTTCGGCCGCAGGACTTATAATCTTGGCAATCTTTCTTTTCCTTCTTTTCAGGCCTGACCCGTATAAGGATTTGAAAGTATACTCAAGACGAAGTGTTCAAACCGCATGATGTGTGATGAAAAAGGGAAGAGGGCTTCTTCTTCCCTTGTCTCTTCAAGGAGGTGGCGATGATCGATTTCATAGTCGTTTTTCTTATAGCCGCATATTCTGCTTTTATTCTTTTCAAAATCTATAAGAAGAAAAAGAGCGGGGGCTGTGTGGGCTGTTGCGGCTGTGATGGCAAAGCCTGCCATTCATGCCAGAGGTTTGACGATTCTTATATCGACGAGCTGGTAAAAAAGGCAAAGGAGGACAAGAATGGGTGATTCTACAGGGTCGATGTTCTATGCCTTTGCGGCATTTATCTTGATTTATTTCATCGGCGTCGGGATTTATCAGATTGCTCTTTTGTTAAAGAAATGGAGAGAAAGGAAATAGTGAGGCGGTGACCGAATTTCACCGAGGTGTGTGCATGATAGATTTCATAATTCTTTTTTTTGTGTTCATCGTGATATTGTTCGCAATAAAAGGTTCGATAAAACATTTCAAAGGGGAGGGGCCTTGCTGTGGCGGAGGCTCCTGCTCCAAATCCTCCTTCAAGAAGCTTGATGGTCCGGTTCTGGGAGAAAGGATAGTCAGGATTTCAGGCATGCATTGCCAGGGCTGTGCGGATAATGTGGAGAAGGCTGTTAACTCCATCCCGGGCGCTGTATGCCGGGTTGATATTAAAAACGCCACAGCATCGATAAGCTATGATAGGACGATAGAAGAGACGGAAATATATAAAGCTGTTTCAAATGCTGGATACAAGGTTGAAGCATTCTTAAAATAGACAGATCGCCGTATTAAGGCTTTATTAATTGATAAACCCTCCCATCGGAGGGTTTTCATATCTGCGTTGCAGCGGTCAATATATTCTTGCTACCGGAAGCTTTCTGATGCTTATTCTTGTACAGCAGCCTTTTCCAAAGATGCTTTCCATTCTTGCTATGTATTTATCAAGCATGTATTGCGGAACATAAGCCTGGATCGTACCTGCGAATCCTCCTCCGTGCACGCGGTGGGCACCCTCCGCCTGTAACACATCATCGCTCATCGCCAATGCAAGGGACAGCCCTTGGAATTTCGGGCTTGAAGAAGGATATACGTTCTGAAGATATTTGAAGGATGAATTTCCCGATTCATCCACAAGCATCATGAACGTGTCTATCGACCCTTCCTGCAGTTCTTTCAGCATCATCTCGACCCTTTCGTTTTCCTTGAAGAAATGGTAGGCCCGCAATAATGCTCTATCGTTTCCGCATTTTTCTCTGATGGAGGCCATATTGGCTATGAAATCCTTATACCCGACCTCCCTGAGGTTCTTCTTTCCGAAAAAGGATGCTACCTGTCTCATTTCCGGCGGCACCGATGCATATTCCCCCGTCAAATCGGCATGGCTTCCTTTTGTGTCGGTTATTATCATCTGGTATCCATGTTCTTCAAAATCGACCTCAAGCGGAGTGACCACAGGATTGGACGCGTCCTTGAAATCGATGCCGACTATTCCCCCGTTTGCACAGCAGATCTGATCGAGCAGTCCGCTTGGTTTACCGAAATACACATTTTCCGCATATTGGCCTATTTTGGCAAGTTCAACCGGATTGAGAGCATCGTTGTTGTAGAGGTTGTTGAATATTTCTGCGCACAGCACCTCGATTGCCGCGGAGCTTGAAAGTCCGGAGCCCTTCAATACCCTGGTGGTGGTGTTTGCCTGGAATCCTCCCACCTTCACACCTCTTTTGACAAAGGCATCCGCTATTCCCCTCAGCAGCGCGTGCGTTGTGTTCTTTTCATCTTCATGGATGCTCAGGTCGGAAATGTCTACATCTACGACTGGAAATCCCTCGGAAGCGACGATGACCCTGTTGTCTGGTCGCTTCGAAACGCATGCTATCGTATCGAGATTTATTGTCCCTCCGATCACGCACCCGAGGTTATGGTCGGTGTGGTTGCCTGCGATTTCGGTTCTTCCTGCAGCGGAAAAAAGGACGACATCCTCATTTTTGAACATTTTCCGATGTGTTTCCACCAAGGAAAGGAATCTCTCATCCATGTCCTTTTCATCATAGTTTGTACCATATAGATCGGGGTATATGGCATGAAGCTTATCAAGCATCCGTTTCCTCCTACACTAAAAATGATGATAGCAACAGAATATGAAAAAATAAAGAATCATTTTCCTCTTGCCAGATAAAGATGTCCCAAAAAGGATCTTACCGTTCCTTCTTGTTCAAGTATACTGAGCGCTTTTGCCGCTTCATCCTTTCTCCAGCCCTTTAAGCCTTTCTTTTTATGCAGCAAAAAGAATAAAAGGGTCTTTCTTGTATGGATAAAAAGATGTTTTTTGATCTCCCTTTTTATTTCTTCTTCCCCACAGCTGGTAAGAAATCCGGAGCAGAAGCTGCAGGCGAGGCAACCGTTTTTGTAGGAAGCATCTCCCATTTTCTCAAGTATGCCGCCTCGTATGCATTGCTTTTTCATAAACACATCTTTCAAATATCCTTTGTCGCCTGGACTGTAAAGCAGCACTGCAAGCGATGGCTCTCCATCCCTTCCTGCCCTGCCCGTTTCCTGAAGATAATCAAGGGCGCTGTCCGGGATGTTGAGATGCACCACGGTCCTGATGTTCTTCTTGTCGACACCCATTCCGTATGCGCTGGTGGCGAACATGACCATGCTGCTGTTGCTTGAGAATTCTTCCTCTATTTTCTTTCTTTCCTCCTTATCCAACCCCGCATGGTAATATGAGGATTTGAAGTATGGGGAAAAAAGGGCGGACAGGCGCTCCGTTTCCTTCCTGTAACGGCAGAAAACAAGGGCGGGCAGCCTGTTTTCTTCTTTCAGTATCCTGATCAGGTCCATTCTGAAATTCAATGTCCTCATTGCACCATAGAATATGTTCTCCCTGTCTGCGGAGGCCTTGAGCACATTGACCTTGCAGAGCGGGAAAAGCATTTTCTTCAGAGTCCTTTCGCTCTCTTTGTCCAGCGTGGCCGTAAAGGCATGGCACTGATGGGGTTTCAGCAGTTCGATCATGCTTCCAAGCTTCTGATAGCTGGTGCGGAAAGTCAGGCCCCAGGAAGATACGGTATGGGCTTCGTCTATTACAAGAAGCTCGAGCCTTTTCTGCATGAAATATAGATCGTTCCTGTCCTGTAGCATCAAAAGGCTTTCCATGTTTATTATCAGGATTTTGCTTTCAAATTTCCTGAGCTTGTCAAGCTCGTTGTTTCTGGTATCTTTATCCATCCCGCCGCAGATCAGGGAATAAGGTATGCCGAGGCTTTTGAATCGTCCCGCCTGGTCGTTCATCAGCGATAGGAGAGGGTAGAGAAGTATTGTGTATCTTTTTTCGAATAGGAGCGCAGGAAGCATGAAGCAAAGGCTTTTTCCGCTTCCCGTGGGAAGTATTGTGAGATCATAGGAATGCTTTTCCTCTTTGCTGTTTTCCAAAATCCTGGTTATCACCATTTCCTGATAAGGCATCAGGTATCTGATTTTAAAAACCTCTTGAAGTATCTGATTGATATCCGTCATGCCTTTTAATCACATAAGCCGGGCTAGCAGACAAAAAAAAGCATGGCCGGAGCCATGCCTTCCACAAATATGTGAGCTCAAGCCTTTGCAGGAGGAGTTGCAATGATTCTTGCAAGCTCAGGCGTCTTTTTCAGATTGGCCTCAAGACCTCTCGCTCTTGCCTTGTTCACATATCCCGGATCCTCGAAAGTATAATGGAAATTCGTGTGCACATCATACGTTCCGTTCATAAGCGCATATGCATCCTCGGTCATGACCAGTTCCTCATCCGTCGGGATGACAAAGATTTTGACAGGGGAGGAATCCTTGCTTATGATTGTCTCCGCATTCCTGCAGTGTGAGAGCTTGTTCTTCTCCTGATCGAGCTCGATGCCGAGTGCTTCAAGCCCTTCACAGGCCTCTTTCCTGATGTGGTCTCCCATCTCTCCGACTCCTGCGGTGAATACTATGGCATCCACTTTGCCAAGAAGTGCGGCATAAGCTCCGATGTACTTCTTGATCCTGTGTCCTTCCATCTTTATGCAAAGCTTGGCCTTTTCATCTCCTTTGTCCGCCGCATCATGCACATCACGCCTGTCGGACATCCCGCAAAGACCTACAAGACCGGATTTCTTATTCAGATAAGTGTCCATCTGTTGGACAGTAAGCCCGGTGTTTGCACAGATATAAGGGATGATTGCCGGGTCGATGTCTCCGCTTCTGCTGCCCATCACAAGACCTTCAAGAGGTGTGAGGCCCATTGAGGTATCGATGCACACGCCATTCTTGACAGCGCAGGCCGAGGCTCCGTTTCCGATATGGAGTATTATGATGTTCGTATCCTTGTTTTCCTTTCCAAGCAGCACTGCGGCCCTCTTTGCACAATAAAGATGGCTTGTTCCATGGAAGCCGTAGCGGCGCACATTGTATTTTTCATACCATTCGTAGGGAACGGCATACATGTAGCTTTCTTCTGGCATTGTCTGATGCCAGGCTGTGTCCATAACAATGGCCTGAGGAACGTTTGGCATGAGCTTTCTTGCCGCCTCGATTCCCATTATGTTCGCAGGCATATGGAGCGGTCCGAGCGGAATTATCTTCTTGAGATCCTCGACGACCTTGTCAGTCACAAGAGTGGATTTTTTGAACATCTCGCCTCCATGCAGCACGCGGTGTCCCACGGCTCCGATTTCGGAAAGGCTTTTGATGCAACCGTACTTCTCATCGACAAGCATCTTGAGCACCAGCTCTATAGCTTCCTTGTGGGTCGGGCTTGAAAACTTCGCTTCATATGTCTCCTTCCCGGCAGATTTCTGCTCGATGGTTGAATATTCGAGACCGATCCTTTCAACGATGCCAACGCAAAGGACGTCCTTGTTTGTCCAGTCGTATACCTGGTACTTGGCGGAAGAACTGCCGCAATTCAAGGTAAGAATAACCATTAACAACACTCCTAGTAATTAAGCTAAAACCAATTAACGGAAAAGAATTCTAACATAGAATAGTCTGAAAGTGTAGACATGTTGTGCACCTAAATGACTTAAAAAACATGAGGAAAACATTTCTTGCCGCAGTTTTTATTTTTTTGTCCGCATATGTTGCCGCCGGAGTGATTGAAAGCAAAGCAGGTCAGATTTTCCTGTCCTTTGAAAACCTTGCCGTCTCTTTCCCTGATTTTGGGTTTTCATATCATCAGGAGCATGTTTCATACAGCCGGATCGATGAGGATACATTTTTGGATAATGTGGAAAATCCGTATCAGGTGGAGAGGAATTATGGTTTCTTTTCCTCTTCTGCCGCCATCGGAAGCAGAATGGGTGCTTCTTTTTCTTTCGGGATGTTCGAGGCGGCCTTATCCTTGGATAGGATGCAGATTTTGGGTCTTTCATTCTTATCTCCCCATTTTGATGCCGCACTGCTTTATCGAAATGAAAGAGATGATGGTGAAAGCATAATCGCAGATTACAGGGCAAATGGGCTTGATGATGTGATATCCATTGGGTTGCGCGGGAAAATTTTTCCCTATCTGGATGCAGATCTGATAATAAGTTTTTCTCCAGTTTTGGGAATGGACCTTTTTTTTCGATCGGATATCTCGTTGGGGTACTTGGAGGCAGGCTTTTACTGGGGTAACACATTCAGCAGAAAACCGGATAATGATTTTGCCATTCGCATCGAAATTGAAAAGGATCCCTTTTACTGCTCCTTTTTCCTCCGCTATGGCAAAAAGCCGTACTACAGCCAGAAATTTCGTGCATATGAAAGCAGGCAGAAGGTGTGTATCGATTTTGGATGGATATCCTTCTTTCATGAAAGCCGTGTCGATTTTACCGCGGATGCGGAAAAAAGAGTTTTTCATCTCTTTTCCATATCGATTGAAGATGTCGAGTTGGGCCTGGGATCCGATCTGGTTCCTTATGTCGATTTGAACATGGACAGCTTCAGTCTCGGCTGCGGTGCAGATGGCGTTTTTGTCGAATATGTCTTTAATGACAGGGTGACTGTCCGCCTTGATGAAAACGGTCTGGATTTCACATTCTCATTTGAATTCGCCTAAGAGGCCGACACTCAGCTTGAGCTCGACTCCAAGCTTGTCTTTTGCCTCATTTTGGACATATCTTATCAGGCGGTATACATCTTTTGCCCTGGCATCCTGATAGCCGAAGATGGAGTTGCTTTGAAACGGAGGGAATTCCACTGCCAACCCAAGGTCCCTGTCAAGGTTGAGATCCTTGATTATCTGGCTTGCCTTCATGCCCTCCGGATCCTTGAATACCTGTCCGACGAAGTTGTTTGTAGGCGGGATGAACATCAGTTCCACAAACCTTTCCTTTCTCATCCTGGCCTCTGCTGTCCGCTTTGAAGGCTCAAGCTTGAGAGTCACTGACAAAACTATCTCGTCATCCTCGATCTCGCTCATCTGGTTGCCGAAGAAATCCTTGTAGTCGGGGCGTCTGTGGAGCTTGCCGTCAAGCGTGAGGTAATCGGAGTAGAAGTGGTAGTCTGAGATGCTTTTTCCCTGGCTGGTTGCATTTACTTTAAGTGCCGCGGCGATCGTTCCAGGAATTCCTCCCAGCTCCTCCAGTCCCATGAGGTTGTGCTCTATGCCGACGTTTATCACATCATTAAGGCTTTCGCCGCAGTAGGCTGTGACAAGGTTACCCTTGATCGTCATGCCTTTTATCCGCTTCGTGCTGATTAAAAGCCCTTTGATCCCCTCGTCGCTTATTATCACATGGGTTCCACTTCCTATAACGCTTACGGGCATGCCTTTTCTGTGTGCGTACTCCAGCGCTTCTATCAGATCCTCTGGTTCTTTTGGTTCATAAAAGTATTCTGCCCGCCCCATGGTGCGGAAAAAGGTGAGCCCGGAGAGGTCCTTGTCGTGCGCGAACTTGATTTTTTCCTTCTGAAACCTTAAATTGACGTCCATAGATAGACTTATGATAAGGCAAAGTGCTAATTTAATATAGTGGAGGATTATTTATGAAGCTGTACAACACGATGAGCCGTAAGGTCGAGGATTTCAAGCCTATTGAGGATCACAAGGTCGGCATGTACTGTTGCGGGCCTACGGTTTACAACTTCGCCCATATAGGCAATCTCCGTACCTACGTGTTTGAAGACATTCTCAGGCGTACGCTCGAGAAGAACGGATATAAGGTGAGGCATGTCATGAACATCACCGATGTCGGCCATCTGACAGGGGATGGCGATGACGGTGAGGATAAGCTTGAAAAGCGGAGCAGGGAAACCGGCAAAAGCGTTTGGGATATAGCGGCCTTCTATACCGAGGCGTTCATGAACGATACAGCGAGCCTGAATATAAAGAGGCCGACTGTGATATGTAAGGCCACGGACCATATCAAGGAGATGATCGATCTTGTCAAGTCTCTGGAGGATGGAGGGCATACATACATATCCGGCGGTAATGTCTATTTTTCGATCGATACCATAGACGATTATGGAAAACTCGCAAAGCTGAATCTCGACGAGCTCAAAGCCGGGGCAAGGATCAGCGTGGATGACAATAAGAGAAATCCAAAGGATTTCGTACTCTGGTTCACAAATGGCAAGTTCAAGGACCAGGTGATGGTATGGTCTTCTCCCTGGGGCGTTGGCTATCCCGGATGGCATCTTGAGTGCTCCGCGATGAGCATGAAGTATCTTGGCAAGCATTTTGATATCCATTGCGGCGGAATAGATGCCATTCCTGTACACCATACCAACGAAATCGCGCAGAGCGAGGCTGCTACCGGAGAAAAACCATGGGTGGATTATTGGTGCCATGGAGAATTCCTGATAAATGACAAGGGCAAAATGAGCAAGTCTTCAGGAGAGTTCCTGACACTTTCCGTACTTGTCGACCATGGTTATGAGCCGCTCGATTACAGATATTTCTGCCTCACGGGACACTACAGGAGCCAGTTGAAGTTCAGCTATGAGGCACTCGACCATGCGAAAAGTGCTAGACAGAGCCTGAATGACAAGGTTGCCTCCTTGAAGAAGGATGTGTCTCCTGCCAGCACTTTGTCTGGAAAGGCTGAAGAGTACAGGCATGCGTTCTTTGATGCCATGTCGAACGATCTTCATGCTCCTCAGGCTCTTGCTGTGCTTTGGTCCATGCTTAAAGATGACGAGGTTCCAGATGATCAAAAGCTTGCGTTGCTTCTGGAAATGGATTCGATCCTCGGCTTGAGCCTTGACAAGGTTGAGGCGAAAAAGGATGAAAGCATACCACAGGAGGTCCTTGCTCTTGTAAGTGAGAGGGCGGAAGCGAAGAAGAATAAGGATTTCAAGAGATCTGATGAGATCCGTGATCGTCTTATATCGATGGGGTGGAGTGTGAAAGATACGCCACAGGGACCTGTTGTTGCAAAAATCCTGTAACCTTTTTTTATGGCTGGTTGTTAGAGAAGATGAATATAAAGAGTACCGATCGCGAGGATTTCAAACTCATATACGATCAGAACTATCAGCTGATAATGCAGGTTGTGATGCATATCGTATACAGCCTGGATGTCGCTGAAGATCTCACTCAGGAGACCTTTGAACGGTTCTATGTCAAGAATATGAGTTTCCCAAGTGAAGAGGATGCCAAGTACTGGCTTTTGCGTGTGGCCAAAAATCTTGCGCTCAATCATGTACGGCGCAATAAAAGGGAACTGCAGATGGTGGAGAAGGTCAAAAAGGTACCTGATTCCACATCCAATGGTCTCGATGGGGCTAAAGAGGTCATGCGCGAGGAAAGCCGTAACGAGGTCCGCCGGGCGATAGAGATGTTGCCCGAAAACCTCAGGGTGGTGATCCAGCTCAAGGAGTTTTCCGGCCTTGATTACAAGGCAATTGGGCGCGTTCTTGGAATAAGCGAGACCAATGTGAAGGTCCGTGTCCACAGAGCAAGAAAAAAGCTTGAGGAAGTCCTGGTCAAGGAGGAAGGTGATGTGTATTGACGATCAGATGCTTTCCGCATACCTCGATAACGAGCTTGCGGAGCCGTTCCGCTTTCAGGTCGAGGAGCATCTTGGCTATTGCCAGGCCTGTAAGGAGAGGCTGGAACAGCTGAAGACCCTGTCTTTAAGGATCAAGGATGCCGCTTTTCCTGCCGCCCAGCTTGTGGAGAACAAGGATAAGGTGTTCAGTCTTCTGGAGCAGAAGTGTTTTTCGAAAAAGCATAAAAACTTTTTCAGGCGCAAGATTGAAATGGGGCTGCCCAGCATGATTACCGCAGCTGCGGCTGTGATCTTCATTTTTGTCGGAAGCTTCGTGTTCTTTGGCTCAAATCAGAGCCAGACGGAAGAGATTCTGCCGTCCTTTGCGGTCCGGGCTGATGCTCAGAACGTACAGTTCGTCTCTCAGAAGAAGGATAGTCTAGACAATTATACTCTTGAGGAGATACTCCAATATCTTGATCAAAAAGGATATAAGGTGGACCTTTCAGTAAAGGGCATAACACCCTTTGAGGAAGATCAGCAGTAGGAAACACGCCCGAAAGGGCGTTTATTTTTATACCAATGGCTCAACTTGTTGCCGATTTGACCTCTTTTTAGTATCCTGCTGAAGTATGAGTACGAATGAATTCGAAAGAAAGTCCGAGAATCTGCTTATGAGGGTCCAAAGCCTTTTGGAGGCAAAGGTCGGAACCTATTTCAATAACGAGGCCTTGATGATGATCAATTCATCAAGAAAGGCGAATTGCAGCATAAGGCTTTTTCAGAAGAGGGGGTATGACAGCGGCATCGCTTCCATAATGCATGAGGATTCCACAGGATCCTTCGCTCCCTTGGAATTTTCCTTGACGGTCCGATATAGAATGCTGGATTATGATGTCTTCAACGGATCCCGTCCCACGTTTTTTAAGGATTTTCTCACCGAGGATTGCCCCCTTGACAAGGAAAGGGTCAAAGCCATGGGTAAAGCCTATTCCGATCTATCGAGGAAAACGAAATCCCTTTATAAGAACAGCGCGGTCAAGGACTATCTTCGCATCGCCCATAAATATCTTGAGCTTATGAGGAATCCCGATTTTGATTTCTGTTTCAAGGATATGCTTGCAAGGCTCGATCTGTATCATGGCCTTCTTAAGCTGGACGGGCGTTTTGCCGGTCTGAATATTGAGCAGTCGATGCTCATAAGACGTGAGGACCATAACAGGATTGTTGAGAAGGGAGATTTGTACGAGACTGCCTTTTTCATCATCTCATGCCTGTTGGACGCCCTTTATCACGGCTGTGACCAGCTTGACCATTTCAGACTCCAGAGCGAGTATGCCTCTGCCTATCTTGCCACCAGGATGGAAAAAGGTGTGCCGTATACGATCGAGGAGCTTGGGAGGCTTTTTTCCATGACTACAGAAATGGTGAGGATGCTCTTTGTCCTTCCTGCGCTCGGATCGGATTCCATAGTGGTTGATTCCTCCGATGAGAGTGAGGACAGGTTCACTCTTATCGGGTAGGGCGTATGTTCATTTTTCCCATACTTTGCTAATATTGTTCTAAATTGTTTGGAGGCGAGATGAAAGCTGTTGAATTGGCGAAATCCTATAACCCTAAGGATTTTGAAGACCGTATTTACCAGGAGTGGAAGGAGAAGGGCGAGTTCGGCCCGAAAAAGGATGCTGCAGGAGAACATTTTTCCGTTGTCATGCCGCCACCGAATGTAACGGGCATCCTTCATATGGGTCATGCCCTGAACAACAGCCTGCAGGATATAATCATCCGTTATTACAGAATGACCGGGCGTCCGACGCTTTGGGTTCCGGGTACGGATCATGCCGGAATCGCCACTCAGAATGTCGTTGAGCGCCAGCTTAAGAAGGAAGGGCTCAGAAGACAGGATCTTGGAAGGGAGAAATTCATTGAGCGCACCTGGCTTGTGAAGGAAAAGCATCACGATATCATAAAAAGCCAGCTCGAGAAGATGGGCTGCTCCTGCGATTGGGAGCATGAACGCTTCACTATGGACGAGGGCCTCAGCCGTGCTGTGAGGGAAGCGTTCGTCACCCTTTATGAAAGGGGTCTCATATATAAGGGCAAATACCTTGTGAATTATTGCCCGAAATGTGGCACGGCCTTGTCTGATGACGAGGTTGAATATGAGAACATGCCCGGCAAGCTCTATCATGTGAGATACCCGTATGCCGATGGCTCGGGGTATATCACCGTGGCCACAACCAGGCCCGAGACAATGTTCGGTGATGTGGCGGTTGCTGTACACCCCGAGGATGAGAGGTATAAGGCCATTGTCGGAAAGCTTCTATGCCTTCCTTTGACCGATAAGAGGATACCTATCATAGCAGATAGTTTTGTCGATAGGGAGTTTGGAACGGGAATGGTGAAAATCACTCCTGCTCATGACCCGAACGACTGGGAATGTGGAAGGAGGAACAACCTTGAGGCTGTCAACATCCTGAATCCGGACGGCACGCTCAATGACAATTGTCCTCAGAAATATAGGAACATCCAGGCTGTGGAGGCCAGGGAGCTCGTTGTAAAAGATCTGGAGGATGGCGGATACATTGTCAAGATTGAGGACCATGCCCATGATGTCGGACATTGCTACCGTTGCCATACCGTTATCGAACCGTATCTTTCCGACCAGTGGTTCGTAAGGATGAAGAGCCTTGCGGAGAAGGCCTTGGACGCGCTTAAAAAAAGTGATATCGTGTTTTATCCAAGAAGATGGGAAAACACCTATTCCCATTGGATGGAGACGATACGCGAT
Organism: uncultured Spirochaetales bacterium; assembly: GCA_949282255.1. Classification (GTDB taxonomy): domain Bacteria; phylum Spirochaetota; class Spirochaetia; order Sphaerochaetales; family Sphaerochaetaceae; genus Ornithospirochaeta. Next base: position 98,873 of record CASDPA010000003.1, read on the forward strand.
TGGTGCATATCACGCCAGCTGTGGTGGGGGCACCGCATTCCTGTCTGGTATTGCAAGGATTGCGGACAGGTGATTGTCAGCAGGGAGGATCCCACATGCTGTCCAAAATGCCATAAGAGCAATCTCGAACAGGACAGCGATGTCCTTGACACATGGTTTTCCTCATGGCTTTGGCCTTTCAGTACCCTTGGGTGGCCGGAAGAGACGGAGGATCTTGAGAAATTCTTCCCGACGAGCACGCTTGTCTCTGCATATGACATCATATTCTTCTGGATCAGCCGCATGATCATGAGCAGTGAGGAGTTTTTGGGTAAGGCTCCGTTCCGCGATATAGTCATAACCGGTCTTGTAAGGGATATTCAAGGGCGTAAGATGAGCAAGAGCCTTGGAAACGGCATAGACCCTCTTGAAGTTATCGACCAGTTCGGTGCGGATGCGATGAAGTTCACCCTTTGCTATATGGCGGCACAGGGGCAGGATGTGCTCATTGATATGAATTCCTTCAAGATGGGGAGTCGCTTTGCAAATAAGATTTGGAATGCTACAAGATTCTTATTGATGAATCTTGAGGGACGTAACCTGGTAAAGGTTGATGAGAAGGATTATTCGGTAATGGACAGGTGGATATATGGGCAACTCAACAGTACCTGTCTTGCAATACAAAAGGCTATGGAGGGCTATAGGTTCAACGACGCCGCACAAAGTATTTATTCCTTCTTCTGGAACGATTTCTGCGATTGGTACATAGAAGAGAGTAAACAGAAGCTTTTACATGGAAGCGATGAAGAGAAGGATAGGGCGATTTCCATTTTGATGGATATCCTCGAATCCTCAATGCGTCTGATGCATCCATTCCTTTCCTTTATAACCGAAGAAATATATCAGAAGCTTCCAAATCATACCGGTGATGTGATCGTTGCCTCTTATCCTGTTTTTGATGAAAAACGATGTTATGAAGAAGCCCATGCGCTTGTCGCCTCGTTGCAGGAAGTGGTAAGAACGGTAAGGAGTGTCAGAAGTAATCTTCAGATAGCGCCGGAAAAGAAGCTTAAGGTTGTCTTCAGACCATCCAAGGATTTTAACGCCACCGCTCTTATTTCGGACGAGCTCGTATTCGTATCATCTCTCGTCGGGGCTTCAAGTTTTGTCATTGATGACGATATGAAGGAATCCGTGGACGGTGCGTTCCCCGCAAACGGTCTTGGCTATGAATGCTTTGTTTTCGTAAGGGATGCGATAGATGTTGATGCGGAGATTGGAAGGTTGAAAGCGGAGATAGCCAAAGCGGAAAAGAACCTCGCAGGAGTTGAATCGAAGCTTTCCAACGAGGCGTTCTTGAAGAATGCGAAGGCGGAGGCGGTGGAAAAAGAAAAATCCAAGAGGGCTGAATTCTTGGAGAAAATCAAAAAGAACAGCGAACATATCAAGCTGCTTTCTTCTTTCTGATTTAGTTTTCAATTTATGTACGGCACTCTAAGTGCCGTTTTTTTTTCATAAAAAAGGGCCTTTAGGCCCCTTTTCCAGGTTTGCTTTACTCCGCTTTCTGTTCCTGGATTTCCTTTCTTCTTTCCTTGCATAGCTTGCTGATTTCAGCCAAAGCTTTTCTTGCTCTTGCAGCCGAGGCCTTTACCCCTTTTTCCTCAAACTTGGCATTGTCGGCAATGTATGCTTCCCACTGTGCAACAAGCTGTTCATGAACCGTCATAGTTATACCTACCTAAAAAGTTTTTTTTCAGTTTAGCACGAAGATGTTCAAATGCAAGAAAAATTGTATGAAATCAAAATTATAAAGGTTTAAACGTTATGTTTTCCTTTAAATCCGTTTTTATATCTGCCTTCCTTTCCATATAAAGCTCTTACCTCTAAGCTTTATGTTGAGTCCGTAAAGATACATCATTGCGGTTTGGAAAATTGCTAACGGACAGGATAATGCCACAGAGGCGGGAATACCGCATTCCGTACAGCAGAGATACCAGGCGAAATAAAAAGCAACCCATCCGAAAGTTATCATTTCCATCTGCAGGAAATAAGTGTTCCAAAGGGGATAGCAGATTGAGAACAGCGGACCAATTATGATATGCAGAAAAAGAACTAGAATGACAGCAACAATCGGTATAGCCGCAAATGACATTGGAACAGTTCCGCTCACACTCCTAGCTATTCCGTTAAACGCTTGTTTTCTTTCATTGTACATGTTGCAGCTTACATGATCTGCGATTGAGATGAAATGGTATTTCTTTCCGCATTTTACGAAACGGTTGGCGATCGACATATCGTCGCACGTCTTATCTTTTATTGATTCATATCCTCCGACCTCGTAGTAGCTGTCCTTCTTCATCATAATGAATTGCCCGATAGCCACAGAAAAGGCGGGTATGCTGATGAATCTTGCAAGAAAATGAGGGATGCAGGTGAGCGTTAGGATCATGGCGGACATGTTCACCGAACCAAGATACGATTCGCATTTCTCTTTCGGAAAACCGCTTATTATATCCAGATTCCTATCCTTCATGACGGAATATGCGAAAGCTACAGCATCTTTTTTATGTTCAGTATCCGCATCCGTCGCATAAAGATATTTCCCCTCTGCGTGTCCGATAAGTTGGAGAAGTGCGTTTATTTTGCCGTTTCTTGCCCGTTTGATTTTTGGATCGCTTTGGAATATCCTTAAACGGGAATCTTTTTTTGCATAGTCTTTCAATATCTCCCATGTCTTATCGGTAGAGGCATCGTCTATAACAAGGATTTCCATGTTTTTGTAACTTTGCTTCAACAGGCTGTCTAGAAGTCTTGGAAGATTATTCTCCTCGTTTCTTGCTGGAACAATTATTGAAACGAGTTCTCCATCCTTATGTAGTTTTGCTTTTTTTTCTATGTTCCTAAAATGGATGATGTTTGCGATCGATATTAAAAGAGTATATAAGCCGAAGGCTATCAGAAATATCGAGTATATGGATAGGTAGATATGCATTATTTTTCCTTTTTGGACAGATCTTCAAGGTATTCATCCATGGCGACATCGCTTTTGTAGATTTTGCATGCCATGTCGAAATACTTTCTGGAGTTCGAATATTTCTTTCTTTCATAACTGGACATTCCAAGTCCTGAATATAGTGAGTATCTGTCCAGATCATTCATCCCACTGGATTCTTTTTCAATCTTTTCAAAAAGTTCGAGCGCTCTTTTGGGAGAGCCTCCCGCGATATGCGGGGTATTCAAAAGTCTGAACGCCTCGGTGAGCGCAATGTAATATTCATCAGGATATTGCTTGTATAGCTCTTTTGTGAGATTTGATGAGCCCAGGCCTTTATTAAGCTTTTTTTCGACATAGTATTCCGCCGATAGCATATCGAGTTCTGCTATGCGTTTTTGCATATCGCCCTCTGTTGTCCCGATTTCAGAGTAAAAGTTTTTTTCAAGTGTAAGATGCTTTTCCGCCTCCGCCTTATTTCCATTGTCCATATAGTATCTGACCATATGATATTCCATACGTGATTTATCCGCGGCGCTGAATCCGGCGTTCATGAAGGCTTCGTAATCTTTTAGGACGGTTTGTTCATCTTCGTTGTTTTTAATGCTCTTGATAAGTGCGGGATATTCTTCGGTCTCCCATAGATAAAAGTAGCTGTCTGTATATGCAGATACTGCGGATACCGCGGTGAAAAAAAGCAGAAAAGCGATCAGTGTCTTTTTCATCGTACTATCTTGTCCTCACATTCTCTTCTAATCATATAACCATTTTTTAATTCAAGCGAAGTTTTTATATATGATATCTTGCCATGGTCGACCTGTTCAACCTCATTAAAGCTTTCGTCAAGAAGAATGTATCGGTTATCAGAAAGAAGGTGGATATCGGGAGCAATGAATTCGATCTGCTGCCCTTTTTTTATTTGATTTCTTACGTCTAGGGCGTAAATGCCGTCAGCGACCTTCTGTCTCACTGTTCCAAGGAAAAGATATTGTCTTTCATATCCGTAACTTGCAGGCATAAAAACATCATCCTTTTCTTCGACTGCGGAGGAGGAAAAGTAGAATCCTGTTGTATATTGCCTATGAGAGACATCCCATAAATCTTTTTTATATTCATCTTTGTCCGGTGCATCGTCGAGCGCTTTCCTATAGGCTCTTGTCACAAGTGCGACGTAATAGGTGGACTTCATCCTCCCTTCGATTTTAAGGGAGCTGAGCCCCGCCTGTTCAAGCTCATTTATATGATCGATCATGCATAGGTCTTTTGATGAGAGGATGGTGGTATATCCGTCATTTTCTTCAATAGGGAAAAATTTTCCAGGACGTTCCTCCTCTTCGATGGCATAGTACATCCTGTATTTCCATCGACATGTATGCGAGCAATCCCCTTGGTTCCCGCTTCTTCCGGTCAGATGGGCCGAAAGCAGGCAGCGTCCTGAATAGGCCATGCACATCGCTCCATGTACGAACGCCTCCAATTCCAGCTCTGGGACCTTGTCTTTGATTCTTTTTATATCATCGAGGCTTGCTTCCCTACCAAGCACGATACGCGAAAAACCCATGCTTTTATACATTTTCGCACTTTCGCTATTAAGGCAGGATGCCTGAGTTGAAAGATGTAACTGCCTGTTTGGAAAATATTTTTGGAAAAAGGGGACGAGGCCTATGTCCGATACCAAAAATGCATCAAACGGCCATGCTTCTATCTCATCCTTCATCCTGTAAAGCTGTTCGATTTGGCTTTCCTTGAAAAGGATGTTCATCGTACAGTATATCTTCTTATTTTTTTCTCTTTTAAGAGAGATGACCCTGTTGATCTCATCTTCGCCGAAATTATCGGCATTGGCGCGCAATGAGAATCTTTCAAGTCCCATATAGACCGCGTCGGCACCGAAGTTGAACGCGGTCTCCATTTTCTCGATGTTTCCTGCTGGGCTCAGGAGTTCCATAGCCATAAGGTTATTTCTCCTCTTTGTTTCCACTTTCCCACTTCTTATGCATCTGATCAAGCTCTTTTTCGCTTAATCTGGTTGTCTTGTCGTTTGGGAAAGCTATCGAAAGAACTTCTGAGAGTGTTTTGACTGGATGGAATACCACATCACCTTTGACTTCGGAATCCAAAAGTTCCAAATCCCTTCTATTCTTATCAGGGATGATAATCTCTTTTATATGATTCCTTCTGGCTGCGAGGATCTTTTCCTTCAATCCACCTATCGGCATCACCCGTCCTGTAAGCGTGAGCTCTCCGGTCATAGCCAAATCCGGTTTTATCGTCTGTTCTGTCAGCATCGACCAGAGAGCAGTCGCCATAGTTATGCCTGCGCTTGGCCCGTCTTTAGGCGTGGCCCCTTCCGGGACATGAAGATGTATGACATGTTTTTTAAACCATGAGGGATCGATTCCACGCAATGCGCTTTCAATTTTAACATTGGATAAGGCTATGTTGCATGATTCTTTCATCACATCCCCAAGCTGTCCGGTAATTTTGAAATCCTCGTGCCCGTATATTGCCTCGGCCTCGATCAGAAGCACACTGCCTCCGAGACTAGTCCATGCCAAACCTATGGCAGTTCCGTTTTCATCGGCGCTTATCTTGTCATCCATGTCGAACACAGGCATGCCAAGATATTTTTCCACTTCCTTCTTGCCTATCAAGAAGTGGTTTTCTTCTTCATCCTTCTTTTCGATCACCGAAAGCGCAAGTTTGCGGAATATCTTATCGAGATTCTTTTCATAGTTCCTGACTCCCGCCTCCCTCGAGTATTCCTCTGCAATCGAAAGGAGCGCTTCGTCGGAAATCTCTACATTCTTATCATCAAGGCCGTTCTTTTTTATGAGCCTGGGAACAAGATAGTTCTTTGCGATGTTAAGCTTCTCCGTCGGAGTATATCCTGAAACCTCTATTATCTCCATCCTGTCCAAAAGCGCATCGGGAATAGTTTCCGTAGTATTTGCCGTGACGATGAAAAGTATCCTTGATAGATCATATGGCAGATCAAGATATAGATCGGTGAATCTGCTGTTCTGTTCTGGATCGAGAACCTCAAGGAGGGCTGAAGCGGGATCTCCTTTGTAGGATGAGCCTATCTTATCTATTTCATCTATCAAAAACAGAGGATCATCTTCCTTGCAGTCGAGAAGTCCGTGGATTATTTTTCCAGGAAGAGCACCCACATAGGTCCTTCTATGTCCTTTGATTTCGGCTTCGTCGCGCATGCCTCCCACGCTGAAGCGGTAATATTTCCTTCCAAGCGCTTCTGCTATCGATTTGCCGATACTGGTTTTGCCGACTCCGGGAGGACCGACAAGACAGATTATCGCACCTTTGTTGGATTGGGATAGGGAACGGGACGCAAGAAATTCGAGGATCCTGTCCTTTACATCCTTCATTCCCCAATGGTCGCGGTCGAGAACGCTTCTGACGTTATCCATCTTATACTTCGGTTTACCGCTTTTCTTGGGAAGAGGTAGTGACAATATTGTATCAAGATAGGTCCTTGTCAGAAGGTATTCAGGACTTGACGTATCGGTCATGGAAAGCCTCGATAATTCTTTCTCGATTGTTTCCTTATATACCTGAGGAAGCTTTTGCTTTATCTTTTCGTAACGGTCCGCTATGTCCTGTACGTCGCTATCCTTAATCGCGCTTCTGCCCATTCTCGGATCCTGCATGCCGCCGTTTGAACCCGTTATTTTGTCAAGTTCTTCCTGTAGCATGCCGATCTGCTGGCGCAGCACCACTTCCTGATTTCTTTTTTTTGCAGATTCGAAAAGTTCGTTTCTGATCTGATTCTGCATTATTATTATGGATTTCTCGTTTTCAAGAAAGATTAAAAGCCTCTCGTATTTTTCTTTTGTGCTCGTCAGTTCAAGAATACCCTGCAGGTAATCTTTTGGAGCCTGAATGGAGGATGCGACATAGTTGGCCAGTGCCTCCGGGTCCGTGATGTTTGCGATATTAACATCGGCGGCGAATGCGAATATTGGGCTCTGGGGCACAAGCTCGGAAAGCGTTTTTCTTAAAAGCCTGACATAAGGCACGAGCATTCTTAGTGATTCCTCGTCCTTTTCCCTGTTCTCCACCTCGGCTTCAAGTATTTCGTTTTCCGCATTTATACTTTTTATCTCAAAAGTGTTCAGCGTAGATACGAAGACATGAAGACTTCCGTTGGGAAGACGTACAAATTTATTTATCTTGCAGAGCGTACCGATTTTGTATATTTCCGGCGTCTTCTCATTCTGCTGTGCTATTATCTGACCTGCATCTGATCCTGCCGCTGCATCCTTCATCAAGACGATTCCGAAAACCGAGTCTGTCTTGCTGATAGCTTCGATCAGATGTATTTCCTCTTCACGCGATATGACGAGAGTGGTGACACCTCCTGGAAAGAGCGGGCGCTCTTGAACCAGAAGAAGTTTTATAGAATATGTTTTTGCTGTATTGTTTTCGTTCATCGTAATAAAATTTAATAATCCTATACGTTGTTGACAAGTGGGGATAGAGCAATAAACCTTCTGTGCGACGATACTATACGCACAAAGAGTCGCTTTATATTATGCAATATTTTTAAAAAAACATGACAGCCCCACGTCCAATTTTATTTCAAAGCTTCGAGCACCTGTTTGCCGTGGTTGGAGACATCCACCTTTTTAAATATTTTCATTATTACCCCGTTTTCATCGATAATATAGGTTTTTCTCAAGACTCCCATACTCTTTTTCCCATACATGTTTTTTTCTCCCCATGCTTCATAAAGTTCCATCACTTTATGATCGGGATCGCATAACAGGGTGAAGGGAAGGGCTAATTTATCGATGAAAGCGGAATGCTTATCCACGCCATCCGGGCTTACTCCCAGCACGACAGCGTTCATTCCGAGAAGTTCTTCATGGCTATCTCTTAGAGAGCATGCCTCTTTCGTGCAACCGGGGGTATTGTCCTTAGGGTAGAAATAAAGGACTACCTTTTTCCCCCTGAATTGGGAAAGCGCCACATCTTCATTCCTGTCGTTTTTAAGTATGAAATCAGGTGCACTTTGGCCTATTTGTAACATTTATCCTCCCTCGTTTCATTATGAAAACGCCTATTAAATAATATTAACGTTTTGTCTCCATTAATTCAAATAAAAAGGGTTTTTTCCTTATGCTTATAACTTTGAAAATGTCATTGCTGATAATCATTGAAAATAAATACGGCTTGAAACTTGAAATTACCTTTTCTTTGGTATAGATTGTTTTCCAATCTATGATTGATTTGCATTGTAAGAAATTATTAAATGCATATTGATCGGTTCAAGGGGGAAGGTATTGAATTCATCATCATTGCAGATGCTTGTTTCCATGATTCTGTATATCGCAGTAGTAATTGGAATAGGCATATATTTTGCCAAAAGGGCGAATGAAAACTCGGAAAACTATTATCTAGGGGGTCGTTCGCTAGGCCCCTGGGTCACTGCATTCAGCGCAGAAGCTTCAGATATGAGCGGTTGGCTTCTGATGGGGCTCCCCGGTCTTGCTTATTGGTGCGGTATCGCAGATGCTTTCTGGACCGCGTTCGGTCTTGCCGTGGGAACTTATATCAACTGGCTCGTCACCGCAAAGAGACTAAGACAGTATTCGATAAAGGTTGATAATGCAATCACGATTCCGGATTTCCTTTCAAACAGGTTCCATGAGAAGAAGAAAGTGATACTGACAATCTCCTCGTTGTTCATACTGGTGTTTTTCTGCGTTTATGCCGCCAGTTGCTTCGTAACCTGTGGCAAACTCTTTTCGTCCATATTCTCGGCTCCGTATGTGCCGATGATGCTATGCGGTGTGCTACTTGTTGTGTTTTATACATTCCTTGGAGGATTTTTGGCAGAGAGCACCTCGGATTTCATGCAGGCGGTCATAATGATCTTTGCCCTGGTTTGTGTGCTTGTCTCGGGAACTGTTGCCGCCGGCGGTTTGAACGAGGTGTTTGCAAATCTGAAAAACATTCCTGGGTTCCTTGATTTCTTTACCCTTGCCAATCCGGTCACTGATGCAAACGGTGTCCAGCAGGTTGTACAGGGTGTGCCTGTCTTCGGCGATAGCCAGAACTACGGATTTATTAGGATACTGTCCATGCTGGCATGGGGCCTTGGGTATTTTGGAGTTCCTCAGGTTCTGTTGCGCTTCATGGCTATAAGGAATGTCGACGAGTTAACCAAGAGCAGGAGAGTTGCAACCGTATGGGTTGTGATATCGCTTGCTTCCGCACTTTTTATAGGCCTTGTGGGCAGAGCCTTCCAGCCTGCAGCATTGCTTACATCATCGGATGCGGAGAATATCTTTTCCCTTCTGGCCTCGATATTGATGCATCCCCTTTTTGCGGGCATCGTTATGGCTGGAATATTAGCAGCAACCATAAGCTCGTCCGATTCCTATCTCCTAATAGCATCCTCCGCGTTCGCGAAGAATCTGTACCAAGGGGTGATGAAAAAAGACGCCAGCGACAAGCAGGTCATGAACATGAGCAGGATAACCCTTTTGGCCATTGCGGTTCTGGGCGCTGTGATTGCTATTGATGAGGATAGCGTTATATTCAATATAGTGAGTTTTGCGTGGGCAGGCTTCGGTGCCACTTTCGGACCTGTGATCATACTCTCACTGTTCTGGAGAAAAACAAGTCGCAGAGGCGCAATTGCAGGCATGATTTCGGGAGCTGCGATGGTCTTTATATGGAAATTCCTCATCAGCCCTCTTGGCGGGGTCTTTGGAATCTACGAACTTCTTCCCGCGTTCTTGGTCTCACTGTTGTTCATAATAGTGTTCTCCCATCTTGAAGGAGGCCCAGGAGTCGAGATTGAAAAGGAATTCGATGAGGTTGCTTCGGAAGTTCTCAAATAGATTTAGGACATATATCGCCGTCCGTTTTCGGATGGCGGTTTTTTTTAATTATTCCGTCCTTCTCTTATCAATCCAAAATTATTTCTTTTTTTAATAAGATAAACCGATCCGTACATGAGCGACCATAAAACAAGGGCGATAAATAAAAATCCGAGCCTGTACCAGGGGCCGATCAGTTTTTCAAGTATGCTAAGAGGATTTCCTTCATCTGCGCCGTTCATGAAAAAGAAGTTTGTTTTTAGTACGCTGTTTACACCAAAAGCAGCAGCTGAACCTAGCAGTAGATAAAGCACGAGGCGCGGCAGATGCCTGATATTGGGAGTGAATCCCTCAGCAAGCAGCAGACACGGGTATATGACGATAAGAAGGTGTATGGAGAAGCTATGCATGCACATAATATTTAAAAATGGCAGGCTGCTCCAGTTTGGAAAGAGTAGGGCCATCGCCGCACCAGGAAGGCTGACGGCGAATAGGAATTCCTTTGACATCGGGCTTTCCGTCTTGTAGTGCCAAAAGGCTACAAACATCGAAATCGAACATAGATGAAGCGGCAGGTAGGCCCAGTTCCACTGTCCGGTGGGTATTGTGACAAACCATTTTAAGGCTTCGTCTGCGAACATCGCGATCACGATATTCCTTTGCATCCTCTTTTGTTTTTCCCTATCTGCATTTTTATAATACCTTACGGCGCAATAAATCGATACCGCTGACAATATCAACCAGAATATGTGCCCTGCGGAATAAGATCCCATTCCGATTCCGGGCGGAACCGTTTTCTCCGCGTAAAGAAAGTTCGACATGATGCCTTATCTTAAGACCGCACCGCCATCGTGGTCAATCGAGTATGATGCCGGTTTTTTCGATTTGCTTGACAAGTTGAATGTATTGCCTGAAGATGTTGAAAACCAAGGTAATAGTGGTTCTATGTAATTGAAATAGGAGCAAATATATGCCGAAGACCTGAAAGGAGGTGTGCTCATGTTTAGCGAACAGGAAATCTCGAGGCTTATAATCCTTCATGATCAAATAGAGGCAAGAAAAAAGCATCAGTATGCTGCTCCAACCTACAAGGACAGGCCTGCACTTGTCGAAATGGAGCGGATTCTGCTATCAAATAGCGAGGAGACTGCGGATGTACTTTGTGAAAAGATTGCTGTATTGAGATATTTGGCCATATGTTACGATGAAATGTGTCGTACGGGAGTTTCTTTCAAGTTTTATAACAAATTAATTGAAGCACACGCAAAACTCTCCTTTCTTGAAGCCTATGGAGATGAGGATATGGAGCTTTTGGAGGAGGATTTTTACAATGCAGTTAAGGCTAGGAATCTTTACTATAGGGATGACTGTCATGATCTTGTCACAATGTTGGATGGACTGTTGCCAAAAGATAAAATCGATAATCTTTTAGACTCTGCAATAAAAAGGTGCGGCTATCTGCCAAAAAACGATCCTGTGGAACTTACAGATCGATATCTATCGGTGATAGACGGTGTTGAGGAAAAGATAGAAAAGACCATGACCACCGGAATATGCCATGAATACTGGGCTTTGAAGGCCCGATATCTTGATGAGCTGGGAATTTATTGGCGTTCACCTGTTTTACTGAATCCCAATATTATGTTCGACTGAACGGAGCATTTAAGATTCCGATGGAAAAGCAATGCGTCCTTTTATTTGAAATAGCTGGGTAGATTATTGTTCATTTTTTCAGTTCCATGACGATCTCATCTTTTTTGATCACTATAGTACATGTATAAATCGAGTGCATTTTATTCTTTTCTGCACTGATAAAAAAGCGCAAGGTATCCACTTTCTCTTGCAAGCCAGATAATGTGGGTCATGTAATAGGTGTTGATAATTTTCAGTTTTTCCTTGACTAAACACTTACCTCATTCAAACAATTTAAATAGGGGTTCAGTATGAATCTCCATCCTACATCATCTGCTAGGAGGGGTTTTATGGTGAAAAAGATTTCTTTGCTTCTTATTTTATTTCTTATTGTTTTTCCTGCTGCTTTTGCCGCGACGCAAGTGGATCTGGTCGGCGGTGTCGGAGGCTCCATCATCAGCATGGGGTTTGGAACACTTGGAGGGAATACGGGAGGAGATTTCCAGATGGTCTTCGATGTTTCGGCAGAAACGGATGTTTTATTCAATGCCAATCATGGCCTATATGCCGGACTTGGCTTGAGTGCCACAGCAGCGCGCAACGGCTCCGCATCGCTTATGATTTTCGCCGGATATATGTTCAGAACGCCTGTTAAGGATTTTGACCTTGTTGTCGGCGTTGGTCCTCATGTCAGCGGCATAGGATCTGACGAAGGACGTTTCGGAATATCTTCCAGTGTGAATTTGGACTATTATATGACCGAACGGGTATTTCTGCGTGGAGGAGCGGGAGTGAGGATTGATTTCCTCCGATTCGGAGGCAGGACGAGCAACGGAATGTTCTGGGTGACATTGACCGGTCCGTTCTTCTCCCTTGGCTATTCCTTCTAGAAGCATTTTATCATTTTTTCACAAAACCGTCTGTATTGCATTAAAGCCTGCATGGTCATGCAGGCTTTTGCGGTTTTGGATGATTTTATGCTATAAATCCGATGAAATAATACTTTTTTCTTGTTTGTTTTTTCTATTCACCTGACGTATAGCGGAAAAATGGGAAAATTTATAGTAAAGAAAAACACTGATATGTATGAAGCTAAAATGATAGACTCTGCTGATTTTGACAAAATGCAACAAGAAGATAAATGAGGCTATCGGATATATGTATGTGCAGAAGAACAGCCTTAATCGTACACCTCCATTTTTTAATATCTGATCTGAATCTGGAAAAATGCCTGACATGTTGTAGGTTTTATTATGTTATTTTACTTGATTAAGGAGCCAGGGAATATATGTATTTTTTGTATGATTATAGTAGCGTAGCAAAACTCCATACTGCATGATGAATCAAAAGTATTTTCGTTTTGAAAACGGTTTTAAATCATTGTTTACTTGTAGTGCAAAAGATTTTTTCATTTTGAACTTTTTTATAACGGTAATGAAAATGAATTTGTGATTTAAAATTTCATGATAGACTTTTGGTATGGATTACAAAAGAATAAGGGATTTTTATATAGACGGAATTGAAAATAACCTACTTCCATATTGGATTGATTATGCAGATAAGGAATATGGTGGTGTTCTTAACTGTATATCCAACGACGGTAAAAAACTTTTGAGTAGCGATAAGTTCTCCTGGTCTCAGGGCAGATGGCTTTGGATTCTCTCGACGATATTTGAACTTACCGAACAAGGCGTGTTTTCTTCTGTTGACATGAATTTACTTTCAACATTGATGATCAATACATTTGAGTTCATTAGAAAATATGTTGTCACAAATTCATATAGATGTCATTTTCTTCTTGATAGATATGGGAATGTCATCCCGGATGATGTTTACGGCCGTACCGATCTCTCGATTTATGCTGATTGCTTTGTTTTGATCGGAATGTCCTCGTACATCAGGGTTATGCATGATGAGAAAAACGTGCCGTTAGCAGACAGACTATGTGTAAGCATTGTAAAACGTCTAAAATCCGGTGATTATCTAACCGAACCATATCCGATACCCAGTGGTTACAGCGTCCACGGGGTACCGATGATAATGCTGAATACTTTGGATGAGTATGCGAAGATGAGGGAATCATTCGGTCTGGATTCCTCTTTTGCCGTTTCTCTGGCTTCAAAGGAACTTTCCTTTATACTTGACCGCTTGTATGACGAAAAACGCGGTTTGATCCGTGAACATGCCTCTGATGATGTGAACAGCTTGGGACGGCTTATCGATAGACATGTGAATCCAGGGCACATCCTGGAGGATGCCTGGTTCTGGATCGAACATCTTGAAAGATATGGAGACCTAAGGGAGAGACTTTTTCAAATTGAAAGGATTGTTTCAAGCACATTTTCTCTGGGCTGGGATGATGAATATGGAGGTCTTTTCAGATTTGTCGACTGCGATGGGGGGATGCCACATGGTGATTTAATTTGTACGCCATATGAGAAATTGATTGCTGAGACCTGGGACATGAAACTTTGGTGGCCTCATTCCGAAGCTCTTTATATCTCTTTGCTTTTGCATAAGATCACAAATAAAGAGTGTTATGAAGAAATGTATTTAAAGACTTCATCATATGTGTTTTCGGTTTTCCCGAAAGGAGCGGATAAGGAATGGATACAGATACGGAAACGGGATGGAAAACCTGAGGATAAGGTCGTAGCCCTTCCTGTAAAAGATCCGTTCCACATTCTTAGGGATTATTTAAAGATTATAGTACGGATGGATAAGTGTGATACAGCTGATTGATATTCACATCTAAGAATCTGACCATGATGGATTTTTACTTTTACTTATTCCTTTCTTTGAAAAATAATATGGGAGTCTGCTGTGCCAACAGAAATTAGTGCACTATATTCCCATTGTTTTTCGAATGGTAAAAAATTTTTTTACATTATTTATAATAACTATTACATTCCGTATTCGGTATTTTATTATTGAAATATAGTTCATATTTGTAAAGATCGGTCAATTGTATACGGCTTTGCCTTTATATTTAAGAAAGGAAAAGATGTATAAGGATTAATATGATGCATCTTATTTATCAAAACAATGGAAAGAAATTCACTAGAAAACTGGCGTAGATTCATAATGTGGCTTTATTTTTGTATATATTTTTTCTATTGCTTTCCTTAAAAAAGTGGACTTACCTGTTTTTTTCCGTTTATTATTTCCATGAGGGCCTGATTTCGGCCCCTATTCTTGCACAGGGGTGTTTTTATGAACATACGCGAAAGACAGTCCCAGATCTTGTCTGTACTGAATGATAAGGAGTTCGTCACTGTTGAGGAACTGTCGGAAATGCTTGATGTGACCAAGGTCACCATAAGATCGGATCTTTCCACACTCGAGGAAAAGGGCATGTTGGTGCGTGTCCACGGGGGCGCGACCATTACGGAACGCAAATCACTCGCAAGAATAGTGAGCAATACACTGAACGAATACAGGGATGAAAAGATGCGCATAGCAAAAAGGGCTGCAGCACTTGTGCATCCGGATCAGACTATCATAATCGATTCCGGAAGTACAACTGTACATATGGTTAGGTACCTTTCTGGAAAGCGCATAACGCTTGTGACCGGTAGCCTCATAGCTATCGACGAGGCAGCTGGTGACGAGTCTTTGGAGGTTGTCGTGTTCGGAGGCATGCTCCGCCGTGCGTCCATGGGCGTCATCGGTGGCTTTGCTAGACATAATCTTGAACAGATACATGCCGATTTTTATTTCATGGGTGCTTCTGGATATACTAAAGATCAGATATTCTGCTCCAACTTAGTAGAGGCCGAAACTAAACAGGCGATGATGAGAAGCGCCGATCGTGTATGCTTCCTTGCGGATTCCAGCAAATTCGGGAAAAAGGCGTTTGCAAATGTCTCTTCCTGGGACTGTATCGATTACTTTATAACTGATGCAATTTCCGATGAGCTAAGAAATGAACTGGAATCAAAAGGTGTGTCGGTTATAATAGCATAATTTTGCTTTCAAAAGTATTACTTTCGTTTTGCTTTCCTTTGCTTTCTTTTAGCTTGCGCTTATCTCAATCTATGATATCCTTAATGATGAGGTATTTCATTTATGGATAATAGTAAGCTCAATTTGGGAATGTTTAAGGCATACGATATAAGAACCAAGATGGAAAAGCTTGACGGACCACTTTTGGAACGTCTTGCATTTAGTATTGGCAGATATATTATCGATGATCTAAAGGCTGGAAGCGTGGTGATATGTCGCGATGCGCGAATCGGAGCCCCTACTGTGCTGGAGAAGATGATTGATATTTTCTCGGCACTTGGGCTGGATGTTCTAGTCAATCCTCTACAGGTTTCCACATGTCAGTTCTATTATTCATGTATGCGCCATCCTACGAGTGCAGGGATAATGGTGACCGCAAGCCACAACCCCAAGGAATATGTCGGGTTTAAACTGATGGGGATGCATAACGTTCCACTGGCTTTTGGATACGGCCCATCCGGTGGAATCGAAGCAATAAAGCGGTATTATATTGAAGATGTTCGCATACGAACAACGGCTTTACGCGGCAAGGTGCGCATGATATCTTACATGGAGGATTTCATTCAGTATTCGATGGATTTGGCCGGTGTGAAAAAAGGCTCTCTTGCGGGATTAAATGTCATGGGCGAGTTCCTCTGCGGATCTGCGGGGGCCGAGGTTGCCACGGCCTTCGGTCTTGCCGGAGCTGATTTTAGGGCGAGAAACCTGATTCCAAATGGGATGTTTCCGGCTGGGGATCCGAATCCGATAATAGAATCAAGTATCGCACCTGCACGCGAAGCTATGGCAAACGGCGGTTTCGATATAGGTTTCTGTTTCGATGGGGATGGCGATAGGATGGATTTGATGGATGAGACAGGAAGACAGATAGTGCCCGGCTTCAATATCGCTGTTTTAATACCTTATATACTCGATATATTCAAACCAGCATTTAAGCAATCGTTTCATCCGAAGTTCTATGCTGATGTAAAGGCCATTCCGACTGCGATTTCGGAGATTGCCAAGGCCGGTATCGACGTACATATGATACGTAACGGTCATTCGTTTATAAAAGCGAAGCTGATGGAGAATTTTTCATCCGGTTTTCTTGCCAGCGAAGAGGAGAGCGCCCATTACTATATGAATTTTCCTCTTGACCTAAAGGATTGGAGCAAGGGAGCAGTCGCGTCAGAGAATACTTTGTTTTTCTCCTTGTTGACGGCGAGGGCTTGGATGGAGAATCCAAGCAAATATGAACATATGCGCACTATGCAGAAGAGTTTTTACAGGGTTAAGGAATGGCCGTTGTACTTCGACAACAGTTTCGAGCGCATGCAGGAAATAATGGACGATGTAGAGAAACTGATGGCGTTGAAGGGGGCAAGTGTCGTCAAAAGGATGGAAGATGGAAGTGACCTCGATGCAGTACTGATGCGTTTCAATCTTCCGGCTAAAATCACGGCAAAAACAAGTCTTGACGGAACCTGGTGTCAAGTAGCCGAAAGAATTTCACGCAGTGAAGACGCCATGACCAGATGGGAGGTGGTTTCTTCGGATGAAGCCATATGTTATGAGATGAACGCAGAAATAAGGAGAATAACGGACAGGTACGTATCCTCCGGATGTGCACATTACGGGGAGTAGCGTATGGCTTATAAGGGTATCTCTCTTGTTGGCTTTGCAACCGTTGCGGAAATCGAGTCGTATCTCGAACAATGCCCTGATGCATGTTTCGAACTATCCTACAACATGTCACCGGAATTTTTAAAAGAAGTAAGCCCGCTTCTGCAGGGCAGGGTGCTTTCTCTTCACGCTTGTGTTCCAGAAGAGTCGTTTTTCCCAAATTTTGGCAGCTACGATCCCGATGTGCTTGCATCAAGCCGGGCCGCAGTTGAGAGGACGGCCGAGACCGCAGTGCGCTATGGCGCGGATATTATTGTCTTGCATCCAGGATATCTGACAGATTTCATGGTAAGTTCGAGATACGAGGAGCGTTCCAAACTGATGAACGGACCCGAATTCGAGCCGTTTGTCGGCCGAGAAAAGGGTAGCATCGCAAGAAGCGACCTTATCAGCATGTCTGAATATCAAAGTCGTTTTACTCATATGGCGGACGAGATTGGCGAGCTGCAACTGGTTCTTCAAAGACGGTATGGCGTTCGTATCGCCGTTGAGAATCTTAATCCGAGGGCGGGATATCTGAATATGAGTCCTGACGAGCTTAAAATGCTTCCTTCAAATATCTCCCTGTGCCTGGATGTCGGCCATCTCTGGATATCCCATTTTGTTTTTGGATTTGATTTTCTTACCGCAGTTTCAGCCTATATTGCTGATGCTAGACTCGTGACCATGCATCTTCATTCGAATAAGTCGGATGGCTTCGTTCTTGAGGATACACATGATGAT
Organism: uncultured Spirochaetales bacterium; assembly: GCA_949282255.1. Lineage (GTDB taxonomy): Bacteria > Spirochaetota > Spirochaetia > Sphaerochaetales > Sphaerochaetaceae > Ornithospirochaeta. Next base: position 116,717 of record CASDPA010000003.1, read on the forward strand.
TTTTTCGCAAACTGCTTTCCTTCGGCAAAAATACTCGATCTTGTCGGCGATGATGTTAATCTTATTCTTGAAACGGTGAAGAATCCTGTGGAAAACACAAGGTTTCTATTTGGATTTCGAAGATGATTTTTTTTGTTTTGTTTTCGTTTCTTTTTGTATAAGAAAGATAATGGAAAATTTTTCTTGTGTATTGGAAAATACTGGACTAAACTTAAAACCAATGGTTTATGCGATTTTTTATTAGGAGGTTTTATGAAAAAATCCATATCAGTATTGTTGATCCTTTTATTGGTCCTTGGCTCGGTATGGGCCCAGGGAAGCAAGGAAGCCGCTGTCGACGCATCGGGAAATCCCGTTCCTACAGGCAAGCTTGTAATATATAGCGCGGCAAGCGAAGGCGAGGCCGAAAGTCTGGTCGCCAAATTTAACGAACTTTATCCGGATATCAGTGTGACGATCATACGTGCCGGATCCGGCGATCTCGTGACAAGGGTCAAGACCGAATGGCCGAAGCCGGAAGGCGATGTGATTCTTCTCATGGCTCAGGAGAACCTTGACCAGATTTATGATATGCTCGAGCCATACAAGGCAGCGAACCATGATGCGTTTGCTCCAGAAAATAGGGACTCAGCTGACATTCCGAGATATTATGGTACGTCCATGCCTCTGCAGGCGATAATGTACAACACTAATATCCTCTCCGAAGAAGATGCACCGAAGTCTTGGAAGGATCTCGCTGATCCGAAATACAAGGGTGAGATCGTCCTCGGAAATCCGGCATCCTCCGGTTCCTCTTATGCGCAGCTTTTCATGATGAACGAGCTTTACGGTCTTGATTTCATCGAGGATGTTGTTGCCAATTCGACATATGTCGCATCATCTACATCCGGTCCCGACTCGGTAGCCCGCGGCGAATATGCCATAACGGTCACAGGCGAAGCGAACATCGCCAAGAAGATCGACGAGGGTGATCCGGTCGCATACGTGCTTCCTGAAGAAGGTACTGGACACAGGATCGAGGGAAGCGCCATTCTTGCCAACTGCGCCAACCTGGATTCGGCCAGAAAGTTCATCGATTTTATGACCAGCACTGATGCGATGCTCATAGTCAGAGACGAATGTTTCCGCCGTCCGATCTCCAACGAGATCTCCGGTCCCGAGCATCTGCCTGATCTCAAGGACATCAAGTTCTTCGAATACGATGCCGTTAAGGCGGCGGATATGAAGAAGCAGCTGGTCACCGATTTCAATGGGATGCTTTGATTCCCGTACTGCTGCAACTGACCTGCCTTCTTCAGGCAGGCCATTTATTTTTCAAATAGGAAGGAAGATTATGAGCCACGATTTGACATATGAATCAGTAAATAAGATATACGATGAGAAGGGGAAGAATCCCGTGCATGCTCTGAAGGACGTATCCTTCACGATCAAGGAAGGGGAATTGTTCTGCCTCCTCGGGCCTTCGGGATGTGGTAAAACTACCCTCCTTAGGAGCACAGCTGGTCTTGAGAGCATCTCCTCTGGTAAAATGCTTTACGGGGATGTCGATATATCCACAATTCCTCCGTACAAGCGCAATATCGGCATGGTCTTCCAGAGTTTCGCGCTCTATCCGCATATGTCCATCTTCGAGAATGTTGCGTACGGTCTTAGAGTCAGGAAGGTGCCGGAGGACGAAATCAAGAGAAAAGTCACCGAGGTCATGGAACTCGTGGGGCTTCAGGAAGAGCTCAAACGCAATCCGAGTCCGACGGGGCTTTCCGGTGGACAGCAGCAGAGGGTGGCGATAGCCCGTGCACTCGTCTATGATCCGGACATCCTTCTTCTCGACGAACCCCTTGCAAACCTCGATGCGAAGCTTAGAAGGTACATGAGGGCCGAGATCCGCAGGATACAGAAGGCGACAAACATCACCACGATATTCGTGACCCACGACCAGGAGGAGGCGATGGCCGTAGGCGACAGGCTCGCCGTTTTGAGAAAAGGTGTAGTCGAACAGATCGGAACATCCGACGAACTCTACACCAAACCGAGGAATGCATTCGTATCGAACTTCATCGGCAAGATGAACTTCTTCCATGCTTCTGTGATTTCTGGAGATGCATCTTCCGTAGCATGTAAAATCGCCGGTACCGGCATGGTGATCGAGGTAGATAGGTCCAGATGCCACATTCCGGAAGGTTTCGTTGAAAAGGATGTGCTGATTGGGGCACGTCCTGAAATGCTCGAGATATCGAAGAACGCATCAGAAAATGCGGTGAAGGGTAAGGTAAGGATCATCCAGCATCTTGGACAGTTTGTACGCTACGAGGTTGAGCTTCCGTCTTCGATTTCGGAGACCATCTTTGAAGTTGATATGCCGTTCTATCTTTCCGAAATTCATGAACATGACGATGTTTACGTGACAGTTAAGAAGGGATTGGCCCATCTATTCCTAGCGGAGGCGGAACATGAAAAAGAGTGAAGAAAAGGCTATGGACGTACTGGCCGGAGAAGGAAGGGTCAGACGTTTTTTCCAAAAAGATTTCAGCCAGTACATAATCTTTGCTGTACCGATGGTGTTTCTTGCGATTTTCCTTCTTTATCCGATGCTGACAACGTTGGTTAGGGCATTCATGGCCCCTGCCGACGATTTGGCTTTCCATGGCTTCAGCCTTGAAGGTTTCAGACAGTTTGCCACATCCAGACTTTACAGGAAGAGCCTTGTCAATTCGTTTGTGGTCTCGATCAGCGTGACGTTTTTCACCATGTTGATTGGAATACCGATGGGATATTTTGTAGCCAGGGTCAAGATGCCCTGTAAAAACCTTATTCTGTCGCTCGGGATTCTGCCCGTGATCATGCCGTCGTTCGTCGGTGCGTTCACATGGGTCATACTTCTTGGACGCAATGGTATAGTCAGGGTGTTCCTCAATTGGCTTCTATCTCCGTTCCACATCGAAGTGCCTAGCATATACGGCATGTTCGGCATGATACTATGTATGACACTCACTTATTATCCGTTTGTATTCCAGTTGGCATACGGAGCATTTGCATCATCCAATCCTCTTCTTGAAGAGGCCGCGATGCTGATGGGCGCAAAGAAGGGACACATACTCCGTACTGTGACATTCCCTCTGGTTCTGCCAAGTATCGGTGCCGCCGCGCTCCTCGTTTTTGTCCGTGCGATCGGTAACTTCGGTATACCAGCGATGATAGGAGGGGATAGCTACGTCCTTCCGACGCTCATCTACTTCGAGGTCAATGGATTCTGGAACATAAACGGAGCCTCTTCCATAGCTGTGGTGAACGTGCTTATAACCGCTTTCATTCTTTGGCTTCAGAAATACGTCGTGAGCAAGCATGAATACGAGACCATCTCCGCATCGCGTTCGGCGATGAAACTGAACGAGGGACGCGGTATAAGGGTTTTCGCAATCATTTACTGTCTTGTGATCCTGGTATTCTCTCTACTGCCACAGGTGACCATCATTGTGATGAGCTTTTTCAAGAAATGGGTCGGACTGTTCCCTGAGGGGTTCACTCTTTCTAACTATACGAGGATTCCGAGCTATTCACACAGGGAACTTTTCAACAGTTTCTATCTTTCCATTCTCGCAACTGTGCTCTGCGCCGTTCTCGGAAGTCTCGTGGCCTACATCACGGAAAGGAAAAAGCCAAAGGGAGCCGCACTGCTCGACCTTTCTGTCATGGCTCCGTTCATACTTCCCGGTACCGTCGTATCCATTGCACTGCTCTCCGCATTCAGCGGTAACAGCGCGATCAGACTCACAGGAACATACACGATAATAGTCATTTCCTACATGATCAGGAGAACGCCGTATGTATACAGGTCTGTAGCGGCCAGTCTGACACAGCTCAACCCGTCGCTTGAGGAGGCCAGTACGATAATGGGTGCCTCATGGTTCCATACTTTCCGCAAAGTCAGTGTACCCCTCATCCTACCTGCGATCATCTCAGGGTCGATCCTGACTCTCACGACGCTTCTTCAGGAACTGAGCACGACGATACTTCTGTACAGTGGAAAAACCCGCACTGTCCCGATTCAGATATATGGAGCGGTTTCAGACGGCAAGCTGGGCGAGGCCAGTGCGCTTTCCGTGGTGTTGCTGGTGGTTGTGTTCATCATAGTCTTCTCCATGAACAAGCTGCAAGGAAATAAGTTCGCATCCGCATTCAAGATGGGATGATTGATTGGGCGGTCCTCTGACCCCACAAAGTTGGATGAAGTAAGATCTGGACTAATTGGACTAGTCAAGGAAAATTGGACACTAAGTTAAGTTGATTTGCGAATGCCTCTCTTCAAATTCCCGTGGAGAGGCATATCCTAGAGCCGAATGCATCCTGACACTGTTGTAATACAGTTCTATGAACTTGAACACTTCCTTTTTCGCTTCCTCCCTCGATTCGAACTTTCTTCCTGACACAAGCTCCCTTTTCAGCGTCCTGTAGAACGATTCCATCATTGCATTGTCATAGGGGTTGCCCTTCCTGCTGTTGGAACATATGGCATCATTTCCCTTCAGAAGGCTGCGGAATCTCCTGCCTGTGAACTGCGAGCCCTGGTCCGTATGTACGATCAACCCCTTACCAGGATGCGTCATCCCCCATGCCTTCTGGAAGGCATCCATTGCAAGCTCCTCGGTCATCCTCGGCGAAGTCGAGAATCCTACGACCCTTCTTGTAAACACGTCCAGGAATACTGCGGGATAGAGGAAGCCCTCATTTGTACCTATGTAGGTGATGTCCCCGAGCCACACCTTGTTGGGAGCGGGAGACGTGAAGCACTGGTTGACCAGGTTCGGCCTTTCCTCGTTGCCTGCATGCCTATGGTACTGACGGTATCTGATCCTTGTACCTTTTGCATAGAGCCCCATGCCCCTCATGAGCCTCGCCACCCTCTTGTGGTTGACGTGCAGCCCCTCCATTTCCAAGCTTTTCGAGATCCTGATGCTGCCATAGTGTCCATCGTTCTTCTCGAATATGCTGCGTATCCTTTCGGATAGCACCTCATTCTCATTGTCCCTCTTCGAGGGCTTTCTCCCGAGATATTCGTAGAACCCGCTCTGCGATATCCCTAGCGTTCTGCAGGCCTTCTTGATGTTGTACTTTTCTGTTGTCCTTAAGGTACTGGTATCTTACCGATTTTTTCGCTTCAAGAAGGCCCGGAATTGTTTTAAAAGTTCCAGCTCCTCCTCAAGTCCCCTGTTCTTTTTCTCCAGCCGTCTGATTTCCGCCTGATGGTCGTATATCTTGACCCCGTTCCAGGGAAAGGCCGACTGGCCATGCTTCTCGTACTCGGACACCCATCGGTAAAGGGTGTTGTAGTGGATGTCGAGAAGTCCCGACACTTCCTTGACATCCATCTCATCCTCGACTATCAGCCTTACTGCTGCAAGCTTGCAATCCCTGTCGAATACTCTTCTGGACACTGTCCCCTTCCTTTTATTCTCTTAACTTTGTGTCCAGTAAATTATACCATGACCAAAAAAACTCCCAGATGTCGTCTCCTACATTTGGGGATTGATTCACTCATGGGCCGCTATTTTAAACTGTTAAATATATTGCAGAGAGCTTCACTTTTTGTTTTTGTTGCTTATTTCAATGTATTCAATTTTATTTTTGGGTGTTTGATATAAATCCAGGATAAGATGTTTTAAGTCTTTCACCTTGGAAAACATGGGGAAAGATACGATAAATACTGATTTCATATGGAAAAGCTTCATATTGTCATGAACTCTTGTCAAAGAGGGAAGTGTAATTCGGTTTGTGGACATTTCATCTTAGCTGGTCGGAAGAAGGGAAATGATCTGTAGCTGAGGCAGCAGGCTGCAACCTTTTACCATCCATCAGAAGTATAGATGCATACAGAGGCGTTGTCAGCGAATATCGATGGCAGTGCCTTTCCCATCAGTCGATCAGTTGATCCGGATCAGGAGAAATTCTTATCGCATATCCTGCCGGGGAACGAGATCATCAGCTGGATATGATCCGGGCCAAGTTGCGAGGTTTGCCGTACCGCTTGGCCGTTATGTTACTAATTGAGAGGAAAAGAAACTTGAAGAGCGAATCATCGGTGGAAAACATAGTCCTTGTTTTCGTGACCTTCCTCAGTTGTTTGTTGAATAGAGACATGAAGTATCATACGTGATATGAGCATATAGTTTCTGACAATCTTCTTGGAAATCTTGAAGACTTCGTTTCAGAAGACTGTAGGATATTGGCAGATGGTCAATCTGAGAAGGTCTGTTAAGGCATGAAGTAACATCTTGGAGCCATAAGGCATACCTATCCTGATTACAGAATGGAGATATTGAGACAGTTTGTTTCCGGTGATTATGTGATATCGGAATTCCGGATGGAAGGCACCTTCCAGAATAAGTGGTTTGGAATAAACTGACAGGTGAAAGAATCGCAATCACAGTTATCGATATTGATAAAATGACAGGGAAAAATCCTGAAGCAGTGGAGGCGAGAACCATAAATACCGTCAGCAGAACGCTCTCGTTCGTTTTTTCTTACGACATCCATTACGATGTATTTTTTAAGATGCGTTTTCATAGAACCCTTTTAATATGAAATTGGAATCTGATGATGGATTAAAAAACTGCGCCTTATTCTTTTTTGATGGCGACACTTTAATCATATCAAGTGTATATATGCTTGTATTATATGGATATATATAAATTATTCCTTGATTTTTCAAAAGAAAATTGGTATCATTCTCTAAAACAATCGAGGTGATAATATGTATAATTCTGGAGACTATGCTGTAGTATCCGGAAGCGGTGTATGCAGGGTTGATTTTGTAGGGCGCCTTTCAATTTCAGGCGCCGATCCCGATAAGGAATATTATACGCTGAGACCTGTCGATGATAATTGCGTTATCCATATCCCATCCGAAATATCCGATGAACGCATGAGGCCCATCATCACAAAGGAACAGGCCATAGCCCTGATAAAAAGCATACCAAACGTGACAATCGGCAGGAAAAAGGACAATCGGAGATTGGCAAGGTATAAAGAGATTCTTGCCGATGGCAATCCGGATGCGTTGCTTAACGTGGTGATTGAAATCTACCAGCTCAATGCAGATTCGCTTGCAAAGGGCAAGCCGATAGGGAAGATGATAGAAGCCTCCATTTTCAGGGATGCGGAATTCCTGTTCAATTCAGAAATCTCTAAGGCCATCGGGTGTGAACAATCCGAGATCCCTAAAGTGATACAACACATCCTGTCAACTGCAGCTCTGGAAGGAAATGGGTAAGATGGGGCTGCTGTCTCTTTAGGCCGGAGGAATGAATGCCGGCCTTATAGGAGAGCAGGTCTTATTACGTTCAGCCGCATTCAGTATCAGAAGGAAATGTCTATTTGTTTTATGGCTTTTTTTACAAGCCATGAGGTTTCTATGTAGTTTTTCTTATTTTTTTTCTCTTTGAGTCCTAGCTTGTCTGATGCTTTCAAAAAAGATGCTCTGAGCCTATCCTCATCTATCAAGTCATCGTGTTGCCTGAAGACGAGGTATTCATAATGCTTTAATTCTTTTCTTGTAAAAATCTCAGACAAAACTATTTTGGTCCCTGCATGCAGATCCGTAAAATAATTGTTGCAGATGAAACATAAATTCTAAGAACGCATGTCCGCGCCGCAGGATGACAGAATCGCTACAAGCACCATCACCTCGATTGCAAATGTCTTTCCCCGCCTTGACATGACATCAACCACGCTCCATATGTGCGGCCTGGCCACGTTTATGGCAGGGCTGATTGGAAAATGAGAGAAGGATTTTGTCGCTGAACCAATCATCCGGGCCAGCCGGAACCGTTCAGATTTCTTTTTCCGACCTGTATTTCTAACTTCTTCTCCGGATTGCATCATAATGCATAAAAGCGGTTGCATCTGCTATACTCGGAAGCCCGGCCGACTGTGTTTTAGTCTTAAGAACCACTTTTATATTTGTTGATAAGATTCAGTGGATGATTTCCTGATTGGTTAAGGTCATGCCTTCTCGTATCTTTCCGGGTGATGCCAGAAAAAGCATCAGCTGTCCCATGCCTCAATATCAGAAGACATGGTCATTTGTGGTATTGTGTGATGTTAATAATAGTTTGTTCCCTGCGTTGCATAGTGAACTAGTTTTACATTTAAAAACATATTTATTATTCTAAAATTGGAATATTTAAAAGTATTATATTTATATCATGACATGTCTTAGATTTTATCTGCACACGTTCCTCCATCGTTGAATATGAGTAAGATATTTCAAAAGATTTTCGTTACAAGATTTCGAAGGGCATCATTCTGTGAAGATTTTGTACGGATAAGGTTTCAAGCATGCAGATTTGGAAAAAAGTAAAAAAAAGCTTGAAAGTTAGCTTAATCTAACTATAATCTGAATCAGGTGCCTACAAAGGATTCAAAGTCCGATGCGGGGTGGGCGAGGTGTGTTGGAAAGCATTTTTTGTCTTTTCCTGCATCTGGGGATCCGTAGGTGTCCGGATGAAGCGAGGTTATGCAATGGAAAGAAAGGGTTCTTTCGGCCAGGAGATATGTCTTGGCACACACGATGAGGATTATGGAAGCTGGATGTCCAATCCGGTGTTCTATGTTTTCGGCGGGGTTACCGTGATGGCTGCGGTTGCCGCTGTCCTATCTCATATGTTTCATATCACGGTCCTTGTAATTCTGTTTTCTCTTGTCACTGTGGTGATGGCTGCAATGTTGATATGGATCGCTTGGATAAGAAGGAAATACGCTTTTGATGGCGGGGGGATCATGGGATTGTCGCACTCGGTCGTCCTTTCCCAGTTGGAATATGATGGTAGAGGCGATATCCTAGAGGTCGGATGCGGCTCCGGGGCCTTGGCGATACGTGCCGCATTGACCTGGCCGGATGCAAAAGTCACGGGTGTTGACAGTTGGAAAGCCATATACGATTACAGCATAGGACTCTGTGAAAAGAATGCCGTCAGCGAAGGTGTTGCATCCAGATGTTCGTTCAGGAAAGGCGATGCGAAACATCTGGATTTTGCAGATGAAAGCTTTGATGCCGTCATAAGCAATTATGTTTATCACAACATCCTCGGTTCGGATATGCAGAAGCTGTTGTTGGAGAGCTTGCGTGTACTGAAAAAAGGCGGGGTTTTCGCCATCAACGACAACATGAAGCCGAAGTTGTATGGGGATATGGAAGCCTTCTGCCAAAAACTGCGAAGCATGGGGTATCGCGAGGTCCGGTTAGTTGACACTGCAGTGAAAATATTCGGCTCACGCCGTAGGGCCAAATTGATGATGCTCGGTTCCTCACGTCTTCTCGTGGGGAGGAAATGATTGTATGAAAGGAGAAATATCCGATGAATAAGCTTGGAACCGTGGAAGACACACTGTTCATCCCTCTGCTTGGAAGGATTTATGCAAGTGAACGTTTCCCGTGGATTTTGAACGATGAAAAAGCGCTGGAGTTGAAGGAGAAGCTTCCGTCTGACCTGCTTGAACGAGGAAGACAGAGCCAGTATACGCTGTTGGCTTCCGCCGTACGGTCTGCGAACATGGACCGCATCATCAGATCCTTTTTGAGTCGTAGGCCGGGTGGGGTGATAGCAGAGCTTGGCTGCGGCCTTGAGACGACATACAGCCGCTGTGACGATGGAAAAACCAGATGGTATGCCGTCGACCTGCCGGATGTCATCGATTTCCGTCGCGGTCTGCTGTCTGAGCCGGAACGTGAAAAATACATACCGGGAGATGCGTTTTCAAAAGGATGGATCGAAGCCGTCCGTGCCGATGCGCCGCATGCGCCGTTGCTCATAACAGCAGGAGGCCTGTTCCATTATTTCGAAAAAGACGTCATAATCCGGCTTTTCAGCATGCTCAAACGCTTCGGAGAGATTGAAATCGTATTTGACGCCTTGAGCGGGAAAGGCCTGGAAATGATGCAAAAAAAATATATGGGGCAAATGGGGCACGGTGATGCCAAAATGTTTTTCCACGTGGACTCGTCGGTGGAGTTCGCCACGGAAACCGGTGTGGACTGCATACTTTCCGATAAGCCTTATTTCATCAACATTCCAAGAAGGAAAATGAAGCCCTCCACAAGGCTGAGCATAGCTGTTGCAAGCAGGTTCAACATGGTTAAGATGATTCACTTGAAACTGTGATGGTCGATCCGTCGTATCCGGATCTTTCTTTTTTTTCTTTCATTTCGATGACAGGGGAGTTCTAATCATTTCCTTTTCGCATCCTTGCGCCCAGTCTTCTTTGGACTTGTGCCGAGGCTGTCATTCAGTCGTTTCTTCGAGCAGATGTTGCTTCGGTTGCAGATCGTTCTGATGATTACGATCGTGAGTGCTTCGATCCAGCCGATGGGGGAAGGTGTCCATAAGCATCCATGCTTTCCTTTCCTGGTCGCTTGACAATCAGCGCACGCCTTTAGGGAAGGAAGAAGACCGGGCAGGCTGCCATAGCCGGAAAAACTGCATACCCTCATGCCCGACCTGTTTTGCATCGTCGTATCAATATTATCCATGCGAGAAGCTTTGACAGCATTTGATATGTGATTGATTTCAGGTGTTCACGATAAAAAAGTCGTGCAGTCTTTGTCTTGTTTGGAATTGCAATGTTTGTTACGGCCCGTTTTATTGCGAAAACAGCATGTGCTCGACGGAAAACAGATAATATGTATAAAAAAGGATTCTTAAAGCATAAGGAAATATTTTTCTCAAAACGCCAGATCCAAGAAGTGGCGACCATGAGTGTTGGCTCATGCCATTTTTTTTGATACATGGATATATCTCCGTACAAAGGAGATAAAATGATAAAAACAGGATTTTAGGCTTATTCCATATTGTTCATACACCGCGCTGGAAGCCGTGTGGAAAATGGAATGGACAAAGTCTTTTACATATGGGTAAAAGATTGGATGATTTATGGAAACATAGTTGAAAGGCATGGGGAGAGGGAACACCCCTGCCTCAACAAAGGTTCTGCTCAGTATCTGAATCCGACCGAAAGTGAAGGCGCTACAGAAAAATCGCCTGAGAAGCCTACATCTCCAGTGTCAAGATCCACCCCGAGCATGTCATAGCCGATATTGCATCCGAAGAGCAAGGCGACCACGTCGTTAAGATAATATGTCGCCCCGAGGTATCCTCCGACTCCGAGCCCGAAAAGGCCTTTGTCTTTGAAATCTCGTCCTGAGAGGGAAGCCCCGACGGCCAGATCCACGGACATCGGCACGTTGGCGAACATATAACGACCAGCATCCCAATAGCCATTGAATCCTTTCCGAGGTTGAAATCGGCATCCACCGAAACCAGATATCCGACAGGACAATTGTCGACATACCCGAATGTCTGGGAAGACAATCCTCCCATATGCACGCCGTCCCTGAACTCATAATTCAGCCCCACGCTTGTTAACCCGTCGAAAGCGGCGGATGCCGAACCAGCCGCAACAATCGCGATAATGGCGACCACCATGATTCTTTTCTTCATTTTTATTTCTCCTGTATGAACTTATTTATTTGAAGGATTTTCCTTGCGCAGCCTTTCCTTTGCTTCCTCTACGCTCTCTCCATCCCTTGTAAGATATCGGCCGACGAAGGAATCCTCTATCTTTGTGAACCCTTCAACTACACCTGTTTCGATTTTCTTATACCCGTTCACGACCCCGTCCTGAATCTTCTGGAATCCCGCCGTGACACCTTCCGAAATCTTTTCATTTGCTTCCACGATTTTTGATTTCATTTCTGTTTCTCCCATATTTGATCATTGAAATTCCTATTGCCGCCATGAACAGGCACACCGCCGTTCCGCAGGCTATATTCATCATCCGAGCCCATTCCTGATTCTCGTTTCCGAATGAGACTATCATTGAACGCTGAAGGTTCAGCATCGAGGCTGCGGTTTCCGCATATGTCATGCACCTTATTGTCTTTAAAAGCGCTCTTTCGTCCTTTTTGTGGCTTACAGCTTTTGAAAAGGCCAGCCCAAGCTTGGTGAACGTGTACGCGGCGATTGCAATCATTATGATTTCTCTGTGTCCTTCGGTAACCTGACGCATCGAGGCAATATATACCATCGCAGCCATCACGGCATCCAGAAAGAGCATGATCACTCCCGATGAGTGAAGCACCTCAAGGCCGCTTTGTCCCCCGCTGCCGTTCTTCCAGATCATGAAGATCAAAAACCGTATGATGCAGAAAGGGAAAAGGAATGCGGCCATCATCAGATACCATTCATCACGGTATACCCATGCCAAGACCAGATTGAATGATGCGTACGCCCCGTTCAAGATGCCGGACAGGGCGGCTTTTACAACATTCCTGCAGCATCCGTCTTTTTTCTGCCATGATCGTACCATCTTCAGCGTCATTGGTTTTCCCTCAATCTTCAATCCCCTTGATGAGCGGGATGAGAGTAAGAAGGATGAGTATTCCAATAAGGCCGAGGATTATGCCTACCGTCAGGCTGTTCCATACCATCACAAAGCACATGCCGCATCCGAAAAGAAGAATCCCGATTATTCCGAAGACTATCGTAAACACCATCCGTCCGGATATTTCAAGTGGGGCTTTGTTCGTCATTTTCCTGTAGATGATCACCGTCACGAGTCCGAGTATTATGCCGATGACCCCAAATACGATGCCTTGTCTGAATGCGTTCCACTCGGGGATCAGGGCCATGCACATGCCAAGTGCGAAGAACACGATGCTGACTGTTGTCATCATCATTGTTATGAAAGTACTTTTTTTCATTTTTATACCTCTCCTAATAAATCAACAGTTGTTGTTTTATTTCAATCAGACTATAATTTCTTTGTAGGAGGATCTACAACTACAATTAAACATACAAGTGTTGGGATAAACGAATGAATACGGCTAACAACAAAAGAAGAAGGGAGACCTTGGAAGCAATAAAGAAGGCCTTTGCCGAGATCATACAGAATCTGGATCTGGATCAGATTACGGTTTCTCAGCTATGCAAGAGGGCAGGGATCAACAGGACGACCTTCTATGCCTGCTACGACGGGCTTTACGACGTCGCTGATTCCCTGAGGAAGGAGCTCGAAGAAAGCATCAGCAAAATGTATAAGGATGAAATCGAGGGAAGACACAGCAGCAGTGACTATACCAGGCTGTTTTATCACATAAGGGATAACCAGATTTTCTATCGGACGTATTTCAAGCTGGGATATGATGCAAAGCTCAGCGGCTTCGGTTATGACGAAAGCCTTGCCGCTAGGCATTTCGACAACAGGTTCATCGAATATCATATTGAGTTCTTCAGGGCCGGAATCACTAGGATGATTAAGATGTGGCTTCAAAGGGGCTGCAAGGAGAGCCCCGAGGACCTGATGGAGATACTGAGAAGCGAGTATCATGGTAGGTTATGAGAAGATATCAGTGGGAAAACGCTCAGGTTCATGGCTTTTCTTATCTTGTCCTATTGGAAATTGCACGAGATTTCTCTGGCACGTTTTGGACCATCTTGGGATAAAAACGGATAATCTGTCTAAAAAAGAATCCTTACAACATAAGGAAATAATTTACTAAAAAATCATACTCTCTATATATTATTCTTACTTTTCTAATGATTTCTGCAGTAAATCAGCATAGAATGTATTTATGAAAAATGGCTTGATGAAGAGTATGAGTTTGAAGTTGAAGTAGCATGATATCTCAGAGGAGATAAGGCTGAAGGACTCTTCGGCCAGATAATGAATGTCGGTTCATATGACTCTGAGCCGGCACCTGTTAGATTCATGATTGATTATCTGAAAGCAAAAGGATACGAAAAATATATAAATGTTGTGAGGAGGAACCATGAGATATATCTTTCAGATCCACGCAAGGTTGATCCACCAAAGATGAAGACAGTCATAAGACATCCAATTCGGAAAAGGTAAGATGAAATGAACAGCAATGAAGCTATCATACGTGATTTCTATGAGCATATAGTTTCTGACAATCTCCTTGGAAATCTTGAAGACTTCGTTTCAGAAGACTGTACGGTATGGGCAGATGGTCGAACAGAGAAAATCGGTGTAAATGGCATGAAGGAACATCTTGAAGCCATAAGGCATACCTATCCTGATTACAGAATGGAGATATTGAGACAGTTTGTTTCCGGTGATTATGTGATATCGGAATTCCGGATGGAAGGCACTTTTCAGAATGAGTGGCTTGGAATAAAACCGACAGGTGAAAGGATTAAAATTACAGGCGTTGATATTGATAAAGTCATCGATGGGAAAATAGTCGAACATGGAGGAGCTGCAAATACTTTCGAGGCGTTTTGGGCTATGAACCTGGTTGAGCCAAGCAGTAAACATTTATAGGGGAGAGTCATATACATGAAACTGAAAAATCCAATGCTCGTGGTAAAGGACATCGAAAAATCAGTAGAGTTCTATAAAAAGGTCTTCTCGATGCATGTCATCATGGATTTCGGAGCAAACAAGACTCTGACTGGAGGTCTGGTGCTGCAGGCAGAAGGTACATACAGGGAGTTTGTCGGAAAAGAAATCCAATTCGGAGGTAATGATGCAGAGATTTATTTTGAAGAATCTGATTTCGACAGCTTCATTGATAAGCTGAAAGACTACGATGTTGAATATGTTCATCCTGTCATCGAGCATAAATGGGGACAGCGTGTTGTACGTCTCTATGATCCTGACAGGCATATCATCGAGGTGGGAGAGGATATGAAGGTGGTATGCAGACGGTTCCTTGATAGCGGTATGACTCCTGAAGATGTGTCGAAGCGCATGGATGTTCCAATGAAATTCATCAATGCCTGCATGAGGGGCTAAGAAAGCAAGGAGTGATACTGTGCTTGAAATAATTCCATCTGAATCAATTATGATCGATCTGCTTGGACAGTCATTATATGATGTTTGGCAGTCGTTATGTTCTGCCATCGATGAAAGATATGACATGGAAAAAACCTGGAGCAGTGGCGGCAGGAACTGGATATGCGAGTATAAATACCGTAAAGGTGGAAAGACTCTATGTCCTTTATATGCCAGGGACGACTGCCTGGGATTCATGATTGTTTTCGGAAAAGACGAGCGCACGAAGTTTGAAGAAAACAGAGAAAGCTTTTCTTGGGAAGTTCAGAAGATATATGATGACTCCAAGACCTATCATGATGGGAAATGGATTATGTTTTATCCAGATGATGATTCCTTGTCCGCTGATTTCATGAAGCTGCTTGCAATCAAAAGGAAACCAAATAGAAAACGATGATTATTTACAGAAGGGCGGAGACCTGTGATGAACGGTTGTTGCAAACTTTTCTATACCATGCGATATATCTCCCTGATGGATGTGAACCCCCATCAACAGATATTGTGTTTACAGAAGGTTTCATTCAATACACAGAAGCTTTTGGCGCGAAGCCCATGGATCTGGGAATTATAGCGGAAGATAACGGCAATCCTGTCGGAGCCTCGTGGCTCCGCTTGATAACTGGTTATGGCCATATTGATGATTCCATTCCTGAATTGGCTATCTCAGTACGTCCTGAATATAGAGGCATGGGAATCGGAAACGTTCTCCTTTTCTCTTTGATAAAGCTTGCAAAAGAAAACGGATGTAATGCAATTTCATTATCAGTGCAGGCTGACAACACACGGGCTGTAAGGCTTTACAGGAAAGCAGGCTTCAGAACCATAGTGGAAGACGGCGGAGAGATTCTTATGAAGCTTGATTTGGATCATTTCAACTCACCTGTCTTTGCAATGCTTGATAAGTAAAATTGAAATAATTTGTTGTTCTGGTCCGTTGTGATAGTGAACTCAACCGATGGTTTGTTTAATTCAAAGGGCAAAACATATAATATTGAAATCAATGAACGGAATGATGTTCCCTTGGAGAACCAATGATTGATCAGATAAAAACAGGAAGATTCATTGGCGCTAAAAGGAAGGAGAAATCCCTTACCCAGGCTGAAGTCGCAGAGCGCTTGGGCATAACAGACAGAGCTGTTTCAAAATTGTGTTTTTAAAACACATGATGATCATGTTCCCTCAAAGGGATGACGACTGGCGACTTCATTTAAGAAGATTCAAAGGCTCAGAACAATGAAGAGAGATGAGTCTGCATCGATTTCATTGATACATTCCATCTTCTCTATTAATATTTTCATATAGCTGGTAGAAAAAGGTATTGTCGTCAATACATGGCTATAGAAATCTTTTTTTTCATTGAAGGAATATACAAGGTAAAGAGTGTAAATGACAAATTGGAGACTAGATTTTTTGCAATCAGGGATATTAGGTTCTTCTGTAGATAAAAATGACCTGAATGCTGTTGAAATTAGATCTTATGAGTTAGCTTACAGAGATATGATGACTGTGGGAAGATTTTATTCGCAAAATTTTCCTGTTTCTGGTGATGAAGCTTGTAAATTGATTGCATCTTTAATTGCAGAATATGAATATGTTTTTTCCCGAGATATTATCGGGGATTTGGCTAATCGGTTATTTCAAAAAGATAAATTCTCAAATAATAAAGGCGGTTATGTGACTTCTTTTGGCTTGGCCCAAAAATCATCAACATGAGTTTTAAGTATTTTTATGTTTTTGAAAGCTTGATATTTAAAGAAAAAAAGGCTCCAGATTTCGGTAAATGTGATTGCCCTTTGGACAGTATTATTTTGGAAAAGGTTAAAATAAATAATTTGGTATGGAGTAAATTAACACAAGAGAATTATATTACCTGCCAAGATATCATAAAAAAAGAATTGAATGGAATGTTTTTGGATCAAGAGCTTTTAAAGCTTGGGAACCTAGCTTATGATTTTGTCAGTTGGGGGCATTAGTTAAAAAACTGAAAGCTTTCTGGAAACTTCTTTGGTGGATTGAGTATGCCTTGATTTCACTCCCGCATTCCCTCTTCTCTAAGAACGTTTTCCATATAGCCGACAGAAAAGGTATTGCCTGTTTGTTTTAGCCTAAGAACGGACAATAGGGGAGTGCGGACGATTTTTGGACCTAAGCTATGAATTTATTCTCCTTGTTCTTCATATACTTAAGATGGCTCAGGTCTCCCAGAGATATCTTTATCCTCTTTTCGTTGTACCAGTGGATGTGTTCATCCAACCTGGACATGAAGTCGCCGATCGAGACTCCTCTCCACCAGTTCTATCCAGCTGGGCCACCGGTAATGGCATCCTCTGTCGGAGATGGATCATCGCATTGCATAAGTCTCCCAGATGTGCTATTCCCTTTGCCAGCATCGTGTTTGCAAGCTCCGCGCTCGGCGAAGTTCCGATGCTCCAGGAGACGACCATCCCGTTATAGCAGCCCAAAAGAGGAGAGAGATATACCTTTCCCGATGGAATGCTGAACTCTGTGATGTCGGTGAGCAGCTTCTTTCCGGGGTGGTCTGCATGGAAATCCCGGGCAAGAAGGTTCAGTACCTCGGGCGATATCTCTCCCTTGTACGAGCTGTATCGTTTCTTTCATGTATGTGATTGCAAGCCCTTCATCACTCATGATGCGCAAGACGGTCATGCCTTCCCTTTTAAGAAGATGGTGTATACGCCTGTATCGCATATGCTATCTATTCTGTGGCCTTGTTGCAGTAGCGGTAGCTGCTCTTTCCAATTGAAGGAATGTGGAGAAACTCTGTTCGTCCTGTCCTTCAGAGGCTTTCCTTCGGGAAGGGATAGAAGCGTGTTTGTCCCCATGACGACGGTGTTGCCCTTCGTCATGCGCCTGAAGAAGGCCATGTCGCCCGGCAGGCGGAACATCAGTCAGACTGGATGTGAGGAAGCTTTCGGAGCCGGAAAGGGAGGCTGTAAGAGTCAACAGAAAAGGGAACCAAGAAGACAATGAAAAAGGAACGAAAAAGACAAGAGTAAGGGAACGAAAACAAAGGATAGAATAAGAAGGA